>NZ_JAOVZW010000001.1 GCF_026460885.1 Chryseobacterium formosum
GCCTCCATCAGTTTTCGGCACTAGCAACAAGTTTTCAAGAGGTGCAGTTTCCGGGGCATTCTCTCTTTTGATTTTAAAAGTATAGGTGTGAAAATTCGGTCCGTTTTCTATGTAGATCACATCATCAGTATCTATAGAAACTCCGTTTCAGATGTTTACCAATTTACCTTGCACATTGAGCTGTTTCTTCTCTATCGCTGTTTCTGCCTTTTCAAGATTGGGCAAAAGCTGGCTTCTGTGCTTGGCTTCACTTAGGGAAATTCTTTGGGAAATAAGCCGCAGTTGGGTTTGTTGTTGCGCTTCTTCGTTGTGTAAGTCTTCGGTTCTGCAGGAATAAGCTGAATCACGATAGTATTATTTCATCTCCTATAAATTCTAATATCTTTTACAATAATATCTACAAACAAATTCCGTTCATTACTACTAAAACGATTACCATTCTTATTTTTATATTCTTGTATTTGATTTAAAGGAATTGGAGAGTCCCAATCAACAATAATTTTTGCTTTCTTATTTTTATAATAAGGATTAACAACAATGAATTCTGTTTGTAAAGCAGCAGCCTTTGGCTTACTAAATATATTTCGTAATCTTTTAATCTGTATGGGTTTAGCCCAACAGATAAAATCAAAAAATGGTCTATTGATTAAATGATCTTTTTTATATTTTTCTAGATATGTATTTAGATGGATATATGGATCATCATCTTTTATTGCTTTGGCTGCATTATGAGAAATGTAAAAATCTGCATTATAATTAAATTCTATATTTTTTATAATGTACTTTTTATATACATATTCTAATTCTTTAAAATTAGACAATTCATTTAAATTGTTTATTCTTTCACTTTCATAAAAAGGAGAGCTTTTCCATACAATATTAATTTTAAAACGACTTCCAAATTTTTTATTTACGTCAGTAAAATAAAGTTGACTATCATAATTACATCCTCTTATTTGAGTATATAAGCTTTGGGGTTGTAGTTTAATAATATCTTGCAAGAGCTTAGAGAGTGGCTGATTAATATACTGAGTTTTGTTAGCTTCAAATTGTTTCAAATAGTTTAGAGTGTCAATCTGAGCGTTGACTTTATATGATAAAATAATAAAGCTAAAAACTAAAAATATTTTTAGACAAGTCCTCATTATTTATAAACACGTATATCCTTTACAATCTTACCCCCATAATAATTTCTTTCATCATCTGTGAAATAAAAACTATTTTTATTTTCATAAAAATCTGTTTCTGATGCTGTTAAAGGAGTCTCCCATACAATTACCAATATAATATTACTTGAAAAGGATTCATCCATCTCACAAAATAAAAATTGTGAAAAAGGAGTCACATTTATATTTTTTGCGTTTATACCTGCCCAAACTGAGATAGGTTGTATTTGCGTCATATTATTTAGCAATTTTGAAAAAGGCTGATTGATATACTGAGCCTTATTAGCTTCGAATTGCTTCATATAATTTAAAGTATCTAGTTGCGCTGACATTTTTAGACTTACAAATAAAAATGAGCAAAATAATATTTTATATAAGGTTTTCATTTTTTTTAATTTTAAAGATTACAGTTATCTGTCTTATTATAGATTGATTTTTTAGGATTATTCGGATCTTTCAGTTCTTCAACAAAAATAGGTTTAAAATCACCATTGGCATCTTTTTTACTTAGTCCAATCCCTGAATTATACTTTTTCAAAACAAATGCCATCGCAAGTTCATAAGCCTCATTTTTAGATTTGCCTTGTTTTCTAAATGATCTAAATACTTCATAAAAAGTAATACCAATCTTTTCTCCTGCATCCCATATCTTTGTATCAGAGTCAAGATATGTATTTGGAGGGTATTTTTCTTTAAATTTATCAAAAAGATACTGATCTGTAATTGTATATACATATTCACTTCCTTCATAGGCTATTGTAAAATAATGATCAAAATCATTGTTTATTTTATTGGCCTCAATAAACGTGTATACATCTGCGGCTGAGGGTCCCGCAAATTCCACATTAGGGTGAGTATGTACACCTGCTTTTACTTTGAAATTGGGACTTTGTGCCACTATACTAACGTGTGTTCCGGAAAAATCTTCAAAAATAGGAGTTACCTGTTCGTTACCATTAGAATCTACACCCAATGAAAAAGATTTTTCATTAGAATTTGTACTAATATTTACTTTTACTTCAGCTAATCTTCCACTGGCTTTAGGCTTTGCCAAGAATTCTTTTGCCTTATTATTTTCAGCAACAATTTTTTCACAAGGATTTACTTTTGATGGCGGCATATCACTCGGTTGTGTAGGAAAACCAGTACTACACCCGTTCGGGTTCGTAATCCCAACTTCACTGGGATTATTGGCTACCGTGGTACAGTCTGGTGGTGTTCCCGGGTCTGTGTTGCCATTTCCTCCCGGTCCTGTTCCTGAACCTCCAGGACCTCCAGGATAATCGATCACTTCTGGAAGTTCCTCCATGTTGCAACCTCCCGTAATTATTGTGTAAACACCAGGTGGCGTATCGGCTTTGCATTTTGGCCACTGACTTACATTTGAGGCATTATGCACATTGTCACTACAGGTCACATAAATAGTTTCCTCATTCCAATTGCAGGTCATCTTTGCCAATTGTCCACCACTATTAAAACTTCCGTTTGCCAATTCGCTAATTGTCGTTTTTCCGTTGGTATTTACCGGCTCTCCGTTTCTTACTTTCTCTCTTTCTTGAGGAGTAAAATTGTAGGTTACCAAAAACTCTTTATAGCCTCCATCAGTTTTCGGCACTAGCAACAAGTTTTCAAGAGGTGCGTCTTCCGGTGTATTCTCTCTTTTAATAATAAAAGTGTACGTGTGAAAATTCGGTCCGTTTTCGATATAGATCACTTCATCGGTATCTATAGAAACTCCGTTACCATAGTTGATTACCTTTCCGTTGATATTCGTTTTAGAATTTTTAAGCCCCTCTTCTGCCTTTTCGATTTCAGGAAGAAGCATGCTTCTGTGTTTACTTTCATCCAGAGAAATCCTCTTTGAGGTAAGCTGAAACTTTGCGCTGTTGTTATAAGTTTCGTTTTCGTTGAGGTGATCTGTCCTGCAGGAAGAGATGGTAAGTGCGACCAAAAGAATCAGGCAGAGCCTGAGAAATAGATTTTTCTTCATTGTCATTTGTTTTTAAAGGGTTAAATATATCAATTTTTCTTAACTCCACAAATATGTGACAAATATTCTAAAAATAATGAGAAGAAAATTACTGGTTTCCGTATTATTTTTCTAAAAGAAAATTTATGTACTTTTGAAAAAAATACTTCGATTATGACACTGGGAGAGAAGCTGAAAAAAGCGAGAATCAACAAAAACTTTACGCAGGAATATCTTGCCGAGATGCTAAACGTTTCGCAAAAGACCTATTCTAATTTTGAGAACGACAAAAGCAAGCCCGGCTTTTCTCAGGTAGAAGAGATGGCAAAAGTATTAGACGTGAGCGTTCTTGATTTTTTAAGTGGAGACAGTATAACAGTTAATCAGAGTGATAATAAGGTTGCAATAGCTCAAAATTATGCAGCTATTAATAATTCGGATAAGCTTATCGAGCAATACGAAGAGCGGATAAAAGAGCTGAAAGAGCAGGTAGAATACTGGAAAAACCAGTCTCAGGGAAGTAAATAGCTTTCCTCCTCTCCGGAAAGCTTCCTGCATCCTGCAGCAGGTTTTCCGGTAACCGGGAAAGTTCCATGCACGCTGCAGGAAGATTTCCGGAAGCAGGGAATGTGTACCGCAATATGCAGCAGATATCTCCGTTAACTAAAAAAACAAATTTTAAAAAAATATGAACGCAATTGAACTAAAATTACTTCGAAACGCAGAATATCTGCAGTACGTAAAAGACTATTTGGGAATTATTAACCTGAACAATCCTACACAGCTAGGGATTGATGTAAAACTTAGCACTTTTACAAATAAAATATCCGAACTGGAATCGCTTTATAAAAAAGCTTTAGCCAGCGAAAAAACTCAGGAGCTTCTACTTATTGATGAAAGAAGGGATGCAGCCGTTACCGGCTTAAATTATTTTCTGCTTTCTCAGACCTATCATTTTGAAATTACAAAGCGAAAAAATGCACAGCTTCTTTTGGACAATATGAATCTATACGGAAGCAGTATCGCCCGCCTCAATTATCAGGCAGAAACTGCTACCATCAACAACATCATCCGCGACTGGGAAAACAAGCCCGAACTCATTGCAGCTATTTCAACATTTAACCTCACAGAATGGGTTTATGAGTTGAAAACTTCCAATGAAGAGTTTAATACAAAATATCTTTCAAGAACTCAGGAATATGGCGATGCAAGCCCGGAAACCATTAAACTGAAAAGAGAAGAAACAAATGTTGCCTATTATGCACTGAGAGACAGAATAGATACACTTCATCTCTTGGTAGAAACCCCGCCTTCACCTTATGCTACCGTTATCAACCAGCTTAATGCATTGACAGATCAGTATAATAAACTGCTTGTAAACAGAACTGACAGTTCGGTTTCAGGGAATGCGGAAAATCCGACTGCTTAAATATGATAGGTTTTATTATTTAACACAAAGTTGTTTGTCATTCCGGTAGGAATCTAAACTTAAATCATTAGTTTGTCATCGCTGAGATTCCTCCGGAAATCGAAGATTCGACGAAGTCAATGACAAACTAACTGTTAATCTATCGCAAAAATTATAACAAATTCAAAGCTTAAAAACAAAAATCGCCCGCATCAAAGATGCGGGCGATTTTATATATTAACAAAATTAAATTACTTCAATTTCTTCTTCACAGCAACCTCCTCGTATACTTCAAGGATGTCGTTCTGCTCGATGTCGTTGTAACCTTTAAGGTTCAGACCACATTCGTAGCCTTTTGTAACCTCTCTTACGTCGTCTTTGAAACGTTTCAAACTTTCTAGTTCACCGTCAAATTTCACAATACCGTCTCTTAGTAATCTTACTTTAGACTGTCTTGTTACTTTTCCGGTAAGAACCATACAACCTGCAATAGTCCCCACTTTAGAAATCTTGAATACTTCTCTAATTTCTACGTTACCGATAACCTGCTCCTGAATTTCCGGAGAAAGCATTCCCTCCATCGCTTCTTTTACTTCGTCAATCGCTTTGTAGATAATAGAATATGTTCTGATCTCGATTTCTTCACGGTCTGCAAGTTCTTTAGCATTTGCTCCAGCTCTTACGTTAAATCCGATGATAATTGCATCAGATGCTGCCGCTAAGTTGATATCAGATTCAGTGATCTGTCCAACACCTGAGTGAAGAATTTTAACACTGATTTCTTCTGTTGACAATCTCTGTAACTGATCAGAAAGTGCTTCCACAGAACCATCCACGTCACCTTTAAGGATAATATTCAATTCTTTGAATTCACCTAAGGCAATACGTCTACCCAATTCTTCAAGCGTCGTATGTTTCTTGGTTCTGATTGATAATTCTCTTTGTAACTGCTCTCTCTTGTTTGCAATCGCTTTACCTTCACTTTCGTCAGCATAAACTCGGAATTTATCACCTGCAGTAGGTGCTCCGTCTAAACCTAAGATCGTTGCAGGGATTGATGGACCAGCTTCTTCAAGGTTTTTACCTCTCTCATCAAGCAAAGCTTTTACTTTACCGTGATTTTTACCAGCTACTACATAATCTCCTACTTTTAAAGTTCCTGTTTGTACCAACATCGTTGCCACATAACCTCTTCCTTTATCTAAAGATGCTTCAATTACAACTCCGTTTGCAGCACGCTCAGGATTAGCTTTCAATTCAAGCATTTCTGCCTGTAACAATACTTTCTCCAATAAAAGATCCATATTATTACCCATTTTAGCTGAAATTTCCTGCGCCTGTACATTTCCACCCCATTCTTCTACCAAAATATTCATTCCGGAAAGTTGCTGACGGATGTTATCAGGATTTGCATTCGGCTTATCTACCTTGTTGATTGCAATAATCATTGGTACACCTGCAGCCTGTGCGTGAGAAATAGCTTCTTTTGTTTGAGGCATTACATCGTCATCGGCAGCGATTACGATAATTGCAATATCGGTAACCTGTGCTCCTCTCGCTCTCATCGCTGTAAAGGCTTCGTGACCTGGTGTATCTAAGAATGTAATTCTCTGACCATTTTCCAGTTTCACATTGTAAGCCCCGATGTGCTGAGTAATTCCACCAGATTCACCTGCGATAACATTGGTTTTTCTGATGTAATCCAATAATGAAGTTTTACCGTGGTCAACGTGTCCCATTACGGTAACAATCGGTGCTCTTGGTAATAAACTTTCTTCTGTATCGATTTCGTCTTCTGAATCTGTATCTTCAAGATCAGCATCCGAGAATTCAATTTTATAACCAAATTCATCAGCTACCAACAATAAAGTATCGGCTTCTAATCTTTGGTTCATCGTAACCATTACTCCAAGAGAGAAACATGCAGAAATAACCTCAGTTGCACTTACATCCATCAAACTTGCCAGCTCTCCGACAGTGATAAATTCAGTAACTTTTAGTGAAGTATCTCTAGCATCTGCTTCTTGCTGAAGATTATCCTGTTCTCTACGGTAAGATCTTTTATCTTTTCTGTGCTTAGATGATTTAGACTTACCTCCTTTATTGGTTAATTTCTCAAGCGTTTCCTTAATCTGGTTTTTAACTTGTTCGTCTGTTAATTCAACAGGCATGGTTCTTTGACCAGGTCTATTATTGTTCCCAAAACGGTTTCCACCTTGTCCCGGACCACCTGGACGGTTTTGACCACCCTGTCCTGGAGGTCTGTTCCCTTGAGGACCACCTGGACGGTTTTGACCACCTTGCCCCGGAGGTCTGTTCCCTTGAGGACCACCTTGTCCCGGAGGACGGTTTCCACCTGGGCCGTTTTGACCTTGAGGACGGTTTTGTCCGCCTTGATTATTTCCGCCTTGTTGGTTGTTCCCATTATTTTGGTTAGGACCACCTGGCTTTTCAATTCTTTTTCTTTTCTTTTTGGCTGCATTTGGCTTTGGCGCAAACTGCGTTAAGTCAATTTTTTCACCAACGATTTTAGGACCGTCAAGCTTCTGATAAACAGTTTCTATTTTCTGAGGCTCCTGAGATTCTTCAGGTGTAGATTCAGGTTTTTTCTCTTCCACTTTTTCTACAGGCTTTTCAACCGGCTTAGGTGTTTCTTTTACTGGTTCAGCAGGTTTAGCAACTTCTGCTTTTACCTCTTCTGTTTTAGGCTTGTCTTTTCTGGCAGGTCTGTTTCTATTCCCTTCAATCTGTGACAAATCTATTTTATCTAAAACTTTAAATTCCTGTTTTTCAGGAGTAGCTTTAACTTCAGAAACCGGTGCTGCTTCTTCTTTAGTAGCTTTTACCTCTTCTTTCACCTCCTTCACTTCTACTTTCTCTTCTTTCTTTTCTTCTACAGGCGCAGCTGGAGCAGGAGTTGGTTCTTCTGCAGCAGGTTCAGCTTTTTTAGGCTCAAGATCAATTTTGCCTAAAATTCTGGTTTCTGGTTTTGTATTAGCTTTAGCTCTTATTACTTCAGGTGCTTTTTTCTCTTCCATTTCCAGTTTTTCTTCCGGAACTTTAGAAATAACCACCTCATGGGAAGCTTTACGTTGCTCGCCATCTTTGGCAAACTCAGCTTCCAATGCAGAATATGCCGCTTCTTCTAATTGAGCGTTAGGATTGTTTTCAACCACAATATCTTTAGACTGTAAAAACTCTACCAGCCTAGACATTGATATGTTAAATTCCTTAACCGCTTTATTTAATCTTATTTTTGGCATCTATATTATTTACTGTTTTTTTTAATTCTTAAAATTAAAGTATTCTTTTACTGTTATTAAAATTTATTTCTAAATATTAATCTTCAAATTCCTCTCTCAAGATACGCTTCACGTCATCAATGGTTTCTTCTTCCAAATCTACCATGTTTAAAAGACTTGCCGTATCCTTATCCAACACAGATTTTGCAGTTGTAAGACCTACTTTCTTAAACTCATCCAAAATCCACTGTTCAATATCATCATTAAATTCTCTCAAGTCTACATCATCATCTTCGCTAGCTTCTCTGAAAACGTCTATTTCGTATCCAGAAAGCCAAGAAGCCAGCCTGATGTTTTGTCCTTGCTTACCGATAACTTTAGAAATCTCTTCAACCGGAGTATAAACCAATGCATAGTTTGTATCCTCGTTGATTTCAATTTTATTGATGGTAACATTTCCTAAAGCTCTCTTTACCATAATCTCAGGGTTTTTAGACCACTGAATTACATCTATGTTTTCGTTTCTTAATTCTCTTACGACACCGTGAATTCTAGAACCTTTCACACCAACACAAGCTCCTACAGGATCGATTCTATCGTCGTAAGCATCAACTGCTATTTTTGCTTTTTCACCAGGAATTCTCACTGCTTTTTTAAGCATAATTGTTCCGTCCTGAATTTCCGGAATCTCTAATTCCAATAGTTTCTCTAAGAATTTCGGCGCTGTTCTTGAAATGATAATCTGTGGTTTTGAACCCTTAAAATCAACTGTTTCAACAATAGCTCTGATGTTTTCTCCTTTTTTGAAGAAATCTGAAGGAATTTGATTTTCTTTAGGTAAGATAAATTCGTTCCCTTCATCGTCTAACAAGATTACATGTTTGTGACGGATGTGGTGAATTTCACCAATTACAATCTCCCCGATTCTGTCTCTGAACTGCTCATACAACATTGCGTTGTTATGCTCCTGCAATTTTGTTGCTAAAATCTGTTTCAGCGTCAAAATATTTCTTCTTCCTAACTGAGCAACCGGAATTTCCATTGTAAAATCTTCACCCACTTCAAAAGTCGGATCGATTTTTTTCGCTTCCGTAATTTCAATCTCAAGATCGTCGTCTTCAGACATTTCGTCTTCAACGATTGTTTTATTTAAAAATATCTGAAAATCTCCTTTATCAGGATTTACAATTACATCAAAGTGATCATCAGAATCAAATCTTTTTCTCAACAAAGTTTTAAGAGAATCTTCAATAATCGCCATAAGATCAATTTTACTGATCCCTTTTTCGTCTTTAAAATCACCAAATGATTCAATCAACGCTATATTATCCATGTATCTTTTTTTCTTTTAAAATTTAAGTACTACCAATGCTTTCTTTATCTCAGAGTAAGGAATTTCTTTTTCCTCCTCCACATCTACTTTACCTTTACCTACTTCTTTCGGTTTGCGATAACGCAGTACAAGAGTAATTTTTTCTTCATTCACTTTTGCAAGCTCACCTTCAACTTTTGAAGAATCATTCAGCAAAATTTCAATTTCTCTTCCGATATTTTTTTCAAACTGTCTCGGAATAGAAAGAGGCTCGCTTAATCCTGCAGACATTACCTGAAGGCTGAAATCATGCTCTTCACGATCCATATTAAACTCTATTGCACGGCTTGCATCCAAACAATCCTGTACAGTAACACCATTGTCACCATCCAAGATTACGGTAATATCGTCGCCGGCAGAAAACTTCAAATCAATTAAGAATAAATCTTCTCTCGTCTGAAGAAAATCATTCAATAATGTTTCAATATTTTTTCTAAACTCCATATTATTAATGCTGATTTACCAGTACGAAAAAAGGCTTTCTCTTCGAAGCCTTCTCATTTTTTCCGTAAATCTTATGCAAATATATGACAATTTTATAAAACATACAAACAGACTTCATAATCAACAGAATAAGAATTTCACAAAATTTAAAAAATACAATAATTCTAAAGCCTTCTAAAACAATATATCATTTTAATTCATGATATTTAATAAGTTATTATTCATTTAAAAAGACAGTGAAACAATTTTTAGTATTTTTGTCAGGAATTTTATAAAAACATATATTTTGAATATAACAATAGTAGGAACAGGCTATGTAGGTTTGGTTACAGGAACTACCCTTGCAGAACTTGGCAATTCGGTTTATTGTGTTGACATCGATGAAAAAAAAGTAGAAGGAATGAAAAACGGCGTCGTACCTATTTACGAGCCGAATCTTGAAGAAATGTTCCTGAGAAATATTCAGGCAGAAAGATTATTTTTCACCACTAATTTAAGAGAAGCTTTAGATAAAAGCGAGGTTATTTACCTTGCACTACCTACTCCACCCGGAGAAGACGGCTCTGCAGATCTTTCTTACGTATTAAAAGTAGCTAATGATATTGGCGAAATGATGACGAAATATAAAGTTATCGTTAATAAAAGTACGGTTCCTGTAGGAACAGCGAACAAAGTAAGAGAAACTATTGCAGCGAAAACAACGATTGATTTTGATGTTGTTTCAAATCCTGAATTTCTAAGGGAAGGTTTTGCTGTAGAAGACTCGATGAATCCTGCAAGAGTAGTTGTAGGATCAAGCTCTGATAAAGCGAAAGATATTATGGCTAAAATTTATCAGCCATTTACCAATACCGGAATTCCTATTATTTTTATGGATGAAAAGTCTTCCGAACTTACAAAATATGCTTCCAACTCATTTTTAGCGGTAAAAATTACGTTTATGAATGAAATTGCCAACTATTGTGAAAAAGTTGGTGCTGATGTAGATAAAGTAAGGCTAGGAATGGGAAGTGATGACAGAATTGGTCATAGATTCTTATTTCCCGGGATCGGATATGGTGGAAGCTGTTTTCCGAAAGATGTGAAAGCTTTAATTAAATCAGGAAAAGATGATGATTTTAATTTTCAGATTTTAGAAGCTACTGAAAAAGTGAATATTTCTCAAAAAGTGATTCTTGTTTCAGAAATTGAAAAATATTTCGGGGGGAATATTGAAGGAAAAACTATTGCTATATGGGGATTGGCTTTCAAAGCTAACACGGATGACATCAGAGAGGCATCTTCTTTAGATAACATCGAATTACTTCTTCAAAAAGGTGCAAAAATAATTGCTTACGACCTCATCGCTGAGGAAAATGTAAGAAAATTATTAGGCGACAAAATATCTTATGCAAACACAATGTATGATGCCTTGGAAGGATCAGATGCTTTGTTCATTGCCACAGAATGGCCGGAATTTAAAAATCCTAATTTTGATTTAATGGCCAAAAAGATGAATAATAAAGCTATTTTTGACGGCAGGAATATATATCCTTTGGAAGTTCCTGAGCAAAATGGGTTTTATTATAAGAGTATTGGAAGAAAAACGATTAAGTAAGAGTCAAATAAAAAGAATCAAGTTTTAAACTATAATTTTGAAAACGCCAAAAGCAAAGCTATCGGCAAAAAGCATATAATAAATATGAAAAACATTATCATTACAGGCGGAGCCGGTTTCATTGGCTCACATGTTGTAAGAGAATTTGTAAAAAATAATCCGGAATCTACCATCATCAATCTTGATGCTTTAACGTATGCCGGAAATCTTGAAAACTTAAAAGATATTGAAAATGAACCTAATTATGTTTTCGAAAAAGCAGACATCACAAAACCTGAAGAATTAAGAAAGGTTTTCGAAAAATATAATCCGGATGCAGTAATTCATTTGGCTGCAGAAAGCCATGTGGACAGAAGTATTACAGATCCGATGGCATTTATCAACACCAATGTAAATGGAACTGCCAATCTTTTGAATCTTTGTAAAGAATTCTGGACTTTAAACGAAGATCACACCCACGGAAGATTCCCAGATGAAAAGAGAACAAATCTTTTCTATCACGTTTCTACAGATGAAGTTTACGGGAGTTTGGGCGAGACAGGATTTTTCTTAGAAACAACATCTTACGATCCACAATCTCCATATTCGGCATCAAAAGCAGCTTCTGACCATTTGGTAAGAGCTTACGGAAATACTTACGGAATGCCGTTTATTGTTTCTAACTGTTCGAACAATTATGGCCCGAATCATTTTCCTGAAAAATTAATTCCGCTTTGTATTTCAAATATTATTAACGAAAAGCCTTTACCAATTTACGGTGACGGAAAATATACAAGAGACTGGTTATTTGTAATTGACCATGCAAAAGCAATCCACCAAATTTTCAATGATGCTAAAACAGGAGAAACTTACAATATCGGCGGTTTCAACGAATGGCAAAATATTGATTTGGTAAAAGAATTAATTAAGCAAATGGATGAAAAGTTAGGAAATCCTGCAGGACATTCTGAAAAATTAATTACTTACGTAAAAGACAGACCGGGTCACGACAAACGTTATGCAATTGATGCAACAAAATTAAATTCTGAACTAGGCTGGAAACCTTCCGTAACTTTCGAACAAGGATTAGGAAAAACAATCGATTGGTTCTTGGGAAATAAAGAATGGCTGGAAAATGTGACCAGCGGAGATTATCAGAAATACTACGAAAAGCAATACAACTAATAACCCACAAGATGAAAGGAATAATATTAGCCGGAGGTTCCGGAACCAGACTTTACCCTCTTACCATTGCCGTAAGCAAACAATTAATGCCTGTTTACGACAAACCGATGATTTATTATCCTCTATCTACTTTACTTTTAGCGGGAATTAAAGATATTTTGATTATCACTACTCCACATGATCAGGCAGGATTTATCAAGCTTTTAGGAGATGGCTCACAAATCGGATGTAATATTGAATATGTAGTACAGCCAAGTCCAGATGGATTAGCACAGGCTTTTATTTTGGGAGATCAGTTTATTGGAAATGATTCTGCAGCATTGGTTTTAGGAGATAATATTTTTTATGGTTCAGAAATGGGAACTTTATTGAAAAATAAGACCGATCCAAATGGCGGTGTTGTTTTCGCATATCACGTTTCAGATCCTGAGAGATATGGAGTTGTAGAATTTGATGACAACTTCAAAGCTGTTTCTATTGAAGAAAAACCGTTGCACCCAAAATCAAATTATGCAGTTCCAGGATTATATTTTTATGATAATGAAGTTGTAGAAATTGCCAAAAACATTCAGCCTTCTCCAAGAGGCGAACTTGAAATTACTGATGTAAACAATGTTTATTTAAGCAAAGGAAAACTGGAAGTTGGTGTTTTAGATAGGGGTACTGCTTGGCTAGACACCGGAACATTTGATTCTTTAAATGATGCTTCAGAATTTGTAAGCGTTATCGAAAAAAGACAGGGCTTTAAAATAGGATGTATTGAAGAAATTGCTTTTAGAAACGGATTTATCAATGAAGAGAAACTTCTTGAGACTGCCGTGAAATATGGTAAAAGTGGGTATGGGGAATACTTAAAGAAACTTGTCATTAAATAATATAAATTATTTAACAAAATACACCAAGCTATTGACTAAAGTCAGTAGCTTTTTTGTTCAAAAAAAATAAATATTATTATATTTACTCTGCATTTATCTGAATATGAAGAAGATTTCACGATTCAGTAAACTATAAATCGATTAATTATTTTAAATTTGTAAAAATTCCCCACAAATGAATGAACCACAACAGAAGTGGACAGAAACTATTGAGTCTAATCACTCTTTATTTCAACTCAATTTAAAAGAAGTATGGCGATACCGTGACTTGGTCTTAATGTTTGTAAAGAGAGATTTTATTTCGTCTTTTAAGCAAACAATTTTAGGCCCGCTTTGGTTTTTCATCAATCCTATTTTAACTACTATAGTTTTTACACTTGTTTTTGGAAACATTGCTAATTTGCCAACAGATGGCATTCCTCCTATACTATTTTATTTGGCAGGAAACACACTTTGGGGATATTTTAGCACTACAATGCTAAGCGTATCAAATGTTTTTACAGGAAACGCAGGGATGTTCGGAAAAGTATATTTTCCTAGACTAGTAACTCCGATTTCTACAATTATCTCAAGTTTCATGCGACTTGCTATACAGCTACTCCTATTTTGGATCGTTTTGGCGTATTACATATCCAAAGGTGAAGTACAACCAAATTCTTGGGCATTTTTCTTTCCTGTTTTAATTATTTTTTTAGCTTTATTTTCTTTAGGATTAGGAATGATATTTTCCTCACTTACTACAAAATACAGAGATTTGTCTTTATTATTAGGGTTTGGGGTGAGTTTATTCATGTGGTTTACACCTGTTATTTTGCCAACCTCATTAGTAAAACGACAATTAGGAAGTTACGGTTTTTTGGCAGATTTGAATCCTTTAACACCTATTTTTGAGTGTTTTAAATATGGATTTATTGGTTCCGGAGATTTTAATATCACAAGACTTTTATTTAGTTTTATATTTATCATTATTATATTATTAATCGGAATTGTTATTTTCAATAAATCTGAAAAATCATTTATAGACACTGTTTAAAGGAGTGATGATAATTATCACTAAATAGTTGATTAAAAATTTATATTAAATTAAACACATGCTTGCACTAAAGGCAGAAAACATATCGAAACAATACCGACTCGGACAGGTAGGAACAGGGACATTAACTCATGACCTCAATAGGTTTTGGCATAAAGTAAGAGGAAAAGAAGACCCCTACCTTAAAATAGGAGAATCTAATGATAGAAGTACTAAAGGCGGCTCAGAATATGTGTGGTCACTTCAGGATATTAATTTTGAAATCCAACAAGGTGATGCCGTTGGAATTATTGGCAGAAACGGTGCCGGAAAATCTACTCTTTTAAAACTTCTCAGTAAGGTCACAAAACCTACTACAGGAAAAATCTATACCAATGGCAGAATTGCTTCACTTTTGGAAGTAGGAACAGGTTTTCACCCTGAAATGACAGGTCGCGAAAACGTCTTTCTTAATGGTGCTATTTTAGGAATGACTAAAAAAGAAATTACCCGAAAATTTGATGAGATCGTAGATTTCTCCGGAGTTGAAAGATACATAGATACTCCAGTAAAAAGATATTCTTCCGGAATGTACGTAAGGTTAGCTTTCGCTGTTGCAGCTCACCTAGAATCTGAAATTCTTATTGTTGATGAGGTTTTAGCAGTAGGAGATGCAGATTTTCAAAAAAAATGTTTAGGAAAAATGGGTGATGTTACAAAAGGAGAAGGAAGAACAATTCTATTTGTAAGTCATAATATGGCGGCTGTGAAAAGTCTTTGCAACAACGGAATTTTATTAGATAAAGGTAGTGTTGTCTCTACTGGAAATATTATAGAAGTGGTGAACGAGTATCAAAAAAACTCTAATCTTATCCAAAATTATTATTCTTCCGGCAATATTAGCGAGAGCATCGGGAACGAAAATATTAAAATTTTAGAATTTTCAATTAAATCTAAAAATACTGAGTTAATTACTATCTCTTCTGAAATTGCAGGAAAAATAGTATTCTATAATGTTCGAGAAAATATAAATTTAGATTGTACAATAGAACTTTTAACTTTTGAAGAAATTCCGGTTTTTCACACCGGCTGCATTCTTAGCGAAAATAGAGACTCAAAAAAAGGGATTTACACCTTAGACTTTGCAATTCCAAGTGGACTTTTGAATGCGGGTAATTATTATTTTAAAGTAATCTTTGGCGAAAATCAAAGGTATATTCTCTATATAAATGAACAAATTTGCAGTTTTGAAATTATGAATGAAAGTTCATCATCAAACAGCTCTATATTACCTGGAATTATAAGACAAAACCTAAATTTTCAAATTAACTATGAGCCACAATTATAAAAAACCAACACTCATTGATTTTTCCAGAACAGGAGACCGTTCTACTGGCTATATTTCAATTGCTGAAAAAGAAAGACTTCCTTTTGTTCCTAAAAGAATATACTGGACGTATTTTACACCCGAAGATGTTGTAAGAGGTTTTCATTCTCATCACAATTTGGAGCAAGTACTTATTGCAATGGCAGGGAAAATAACTTTGAATATTGAAACAAATGATGGAGAATTATTTGAGTTTATCTTAGATTCTCCGGACAAAGGAGTTTATATACCAAAGCAATGTTGGCGTACAATGAAATACAGCCACAATGCTGTTCAAATGTGTATTGCAAGCATGGAATACGATGAAAGTGATTATATAAGAGATTATAGCTTGTTCAAAAAATAATATCAGCAAAAGTTTTGGAAGTTATAAAATATACTGAAGAATTCCGAAAAGACTGGGAAGAATTTATTACCACCGCTATTAATGGTAATTTTTTGCATTCCAGAGCTTTCTATGATCATAATGAGCAAAATATAAAAGATGATTTTTCGCTGCTTTTT
Organism: Chryseobacterium formosum; assembly: GCF_026460885.1. Classification (GTDB taxonomy): domain Bacteria; phylum Bacteroidota; class Bacteroidia; order Flavobacteriales; family Weeksellaceae; genus Chryseobacterium; species Chryseobacterium formosus. The sequence goes on from NZ_JAOVZW010000001.1 coordinate 16,141, forward strand.
ATGAAAAAAAATAAAATTGTGGCAGTACTTCCTGCAATTATTTTTACCAAGGATGGGAAAAAAATTATAAATTCTCATGCAAGAAGTACATATGGTGGTTTTATTATATCAAAAGGCATTGGAGTTAAAGACGCTTTAGAGCTTTTAGATTTAACACTTAATGTTGCCAAAGAAGAATTGGCAGACGAAATTGTTGTTAGAAATCCATTCAAAATATTTTACGAAACCATTAGTGAAGAAACAGATTATGCAATGTGGTATTATGGTTTTGAGATCAAGTATAGAGAGCTCGAAACATATATAGACCTAAGACCTTCTATTGATGTTATAAAAAAACAGTATGATAAGGGCACTAAATACAATACTGTAAAAGCCTGGAAAAATGTACAGGTACAGGAAACAGAGGATTTCGAAGGATATTGGGATATTTTATCTAAAAATCTCTTTGAAAAATATCAAAAACAGCCTACACATTCTATTGAGACTATACTAAATCTTCGCAATAATGTTGGGAAAGAAAAAGTTAAACTATTTGGTGCTTACCACGAAAATATTTTGATTGCAGGTTGCGTCATATTTGTTTTAAACAAAAGCATTCACGCACAGTATATTGCACAAGACAACAGTTATCAAGAATTCAGACCAATTAATGCAATTATCGATTATATTATTGATTGGGGGAAACAAGAAGGTTTCAACTTCTTCAATTTGGGAACTGCAAATGAAAATGAGGGTAGATTTATCAACGAAGGGCTTTTCCATTTTAAAGAAAGCTTTGGAGGAAGAGGAGTATTAAGAGAAACTTTATACAAAAAATTACATTAAATATGGAAAAACAAAAAAAACTAATTATTGTAGGATTGGGCGAAACTGCCGAAATCGCATACGAGTATTTCACCTACGATTCTCCTTACGAAGTAATCGGGTTTAGTGTAAATAAAGAATTTCTTACAGAAAACAACCCATATCAACTTCCTGTTTATCCTTTTGAAGAATTAGAAAATTTATTTCCACCGAGTGAAGTAGATGTTTATGTTGCTGTTTCGTACGTTCAACTAAACAGAGTCAGAAAAAAAATGTTTCTTGAGGCAAAAGCAAAAGGATATACTTGTGCAAGCTACATCAGCAGTAAAGCTTTTGTTTGGAGAAATGTACAGGTTGGAGAAAACGTGTTTATTTTTGAAAACAATGTAATTCAACATCATGTAAAACTGGGAGACAATATCATTTTATGGTCGGGGAATCATATTGGTCACAGAACAGAAATTCAAGACCATGTTTATATTTCTTCGCACGTGGTAATTTCTGGTTTTTGCGTTATAGGAGAAAGTTCTTTCTTGGGAGTAAACAGTACTTTTAATGATAATATAACATTAGGAAATGACAATATTGTTGGTAGCGGATCTCTCATTGTGAAAAACTCTGAAGATGGAAAGCTATTAGTAGGTTCTCCTGCAAGACCAAGTTCTAAGACAAGCTATGAAGCTTTTCAAGTTTCTGAAGAATATTTATAATGTTTAAAAACGTTAATAAATTACTTTTAATTAAATAAGTACTTTTTTATGAATTGGGAAAAGATTGGTGCTTTTGATGCACAAAAGTATACTAACAATTGGTTTCAACATTCAGCTTTGCAACCTACTCCGATTGTTTTAGAAAATGAAATTAGAGTTTTCTGTGGCTTTCGAGATGCTTCGGGTATCTCAAGAGTAGGTTTTGTAGATTTGGATATAAATGACCCATCAAATATTTTGAGAGTTAGCGATAATCCTGTATTAGATGTCGGTACTCCTGGGTGTTTTGACGACAATGGTGTTGTTCCAAGTGCAGTTTTAAGCTTAAAAGGTAAGATATACCTTTATTATGCAGGATATCAAATCCCAAAAAATGTGCGATTTTTAGTATTCGGAGGACTTGCAGTAAGTGATGATTTTGGCAAGACTTTTACAAGATGCTTCAACGTACCAGTTTTAGACCGTACTCAAGATGAACAGCTCTTTAGAGTTGCTCATTCTGTATTAGAAATTAATAATGAATTTCATGCTTTTTATGGAGGTGGGTCTGATTTTGATTCTGGTAAAGACAAAACATTACCTAAATATGATATCAGACATTTAAAATCCCAGAACCATGACGAATTTCCCAAATCAGGAAATACTCTCCTTAAATGTGAAAAAAATGAACATCGTTTAGGGAGACCTTATGTGTTTAAAAATAAAAATCTGTATGAAATGTATTTTGGTTATGGTACCGAAGAAAATCCATATTGGTTAACTTCGGCGGTGTCTAATGATTTAGAAAACTGGCAAAGAAATCAAGAAAGAATCATTCCAAAAGGTAGTGATATGAATGATGATAAAATGCAAGCATATCCTGCTGTTTTTGAAGTAAATGAGACAAAATATTTACTTTATAATGGTAACGATTATGGCAAGTATGGCTTTATAATATGCAAAGAAATTTGATGTTACGAGGTAATTTTATATTGAATATATTTTAAAGATGATTAAATTTTTAGACCTTCAAAAAATTAATTTAAGACATGATGATGAGATTAAAGCTCGTATTCATCAGGTTTTATCAAGAGGTTGGTATCTTCTGGGAGAAGAAAATAAAATATTTGAGAAAAATCTCAGTCAATACATTGGCTGCAGAGAAATAATTGGTGTTGCAAATGGTTTAGATGCCCTTCGTCTGATTCTGAAAGCCTATATTGAATTAGGAATTATGCAGGAAGGTGATGAAATTATAGTTCCAGCCAATACTTATATTGCAAGCATATTAGCAATTACAGACAACAATCTTGTACCTGTTTTAGTAGAACCTGAAATCAGCACCTACAATATTGATATTTCGAAAATAGAAGAAGCAATTACACCAAAAACCAAAGCAGTATTAATTGTTCATTTATACGGTCGAGTTGTATTTTCTAATGATATACAAAAGATAACAAAAAAGCACAATCTAAAATTAATAGAAGATAACGCTCAAGCCATAGGAGCAAAATATGATGGTACGAAGACTGGAAATTTGGCTGATGCAGCCGGATTCAGTTTTTATCCGGGTAAAAACTTAGGCGCTCTTGGTGATGGTGGTGCTGTTTCTACAAACGACGCCTTATTAGCAAAAACGATTCGGGCATTAGCCAATTATGGTTCTGAAGAAAAATATGTCAACCAATTTAAAGGCTTAAATTCTCGTTTAGACGAAATACAAGCCGCAGTGCTAGATGTAAAACTAAAGTATCTTGATACTGATAATGATATAAGAAGGCAAATTGCAGAAAAATACATTTCCGGAATCAAAAATTCAAAAATTATCTTACCCGAAAATCCTCATGATGAGCATGTATGGCATGTTTTTGCAGTGAGAACGACGGAAAGAGAAAGTTTTCAGAAACATCTTTTTGAAAATGAAATACAATCTTTAATACATTACCCGATTCCTCCGCATAAACAACAAGCATATAAAGAATTAAATCATTTAAGCTTTCCCATTACGGAACAGATCCATAAAGAAATAATCAGTTTACCTATAAGTCCCATAATGACAGATGAAGAAACAGATTATGTCATCAAAACAGTAAATGAATGGCAGTAAGTGATGCTCCTTTAGTTTCCATTGGTGTTTTATGTTACAATACAGGAAAATATGTAGTAGAATCTCTTGATTGTATTAAAAGACAGAATTATCCTAATGTTGAACTTATCATCATTGATGATTGTTCCACTGATGAGGTTTCTGTTTCATATATTAAGGATTGGCTAGACCAAAATCAAGATTTAGGTTATAAAACTTATGTAAATTTTAGACAGAAAAATGAAGGTGTGCATGCCGGTTTAAATGAAATTTTAGATAAATCAACCGGTAAATATTTAGCTTTTATTTCTGATGATTTATGGAGTGATGATAAATTAATTAAACAAGTAGATCATTTAGAAAAATTAGGAGAGGATTATGCATTATACTATGGAAAAATGCTATCAATAGATAAAGACAGTCAACTATTAAAAGAAGAAAAACATCAACATTATTTCCCGAGTGATAGTGAATTGCCTAAAGGAGATGTTTTTGCGCATTGCATTAATAATTTTAGCTTTTGGATTCAATCCTGTACTATGAGATTGGATTTATTAAAAAAAATTAATTTTAAATTTAATGAAAATTATATTTCAGAAGATTGGCATTTAATCTTAGGGATTGCAAGAAATTATAAAATTTATGGTGACAGCAATGTGAGTGCATACTATAGATGGCTTGAGAATTCTATTACACGCCAACTTTGGCAAGAAAAAAACATGCACAATATTTATTTTTCACAATTTGATATGATCTTTTCTTTTCTAAATCATAGTAAAAACAATTCTTTAGATAATCTAGTGATTACTAAAAAACTTATGAATTTACTACTAGGAATAAATTGTTACAATTACACAATAAAATTGACTCTATTAAGAAAGTATTTCTTATTGGTTTCCAAATCCAAAAACAAGCGATATCTTATTGAAAGATTTTCACAGATTTTAAAAACTATGTACAGATGAATTTGCCCAAAATATCTATCATCACGCCTTCATATAATCAGGCACAATATCTGGAAGCAACAATTTTGTCTGTTTTAGGACAAAATTATCCTAATTTGGAATATATCATAATGGATGGTGGAAGCACAGACTCATCTGAAGAAATCATTAAAAAATATGAGAATAATCTCGCATATTGGCAATCAAAAAAAGATAGAGGACAGGCAGATGCCATTAATCAAGGATTTGAAAAATGTACCGGAGATATATTAATGTGGCTAAATAGTGATGATATGCTCATGCCTAACATCCTCCATTTTGTCGCTTCAAAATATTTGGAAGATCCTTCTAAGATTTATTTCGGCAACTGTATACATTTTAAAAATGAAGATAATCTTATTACTTGGGGAAGTGATGTCATTAAAGATGTCGAAATGTTGCGTTTAAATGAAGCAGACTATGTAATTCAACCATCATCATTTTGGTCAAAAGATATTTGGAAATCAGTTGGGCCTCTAAGTGAAAATGTTCATTTTGGCTTCGACTGGGAGTGGTTTTTAAGAGCCGAGAAAAAATACACCCTGCAACCTCTTTCTGAATGTATATCTTTATACCGTTTTCACAAAGATCATAAATCAGGAACAGGAGGTAATAAAAGACAATTGGAACTGTTAAAAATATATCAGCAATATAATCCTCATTTTGGTAAACTTTTTCAACTACTCATGAATGAAAATATGGATGATGTGAAAAATTTCTCAAATTATAAAATAAGACTTAAGAATAAAATTGGTCGAAAAACAAGTTTCATTCAAAAACTGAAACTTAAAAACCCTAAGTACCAGGAATTTTCAGAAAGAGAAATCAATCAATTAATAAAAATGCTTTGATCCTTTTGTTAATAATTTTTTTTGAAAAACGCACACATAAAAATGATTTACCCCAAAATATCTATAATTACTCCGAACTTTAATGGTGGAGATTATTTAGAAGAAACCATAAAATCAATAATTGATCAAGACTATCCCAACTTGGAATATATTATTATTGACGGTGGAAGTACAGACAATTCTATTGATATTATAAAAAAATATGAGAATCATTTGGCTTATTGGGTAAGTGAACCTGACAATGGGTTATACCATGCAATTCAAAAAGGTCTGGAGAAATCTTCTGGAGAAATTATGGCATGGCTAAATTCTGACGATATATACCACAAAAAGGCATTATTTACTGTTGCTGAAATTTTCACAAATTGCAAACCTGTAAAATGGCTGCAAGGTCTTCCCACAACAATAGATGAAAAAGGCAGAACTATAGCAACAGAAAAATTTAAAAGTTGGTCTAAATTAGATTATTATTTAGGAAAATTTGAATGGATCCAGCAAGAATCAACTTTTTGGCACCGCGATTTATGGCTTCAGGCAGATTCGAAAATTAATTCTAATTTAAAACTTGCCGGAGATTTAGATTTGTGGCTCCGATTCTTTAGATATGAAAAGCTTTATGTAACAAGCGCCTTAATTGGGGGATTTAGGCAAAGATCAAAAAACCAGTTATCATTAGACCATTTAGATAAATATTTAATAGAAGCTAGGTCACAAATTTCACTCGAGATAGAAAATAATTTAACAGTAACTGATAAAAAAGCTTTAGAAAATATTATACGCTATAGTAAGAAAATAAATTCTTCAAACAATAGAATATCATTCTATATCAACAGAAAAAAATATGGCAGTAAAATTAATTTTCTTAGAGAAAAATTTTTCAAAGCACCGCCTACTATAGTATTCGACAGATCTACACAGTCTTTTATTCTAAATAAAGTATCGATATAAAAACATTTACAATGTCTCCAAAAATATCCGTTATTACCGTCAGCTACAACAACAAAGAAGGTCTTGAAAAAACACTAAGTAATGTGATTTCACAGAGTTTTTCAGATTTTGAATATATTATAATTGATGGCGGTTCGCAGGATGGAACTAAAAATATTCTTGAGAAATACTCAGACAACATCACTTTTTGGGTAAGTGAGCAAGACAAAGGAATTTATAATGCGATGAATAAAGGAATTACTGCTGCAAAAGGTGAATATTTAATATTCATCAACAGTGGTGATCATTTCTACGATGAAAATTCTTTATCTGTGGCTGCAAAACATTTATCTGGAGAAGACATTATCTATGGTAATTTAGAATTGGCAAGTGATGAGCATACTTATATTAAAAAATATTCTTCAGAATTATCATTACTTTATTTCTACGATGAATCTCTTCCTCATCCCGCCACATTTATCTGTAAAAAAGCATTTCAAAAATGGGGTAATTATGATGAAAATCTTAAAATAGTCTCAGACTGGAAATGGTTCCTGATATCGATATGTACACATAAAGCAAGTTTTAAACATATTGATGAAACAATTTCAACGTTTTATCTTGATGGCCTGAGTTCCAATAAACAAAATCAAGAAAAAATAAATTATGAAAAAGAACTTACGTTTTCTGAGTATTTTCCAATGGCAAAATATGATTTACAGAAATTGTCAGCATTACAGAACGAAAATAAAAGACTCTTAAACGCAGAAAATAAATTTAATCATCTGAAAAAATACAGGCTTGTAAAACTCCTGCACTCCCTCGGATTGATAAAAATTCCGCAATAAAAATCTAAACACATTACAGAGGATAATCATTATATTTTTAAAATTATAAACTAAGCTAAATCAGGCTGAGATTTATTACATTAACACCTCTTAACAAACTATCTTTATAGCTGATTTTTTAATATCTTTACTGCTCTAAAACACAGTATGTCTCAGGCCTTTATTTCCATTATCGTTCCGTGCTATAATCAAGAGAATTATCTTAATGAATGTTTAGAATCTGTTTTTAAGCAAACATATAGTGACTGGGAATGTTTCATCATCAATGACGGCAGTACAGATAATAGCGAGGCAATTGCAAAAAACTGGACTCTTAAAGACTCTCGCTTCAAATATTATAAAAAAATTAATGAAGGACCATCTGCTGCAAGAAATTTAGGCTTAGAAAAATCTTTTGGAAACTGGATTCTCTTTTTGGATGGTGATGATGTAATGAGTGAAGATAAATTACATACATCTTTATCATATTCTGAAAATCACGACATGATAATTTCAAATTTTGAAATGTTAACAGGTAACATCACATCTAAACCTTTTTCAGATCTCAAAAAGTATGAAATCAACCTTGAAAATATTGTAAGAAGATGGGATATTGATTTTAACATTCCGATTCACACGATACTTTTCAAAAGAGATTTAATTAAAACAATAACCTTTAAAAAAGAACTGAAAGCAAAAGAAGACTGGATATTTTGGATTAGTATCTTTAGTAAAAATACTCCTTCAGTCCATTTTATAGATGAAGCCTTGGTTAAATACCGTCAACATCAAAATGGAATTTCAAAAAATTTCATCAGTGTATATAACGACAGTCAAAAAGCTAACGAATTTATTTTCAACACTTTTGAAGACAATATTAAAAAAATGTTATTCGAACGTCTCAATACGCAAAATTACATTCTTAATAATGAAAATCTAAATCAAAAAAACTATATAAGACAACTACAGAATACTAAAGTTTTAAAATATTACCTTAAATTTAAGTCACTGTGGTATCCCAAAAAGTAAATATCTCTGTAGCACTTTGCACTTATAATGGTGAAAAATATCTTTCTGAGCAGTTAGACAGTATTCTTCAACAATCAATTTCTGTAAACGAGATTGTTGTCTGTGATGATAGATCTACAGATAAAACCTTAACTGTCCTTAAAGAATACCAACGCAAACATCCTTCTCTTTTCAGTATTATACAAAATTCTGAAAATCTTGGGTACGTAGATAACTTTGAAAAAGCCATTAATCAATGTTCCGGAGACTTAATTTTTTTATGTGACCAAGATGACATTTGGCGAGAAAACAAAGTAGAAATCACTCTTGATTATCTGAAAAAAAATCCTGAGAAAAATGTTTTTTGCCATGATTTGGAATTATTATTTGATAAGGATAATATTTCTAAGTCAGAATCTTTTTGGAACAGTGAAGAATTTAATAAGGATTTCGATAATTATGAAATATCAGAATACCTTCTTTATAAAAGGAACGTCTTTCCAGGGATGACAATGGCCATTACAAAAGAAGCTAAAAATAAATATTTACCCCTGAAAAAAGTAAACTCTACCATTATTCATGACTATGAAATTGTTCTAAAATCATGCAATGATGGAAAATTCATAATGATGCCTGAAGTTTTATCTGCTTACAGAATTCATGATGGCCAGAATATAGGATTTAGTAACAATAAAAGCCAAAAAGACAACTTATCTGAAATTTACGATACAATTAAAAGACTTAAATTTGTAGAAAATTCAGTAGCTGATTTAAATTTGAATATAAAACTTTATAGTAATTATAAAAAAAAATGTGCATCTGATTATAAACAATTTATTAATAACCTTTCGTTTCCAAAAAATATAATAACCCATTTGAAAATGAAATATTATTATAAAATCTTAACTTTTTTAGACTAGAAAAATATAACTAATGATTATAGGAAAAGGGCTTATTGCAACATCTTTACAAAATATAGACTCCGAAAATATTATATTTTTTGCTTCAGGAGTATCTAATTCTTTAGAAACAAGAACCTCAGAATTTGAACGAGAGTTTTCACTGCTTCAAAATAGTATAGAAAACAATAAAGAGCATCAAATCATTTACTTTTCAACTTTAAGTGTAAACGATCAATCTAAACAAGACAGTCCTTACGTAATTCACAAACTTAATATTGAGAATTTCATAAAAAATAATTGCAAAAAATACCTTATTGTAAGGGTAGGAAATGTTGTCGGAAAAGGAGGCAATCCAAACACTCTTTTTAATTTTCTTAGAGAACAAATAAATAATGAGTCTTCTTTTGTCTTACACAACAAAGCGACTAGAATACTGATTGATATTGATGATATTTCTGAGTTCCTTTCCCACCACTCCTCCACCTTAACCAATCAGACCATCAATTTATCTTTCCCGTATAATTACAGTTTAAAAGAAATTATATCTTCAATTGAGGAAGATATTGAGAAAAAAGCTGTTTATAAAGAAACGGAACTGGGAGATTCTTACAAAGTAGATTTTAGTGACCACACAAAAGTTTTTTTCTCAAAATTTAGTTCAGATGAATATTTAAAGAAACTTATTCAAAAATATTATTAAGCCCAAATATGCCTAATATTCAAATCATTATTGTTACTTATAATGCCATGAAATGGGCAGAAAGATGCTTTAAAAGTTTACAGCAATCAACAGTTGCTGTACATACTATTGTGATAGACAATGGCTCTTCTGATGGTACTCAAAAATATATTAATGCTAATTTCCCGGAAGTTACTTTCATACAATCAGAAAAGAACTTAGGGTTTGGAAAAGCAAATAATATAGGAATTGAAACAGCATATAAAAACGGTGCAGATTTTTTTTATTTGATGAATCAAGATGCCTGGATTTATCCGGATAGTATTGAGAAGCTATTAAAAGTTTATCATGAGTTTCCAAATAAAGACGAAATTGGTATAATGAGCCCAATGCAGATTGATGGTTCCGAGAAACTTTTGGATATTTTTTTAGATAAATATATCGCAATTAATTTTGAGAAAACGCGATTAATTTCAGATTTTTATTTTCAGACTGTAAAAGATTATTATGAAATAAGCTTTGTAAATGCCGCTCATTGGCTCATTCCTAAAGATACGATAGATACAGTTGGCGGATTTAATCCTTATTTTTTTCATTATGGTGAGGATAATGAATACGTAAACAGAGTTCACTTTCATCAAAAAAAACTTCTTCTCATTCCCTCGAGCAAAGTTGTACACGATGGAAAACAAAATTTAAGCAAAGTAGATTCTAATCTTTTTCAGGATTTAACTATAGAAACTAAAATAATAAATCCTAATCTATCAGATTCTTTACAAAAAGAGAAAAAAGCACTGAAGCAAAGTATGGTAAAAAGTTCTCTTACAGGTAATATTGCACAATATAAAAAATTGCTTCAGAAATATAAAAAAATAAAAAAAGAAGAGAAGAATTTGTATGAAATAGCTTTATTAGTAAAACAACGGAACTCTACGTTTCTTAATATTTAATAATTTACGTATTTTTGGACTCACACAAAAACATTATAAGGTGAAAATGAAAATCACGATTGTAATCCCAGTTTATAATTCTTCACGATTTCTTGATAAAACACTTAAAGCAGTTGATGATCAAAAAAAAATTTCCAATTGGGACTTAGAATTAATCTTAGTTGAGGATGGAAGCCCTGATAACAGTTTTGAAGTAATAGAAAAACTTTCCGACCATTATGATTACATAAAAGCAGTTAAGTTATCTAGAAATTTCGGACATCAGATAGCCGTAAAAACGGGTTTAAGCTACGCAACAGGTGATTACATCGCTATTATTGATGATGATTTACAAGATCCGCCTTCTTTACTTCCACGATTTTTCCAAGAGCTTGACAATGGATATCAAGTTGCTTATGGAGTGAGAAAAAAGAGAAAAGAGAGTGGAGCAAAAAAATTAGCTTACACAAGCTTTTATCGTTTGCTCAACTCTATAAGCGACACCAAAATTCCTTTAGACTCGGGCGATTTTTGTGTAATGACAAAAAACATTAAAGATAAAATGCTTTCGCTAAATGAGCAAAATCCCTACCTCAGAGGAATTAGAGCATGGGTAGGCTACAAGCAAGTTGGTGTGGAATATGAAAGAAGCGGAAGAATTGACGGAGAGTCTGGTTATTCATTGAAAAAGCTTATTAAAATAGCAAAAGATGGCATATTCTCTTTTTCTTCATTGCCGTTACAGGTTATTAGCTTATTAGGGAATATTGGATTATTTATCTCATGTGTTTTTACAATATTTACGATAATAAGATATTTTAATAACAAAATTGATGTTGCTGGTTATACAACGCTTATCATTATGATTATGTTTTTTAACTCAATCTTACTTATTTCCTTAGGAATAATTGGGGAGTATATCTATAGAATTTATAACGAAGTAAGAAGTCGCCCCTACACAATTATTGAAAAAACGATTAATATATAAACAACCGACAAATTGACTTTTGCCAAACACAAATTCGTACCATCAAAGATTACACGATCATGAAAGAAAATATAAAAAAAATCCTTAAACCAGAGAGCCCCTATGAATATAAAGACAAAAAATTTGTTTTTACTCCTTTTGAAGAAGAAATAGTTTCCGATTCATTAGATAAGATTAAAACATTTTTCAAAAATTTTCAGGCTTTTTATGATTTTTTGATTTACATTATTTCACCCCAGTATCCTTCTCGATATTTTTTTTTAAAAAAACTGTTATCTAAGACAAAAAACAAAAATGAAGTTATTTTAAATCTTGGTAGTGGTTACACAGATTTAAGAGATGACATTATAAATGTAGACCTTATCCCTTACAAACCAGTGGATGTTGTCTGTGATATTACTCAACTTCCTTTTAAAGATAATAGTGTTGATCAAATAATCAACATTGCTGTTCTTGAGCACGTTCCCAATCCTCAAGCCGTAATTTCAGAAATTTACAGAGTTTTAAAACCTGGAGGAAAGCTTCTTTGTGAAATCCCATTTATGCAAGGATTTCATGCTTCGCCTTATGATTTTCAAAGATTTACCTATGAAGGTATTAAAGTGCAATTTAAAGACTTTAAAAATCTTAAAATTCACGCTAATAGTCCTACGGGTGGAATGCTATGGCTGCTTCAGGAATGGATTGCCATGTTGCTGTCTTTTGGTATAAAACCATTACACAACTTAATTTTAATTATATTAATGTGTCTTACATTTCCAATTAAGTTTCTAGATGTAATTTTGCAAAAGCATCCTTTAAGTAAAAATATTGCTTCTGCTTTTATTTTTGAATGCGAAAAATAATACGGATGAATAAGATACTACAAAATTCAGGTCTTACACTTTCCTCTTTTATATTCTTTATCGGAGCTCTATTTTTAGCTTGTATTACATATATGAATCTTGACCAAGGCTTTATCTTTAATGACGAAGCCTACTATCTCTCTTACTACAAAAATCAAGGTGAAAGCTTAAGCTTCGACAGAACAAATTTTTTCAGAATATTTAAATTTCTTTATACTCCCAACATATATATTTTCAGGATAATATCGATTACCGCATTAGTTTTGAGTAATTTTTTGTTATTCTTTTCTACTCTAAAATATTTTGATTTCAAAAAAAACATCTTTCTTTTAAGTTTCTTAGGAATTCTGATAGGGTTTGAAACATGGAGCATCAGTAATTTAATTTTACAACAGTATATTGGAAATACAATTTTAGTAAACTGTGGAGTTTCATTAATTCTTTTATCATTTGTTTATCAAAAAAAATGGATTCTTACAATAGCCGGATTTGTAATTTCTTTCATTTTATTTAACGGAAATTCACACAGCATTATAGTTATTCCTATCATGCTTTATCTATTCTTTCAAAATCCAAAGCAATGGAAATTAGTATTTCTCTATTTTTTCATTGGCTTTGCTACAGGAATTATCATTTATTTTACTTTTTTAGATACTCTTGATAATTTCATGGATCAATTAAAGTTTTTAAAAGAGTACTTACCATTTCATAGAAAACAGCATTCTAAAACTTTTATGGTTTTGTGGTGCGTTTATTTATTTTTAAACGGAATTTTACCTCCACTTATAATTGGTTTACTATTTTGGAAATTTAAATTTAAGATAGAGATACTTGATAAAATAATTGCATTTATTGGTGTACTTTGTCTTGCTCTTTTTATATTTTTTCAAACATATTATATTTTCTCTTTTATTTCATTTACTCATTTATTAGTCCTTCGATTTATTTTAGATAAAGAAATCTCTAAAGAGAGTAAGTATTTAATTCTTCTACTTTTAGTTATACCGTATTGTCTTGCATTTGGTTCACAAACTTGGTTTCATATACGTTTAAACGCATATAAATTTTACTATTTTTTAATAATTTTGGTGATCATCAACAGGCTGTACAAAAATAAATTATGGATGTTGGGTTATCTTATTTTTATTTGCACAATGATCATTAGATTTCCAGATATTTTACATGACAAAGGTTGGAAAGATTTTGTATTTACTGAACAAACCGAAAAAGTTCAAATTAACGGATACGATTTATATTTAGATAAAGGAAGAAAAAAAGACATTGAAGATCTTCGCCCTTATCTTCAAAATCAAAAAGACATTATCTATTCGAGCAATCATTTAATGGGGTATTTATATATTTTGGATGCCTCCCCTCCTATTTATTATTATTTTACATTAAAAGATTATTTAAGTTTTATCATTAAAAAAATGAATAAAACTCCAGATGATTTCATTTATATTGAAAGTGATGATTACCCTTTTAGTCCAAAAGAAATCATACCTTTAAAGTTTGTACATAATCCAGAAAACTACAAGATTGTAAAAACCGGACGTTTTACCTTATATATTCCTTCTCAGAGAATCAACAAAAATTAATTACAAATGTGTGGAATTGCAGGAATTATAGGCAGCAATGCAAAAAACTATCACGGAGAACTTAAAAAAATGACCGATGCAATGGTGCATCGCGGTCCCGATTCTTCTGATTTTGAATTTTACGAAAATGCAGCATTAGGTCATCGCAGACTTTCCATCATAGATCTTTCTGAAAATGGAAAACAGCCCATGTTTTCCAGCACAAAAAACGAATGTATTGTTCTGAATGGTGAGATTTACGGTTATCAAAACATAAAAGCACAATATCCCGAATATCCCTATCGCGGAAGTTCTGATACGGAAGTTATTTTAGCGATGTACCAAAGAAAAAAGGAAAATTTAATTCATGATCTTCCCGGTATGTTTGCTTTTGCCATTTGGGACAACGAAAAACAGGAATTATTCTGTGCAAGAGACCGTTTCGGTGAAAAACCTTTTTTCTATGCTTTCGGAAAGAACAATGAATTTATTTTTGCTTCTGAAATCAAAGCAATTTTAGCTTCAGGACTTATTCAGCCGAAAGTAAATCAGGAAGCAATTTCTTATTATTTACAGTATGGATACGTAAGTACTTATCACAGTATCTATGAAAATATACACACACTTCCTCCTGCTCATCAGTTAATTTGGAAGGAAGGAAAAATCAATGTTTCAAGATATTATAGTTTGCCTGCAAAAGACAGAATATTAAGTTTATCTGATGCTAAAGAAGAATTCACATACCTTTTAAAAAAAGCAGTACAAAAACAACTTATTGCTGATGTAGAGGTCGGGAGTTTTTTAAGTGGCGGACTAGATTCTTCATCAATTGTTGCTTTAGTGGCGGAGTTTTTACCTAAACAAACCACAATCAGTTTTGGCTATGACCATGAAGATAGTGAATTGAAATATGCCAAGGAAATCGCAGAAAAGTACAAAACAAATCACGTTGAAGTGCATGAGAAAAAAGAAGATTTGGCAACTTCACTTTTAAAAATTTCTCCGTTTTTTGATGAACCATTTGCTGATATATCTTTTATTCCGCATTTTGAAATTTGTAAAAATGCAAGAAAAAATCTTACCGTGGTTCTTTCGGGAGATGTTGGAGACGAATTATTTGGAGGCTACAACTTTTATAGAGTTGAGAATCAACTAAGAAAGCATTTTAGCTATAAAAATATTATTGCTCAGTTTGGGTTAAATTTATATCAGAAAGTAAAGCCTATTTCTTTTCTTTCCCAAAAAAACTTACAACATGAAAACATTCTGGATTTTCATAAGAATTTTGTAAGAAATTCATTTAATCAAGAAGAAAAAAAGGCATTGGGAATTACATCAACATATTCTCAACCTTACAGCTTCAGTGCAAATCCCGATTCATTGAATGACATCATGAGATTGGATTTAGAAGGTTATGTTCCTGGGAACATGATGGTAAAATCAGATAGAATGGCAATGGCAAATTCTTTGGAAGTAAGAACTCCTTTCCTTGATCTGGATTTTGCAGAATTTTGCATCCAGCTTCCTGAACAATTAAAAATCGATAACGAAAATGACAAAATCATTCTTCGTGAAGCTATGGGATCTTACTGGACTGAAACGATTCGAGGGCGGCAAAAACAGGGTTTCGGAATGAGTATAAAAACTTGGTTCGAAGAAGAAAATCTGATTAACCTCTCCAACAGTTTATTGAAAGACTCGAATCAAAAAATATTTAATTATATTGATTTTAAAGCAAGTCAAAAGTTCTTAAATAAAGATCACAAACATTGGAATTTGCTACAGTTAGCTCTTTGGGCACACAATAATCAAAGTATTTTGTAATGTTGGATGTTTCTGTAATTATTCCTGTTTACAATGCAGAGCAGTTTTTAGAAAAAGCTGTAGAATCTGCTGTACATTTTAATGAAGTAAAAGAAGTTATTTTAGTTGAGGATAAATCAACAGATAATTCTCCGAAAATTTGCCTGAAATTAGCTTCACAAAATTCTAAAATAAAATTTTTTCAACATTCTGATAAAGGAAATCACGGAGCTGGAGCAACAAGAAATTTAGGTATAGAAAAAGCAGAAGGAAGTTTCATCACATTTTTAGATGCAGATGACTATTATCTTCCCAATCGTTTTGAAGCTGAAAAAGAAGTTTTTAAAAACCCTAAATTTGAAGGCGTTTTTGGAGCGATTGGTATAGACTATTTAACAGAAAAAGGAAAACAGGAGTATCAAACAAAATTTAAAGATTCTCCGCTTACAACAGTAAAATACCATGCTGAAGGTGAAGAAATTTTCAAAGGTTTATTAGGTTTTACGTCAAAAACATTTGGTACATTTTTTCATTTAAATACTTTAACTATAAAAAAAGCTGCTTTAGAAAGAAACAATCTTAGATTTAATGAAGATCTTCGTGTTCATCAAGATTCTGACTTTATTATAAAACTCGCTTACCACTGTTATTTAAAATCAGGAATTATCGATAAAGCCGTTGCTATAAGAGGAATTCATGATGACAATAGAATCACAAAAATTATTCAATATTCCTCTCAATATAATCAGAGGCAACAAATTTACTGGAAGTCTTTGTACGATTGGGCTGTTGAAAACAAATTATCTTCAGAATACAAAACGAGAATATATTTAAATTATAAATCCTTCGATTTGTCTCAGAAAAAAGGATTTAAAAAATATTACAACATTTTAAAAGAAGTAATAAAAAACCCTGAGATATTTAAAACAAAATACCGTTTCAATTATTATAAATAAATGAAAATCTCCGTCATCACACCCGTTTATAACGCTGAAAAATACATCATTCAAGCTGTAGAATCTGCTCTTCAGTTTGAAGAAGTATATGAAATAATTTTGGTTGAAGATAAATCTCCGGATAATGCATTGCAGGTTTGCAAGCAATTAGCTGAAAAATATAACAGAGTAAAACTATTTCAACATCCAGATAAAGGTAATCACGGAGCTGGTCCAACTAGAAACCTAGGTTTAGAAAAAGCAACCGGAGATTTTATTGCATTCTTAGATGCCGATGATTACTATCTCCCAAATCGTTTTGATGCAGAAAAAGAATTATTTAAAGACCCCAAAGTTGAAGGAGTGTACGGAGCTTTAGGCGTTCATTACTATTCTGAAAAGGCAAAAGAACAATACTACAGCCTTTTTGGAGATAATTTAACGACAGTTTATAAGAAACATGATCCGAAAGATGTATTTCCGGGACAGATTCATATGCGAGGAAGTTTTGGGCTTTTCAGTATTGATTGTTTAACGATAAGAAGAGACTCAATGATGAAAAAGCTGAAACCTTTCTTTAAAACTACTTTAAGACTTCATCAGGATACCGAATTTTTATTCAGACTCTCTTATTATCTTGATCTTTATCCCGGAATTTTAGATAAAGCCGTTGCGGTAAGAGGCGTGCATGAAAATAATAGAATTACAGCAGTAGATTCAAAGAAAATAAAACCTGCTACAACAAAAGTTTTACTTTGGAAAGAAGTGGATGATTGGGCAAAAAATGAAAATACAATTCCTGAAGAGGTGAAAATGCATATTAAAAGAATACATCGTAGCTACAGAATAGCTCTTGCTCCTACATCAAAAAAATGGGGTATGATTGTAAGATACCTTATCACAGATTACAAAAGCATCCGTTCTGGGCTTTACAATATTAATTTCAGAGAAGATTTATTTTAAATTTTTCTGACTTACAAGAATTGAATCTGCAATTTGTGCTGTAAATATCTTTCCGGATTCTTTATACATATGATTTCCGTCTGTATAAATATAATTTTTAGCTTGTGGAGAAAAATCGAAGAATTTCACATTCTGTTTTTCCGAAATCTCATTAATTGTTTTGCTGAAATCTGCCCAATAATAAGTTTCAATTTCCATCATTCTTTCAGAAGCAGGAATTCTTACTACATATACAGTTCCCTTAGTTTTTAGAAAATCTATCATTTCTTTAAATGAAGTTAACCTTTCTTGTGAATGTCTTTGAACTTTCACTAACTCTTCATATTCCTTAATTTTCTTACCTTCTCTTATTACTACCGTATCAGGATGAACATTCACAGTAACTTCCATCCAACCATCTTTATGCAAATAAGTATTAGATTTTGCGACAGCTTCTCTCTCTTTGTAAATGTAAAACCAGCTTCTAGGATAATGTTTTATAAGGTATTCATAATTCGGACTTTTATCATAAAAATGCATATCCGCCAATGCAGATTTCATTTCAGGATATTCAGCTTCATTTTTAATGTCTTTATCTAATGAAAGGCTCCAGGGATCAACAGTCAGAATAAAAATACCTTTTTTTGTTTCCTGATTAATTTTCTTTTTAACAGCCTCCAAATAAACTTTACCGTAAGGAGATTCTGCAATACTAAATGCAAAATTATTAAACCTTTTATCCTTACCCAATTTAGAGTCTAAAACATCAGGAACAACAGCCTGAACACCTCGCGAATCTCCCAAGATCATAGAAGAAGGTTTTGTTCCGGTATAATGCATGTAATTATCATCCGTATTACCATCTGCAAAAGTTCCTAAAGAAAGCAATACAGCAACAATACCAATTATGTAAAATGAAATTTTAAATAAAAATCTTTTCATAACTTAAAATTGTTCATAAATAAAGTTACTGTTACCAAACATACCAAAATACATGATCATAAAAATCAGAAACACATACAACAAATTTCTTAGAAAAGGATTGAATCTACTTATTTCCAAGCCATGTTCTTTATCTTTATTAATCCAATCAATGAGAATCAAAATAAAAATAAATCCTAAAATCTTTACTTTAATAAACTGCGGAATTGAGAATAATGAAAGACTGAAAATTCGTCCATACATTCCCGCCGCATCTGTAAGATTTGGTGCAGCAAATAAAATAAATGCAAAACAAACCATCATCATCGTCAGTAAGATGTTTCCCAATTCCTGAAAAGTTGGAACCGACTTTAAAAATTTCTTCTTTTTATTAAGTTTATTTGTGAGAATTAAAGGTATGTAATAAAGCCCATGAAGAAGCCCAAAAAGAACAAAAGTATATCTCGGACCGTGCCACGCTCCAATTAATACAAAATTTAAAATAATAGCAGCAATAAGACCTTTCTTTTCATAATCTCTGAACTGAATAACCAAAGGTGTAAAAACATAATCTGTCAACCATGAAGTAAGCGAAATATGCCATTTTCTCCAATATTCAGCAATATTCTGGGCAAAAAGCGGGAAAGCAAAGTTCTTGGTAATTTTAAAACCTAATAATCTTGCAAAGCCAATCGCCATATCAGAATAACCCGAAAAATCTGCATAGATTTCGAAAAGGAATAAAATCGCTCCAAAAGCAACCGTACTTCCCGAAAGATGATGATAATTCTGAAATATTTCCTGAGTAATAGGAGTGATACTATTAGCAACAACAAGTTTCTTAAAAGCTCCGTACAAAATTTGTCTCGCCGCATCCGCTCCATTTTCGTAAGTAAAAACTCTTGTATTCTTCAACTGAGGAAATAATAAACGTCCTCTGTCAATAGGTCCCGAAATCATGCTCGGAAAGAATGCGATATAATTAAAAAATACCAAAGCATCAGTTTCTGGCTTAAGCTTTTTATTCTTAATATCAAGAAAATAGCTTATCATTCTGAATGTATAAAAACTGATTCCTAATGGTAAAGCTATATTTAAAGTCAAGGTATTTTTAATTCCTAATAATTCTGCAAAAGAATCAATAAAAAAATTAAAATATTTAAAGTAAAATAATGTTCCTATTGCTAATACTAAGCCAATATTCACATAAAATTTCTTTTTATTACCTTCATGTTCATCAATTTTAATTCCTAAAAAATAGGCAATCGCTGAGCTTCCGATAAGCAATATTAAAAATCTCCAATCACCAAAACAGTAAAAGACGTAGCTTGATAACAGGAGCAGAATATTTTGCAGTTTCATGTTTTTCTGAAAGAACCAGTAAAGCCCGAAAACTGTGGCAAAAAAAAGGGTAAAAGCAATAGAGGTAAATTGCATTATTTGTGTTTAAAAATTCAATTTAATAATATGAAGCATCTAAAAAAATATGATTCCCGTTAAAATGTTTTCCTCCGTTTATACAAAGATCGATGACATTTGAAATATCCTTACTTTCCAGATTTTCTTTAAGTGGATATCTCGAAAGTATATTTTCTTTCATTCTTTCGTCCATGTTTTTATGAAAGTCTGTAGGAATAAATGAAGGCGAAATAGAGTTACAGGTAATTCCAAATTTCACATTTTCTATCGCCCAACTTTTACTCATTTGTTGCAAATAAGCTTTATTTGAATTATAGACAGACGTTCCCATTGCCGGAGAATTCAGAGATGAACTAAGAATATTAATTATTCTTCCAAACTTCTTTTTTCGAAAAATTGCTATACATTCTTGAGTAATTTGTAGTGTAGGAATAATGTTATTTTTAAAATCATTTAAAAATTTTTCGGTCTCGGTTTTATGAAAATATGTATCTATAAAACTTCCGTTGTAGTAATTATTAATGAGAATATCGGGTGAAAAATCTTCAATTTCAGCAGAAAACCTGTCTATTTCAGATGACGATTTAAAATCTATCTGATATGCTTTTGCATTGTTGTACTGAGATTCTATTTCCTTCGCAGATTCTCCGGAATTAAAATATGTAAACAATACTTCATACCCCTTTTCCAGAAGAAATAAGTTAATTGCTTTTCCGATTCCGGATGATCCGCCCGTTAAAATTACTCTGTTCACGTTAATTCTTTTATTTGTATTCTGCCTGTAGCTACGATTTTATTTTCGTTATTGATAAATTTAAATTTAAATATATTTACATACACCGCTTCAGATTGCTCTTCAATAATGGCTTCAAAATTCAAAATATCATTCAGATAAACAGGGTTTTTAAAATTAATATTCTGAGAAAGAATCATCACATTTTCCGTTGGTAAAAGTTCACCAATAAAAAAAGACAGAAAGCCGTTCAGAATATTGCCATGCATTACTTTAGACTTGAAGCCTTTATTTTGGGCAAATTCTTCATTCGTATGCAATGCATTTTTATCTTCAAAAACAGAAATAAAGCCGTTATAAATTTTGTCATCAACCTGAAATTGATGTTGAAATTTCTGATTTAGCTGAAGTACCATTACTTTTTCAAAATACAATCAATCATCTCTCCTACATTATTCCAGCTTTGGATTTCTGAAGAAGTAAAACGTATTTTAAATGCTTTCTCTATTGCCACAATTAACTGAATATGAGAAAGAGAATCCCATTCTTCGATATCATCTGCAGTTGTATCTTCAGTGATAATGATTTCATCATTATCTAATTCTTCACGAAAAATCTCTGTTAATTTTCCAATAATTTCCATTCTATCTGTTTTTAAAATTTTTATTAAGTGTTAAATCTATAATTTGTACTGTATCTGAATTTTTTCTAATTATAAAAATACTTCCGTTACCGTAATATAGAGAATCTTTATTATTATTTTTTAAATATACCGTTCTCAGCTCGTCTTTTATAATTGTTTTATCATAACTATAAAGCATGTTTGCTACCACCTCGGAAGATTTGATGTCAACAACAATATTTTTAACTTTTTCTTTACCTTTAAAAGAAGCAAACTTAAATATATCATTCGAGAAATTGCTTTCAAATTTATATTTAATATTAACATACATCGTTATTCCAAAAAGAATAACAGAAAGAATGACAAAATATTTTTTAGCTTTTTGAAAAACTGATAAAATAAAAATCATACTAAACAAAACATAGGGCGCCATAAATCGGGGTTCAAGCCCTGAGAAAAAAGTCCTATATCTTAGCAAAACCATATAACAATAATAAAAAATGGCAAGCAAAAAAACAAATAACAGAAAATGTGGATGTTTTTTATAATTTTTAATATAAAAAGCAAAAGTTCCAAGTAATAAAAATAAAACTATAAAAAAATATGGATGATATTTCCTTTTAAATTCAAAATAATGACTGATATCAAAAGATCTATTGACCACACTTATTAAACTATCAGAATTAGGTGTTCTATTCTCACCGGTAATAGTTCCGATATAATAAAATCTTAAAAAAAGTACCGTTAAAAGCAGAGCTGTTGTAAGAAGTAGAAAAAATGTTTTCTTATCTATTTTAAAACCATTTAGATACAAAAAACAGAAAGGAATCATAAATATTCCGGCATGTTTAGTTTCTACTAAAAACCAAAATAGCAAAGTTAAAAGTATACAATCTTTTAGACTATAGCTAAAGTTCTTAACAACATATAATAACGCAATAATCAAACATATAAAAAGTGGTTCTGAAATAGCCGTGGTATAAATTCCATGAAAAATCATTAAAACCAAAATTGCTATCGTATCACTATGGTTACCTTCAATTATTTTCGCCAGCAGTTTATAAGATATGATAAACAGTACTAGATTAATAATGAAAAGAGAAATTTTAAAAGGTATGCCAAAAACGGAACTAAATGCAATGAATATTGGATATCCTAAAGGCCACATGGTACTGTATTCTCCGTTAGAAAAATAAAGCTTACCATCTTTGATACCATTTGCAAGATTTACATAATCATAAGAATCTCTTGATAAGGAGAAAAAAAACCAACAAAAAACTGAAAATACCAGCAACAAAAAAATTTCTAAAACAAAATCTTTTTTGATACTTTGTAAAGATTTTTTCATTTACAGTTGATATAAACGTTATTATCAATATAAGCTTCTACATTCAGAATCCATTTCCCTTCCTTTTCTATAAATCCTAGTTTTTCATAATGATCTTTTACCATTTGATTTTTAGAAGTCGGAATATATTCTCCTACAATGTATTTAAACCCTTCCTTTTTGGCGGTATTTACAATTGTATTTAACGTAAAATCTTCCATACCTCTTTTTAAAACACGGCAACTCATCAACCAAGTATTGATAAAAAGTGTTTCAGAGTCATTCTTTTCCAAAACAACTACGCAGATTAATCCGTTGTCACCATATTTGTCTTCTAGTGTAAAAGAAATCGTATAATGACGATCCGAAGTCATTAAATTTTCTACTTCCTGTTCTGTATATCTTACAGTTCTCAAATTAAATTGATTAGAACGCTGTGTAAGCTGAGAAACTCTTGGTTTTGAGAAATTATTGAAAGGCTGCACATCAGAAACCATATTCATGCTTTTAAGAAAATCTTCTACATTTGTAAAACTTTCCAAGGCAATAGTTCTCTGTGCTTCAATTTGATATTGTTTGGTTCTTTCAGCATCATTTTCAGACACACTCGCTGTTTCAAAAAGATTTAATCCGTATAAATATTCTAAATATTCTGCAGGATCTTCCGGTAATTCGGGAACACAAACATCCGGAAGATTTTCTCGTACAAGATTTCGTTCGAAAGGATTATCATCTAAAAAAACCATAGAGTCAAAGCCTATATTTAAAATGCTTTGAATTTTTCTGATATTATCTGCTTTATTATCCCAATTAGCAACAAAAACAGCAATATCATCCATTTTTAAAACCATATCGGGATGTTTTTCAAACGGTTCTTTTGCTTTATCTTCATCGTTTTTGCTGCAAACTGCCAAAATAACACCCCTTTTTTGAAGTGCTTTTACCCAATATTGAAATTCAGAAAAAGCTTTTCCAATTCCCAAACTTCCAATTTGGATTTTTTCTAGTCCGTCATCACCAATAATCCCACCCCAAGTTGTATTGTCGAGGTCTAAAATTAAACACTTTTTAAATTTACCTTCAATGGAAGAAATTATGCTCGTAATATGATGAGCAACAATTGGCAAAGCATCCAAAGACAACACCATCTCGGTATTGATATAAATATTTGGAGAAAACATAAAATCTCTTCCCCATTTATTTTGTATTGAAACCAAATCAGCTATAAAAAGATTATTTTTCTTTAATGCTAATTCTGAAAGCAGATAATTGAGCTTATTTTGTTGGAAAACAAACGAAGATTCTACCTTATTCGAAAAATTTCCAAAAACCTGATTATTAATTCCAGAAAAATTAGTGTAAATCAGTCTACTTTTTGTTCTGTTCTGAATTGTTTCATACAATTCATCTACATAATTGATTTTATTTTGAGCAAAATTTAATTGACTGTCGTAAGATTTGTAGTATTGATTTAGTAATTTATGAGATGACTCAAAAATAATGGTATAATCAGCATCAAATTCATAATATTCTGAAGTAGGATCAAGAATCTGACGAGAAATTTGCCCAAAATCAGCTTCAAAAATATCAAAATTAAAATTTTCTTTAACACCGCTACCTTTTAGTGCTAAATTTAAAAACTGGGTGGCTGTATCGCCCAATAAAGCTATCTTTATTTTTTTACAATTTTCATTTTGCGATTTTGCAAACTTTTTTAATTCTGAAAATGTACTGTGCATGAAACTTATTATTTGATGAAAACTCCTATATATTTCCCTTCATATTCTACCACAGTAGGAATAATCATTTCATATTCACAAAAATCCTGAAAGGCAGAATTGTCATTAATATCGTCTGAAATAAATACACCCCCTTTTCGTAATCGTGGATAAAGTGTTTCATAAGCCCATCTCATTCCTTCATAAGACTTATCAGAATCATAATGAATAACATCAATCTCACCGCTTTCCTTTAAAATTTTCGGTAAAGATTCTCGATCAGCATGACGAAAAAGTTTCCAGTTTGTTTTTAAATCGTCAGGCACGATACAACCAACATATTGATCACCATTTTGACCTAAATATGGCATATCTGAACTGTATAAAGTTCCGTTTCTTTTTTGCAAAGAAGTAAGAGTAGCAAACGAACTCCATCCATAGGCAACACCTGTTTCAATAACATTTTTTGCCTGAGTAAATTCACATGCGCTATATAAAAGTTCCAAAGCTCCTGCACCTCCCATTTTTATTGGGCAATTATTTTGCTTCTCTAAAGCTTTCTGAAATTCCTGAGGATATTTTTCTGAAAAAAGCTGAAAATCTAGATCAAACAATTCACTTATCGCATTTTCTTGACTTACAGCAACTTGAGAAGCCCAAAGATTCGTTTTTTCCTTACCTTTAAAAGCACTGTTTCTGTTAAAAATATTTTTGATGATTTTCCTTCCTAATTCTGGATAAAGATCCGGCCTTTTAAGATAACCTATAAAAGTCTTAAGAACTCTTGTTATTTCGCTCAATGTGTTTGTTTTAATTGTTACAAAAATAAGATTTTTATCTGATTTATTATTTTTAAGAATAATTATATTTGTGAAAAATTTATTAACAAAAACCATGATGAAGTTTTCTGTTCTCGTTGCCAACTACAACAATGGCAAATTTTTCAAAGATTGCTATGAATCTATACTAGCACAGGAATATAAAAACTGGGAGGTTGTTATCATTGATGATTGTTCCACAGATGATTCGGTAGAGATTATCAAAAATATAATTGGCAATGACGAAAGGTTTAAATTATATGAAAACGACGCAAATTATGGGGTTGGAGTTACGAAATCAAAATTAATAGAACTTGCAACCGGAGATTTTTGCGGATATCTTGATCCTGATGACGTTATAAAACCTAATGCATTAAAAAGTCCCGTAGAAGTTTTCAAAAAAAATAAAAACATTGTTCTTACATATTCCAGGTTGGCAAAATGTGACGAAAATCTTAACATTTTAAATGAATTTAAATCTGCAATGCAGGTCCCGAACGGAAGTAAAGTGTTTTTTAATTTTCCTATTCAGATTGCTCCTTTTGTAGCTTTCAGAAGAGATGTTTATTTGAATAAAACCAACAAAATCAATCCCGAACTTAAAATCGCAGAAGACCAAGATTTATATTTTAAAATGTATGAAGTAGGAAAAGTGCATTTTATTGATCAAACCGACTATTTATATCGAGCACATTCGGGAGGAATTTCGCAAAATGATAATAAGCAAAAATCTTATGAATATTATGCCCGTTCGATTTGGGAAGCCATGAAACGAAGAAACATTTCGCACATCAATGGCAAACCAATTCCTGAAAGCTATGAAAACACACAGGAAATTTTTGATATACTGGAGTATCAGAATAAAATTCCTTTCAGAATTAAGAAAAAAATTCTCGTAATTTTACAGAAACTATTTGGGTAATGAATGAAAAAAAAATAAAGGTTCTTTTCAGGCATCGCTCTATGGAAATGGGTGGTGTTGAAAAAGTGATTCTAAGCATGTTGAATAATCTTAACAAAGAAAAATTTGACATGACTATTTGTTTAAATATCAATCAGGGTGATCTTCGAAATGAATTTCCAAATCACGTTAGAAAAGCATTTATTACGAAAGGAAAAGAAGATTTATCAAAATGGAAGATCATAAAAAACATCCAGTTAATCAAAAGAAATCTCAAACTTAAAAAAGCACAAAAAACTCCTCAAATCGCTCAAAGAATTTTAAATGAAAACTACGATGTAGAAATAGCTCCTACTTATGCGGCATTTTCTTCCGTATTAAATTCAACTAATAAAAAGTCAAAGAAAATTGGTTGGTTTCATTCTGACATCACTCTTCCAAAGCTACAACCTTTAGTCCCTGAAATATTAAAGCAAATTCCTCAGTTTGATTATTTTATTTTTGGATCGCAACAGACAAAAGATATTTTGATTGAAACCTATCCAAATCTTAAAATACCTCAAAATAAAGTTGTAAAAAATGCCATCCCAATTGAAGAAATAAAAGAAAAAGCTAATAACTTCAAACCAAATTTTCCAGAAAAACCTGTTTTTGTATCGGTGGCAAGACTTCACAGTCGTAAAGGATTTCATAAACTAATGGACGCACATGCAAAGTTATTAAATGACGGCTTTGATCATCACATTGTTGTAATTGGCGATGGTGATGAAAGAGAAAATCTAAAAAAGCAAGCAGAAACTTTAGGAGTTACAAAAAGTTTTGAGTTCTTAGGCTCTCTACTCAACCCTTATCCGTACGTGAAAAATGCAGATTTTTTCATTTTACCTTCAGAATCCGAAAGCTGGCCTTTGATAATTGCAGACTGCCTTATTCTTCAAAAACCTATAATTTCGACAAATGTGGGTGGAATACCCGAGATGATTATTCAGGAAAAAACTGGATATCTCATCAATTATGATACAGAAGAAATGTATGGCGCTATGAAAAAATTCATTACCGAGCCTGAATTTGTTGAAAGTATAAAACAAAATTTGACAGATATAGAAAAACAGTTTGACAATCAAATAATATTCGATTCAGTAGAAAATCTTATTGAGAATTTAGTAAAATCATAAATATGATATATTTCTATAGACTTATAATAAAGGTTAATGTAATAATTAAAAACCTTTTAAAAAAAGCAACTCTCGAGACAGCCAAAAGGAAAGGTTTGCGGGTTGGGAAAAATCTGTATATTGAGGGAATCCCGAATTTCGGATCAGAACCTTTTTTAGTTGAAATAGGAGATGACGTAACTATTGCTGAAAATGTCTCGTTTATCAACCATGGTGGTGATGCGAGAGTTACAAAAAAAATAGAAAAATTTGCAGACGGACGTTTTTTTGGAAGAATAAAAATTGGCAATAATACTTTTGTTGGTAAAAGTACTATTATAATGCCCGGAATTTCAATAGGAAACAACTGCATCGTTGGTTCATTAAGCCTTATAAGCAGCTCTATTCCAGACAACACTGTATACGCAGGTGTTCCCGCTAAATTTATTTGCACAATAGAAGATTACGGTGATAAACTCTTACGAAACAATATCAATTATCCTCGTGAATTAGAATCTGATCGTCAACAATTGGAAGAATATATAAAAAAACATTTACCTCATACTTACAAACCTGTAAAAAAATAAATGCCACAAAAAAAGAAAATCCTCATTCGTATTGGCTCACTTCGTCATGGTGGTGCGGAAAAAGTTTTGACGACTTTTCTAAAAAATCTTCCGGAAGATAAGTATGAAATTGATTTACTTTTAAATTTATATTCAGGGAAATATTTAGATGAAATTCCGAAGTGGATTACTATTATTTTTCTGAATAAAGGTGAAATGATTACCACTAATAGAATTCAGGATATTCCGAAAAAAGCGGCAAGAGTTTTTTATCAGAAATCATTAAAAAAGTTCCCAAATCTTCTTTATAAAAGAAAACTGAAAGGTAAAAAATACGACATTGAATTCGCTGCAATTCACGGAATGCGAGATGAAATTTTAAATTCTCCGTTGAAATCTTCAAAAAAAATAGTTTGGATTCACAATGATCTTTCGCAAGTAAAAGGATATTCTTCAGATGAAATTAAAAAATTTTTCAAATTTGACAAAGTCATGGTGATTTCAGAAAAAATTGAGAAATTATTCTTTGATTTGGCCGAAAATGAAAATCAGAAGCAAAAAATCATTAAGATTTACAATCCTTTAGATACTGAAGAAATCTTAACAAAGGCAGAAAAACCAGTTGTCAATTATCAATTTGACCAAACCATTCCGACTTTTATTTCTGTAGGGACAATTTTTCCACAAAAAGGCTTTGATAGACTTTTGAATATTCATAAAAGATTGATTGATGAAGGTTTATTTCATAAAATTTTAATCATTGGAAATGGTTTAGATTTTGAAAATATTAAAAAGCTAAAATCTGAGTTGAATGTTGATGAAACTGCAGCAATGTTAGGCTTTACAGACAATCCTTATCCCTATTTTAAAAATGCTGACTTTTATATTTTAAGTTCGAGATATGAAGGTTTTCCGACAGTTTTGTTTGAAGCTATTACTTTAAAAAAGAAAATTATTGCGACAGAAGTTTCCGGAGTTAATGAAATGCTGAATAATGGCGAACTTGGATTAATTATCGAAAATTCTGAAGAAGGAATATATTCGGGAATGAAAAAAGCGCTACTACAACCTCAAGATTTTGAAGAATATTCTGAAAATTTAAAAAACTACACAATTCCTTTTAATCTCAAAAATTCTGTTGAAAAAATAACTTCAGTTTTAGATGAGTTATAAATTTTAAAACTAAAAACACATTTTATAAATTTGTCCTATGGCAGAAAATTACTCTATTATACAAAAAGATTTTTTCAGAGAAAGCGGAAAATGGTTGACCACTTTTCAAATCTGGCTAAAATGCTTTAATCCCAATCTTCATTACGTTTATGTTTTAAGAAAAAGCCAAAAACATCAAGAAACGCCTTTTTTAGGACTTTTTTGGAGACTTGTATTAAGACATTTTCAAATTAAATACGGGTTTCAAATCTATCCTGAAACCAAAATTGGCGAAGGTTTTTATTTGGGACATTGGGGAATGGTTGCCATTAATCCGAAAGTGATCATCGGAAAAAACTGCAATATTGCACAAGGCGTAAGCATCGCACAATCTAATCGTGGAAAACAAAAAGGCACCCCAAAATTAGGCGATGAAGTTTGGGTTGGTCCCAATGCAGTTATTGCAGGCGGAATCACGATTGGAGATAACGTAATTATCGCTCCAAACACTTATCTTTCGGAAGATGTACCGAGTAATTCTTTGGTAATCGGAAATCCTTGTAGAATCTTTAATATTGCAAACGCAACTGAAGATTACATCAACAATAAAGTTTAATTTTTTCTCTGTTTTACAGTGAAAATTCTTGCCATTAATTTTTGATCAGATTTTCTGTAAAAAGAACTGATTGTTTTCACTTTATTATCCTGAAGCTGCTCTACAGAATTTAGAATATAAACAATTTTATCATTCTTATCGCAGTTTGCGTAATACATAATATCTCGGAAAAGCGTAAAATAATTTTCCTCGTGATCTATTTCTTGAATTTTATTAAAATACTGAAGCTCACAAAAATCATTGATAACCGGATAAGAGGCAAAGTATAAAAGCCCTACTCCATTGAGATCATAATAAGGATTTAAGGAATATTCATATCTAAAAATCTCATCTTCAGTAATATTGAATACATAATTTTTGTAAAAGAAAGTCTTCAATTCTTCTTTTTTAATCAACCTATACTCATTTCCGAAAACAGGGAATTCTGAAGTTTGCGGAATGCTGCAAAACTCAACTGCAGGCTGACTTTTGGCAAGGCTTTTATTGTCACCTGTAGATTTTCTTATCGAAAAACTGGTCATCATTTCGATAAGAAGATTATTATCATTAGAGTCAAAGTTTATTTTACTGAAAAACATTCCCATTCCATATCTTGAAATTTCTGTTTTAAAAGCAAAAGGATCATTTTCCCGAAAATCACTCAGATTTGTATTACCAGTAATTCTTATTCTTACAAAAGTGGCATAAAGTCGGTTTCCAACGTCATCCTTAAGATCGGCCGATGAAGAATCTAGACCTTTGCAGAGTAAATCCCAATGCAGACTTCCCGATTCTTTAAAAAGCCAGTTTTCAGATAAAGCTTCAAGACACATTTGAGGCATATTTATATTTTGTTCCTCTTTTTGAAATGCAATATTTTGTGTCTGAAAATTATTTATTTGTGAAGCATCCTGTTCTTCTGCATAATCTAAAACATCATTCAGATTTTTGAAAGCAAGCCATTCTTTATTGGGAATCATTCTGCCTAATTTGGTCTCAATTTCAACACGAAGAGAAACCAAATCAATACTGTCTATTTCTAAGTTTTGAAAGTCTTTACTAAAATCAGCAGTATCAAGATTGGGTAGAAGTCGGGTAATAATGTTTTTCATCGTTTTTATTGTGATGCAAAATTATTAAATTTTGTTAAAAAGGTTTGTAAATTAGCTAAAATTAATACATTTGTATAATTATTGATTCAGTCTATTGAATTTGAAAATAATTTAAACGAAATAAATAATTATAATCTTTAAAATTTTAATTGATGAAGAATTCGTACGAAGTTATTTTCGAAAACAACAGAAAATGGGTAGAATCTAAGGTTGCAGACAATCCGCATTTCTTTGAAGATCTTGCCAAAACTCAAAACCCTGAGTATCTTTACATAGGATGTTCAGACAGTAGAGCAACGGCAGAAGAGCTAATGGGAGCCAAACCGGGTGAAGTTTTTGTTCACAGAAACATCGCCAATGTTGTTAATACTTTAGATATGAGTTCCACTGCAGTGATACAATATGCAGTAGAACATTTAAAAGTAAAACACATTATTGTTTGTGGACATTACAATTGCGGTGGTGTAAAAGCAGCAATGACGCCTCAAGATTTAGGACTTTTAAATCCTTGGTTGAGAAACATTCGTGATGTTTATAGATTGCATCAAGCAGAATTAGATTCTATCGATGATGAGAGCAAACGTTATGACAGGCTTGTAGAACTAAATGTTCAGGAGCAATGTATTAACGTAATTAAAATGGCTTGTGTACAGGAACGATATATCTTAGAAGAATATCCTGTTGTTCACGGCTGGGTTTTTGACCTTAGAACGGGTAAAATTATAGATCTGGATATTGATTTTGAGGAAATCTTAAAAGACATTCAAAAGATTTACAATCTTACAAGCTCTGATTGGGTCATGAGCAGAAAGACGGAATAATCTTTCTAAAAATTTGAGTGAAAATGAAATTCTGGAGTATCATTACATTACTGTTTATCATCAACTTTACAGCCTTGCCGAGCATCGCTGCAATTTGCGGGTGGAAATTACAGAGAACTAATGTAATTTTAAACGAAGAAGAAACTCATTCTCATTATTCATCATTTACCGTTTATGAAAAGACTTTGCCAAAGACTTTAAACGTACATGATTTTCTGAAGTTTTTCGAGCCTGATCTCGAGCACAGCTCTTTTGTGCTGATTGATGATTCCTGTCATCTTTCACCATTTCTTACCATATTTTCTCCACCTCCGGAAGCTTAATTTATATATATTAACAAATATTCATATCAGATTTGATGTTGAATAGATGTCCATTTTAAATTAATTTCCAATTTTTATTACCGAAGATTTCATTAAAAATCAATCGGTTACACTAAGTATTTTTCGCTGTCATGAAAAAAACAAATTCATTATTTGGAGGAATTAAGGAGAATTTCCCTTCAGGCCTCGTTGTATTTTTAGTTGCACTTCCTTTATGTTTAGGAATTGCTTTAGCATCTGGTGCACCACCATTATCCGGCGTTATCGCAGGTATTGTGGGAGGTTTGGTTATCGGCGCAATCAGTAATTCAAACATTTCGGTTTCAGGGCCTGCTGCAGGTCTTACGGCCATTGTTTTAACGGCGATTACCGATCTCGGAGCTTTTGAGCTATTCCTTTGTGCAGGTATTATTGCTGGTCTTATTCAGTTATTTTTAGGTTTTGTAAGAGCTGGAAGTATTTCCAATTATTTCCCTAATAATGTAATTGAAGGAATGCTTGCCGCGATCGGAATTATTATCATTTTAAAACAAATTCCGCACGCATTAGGTTTTGATAAAGATTATGAAGGTCACGAGTCTATTTTTGATAAAGGATTAAATTTCAATTACTTTTCAGAACTTTTAGGAGCAATCCATCCAGGAGCAGTCATTGTAACCGTTGTTTCAATTGCTTTACTTTTAGCCTGGGACAAAATTCCAGTTTTAAAAAGAATGAAAATGCTTCCAGGAGCTTTAGTTGCCGTTGTAGTTGGAATTTTATTGAATGAATTATTCAAATTATCAGGAAGTTCTTTGGCAATCGGTAAAGAGCATTTAGTTTCTTTGCCTGTTCCTCAAAGTCTTGATGATTTTAGCAACTATATTACACTTCCAGATTTTTCAGGTTTTTTAAGCTGGAAAGTTTGGCTTACAGGTACAACCATTGCTGTAGTTGCTTCTATTGAAACACTACTCTGTATTGAGGCTTCAGATCGTTTGGATGTTCAGAGAAGAATTACTGATACTAATTTAGAACTAAAAGCTCAGGGAATCGGAAATTTAATCAGTTCATTTATTGGAGGATTACCAATGACATCAGTAGTTGTAAGAAGTTCAGCGAATGCCAATGCAGGAGCAACGTCAAAAATATCGACAATTATTCATGGATTTTTATTGTTGATTTGTGTATTATCAATTCCAGTTATTTTAAATCTAATACCTTTTGCAACACTCGCTGCTGTATTACTTTTGGTAGGATATAAATTGGCAAAGCCAGCAACATTCAAACATTTCTGGCATTTAGGAAAATTTCAGTTTATCCCATTTCTGGCAACAGTTATCGCTGTAGTGTTAACAGATTTGCTGAAAGGTGTAGGAATTGGTTTGGCGATTTCAGTTTTCTATATTTTACAGGGAAATATGAAGCGTGCATACTATTTAAGCCGTGAAAAACTAAGTGACGCAGACGGAATTACAATAAAATTGGCAGAGGAAGTATCTTTCTTAAATAAAGCTGCTATTAAAAAGACATTGAAAAACATTAAATCAAACTCTACGGTAACGATTGATGCGAGAGGAACATCATATATCGCAACAGATGTATTGGAAATGATCCAGGATTTTGCCAACATCCGAGCAAAAGAAGAAGACATTAATGTGGAACTATTAGGCTTCAAAACTTCGTATAAAGATTACGAAACCGATGAAGATTCTCACATCGTCATTACCCATAAACGAGCTATGTAAGCTCAAATAAATTTTTTAACTTTAATTTTAAATAATAATTCAAAAAATAAATAAATTCATATGAAAGCACATACATCAGAAACTCAGTCTACGATTACTCCTGAAAAAGCATTACAATTTTTAAAGGAAGGAAACCAAAGATTTGTAGGAAACTTAAAAGCAAACAGAGATCTTTTGGAGCAGGTAAATGCAACTCGTGAAGGGCAATGGCCTTTTGCAGTAGTTTTGAGCTGTATTGACAGCCGTACTTCTGCAGAATTAATCTTTGATCAGGGATTGGGAGATGTTTTTAGTATCAGAATTGCGGGAAATTTTGTGAATCAGGATATTTTGGGTTCCATGGAATTCGGTTGTAATGTAGCTGGTTCTAAATTGGTTGTTGTTTTAGGTCACACAAAATGTGGAGCTCTAAAAGGCGGATTAGACGCTGCAAAAATCGAAGGTATGGGAATGGATAACCTAAACCATTTAATTGATCATTTCGACCCAATTATTAAAACGATTATCAATGAAGGTGAAGAGCGTTCTTCAGCGAATGCAGATCTTTTAGAAAGGCTAAATCAGCACAATGTAAAGAATGCAATTGATGATATTCGTAAGCAAAGTTCTACTTTAAAGCGACTTGAAGAAGAAGGTAAAATTAAAATCGTAGGAGCTAATTATGACGTTGAAACCGGCGTTGTAACTTGGTTATAATTAACTTATCTTTATAAATAAATCGGGCAGAATTTGTTTTCTGCCCGATTTTTATTTACCATTAAAAGCAGACATCGTATTGCCAATTCCTGCAAAAACAAAAGACAAACAAGCTTTTGCAAATTTTTCTATTCTTTCGGGCAGTTTTTCATTTTCTTCTTCATTCCAAGTTCCTAAAACATAATCAACCTGTCTTCCTTCTGAAAATTCAGCCGAAATCCCAAAACGTAATCTTGCATAATTTTGAGTCTGCAAAACTTCATGAATGTTTTTCAAACCATTATGACCTGCATCAGAGCCTTTCATTTTCATTCTTAAAGTTCCGAAAGGCAAAGCAAGATCATCTGTAACAATCATTACATTTTCCAAAGGAATATTTTCTTTCTGCATCCAGTATTTTACCGCATTTCCTGAGAGATTCATATACGTATCCGGTTTTAAAACCAATACCTTTCTTCCTTTATATTTTCCTTCTGCCATCCAACCGAAGTTTGTTGTGTTGAATGATGATTCTAAAGTTTCTGCGATTTTTTCAGCAACTTTAAAACCTATATTGTGACGTGTATTTTCGTATTCTGGGCCTTTATTACCAAGACCGACAATTAAATATTTCATGAGAAATTTTTTGCAAAATTAAGGGTTCTGAAATAAAAAACTCAACCCGAAAAGGATTGAGTTTTAAATATTCTTAAAGAATTTTATTTTTTACAAAGGTTTGTAGAAGTAATTAACTTTAAAACCTTGAGTAACATAAGTTTGAGGATCATATCTATAATCAGTAGTGAAAGGAACTGTAACCGGAATTGACGGAACCAAATCTGTTATAGCCATTCTTTTAGGATTATTTGGAGACATAATCAAAGCTCTGTTGTCATTTACCTTCGTAGAGATAAGTAATGAAACCTTGTATGCAAATGGTAATAATGTATAACCATTTATCTGAGAATCATAATTTGTAAACGCAAAACCATACTTTTGAGTTGGAGCATTAGCTACACCTCCTGTATAAGTCCCTATATTTTTCAAAACTTCCGAAACATTATCACCTGAATAACTGTAAGAAGCTTTAGAATAATCTGTGTAAACAAAACTAGGAATATCTGCACCCCATTTTGAATCAATCGTTACCATTTTACCTGTAGTAGCACTGTATGTAAGATTGTGAAGCGCTTTGGTTTTTGCAAAAACCGCATATACACCAACAGTAGCCGGAGGAACTGGTGCAGCTCTTCTGTAGACTGTTCTGTTTTCAGAAATCAAAGTAAGTCTGCTTAAATTCCCGTAAGTATATTGTTGAGTATAAGAAGTACTGTCGGTATCTAAAACACCGTCTCCATCAGAATCTAAAAATCCATTAAATGTAATTTTACTGATTTTATCTCCACTCCATTCTACATTTATTACAGTATTTTTCGGCTTTTTAACTCTAGAAAGTAGTAAGCCATTGTATTCATATTCTGCAATTGTTCCCACATCTGTTATTTCTCTTGATAAAGCTCTAGGCCCAATCAAACCAGTATTTTGGTTCAAATCCAAAAGAGGATTTCCTTCTTCATCAGTCAAATCTTTACAAGAATGTATAGAAGATAGACCTGCAATTAGCACAACAAAATAAAAAAGTCTTTTCATAATCTAATGGGATTATTTAATTTTTCACAAATATAATTTTTTTTTGTATAAAAATCATATAATTATTGATATTCTAGCAAAACTAATAATAAAAATATCTTTATAACGCCTTATAAATATACTTTTGACTTTGCGTCTGATCTGAAACCGGATAATTTTGAGTATCATACAGATAAGTATAAGTTCCCGGAATTGATGGAGCCGGAGCAGGATATACAATGCTAAAAGTCTTAAGATTATTTGCTGATAATGAAGAAAAGTTATTAGGATGAAGTAAACTCCACATTACAAAGAATGTTTTAGGTAAAGTACTGTAAGGATTTATTTTATCATCATAAGTAGTAAAATTATAATTATATCCTGCCATCGCAGTCGACATATCTGGAACACCTGCTGAGTTGGTGATTCCTGATTCTGTGACTAACTTTGTTATATTATCTCCTGTATTTGTAATAGTGTAATTGGTAAAATGTGTGTAAGTACTTCCTGATTTTTTCTTTTCAACAATTTTCGTCATTTTGCCCGCTCCATCGTAGGTGTATGTGTATTCACTACTCAAATTTGGCATTGTTCCCAACATTGTTTCACAAGTTGTATAATTGATTTTCCCACCTGAATCATAAGTAACATTATAAGTATACGTCATGCTACCAGTCGGAACAGCCCCGTTGACTTCCTGCGCAAACTTCACTTTTGTAATTTTTCCTGAGGTATAAGTAACTGTTCCCACCAAGAAAGAATTTGGCTCGCTTGCTTCTTTGAAGATTGCTTTTTCAAGAACATTTCCGGTAGTTACATATTCCTGATTGGTGACATTATTTACATTTATTTTATGTAAAATTCGTGGTCCGGTAATCGACGGTGCGCTTGCTCCTCCACTTCCAGTATTACCATTATTGTTTACAGTATTATTAATAGGATCTGCGGTAGTATTATCGCAAGAGAACATAAAACCAAGAAGTAGAGCTCCTACTCCGGTAATAAATTTGTTTCTGTTCATAAAGTTTTAGTTTTTTTTTAATCACACAAATATAATTTATTTTCAATACCGTTGGATTTATTTTAAAATTTTAACAAAAAAATATCCAAAACTTAAAGTTTCAGATATTTTACAATTTATTTTTGATTAAACTAAATTCCTAAAATAGATTTCAATAAAACATTTACCTCATCTACATTTTTCACTTTATCTTTTCGCATCATCAGATTATTTCCGTCTTTTCCTACTTTTTCTTTCAATTGAGCTTGTGCAGGATTTTGAGTTAAATAAGATATAATATGTCTGAATTTATCGGTCTGATAAAACTTATCTTGCGGATTACCCGGAAAATATCCTAAGAAAATTCCGTTTTTCATGACGATTTTTTCAAAACCAATGTCTGCGGCAAGCCACTTTAAAGCAACACTTTTCAATAGATTGATAACTTCATTCGGCAAAGTTCCGAAACGGTCTTTCAATTCAGCTTCAAATTTGGTTAAATCTTTCTCGTTATCAATTTCAGCTAATTTTTGGTAAAGCAATAATCTTTCTTCAGTACTCGAAACATAAGAGTCGGGAAGCATCAATTCCAAATCAGTATCAATATTTACTTCTTTCACCGATTTGAAAAGCTTGTTTCGGTCTTCTTCATTTTCGAAAAGATTTTCAAAATTTTCATCGTCTTTCAATTCTTCCAGCGCTTCCTGCATCATTTTCTGATACGTTTCAAAGCCCATTTCATTAATAAATCCGCTTTGTTCACCACCCAATAAATCTCCGGCTCCACGAATTTCCAAATCTTTCATCGCGATCTGAAAACCGCTTCCCAAATCTGAAAACTGTTCGATCGCTTCCAGTCTCTTTCTTGCATCGGAGGTCATCATATCAAAAGGGGGCGTAATCAGGTAACAAAATGCTTTCCTGTTGCTTCGCCCGACTCTCCCCCTCATTTGGTGAAGATCTGCCATTCCGAAACGTTGCGCATCATTAATGAAAATCGTATTCGCATTGGGAACATCTACCCCACTTTCAATAATCGTGGTTGCCACCAAAACATCGTATTTTCCATCCATAAAATCCAAAACATTCTGCTCCATTTGCTTTCCTTCCATTTGTCCATGCGCGGTAATAACTCTTGCATCAGGAACCAATCTTTGAATCAATCCGGCAATATCTTTTAAATTTTCAATTCTGTTATTGATGAAATAAACCTGTCCGTCACGCTGCAATTCATAAGAAACCGCATCACGAATAATTTCTTCATCAAAACCTACAATCTGTGTTTCCACTGGTTGTCTGTTTGGCGGTGGCGTTTTGATGACCGAAAGATCTCGTGCAGCCATTAAAGAAAACTGTAAAGTTCTCGGAATCGGTGTCGCCGTCAATGTTAAAGTATCAACATTGGTTTTCATTGTTTTGAGCTTATCTTTTACAGAAACTCCAAACTTGTGTTCTTCATCAATAATTAATAAGCCTAAATTTTTAAATTTCACTTTATCTGAAGCCAATTGATGCGTACCAATAACGATATCCATTTTTCCATCTTCCAATCCTTTTAAAGTTTCAGATTTTTGTTTTGCAGTTCTGAAACGGTTTAAGTAAGAAATATTTACCGGAAAATCTTTCAATCTTTCTTTGAAACTTCTATAATGTTGGAAAGCCAAAATTGTAGTCGGAACCAAAATCGCAACTTGTTTACCATCTGTGGCGGCTTTAAAAGCTGCACGAATCGCAACTTCCGTTTTTCCGAAACCTACGTCACCACAAATCAAACGATCCATCACGCCTTCATCTTCCATGTCTTTTTTCACATCAAGAGTGGCTTTTTCCTGATCTGGAGTGTCTTCATAAGCAAAACTTGCTTCCAATTCATTTTGAAGATAAGAGTCGGGCGAATATTGAAACCCTTTTGCGGTTTTTCTTTCCGCATATAATTTAATCAAATCAAAAGCAATCTGTTTTACTCTCGCTTTGGTTTTCTGCTTTAAAGATTTCCAGGCTGGAGAACCAAGTTTGCTTAAGACTATTTCTTTTCCGTCGGGACCATTGTATTTTGAAATTTTATGAAGTGAATGAATACTTACATATAATAAATCACCATTTTTATACGTCAATTTAAAACATTCCTGAATTTTTCCGTCATTATTGACTTTTACCAATCCCATGAATTTTCCGATTCCATGATCGATGTGAGCTATAAAATCTCCTACTTTTAAAGACATTAAATCTTTCAGCGTTAACTGTTCAGATTTTGCAAAAGCATTTTTGGCTTTATATCTTTGGTAACGGTCGAAAATCTGATGATCGGTATAAACCAAAATTTTATGATCCGAATCTACAAAACCTTCATGCAATTCAGATTTAAAGCTTTTAAAAGAAATCTGATGTCCCAATTCTTCAAAAATAGATTCGAGTCTATCTTTTTGTTTATCCGTAGAAAACGAAATCCAGATTTCAAAACCCTCTTCTTTTTTTTCCTGCAAATCTTCAATAAGCAGTTGGAAATTTTTATGAAAAGACGGTTGAGCAGTTTGATTTAATTTTACCTCAACAGATTTTGTACTTTCAATACCAACACTGCTAAAATCAATCGTTTTGAATTTTTTATAGTCGAAAAGAAACTCTTCATCCGAAATAAATAATTCCTGCGGAGTTCTGTGAGCAATATCTTTGCTTAAACCATCATATTTTTCTAAAGATTTCTCATAAAAACTTCTCAGTTTCTGCAAACCGACAATTCCGTTTTTGGAAATAACAAAACTATCTTTCGGTAAAATTTCAAGGAAAGAAACTCTTGTTCCCGAAACCGAAAAATTCATATTCGAAACCAATTGAAATCCGTCTACTTTATCAATAGAAAGCTGAGTTTCGATGTCAAAAGTTTTAATATTCTCAACTTCATTTCCAAAGAACGTAATTCGATAAGGTTTTTCGTTGGAATAAGAAAAAACGTCGACAATTCCACCACGAACGGAAAATTCGCCCGGTTCAGAAACAAAATCGGTTTGATTAAACTGATAATGATTCAGCAATTCATCCACAAAATCAAAATCTAACTGATCGCCGGTATTTATGTTGTGAGAAATCGCTGTAAAATCTTCCTTTCTTAAAACTTTTTCAGACAATGCTCCAATGTAAGCAACAATGACTTTCGGTGATTTTTCTGAATTTATTTTATTTAAAACTTCAGTTCGCAAAACCAAATTGGCGTTCTGAGTTTTTTCAACCTGATAAGGCTCCAAATGTGTTGCAGGAAAATAAAGCACATTTTCTTTTCCAAGCAAATCTTCCATTTCACTATTTGCATACAATGCTTCTTCTTTATCATCAACAAGAAAAAGCAAAGTTTTTTTGTGTGTAAGAAAAAGTTCGGCAGCGAAAACCGAAGCCGAAGAACCCGCACTTCCCCTTACCGAAAGATGCGATTGAGTATCTATTTGTGCAAAAATTTCTTTTCCAAATTCTTTTTTAAGCAGATCCGGGAGAAACTTTTCGCTGATATTTTTTAACTGCATAAATAATATAGATATAAACGACAAAAGCGATTTCGAGAGTTACCCGAAACCGTTTGATTAGGTCAAAGATACGTTATTTTTTATTTTTAAATTCTTTCAGCCAGACAAATCAAATTTCAACCCAAAAATCTATTTTTCTTAATTTTTAAACAAAAAAGCTTAAAAAAAGTTAAAATAATTCGCAATTTCAATTTGGGCACAATCTTTGGAAATTCAATTCTAAATAAACCAAAAAATAAAATATTATGAAAAATGTATTCAAAATTTTAGGAGTTTTCGTACTTCTATTTACCGCCTTTTCACTTTCGTCGTGTAGAGACGATGACGATCCTGCAGACAATGATTTTTTCGCTGGAACTTATAAAGGAAGTGTTTCTTATACAGACAGTGACAACAATATTTCTACAGACAACGGTGAAGTATTCGTAACTAAAATAGCAAGTGGAACCAAATACAATTTCAGGTTTTCAAACGGAATTCCTGAATTAAACGGTCTGGAATTTCAAAAACAAGGCGACAATACTTTAGTTATGGTAAATTCTAATGCATTAGTGTATGTAAGAATTGACAATAACGAATTAAAAATGATTTATACAGTGGATGGCAAAACATGGAGAGCCAACTGTACAAGATAATTTAACGACTATTCATTCATATGTTTGTCCGTTTCCAAATTTTGGAGGCGGGCTTTTTTATTTTTCTGGAATTAATTTCAATTTAAGAAGTGATAAAATTTAGTTAAGATTTAATAAAAATAAATTTGCAATCAGTTTTTTCCTAAATTTACTTTAGTAAAAAAATTAAACAAATGAAAAAATTTCTCACTGCAATGTCAATCGTTTTAGGATTAGGATTTGCAACTGCTCAACAAGTTGCTCCGGCAACAAAAACCACGGTTACTAAAACTGTAAAACCAGTAAAAGCTGCAGAACCAACTGCTGCAAAACCTGCACAAAAACTTAAAAAAGACGGAACTCCAGACAAAAGATATAAAGAAAACCAAAAGCTGAAGAAAGACGGAACTCCGGATAAAAGATACAAAGTCAACAAATAAAAAAGACAGATAGCTGTCATTCATAATCAAATTTTCAATAAACCGATGCCTAGAACATCGGTTTTTTTTAGTTTAAAATATTAAATTATTTCTGTAGATTCTCTACTTATTTATAAATTTGAACCATGTTAAACTTTCTAAAGAAAAATGCGGCGTTGATTTGGGCAAAAAAACATGTTCAAAAAGCAGAAGAATTCAAGAAAAATGGTGAAAAGAATCAGGAGAAATTATTACTATCTCTTGTCGAAACCGCTCAAAAAACTCTTTTTGGAAGAACACATACTTTTGAAACCATTAAATCTGTAAAAGATTTCCAAGAAAAAGTTCCGGTTGCCGATTATGAAGATTTAAAACCATATATCGAAAAAGTAAAACGCGGACAACGAGATATTTTATGGATTGAAACTCCAGAATATTTTGCTAAAACTTCGGGAACGACTTCAGGCTCAAAATACATCCCAATTTCTAAAGAAGGAATGCCTTTTCAGGTAAAAGGAGCTCAGAGTGCGCTTTTCCATTACATTGCCAAGAAAAACAACGCTGATTTTGTTGGCGGAAAAATGATTTTCTTACAAGGAAGTCCGGAACTGGAGGAAGTTTTCGGGATTCAAACCGGCAGACTTTCAGGAATTGTAGCTCATCATATCCCAAATTATCTTCAGAAAAACCGTTTGCCAAGCTGGGAAACCAACATGATGGAAGACTGGGAAGCCAAAGTTGACAAAATCGTTGAGGAAACCGAGAAAGAAAATATGACATTGATTTCAGGAATTCCGCCTTGGCTGATTATGTATTTTGAAAAACTGATTGAGAAAAACGGTAAAAAAATAAAACAACTTTTCCCAAATCTTCAACTTATCGTTACAGGTGGTGTAAATTACGAACCTTACCGTGATAAAATGGAAGAACTTTTGGGTGGAAAAGTAGATATTGTACAGACATTTCCAGCTTCGGAAGGTTTTTTTGCATTCCAAGATGATTATACAAAAGAAGGTTTGCTACTTTTAACCAATCACGGAATTTTTTATGAATTTATTCCTTTAGAACAATATGGAAAACCTGATGCACAAAGATTAACTTTAAAAGACATTGAACTTAATAAAGATTATGCTCTGATTTTAACGACCAATTCCGGTTTGTGGGCATATTCGATTGGTGATGTTGTGAGGTTTATTGATAAAAATCCGCACAGAATTTTGGTAAGCGGAAGAACGAAACATTTTACTTCGGCTTTTGGTGAACACGTTATCGCTTTTGAAGTAGAAGAAGCTGTAAAAGCTACGGTCGAAAAATTTCCTGCTCAGATTACTGAATTTCATTTAGCTCCGGAAGTTAATCCTGAAGAAGGTTTACCCTATCACGAATGGTTTATTGAGTTTGAAAAAGAGCCTGAAAATTTAGATTTATTTAAAAATGAATTGGACGATCAGCTCAGAAAACGCAATACCTATTATGATGATTTAATTTCAGGAAATATTTTGCAGAAACTTCATATTTCTAAGCTTCAGAAAAATGCTTTTCAGGAATATGCAAAATCTCAAGGGAAATTGGGTGGTCAAAATAAAATTCCGAGATTGGCAAACGACAGAAAAATCGCAGATTTACTGAAGGTTTATAAAAAATAACACACCATCAAATAACTATTTATGAAAAGAATTTTGTCCGTTTTAATAATCATTTCAATTACATCTTGCAGTTCGCTAAAATACAGCGCCACAAAAAATCCTGACAATTATAAAAATATAAAAGCAGGAAACAAATACACCTTTCATCAGACTGATGGAAGCAAAACTCCAATGATGATAAGTTCGATTTCTAAAGACAGCATTATCGGAACCAAAAAAAATGAAAGAATTGCTATTGCAAAAACCAATATTACTGAGATAAGAAAAGACAGAACTGCGGTTGCCGTCGTTGCAACAGCCGGAGGAATCGCTGCTGTAACGATATTAGTTGTTGGGAT
Source organism: Chryseobacterium formosum (assembly GCF_026460885.1). Taxonomy (GTDB): domain Bacteria; phylum Bacteroidota; class Bacteroidia; order Flavobacteriales; family Weeksellaceae; genus Chryseobacterium; species Chryseobacterium formosus. The sequence continues at coordinate 59,661 of NZ_JAOVZW010000001.1, forward strand.
GACAAAGGCTACAAAAGATTTGGCCGACACTGCGGCTGCTTTTGGAAGCGGTTTAAATTAATTCAAATAAAATAATCATTCAAACATAAAATTTCTTCATTTTCTAGTTTAATCTTACAAAAAATATGAGATTTTCTTTTTTAATGAAAACATATATTCAAAAAAAATTATAAATTTGGAAAACTAAAAAATTGTAATGAAAGCATCTGTACTTTTAAAATCATCATTATTTACGTCTTTATTTGTAATTTCATCTTGTGCAACGACAAAGTACAGCGAAGATATTGCGCAAAATAACTATTCAAACCTTGACGCCGGAAAAATCTACGTTGTAACGCCAAGAGACGGTTCTAAAAAACAAACTATTTTGTTCCGAAACATCGATGGTGACAACATTATTGGTACAAAAGGAAAAAAAGACAGTACAGAGGTTATTATTCCTAAATCTAATATTGCATCCGTAAAAGACAGATCCCAAGGAAGAGTTGTAGCAGGAGCAGCGGTAATCGGAGCGGCTGGTGTTGCAGCAATCGTAATCAGTTCTTTGAGAGCCGACTAAAATAGACAACATCTTTCAAAAGATATTTTATTTATCATTTGAAAACTGAAAATAGTGATAGCCTTAAATGAATATTTAAGGCTATTTTTGCGCATGATTTCTTTATTGCCGCTCAAAACATTACAAAATGTTGAATTCAGAAATCTTCTTACCGGAAGATTTTTTATTGTTTTAGCTTTCAGAATGCTCGCTACTTTATTGGGATGGTGGGTTTATCAATTAACAAAAGATCCTTTTTCCATAGGACTTATTGGTCTTTCTGAGGTAATTCCAGCAGTAAGCTGTGCTTTGTATGCAGGTCACGTAATTGACATGAACGAAAAGAAAAGACTTCTTCTAATTTGTAATTATGTCTATGTTTTTCTCATCAGTTTACTAATGATTCCTGCGTTTTTTGATGTGGAACTTCATTTTTCAGGACACGAAATCACTTATTTCATCTACGGTGTTATTTTCTTTACGGGAATCGCAAGAGCTTTCATAGGTCCAATTGTTCCGTCAATGATTCCTAAAATTGTAGAAAAAGTAAATCTTCCGAGTGCAATTACTTTAAATCAGGCAACTTTCTTGGTTTCATCAGTTTGCGGTCATGCCGTTGGTGGATTTTTGATCGGATTTTTCGGCGTGAAATGGACTTTATTAGTAATAATTTCACTTTTATTGGTTGCTTCTTTATTTTTTTGGCAGTTGAAACAACAGTTTTCAGAACATAAGAAGGATGAAATCAAAGTGCTGGAAAGTATGCGTGAAGGAATTGCTTATATTTTTAAGACTAAAGAAATTTTAGGAGCGCTCTGTCTCGATATGTTTGCAGTACTTTTTGGAGGTGCCGTTGCGTTGATTCCGGTTTTTGCGACAGACATTTTGAAATCAGGAGCAGAAGGTTTTGGGCTATTAAATGCAGCTTCAGATATTGGTTCGATGATTATTATTACTACATTATCGTTGATTCCTTTAAGAAAAAATCAGGGTAAAATTTTGTTGGCTGTCGTTGCAGGATTTGGATTGTGTATTATTGGTTTCGGATTATCGCATTATTACTGGCTTTCTTTTATGTTTTTGGTTTTAAGTGGAATGTTGGATGGAATTTCCGTCGTAATCCGAGGAACGATTGTTCAATTGAAGACTCCTGATCATATTCGGGGAAGAGTTTTGAGCGTGAATTCAATTTTTATTATGTCAAGTAATGAAATGGGACAATTTGAAAGCGGTTTGGCAGCTAAACTTTTAGGAGTTGTAAGATCGGTAGTTTTCGGCGGAAGCATTACGATTTTAATTGCATTACTTGTGGGAAGTACAAATCCTAAATTGAGAAAAATGCAATATTAAACACATTATACCGTTATGCTATGATATACAATAAAAACTTTAATATAAGATTAATAATTTTTTTATATTTGTATTAAATAATTTTTCAAAAATGAAAAAAACTCTACTCATTTTTTTAACAATCATTTCACAAATGATTTTTGCACAGTCAGACTGCCCTACAGCAATTTCTGTATGTGGAAATTCTGATATTTCGTACACCCCTTCCGGGCCGGGAAGTATTATCGAAATTTTAAACAATCCGGGCTGTTTAAATCAAAACGAACACTTTTCGGTGTGGTACACTTTTACGATTGCTACTTCAGGAACTTTAGCATTCGTTATTGATGCCAATAATAATCCCGACGATTACGATTTTGCAGTGTATGGTCCTAATAAAACCTGTGGTAATCTAGGTGCACCAATAAGATGTAACTATGCCGGATCTTCACCTACAGGAAACACAGGCCTTACATTGGGACCACCTCCTTCAGCTTATTTTAATCCTCATTTGGATGTAATAGCGGGTGAAACTTATTATCTTATCGTTGATAACTTTCAAAGTACAGCCAATGGTTTCTCATTAAGCTGGAGCGGAACAGCAACTTTGGCTTCACCTTTTAATGATCCTGCATTAATTACAAACCCATTTATTACACCTGGACTTCCAAATGCTGATCCATTATTACCAAATGAAGTGGTAGTTTGTTCAAATCCTGCAACTTTTAATTTCAGCACATTATCAAGTGGTATCATTAATGGTAATACCAACTTTACAGTATCATATTATTACAATACGAATGATATGTTAGCAGGAATCAACGCTATTACTGCGCCAATTATTGTTAACACAACAAGCACATACTACTACAGTATTGGATATACAGATCCTACTAACCCAGCCAATCCTATCAATAAATGTAAACAAACGGGAAGGTTTAAATTTAAGAATGGTGCCATAACAGCAACTGACGCAACCCTGACTGAATGTAATAACAATAATACAGGAACCGCTGTTTTTAATCTTACAACAGCCAATGTTATTGCCGATCCTACATACGTGAAAAAGTATTACGAGTCTATGTATGATCTTAATAACAATTTAAATGAAATTACAAACCCATACCAATACACTTCTGGAGGAGGATCTATTTTTGTATTGGTAACTACTCAGTATGGATGTACTGATGTTGCAGAGGTTAAATTAAATTTCTATCCGGTTGCAACAGGAACTGAAGCTACACTAAGGTCTTGTTTTATAGAAACAAATCCTTCAACAGCTGAATTTAACCTTACTGTTGCTACTATAAATAATCCTTCAGGTACTACGAAACAGTATTATCCATCAATGACTGATGCGATTAATCAAACCAATGCAATTATAGATCCTCTTCACCATATTGCACCAAACGGAGTGATTTACATCAGAGTAATAACAGCGAATAATTGTTATACAGTTGTAAAAGTTAATTTAGTTGTGATTCCACCTGTGTATTCTACAGTATTAGTAGACAAAATTATATGTATTGAAGATAGAACTACTTTAGATGCAGGAACTGGTTTCAGCAGCTATTTATGGAGCACTGGAGCTACTACACAAACGATTTCGAATGTGGGGGTAGGAACTTATTGGGTAAAACTTAAAACAGGTGATTGTACCGCAACACAAAAAGTAAAAGTATACGCTTCAGAACAACCTGTAGTTAGTAATATTGAAATTTCAAGCAATACAGTAACAGCATATGTTACAGGAGGAGCTCCTGCATATCAATATTCACTTGATAATGTAAATTGGCAAGACTCTAATGTTTTCAATAATATAACTAGAGGTGATCACACAATCTATGTAAGAGATTCATATGATTGTGAACCAATACAAGTAGGTATTGTTGTACCAAACTTAATCAATGTAATCACTCCAAACGGAGACGGAGTAAACGACGTTATTGATTATTCTGCATTGGCAGGAAAACAGAATTTAATTCTTAGTATTTTTGACAGATACGGAGCTAAAATCTATCAGGCTGACAAAACCAACGGATACAAATGGGACGGTTCTGCAACTGGTACCAAAAAAGTTCCGACAGGAAATTACTGGTATTCTGTTACCTGGAATGAAAATAATAAAACCAGCACACCAATCAAATTCTCAGGATGGGTATTGGTAAAAAACAGAGAATAACATTTTCATCAATTATAAAAAAGTCGCTTATTTAGCGGCTTTTTTTTGTAATTGAATGATAATCTTTATATTTAATTAAATTTTATTTAAATTTGTATTTAAAATTATTTAGAAATGAGAAAATTACTACTCTTTTTTATATTAATAACATCGCAACTATTCTATTCACAATCTGATTGTGTTTCTGCAATTCCCGTTTGTGGAAATTCGGGGGTATCATATACACCATCTGGTCCCGGAAGCGTAATAGAAGATTTGGGAGGTTGTTTAACAGACGATGAAAATTTTTCAGTCTGGTATACTTTCACCGTTGCAACTTCCGGAACATTAGCATTCACCATTGATGCAAATAATAACTCAACAGATTATGATTTTGCAGTTTACGCGCCTAATGCAACCTGTGCAAGTTTAGGAGCACCTATCAGATGTAATTTCTATGGAGTTTCTCCTACCGGAAATACTGGTTTGGAGCTTACAGATAGTGGAGTAGCTTATTATGAACCATACTTAGATGTTGTTGCAGGGCAAACTTATTATTTAGTTATTGATAATTATAGCAATGCTATAAATAGTGGTTTCTCTTTAATTTGGGAAGGAACAGCAACATTGTCATCAGCATTTTCAGACCCTACTTTAGCACCAAATCCGTTCATTGCTCCAGGAACTCCAAATCCTGCGGGGGGGCCAAACTTAGTACCAACATGCCCACTTCCTGGTCAATATGATTTCTCAACATTAACTACAGGAATCTTAAACGGTAACACTAATTTCGTCGTTAGCTACCACACAACAGCCAATGATGCATTATCTGGTACTGCTCCAATTACTACTCCAATTACAGTGAATGGAACAGATACTTATTACTATAGCATTCGATATCAGGATCCGGCAAACCCCACAAACCCTTTGAACAATTGCCGACAAACAGGAACTTTTAAATTTATTTTGGGAGTAATACCTGTGAAAAACGCAACTGTTTTTGCTTGTGCTAACAACGGCGCTACTACTGCAACATTTGATCTCACGACTGCAGACGTATATTTTGACACTACAGCAATTAAGAAATTTTATCTGACGATGGCAGATCTTAATGCAGGAATCAATGAAATTCAAAATCCAAATAACTATAATTCTGTTGAGAAAAGAGTATATGCAAAAATAACAACCAATGCAGGATGTACAGGAAACGTTTATGTTGATTTGAAATTCCATCCAATAGTAATTGTAAATGAAGCTACTATTGAAGAGTGTTTCTTACCAATCAATACAAGTACAGCATCATTCAACTTAAATTTAGCCAACGTAACTTCGCAGCCTAATACAACAAAAAAATTCTATCTTACATTAGATAATGCGGTTAACGGAACAAATGAGATAAGCAATACCTATATATCATCAAATTCTTCTGTATATGTAAGAGTATTTTCTCAAAATGGATGTTATGCAATTACAAAGATTAACTTAAAAGTTTTAACTCCTGTAAATTCTACCGTCCTTAAAGACAAAACAATTTGTTTAGAAGACAGAACAACTTTAGATGCGGGAGCAGGCTTTGACGGATACGAATGGAGCACCGGTGCAACTACACAGGTAATCTCAAATGTAGGAGTAGGAGCTTACTGGGTAAAATTAAAAACTGGAAAATGTTTTACGTTACAACAAGTACACGTTTACCCAACACAAAAACCTGTTATTGCTAGTTTAGATATTAAAAACAATACAATTACTGTGAATGTTACTGGTGGTTCTGCACCATATCAATATTCTTTAGATGGAACGAACTGGCAAGATTCTAACTTATTTACGGGATTACCAAGAGGAGAAAATAAGATTTTTGTAAAAGATTCTTACGACTGTAACCCGGTTCAGATTCAAGTGACAGTACCTAATCTAATCAATGCGATTACTCCAAACGGAGATAATATGAATGATGAAATAGATTATACCGCTTTAGCTTATAAAAAGAATCTTGTATTCACAGTTTACAACAGATATGGAAATAAAATCTACGAAGCTGATAAAATAAGAAACTTCAAATGGAATGGAACTTCGGGAGGTAAAAAAATCCAAACAGGAACTTACTGGTACACTATTACTTGGAATGAAGATGACGCAAATAATACTCCAACAAAATACGATGGATGGGTATTGGTAAAAAATAGAGAATAATAATATTTTCAAAATCAATAAAAAATCACCTCAGCAATAGGGTGATTTTTTTTATTAACATTGAACCTCATCTGTTTACCGCAGTTGCATTATGTTTTTCATAGAATTGTTAGTTACTATTTTAAAATTATTTTCTAAAAAAACTATCTTTGCATAATGGCGCAGAAAGAAACACTATCCTCTCTTACACAAGGAAACTTTGCTAGAGAATTGTCGATTGCAGATGGAAAAATGCCTCCTAATGCTGTAGATTTTGAAAGATTGGTAATTGGTACTTTTTTAATTGATAAAAAAGGACTCGACCATTCTATTGATTTACTTACGCCAGAAGTTTTCTATGATCCTAGACATCAGGTTATATTTTCTACAATTTTAAAATTATACGAAGGTAACCAACCTGTCGACATCATGACTGTTATTCAGGAAATGAAAAAGACAGACAAACTAAGCTCTGCAGGCGGTGATCATTACATTATTGAACTTACAATGGGAGTAAGTTCATCTGCACACATCGAATATCATGTACGTGTAATTCTTGAAAAGTATATATTAAGAAGTTTGATTAATGTTTCAGCGAACGTAATTGACACTTCCTACAAAGAATCAACAGATGTTTTTGAACTTTTAGATAAAGCCGAACAATCTTTTTTTGAAATCACCAACGGAACCATCAAAAAAGGTTTCGATACCGCCAATACTTTAGTAAAAGAAGCTATTGACATTATTAAATCATTAAAAGATAAAGAAGGAATTTCTGGTGTACCATCCGGATTTAGAGATGTTGATAAAGAAACTGGAGGTTGGCAAAATTCCGACCTTATTATTGTTGCGGCACGTCCTGCAATGGGAAAAACAGCCTTTATTCTATCAATGGCGAGAAATATTGCAGTTGAGTATAAAATACCAATGGCATTATTTTCATTAGAGATGGCATCGGTACAGTTAATCACCAGAATGATTGCTTCCGAAACAAAAATTTCATCAGAAAAACTAAGAAAAGGAACGTTGGACGATGAAGAATGGCAAAGATTATTCTCGAATGTCTCTGAATTAGAAAACGCACCTTTATATATTGACGAAACTCCTTCCCTTTCCATATTTGACTTTAGAGCAAAATGCCGAAGACTTGTAATGCAACACGGAGTAAGACTAATCATGGTCGATTATCTTCAGCTGATGACAGCAGGAGGTGGAGGAAAAGGAAGCGGAAACCGTGAACAGGAAATTTCAATGATTTCCCGTTCATTAAAAGCGATTGCAAAAGAATTAAACGTACCTGTAATTGCACTTTCTCAGCTTTCAAGAAGTGTGGAAACCCGTCCCGGAAAACGACCTCAACTTTCAGATTTGAGAGAATCAGGAGCAATTGAGCAGGATGCGGATATCGTTTCATTTATTTTCAGACCAGAATATTATAAAATTACAGTTTGGGATAATGACGAAGAAGGAGCAGAAACATCTACCGAAAATCAGGCAGAATTGATTATAGCAAAACACAGAAATGGTGCCACTGCAGATGTAAGATTGTCTTTCCTGAAACATTTTGCGAAATTTGGAAATATTGAGGATGCAACCAATGGTATGGGGTATTCTAATCCAATGGGTGAACCAAGTGGTTTTGAAAAAATTAAAACAACCATTCAACCAGGAGCAGCTTTTGATTTACCAGACACTTCAAAACTTTCAGGTTCTTCCATGAATGATCTTGATGATGAAGAAGATTTTCCTTTTTAAGGTTAAAAATTAGTTTAAGACTAATATCAATTATGTCTTTTTTAAATTTTAATCTAAACCTTAATCTCAAATGAGAATCGAAATATACACAGACGGAGCCTGTAGCGGAAACCCCGGAAAAGGAGGGTACGGAATTCTAATGCGAGTTCCTGAAAAAAATTATCAGAAAACATTCTCCAAAGGTTTTAGAAAAACTACCAATAACCGAATGGAACTTTTAGCTGTCATCACTGCACTGGAAAAGCTAAAATCTACTGAAAATGACATCCATGTTTTTACGGATAGCAAGTATGTTTCTGATGCTATTAATCAAAATTGGATTTCTGGTTGGGTTAAAAGAGGCTGGAAAAATGTAAAAAACCCGGATCTTTGGAAGAGATTCATCACGCTTTATAATGAACACAATCCAAAAATGCATTGGGTAAAAGGCCATGCAGGACATTTTGAAAATGAACTCTGCGATAAACTCGCTGTTGCTGCCGCAAATTCACCAAATCTTGAAGTAGATGCGTATTTTGAAGGTTTGGAAAACAATTCTCTATTTTGAATAAAAACAAGACAAAGCATATCATATTCAACTTTTCGTTATCATTAATATTTTTTATTACAAAATAATCAAACTTTTTTACAAAATTAACAGGTTGTATACATTTATTAGTTAAGATTTAATATCTTTACACGTCTAATTTAAGTATCCTATTAAATGAATAAAAAACTACTCTTTTATTTTAGCCTTTTTGTACTTTGTATTTCCGGAAAACTTTCTTCTCAAACTTATCAGCTTACAGGATCACCTATTTCCACAACAGGTTGGACTATGGTGGCACCTACAGTTATAGGAACCCCTACAGATTTTATTCAGTTAACTCCGGACACTAACAACCAGTCAGGTTCTATAAGGCTAAACAACCCCATTAATCTAAAATTCTGTGATAAATGGCGTGTTGAATTTGATTTCAGAATGGATTCTAACCAAACCGCTAACGGAGATGGTCTTGCCTTTTGGTATTTAGCCAATCCTCCTGTGGCGAGTGTATTAGGTTCAGGTCTTGGCGTTTCACAAAATGCAATCGGTCTCATTGTAGGTTTTGACACCTATAATAACACTACAACTGCAGTAATGAGTAAAGTGCATGTTGCTTATGGGCAAGTTGCCAATACAACCGACAATAATAACGTAGAATTCTTCAATACTGCAGGAAGTTCTTTCCATTCACCGGATATGAATACTACACTTCCCTTTCAGGGAGCCACTTATAAACATGTTGAAGTAAACGCAACTGTAAATACATCAATTCCAAATACATGGAATATCACAATCAAAATTGATGGAAATACGATCTGTAATCAACCATTTACAGCATCCGGAGCTGCTGCCACAATGACACAAGGATACTTTGGGTTTTCAGCTTCTACAGGAGGAAACAGATCTAGACATTCGATTAAAAATGTAAAAATCTATACCGATAAAGTAAGCTTATTAACACCATCGGTTACACAGTCTTTCTGTCCTAACCCGTCAACAGGTTCTGGAACAGTAAATTTAACTTCTTTCAATTCTCAGTTTGTTACAAACCCGGCAAATTACACTTTCACTTATTTAGTTGGAGGTACCCTGGTATCAAGCCCAACTACTTTTCAGTTTACGGCAAATACAACGGTGAATGTTATTATTAAAGACAATTCAGCTTTGCTTTGTGATAATCCCGATGGAACGATACAACTTAATCTAGCACCATTTACCGCCACAAACGTTACACTTTCAGAATGTAATAATAATGGAGCTTTAACCGCAACCTATAATCTAAGTTCGGCGAATGTAACTGGAGTTCTTGGAGCTACTAAAAAATACTATAGAACTTTAGCAGACCTAAATGCAGGAATAAATGAAATTACAAACTTTACAGCGCATGTTTCCGCACCTGGAAAAGTGTATGTGAAAGTTACTACTCCACAAGGATGTACAGGAAATGCTGAAATTACATTAGCTTTCCATCCACTTCCTGTAGTAAAAGATGCAATTTTAGAAGCTTGTTTTAATGAAATTAATCCAACAACAGCAACTTTCAACCTAACAACAGCTAATGTTACCACAGAAACAGGAATTGTAAAACAATTTTATACTTCTTTGGCTAATGCATTAAGTGGGACGAATGAAATTATTCCTTCTATTGCATACATAAGCCAAAGTACGGACGTCTATGTAAAAGTAACTAATACAAATGGCTGTTATGTTATTAAGAAAATCTCGCTTAAAGTAGTTACTCCTGTTAAATCATCTATATTGAAAGACAAAACAATCTGTATTGATGAAAGAACAACACTTGATGCAGGATCTGGTTTCGCAGGTTATTTATGGAGTACCGGAGCAACTACTCAGTCTATTTCGGGAGTACCTGTTGGAAATTATTCTGTAGTATTAAAAACAGGAAATTGTTTTACAATTCAAACTGTAAATGTAAAAATGGCTACAAACCCTGTCATTTCTACTATTGACATCAACAATAATACGCTTACTGTAAATGTTTCAGGAGGAACAGCTCCTTATAAATATTCTTTAAACGGAACTAATTGGCAAGATTCTAATATATTTAATGGCGTACCACGTGGTGAAAACAAAGTTTTCGTAAAAGATTTTTATAATTGCGAACCTGTACATGTACAAATTACAGTTCCGAATATCATCAACGCAATTACTCCTAATGGTGATAACGTAAATGATTTCATCGACTACACCGCATTAGCTTATAAGAAGAATCTTGTATTCACTGTTTATGACAGATATGGAAACATGAAGTATCAAGCAGATAAAATAAGAAATTACACTTGGGATGGAACTTCCGGAGGTAAAAAATTATCTACAGGAACTTATTGGTACTCCATCACATGGACTGAAAATGACGCAAACAATACACCTACGAAATACAATGGATGGGTATTGGTTAAAAATAGAGAATAAAAACATCGGCACCACTCACGTAAAAAGTGGTGCCTTTTTATTTTCATATTCACAAAATCTATAATAGAAAGCTAAGATTCAAACTTTGCAAAGATATATTTTAAGATACTCTATTGCTACTTTATGACCTAAAGCACATCTATTTAAAGCAAAAAAACAGATAATTTTACCAAACAATAAATCTATTAAGTTAAAAATGAAAAAAGTTTTACTCCTCAGTTTTTTGTTCGTTTTATCAATCATTAACCAAGATTTAAAAGCTCAAACCTATCAACTTACAGGTAGTCCTGTAATCAACACAACAGGATGGGACATTGTTCCTTCAGCATCTGCAACTGGTGATTTCGTACAGCTTACAGCAGATCAAACCAGCCAATTTGGAGCTATTAAGCTATCAAATGCCATCAATCTTAAATATTGCGATAAATGGAAAGTTGAATTTGATTTCAGAATCGATGGAAACGGAACCACAGCATACGGAAGAGGTGACGGTCTTACTTTCTGGTATCTTTCAAACCCTCCAACTGCATTTACAACAGGAGGTGGATTGGGAATTCCAGCTAATGCAAACGGATTAATGGTTGCGTTTGATATATTCAATAATTCTACGGAAGGACAAATGAGCAAAGTACACGTTCTTTACGGAACCAATAATGTACCTGCAGGAAATCCTAATATTGAGTATAATATGACTGCAAACAGTACTTTTCACTCTGCAGATCTTAATCCTACACAACCTTTCGTAGGTGCAAACTACAAACACGTAGAAGTAAATGGTGAGATTGATCCAAATAATCCCAATATTTGGTTAATTCAAATCAAAATTGACGGTGTTATGATTACCAACCAATCTTTCACTGCAACTGGCGGAGCAATTGGTATGACTCAAGGTTATTTCGGGTTTTCAGCCGGAACGGGAGCTGCAAGTGCAAGACATTCAATCAAAAATGCAAAAATATTTATTGATAAAGTGCCTATTCTTCAATCTACAATTACTCCTTTTGTTTGTACAAATCCTGCAACAGGAAATGGTTTCGTAAATTTAACTTCGTATGCTAATCAATTTGTAAATAATCCTGCCAATTACATTATTACTTATTACGTTCTAGGTAATCCTGTTCCTATTGCAAATCCTACAAACTTTCAATATTCAGCTGGTACTACGACTATTCAGGTTGTTGTAAAAGACCCTTCCTCTACTTTGTGTGATAACGGAGACGGTAAAATTATTTTAAACCCAACTCCATTTGCCGCAGCAGACGTCACAATGACCGCTTGTAATAACAATAATGCAGGAATAGCCTACTATAATTTAAATAATGCCGCATTAACAACTCTTCCAGGAGTAACGAAACATTATTACCATACTTTATCTGATTTAAATGCCGGAATTAATGAAATTTTAAACTGGGCAAACTTTCCAGCAGCACACGGAACAACAATTCACGTTAAGGTAACAACAGCTCAAGGTTGTGTTGACAATGCCATCATAACACTTAATCATTACCCTACAGTTACTGTAACCAATGCTACTTTAAGATCTTGTTTTATTGAGACCAATCCTTCTACAGGTTTATTTAATCTTACAACAGCAAATGTTACTACTCAAGCAGGAACAAAACAATACTATCCTTCTTTAACAGACGCTGTCAACGGGACGAATAACATTCCGGATCCTCAAAATCATACTGCTCCAAACGGAGTTGTTTATATAAAAGTAATTGACGGAAACGGATGTTATGCTATTGCACAAGTTACATTAGTTGTTATCCCACCAGTTTATTCAACTGTTTTAAAAGATAAAATTATTTGCATAGAAGATAAGACCACTCTAGATGCAGGAACAGGATTCAGCAGTTATTTATGGAGTACAGGAGCAACTACACAAACTATTTCAAATGTGGGAGTTGGAACCTATTGGGTAAAACTTAAAACAGGAGATTGTACTTCAACGCAAACCGTAAAAGTTTTCGCTTCAGAACAGCCTGTCGTTACTTCTATCGATGTAAATGCTACTACAATTACAGTGTATGCAAATGGAGGGACACCTGCTTATCAATATTCATTAGACAATGTTAATTGGCAGGAATCTAATATTTTCAAACAATTATCAAGAGGAATTCACAAAATTTACGTGAAAGATTCTTACGATTGTGAGCCAATGGAAGTTGAGGTTACCGTACCAAATATCATCAATGTAATTACTCCGAATGGCGATGGTCTTAATGATTTTATAGATTATTCAGCTTTAGGAAGCAAAATTGATTTAACATTTAACGTTTACGATCGTTACGGAACAAAACTTCACCAAGGTGACAAAACCAATAATTACAGATGGGACGGAACCGCAAACGGCAGAAAAGTTCCTACAGGAAGCTACTGGTATTCTGTAACATGGAATGAAAACAACAAAACCAGAACTCCTGTAAAATTAGCAGGTTGGATCATGGTTAAAAACAGAGAATAATTTTTTTTCATACTATACTTAATTTGAAATCACTTCTTTCGGGAAGTGATTTTTTTATTTAGAAAATATCCAAATAGATTTTGTTTAAAACAAGCTTTATTCCGCTTCAATTCTTAAATTTGTCTTATGAATTATTTGGAAGCTTTAAGCAGAAGATATTCTGTAAAAAAATTTAATCCTGATTTGACGATTCCTCAGGAAACACTTCTCAGTATCTTAGAGTCAGGAAAATTGGCGGCAAGCTCTTTAGGATTGCAGCCTTATAAAATCTTGGTGGTGGAAAGCAAAGAAATGAAAGAAAAACTTATTCCTGCATTCTATAATCCATCACAAATTTCCACTTGTTCACATCTAGTGGTGATTGTTTCAAAAAAAATGATTGAAGAAAATTACATCAATGGTTATTTTAATCATATTTCAGAAGTCAGAAATATTGAATTGGAAAAGCTTGATCTTTTTAAAAACAGCATCAACAATCACGTAAGCCAGAAAAACGAAGACGAACTTTTCAACTGGGCAGAAAAACAATCTTATATCGTTTTGGCAAATTTGATGTATGCTGCAGCGATTGAAAACATCGACACTTGCCCGATGGAAGGTTTCAGACAAGATTTAATTGAAGAAATTTTAGATATTGATTCTGAAAAAGAAAAAGTAACCGTCACATTGGCATTAGGTTACCGCTCTGAAGAAGATCACTTCCAACACATGAAAAAAGTAAGAAAACCAAACGAAAAATTGTTTAAATTTATTTAATTATTTAGACAGTTGTCTTAAAGCAAGAATATGATAAAAGCGGATGTATTAGTGATTGGTTCCGGGATTTCCGGATTATCTTATGCCATAAAAGTTTCCGAACAATTTCCCGATGCCAAAATAATCATCGTAACAAAGTCTGACGAAGACGAAAGTAATACAAAATATGCTCAAGGCGGTTTGGCGGTGGTTACCGATTCTAAAAACGATAATTTCAACAAACATATCGAAGACACGATGAGAGCCGGAGATGGCGAAAATAAACGTGATGTTGTAGAAATGGTTGTAAAAGAAGCTCCTGCAAGATTTAACGAAATCGTTGAATGGGGCGCAAATTTTGATAAGAAAAACGGCGAATTTGCTTTAGGTAGAGAAGGCGGTCACACAGAAAATAGAATTGTACATCACAAAGACATCACCGGTTTTGAAATAGAAAGAGCTTTACTTCAAACAGTAAAAAACAGCCCAAATATTGAAATTCTTGACCATCATTACGTTATTGATATCATTACTCAGCATCACGTTCCTGGAAAAGAATTAAATGAAGGCGAAATTAATTGCTACGGAGCTTATATTTTAGATGAAAAATCTAAATCCATTAAAAAAATTACTTCCAAAATTACTTTAGCTGCAACGGGAGGAGCAGGACATGTTTATAAAAACACGACCAATCCAACAATCGCTACAGGAGACGGAATCGCTTTCGTTGCCCGTGCAAAAGGAAAAGTGACCAATATGCAGTATTATCAATTCCATCCGACTGCTTTATACAGTAAACTTGATGGGATGCTGTTCTTAATTTCTGAGGCAGTTCGTGGTGATGGTGCTAAATTAAGAACCAAGAGAGGCGAAAAATTCATGCATAAATATGATGAAAGAGAAGAATTAGCTTCAAGAGATATTGTTGCAAGAGCTATAGACGCTGAAATGAAAATTACGGGAGACGAATTTGTTGGTCTAGACTGCCGTGAAATGAATCACGAAAAATTTTTAGAACATTTCCCAAATATTTATAAAAAATGTAAAGACGAAGGAGTTGATCCCTTTACTCAATTGATTCCTGTAGTTCCGGCTTGTCATTATTTGATGGGCGGAATTGAGGTTGATAAAGACGGACAATCTTCATTAAATAATCTTTTTGCTGTTGGTGAATGCACAAATTCCGGGCTTCACGGTGCAAACAGATTGGCATCAAACTCATTATTGGAAGGTTTGGTTTTCGGTCACAATGCAGCCATGAAAACTGTAGAATTATTAAAAGAAAACAATTTCAATTTCGACGATTTAAAAGCCGTTCCGGAATGGAATGAAGAAGGAATGAAAATTATTGACGAAATGGTGATTGTTTCTTACCTCAGAAAACAACTTCAGGAAATGATGAGCGACTTAGTAGGTATTGTAAGAAGTAACAGCAGGCTCAAAATGGCTTTAAGAAAACATTCTGAAATCGCTGCTGCAGTTGATGAGATTTACCACTACTCTATTCTTTCACCTCAACTTTCAGAATTACGAAATTTAACAACTGTTGCCCATCTGATTATTACCCAATCGATGGAAATGACTCAGAATAAAGGTGCATTTTACAATAAAGATTTAGTTCAAGCATAATTGATTATTAATTTTAAATCCTTAAAAAGGAAAATTTAAAGTTTATTATAAATTTTGGATATGCTGGAAAAAAGCAATGAACAATACATCAGTTGGATTTTAGATTTAAAACAAAAAATCCAGCAAAGCCAAATCAAAGCGGCAATTCAGGTGAATTCTGCTTTGATAGAAATGTATTGGGATTTGGGAAAGGAAATATCCGAACGAAATTTTGAAAATACTTATGGTTCAGGATTTTTTTCACAGCTAAGCAAAGACTTACGTATAGAATTTCCTGAAATAAAAGGTTTTTCTGAAAGCAATCTAAAATACTGCAAAAGATTCTATCTGTTTTATAATCAAGAAAATACAAATCGTCACCAAGTTGGTGACGAATTCACGAATGAGGATAATCAAAATCGTCAACAATTTGTTGACGAATTGATAAATAATATCTTTCTAGTTCCATGGGGTCATCATGTCACCTTGATGACTAAATGCTCAACTTCTAAAGAAGCTTATTTTTACATCAAAAAAAAAATAGAGAATGGTTGGAGTAGGGCTGTTTTACTCAATATGATTTCGGGAAAATTGATTGAGAGTCAAGGAAAAACTATTAATAATTTTTCAAAAACACTTCCCGAATACGAAAGCGAATTGATACGCGAAACATTGAAGGATCCTTATATTTTTGACTTTATAAATATTACAGAAACCTATAAAGAAAAAGAATTAGAAAATGCTTTAACCGAAAACATTTCAAAATTTTTGATAGAATTGGGAAGCGGATTTGCATTTGTGGGAAAACAAGTTGAAATCTCAGTTGGGAATCAGTCTTTTTTTATTGATTTACTTTTTTATCATATTAAATTAAAAAGATATATCGTCATCGAATTAAAAACCGGACATTTTGAACCGGAGTTCGCTGGTAAATTCAATTTTTATGTAACTGCCGTTGACAAACAAATGAGAGACGAAAATGACAACGCAACCGTTGGAATGATCATCTGTAAAGATAAAAATGAAATTATCGCAGAATATTCTCTCACAGATCTTCATAAGCCATTAGGAATTTCTTCCTACGAACTTAAAAAAATATTACCCGAAAATTTCAAATCTCACCTTCCATCAATTGAAGAAGTGGAAAATGAACTAAAAAAATTACAATAATGAAAAGACCAAGCTACGCTACCGATAAAGTTTTAAAACAATTCATTAAAAATGCTTTGGAGGAAGACATTCAAGATGGCGATCATTCTACATTGTCTACAATCCCTAAAGATCTTCAGCAAAGTGCCAAACTTTTAGTTAAAGAAAACTGCATTTTGGCCGGTGTTGAATTGGCTGAAATTATTTTTAAAACGTTCGACAAGAATTTAAAAGTTGAAAACTATATCAAAGATGGTGAAGTAGCAAAAGTGGGTGACATCGCATTTATTGTTACAGGAAGTGCAAGATCTATTCTTTCAACTGAAAGATTAGTTCTAAATTGTATGCAGAGAATGAGTGGTATCGCAACTTTAACTCATGATTGGGACTCACGATTGATTGGTTCCAAAACAAAACTTTTAGACACGAGAAAAACTACTCCCAACTTCAGAGTTTGCGAAAAATGGGCAGTTGCAATCGGTGGCGGAACCAATCACAGATATGGTCTTTATGACATGATTATGCTGAAAGACAATCACATCGATTACAATGGAAGCATTACCAATGCTGTGAAAATGGCAAAAGACTATGTGAAAAAATCTAAGAAAAAACTTAAAATAGAAGTTGAAACCCGTAATCTTGAAGAAGTACAAGAAGCTATTGATGCAAAAGTTGACAGAATCATGCTCGACAATATGGATGTTGCCACAATGACCAAAGCAGTACAATTGATCAACGGGTCTTGCGAAAGTGAAGCTTCAGGCGGAATTACAAGAAATCAACTGAAAGATATTGCCGCTACAGGAGTAACCTACATCTCTGTAGGAGCGCTTACACACTCGGCTGACAATATAGATTTG
This sequence comes from Chryseobacterium formosum, assembly GCF_026460885.1. Lineage (GTDB taxonomy): Bacteria > Bacteroidota > Bacteroidia > Flavobacteriales > Weeksellaceae > Chryseobacterium > Chryseobacterium formosus. Next base: position 77,391 of record NZ_JAOVZW010000001.1, read on the forward strand.
AGTTTAAAAGCACATCAATAAATCATTACATTTTTAATAAAAACAAAGGCTATTTGTTAAAAATTAAATAATATGATTTTTTTCACATGAAAATTCATATTTTCTATTTTTTACTGAAAATCAACACATTAAGCTTTGTTAAGAATCGTTAAAAATTAACATTCAGTTAATAATAGTTAAATTTTATTTGTCGAATTTTGCTGAAAATTTAATTCTAACTATTACTTACGATTATGAAATTAATCAACAAATCGATGCTAACTGTGATAATTTCACTTTCTACAGCTAGCGTTTATTATGCACAAGAGGCTAAAGATACCATAAAAGACGAAAGGTCTAAAGATATCGAAGCGGTTGTGCTAACAGGAGTTGCCGATCTTGCTAAAGACAGAAAGACTCCAGTTGCAGTTTCTACAATTAAAGAAGCACAAATTGTTGAAAGATTAGGAAACCAAGAATTTCCTGAAATTTTAAAATCCACACCATCAATCTACGCTGCAAAAGGCGGAGGAGGTTTTGGTGATGGTCGTATGAATATCCGTGGTTTCGATACAAACAACACTGCTGTAATGATTAACGGGGTTCCTGTTAATGGTATGGAAGATGGTGCTGTATATTGGAGTAACTGGTTAGGATTATCAGATGTAACTTCAGCAATGCAGATTCAGAGAGGTTTAGGTTCTTCAAAATTAGCTATTGCTTCTGTTGGAGGAACAGTAAACATTGTAACAAGAGCTGCTGACAAGAAAAGAGAAGGTAATGTTTTACTAGGAGTTGGTAATGACGGCTACTTAAAAACTTTATTCTCATACAACACAGGTAAATCAGCTAAAGGTTGGTCTACTTCATTCTTAATGGCTAGAACTGCAGGATCAACATATATTGATGGGTCAGAATTCGAAGCTTACAACTATTATTTTGCTTTAGGTTATCAGCCTAATGAAAAGCACGATTTCCAATTTACTTTTACTGGAGCACCTCAAAAACATATGCAGAACTTCCAAAGTTCAATTGCAAACTTTATTAAATACGGAAATGGAGTAGATGAGCCAAACAGAAGATACAACTCTAACTGGGGTTATTTGAATGACGAAGTAATGTCTCAAACTGTAAACTTCTACAGTAAACCGGTAGCATCAGTTAACTGGGATTGGAAAATCTCTGAAAGATCAAAATTATCTTCAGTTCTTTACGGATCTTGGGGTAGAGGTGGTGGTACCGGAGTTATAGGAAGCATTAACGGTTCAAGTATCAATAACCTTCCAAAAACTGCTGATGGTTTAATTAGATTTGATGACATTCAGGCTTGGAACCAAGGACAAAATGTAACTTGGAATCCTGCTGTAGCTAATAACACAGGAATCAATGCGATAAACAAAACACCTGGCGTTGCTACAAGAACTAATGGTCTCGTAAGAAGAGCAAGTGTAAACTCTCATGACTGGTATGGATTACTTTCTAATTTCCAACATAAAATTAATCAAAATTGGAACTTCTCAGGAGGTATTGATTTAAGATATTACTATGGTTATCACCCAGGTGTACTGACTAGTCTATGGGGAAATAATAAGTATATTGAGAAAGATGATATGAATAACCCTGGAGGTTATGATGTAACTTTAGTACAAAACGCTGCACCTTCAGCAAATCCTTTTGCTAAATCTGTTAAAGATAAAAACCAAATTGTTTACAGAAACTATGATGGCGAGGTACTATGGGGTGGACTTTTCGGACAACTTGAATATTCAAATGATAAAATTTCAGCGTTTGTTCAAGGTTCAGTTTCAGAACAAGGTTATAAAAGAATCGACAACTGGTTAAAAGACGGAGTAATCCAACAAGGCCAAGCTGTTACACAAAAAACAGACACTAAATTTCTTTTAGGATTTAATGCTAAAGCTGGTATTAACTATAATATTAACGAGCAGCATAATGTATTTGCTAATGTTGGATATTATGAAAAGCAACCTTTATTTAATTCTGTTTACAACTCTCCACTTGCTCCAGCTTCAGGAAACAACCCATTAATTAATACAAATGATGGAAGAGCTACTGGAAATCAACAAATTGTAAACCCACTATTAACCAATGAGAAAATTGCTTCAGCAGAACTAGGTTATGGTTTCAGAAGTGGAATCTTCAATGCTAATGTTAATGCTTATTATACTTCTTGGAAAGACAGATATAATAGATTCACAGGTCTTACAGTACCTAATCCTGCAGGAGGAAACTATAACAGACCTTATGCAAACCTTACAGGTATTCATGAAATCCACATGGGAATTGAATTTGAAGGAACAATAAAAGCTACGGATTATTTATCTTTCAACGCAATGTTCTCTATTGGAGACTGGAAATACAAAGGAAATGCAAGTGGAAATCTTTATGACGAAAACGGAACTCCTATTGCTTTAAATGGTAAAACTGATGTAGAATTTGCATTAGATAAAGTAAAAGTTTCAGATGCTGCACAAACTACTGCTGCATTAGGATTTACTTTAAAACCAATTAAAGACTTAAGCGTATTTGCTAACTGGAACTATTATGACAACTATTATGGATTGATCAATTTCAGCGACATTTACGTTCAGCCTAATGGAAACATTAGTAATAATGGTAAAAAAGGAGCTTTAGAATATCCTAGCTATAATCTATTTGATTTAGGTATGTCATATTCTTTCAAAGTTGGAAATGGGCAGAGAATTGTACTAACTGGTAACATTTATAACCTATTTGACACTACTTACATCTCTGATGGTAAATCTTCTACACACGTAAAAGATGTTGCAGACTTCAAAACATCTACCAATACAGATGCACAAGCACAGGCATTGTATAATACTTATATTAACAATCCGCAAAACTTCTACAAAGGTTTAGATACAAGCAATACTGTTTACTTCGGTTTCGGTAGAACTTGGGCAGCTTCAATTGCATTTAAATTCTAATAAATTCACTTTTATTAAATACCAAATCCCAGCTTTATCGCTGGGATTTTTTTATATTTGTACACTTTAAAAATAGAAAAAATAGAAGTATGGATTTTTACAAAATTTTACTGAGTGCCCATAAAGGTTTTGCTTATTTGGAACTTGGATTAACCGCCCTATTTATCATCGCTTTATTAACCGTAATGTTCGGATATAGCGGTAAAGTAAATAAGTTACTAAAGAAAGTTACTTTATTTACAATGATCTTTTTCCACGTTCAGTTTACAATCGGAATCATTATGCTGGTTATGAACTTTACTAAAGGTTTGGATATGGGATCAGTCATGAAAAACGCTGATTTGAGATTTCAGTATGTAGAACACCCATTTTCTATGCTTATTGCTGCAGTTTTGATGACCATCATTAACAAGAAAGTAAAATCTAATGATACCATTTCTTTAGGAATTGTAATCATGGGATTAATCGCAGTAGGTTTATTCGCATTTGCGTTTCCGTGGACAAGAGTCTTCGGAGCTTAATTTATATTAACTTAAATTTTATTTAAACAACAATGAAAGTAGCTGTAGTAGGTTCAACAGGAATGGTTGGACAAGTGATGCTTAAAGTTCTCGAAGAGAGAAACTTCCCTGTAACAGAATTAATTCCGGTAGCTTCGGAAAGATCTATTGGTAAACAGGTGAAGTATAAACAGGTAGATTACACTATCGTAAGCATCGACGACGCTATAGCTGCCAAACCTGATATTGCAATTTTCTCTGCAGGAGGTTCTACTTCTTTAGAATACGCTCCAAAATTTGCTGAAGCTGGAATTACCGTAATTGATAATTCTTCAGCTTGGAGAATGGATCCTACTAAAAAATTAGTCGTTCCTGAAATCAACGCAGACGTTTTAACAAAAGAAGACAAGATTATTGCAAATCCGAACTGTTCTACGATTCAGTTGGTCATGGTTTTAGGCCCGTTGAATAAAAAATACGATTTAAAAAGAGTCATTGTTTCTACTTACCAATCGGTGACAGGAACAGGAAAAGCTGCTGTAGATCAATTGAACGGAGAAATTTCTGGTGACGATTCTGTTGCTAAAGTTTATCCTTATCAAATCTTCAAAAATGCTTTGCCACACTGTGATGTATTCTCTGATGACGATTATACTAAAGAAGAAATTAAATTAATGAAAGAGCCTAAAAAAATATTAGGTGATGATACATTCAATTTAACGGCAACTGCGGTAAGAGTTCCGGTTCAAGGAGGTCATTCTGAAAGCGTTAATATCGAATTTGAAAACGAATTTGAATTAGACGAAGTAAGAAAAATCTTATCTGAAACTTCTGGAGTTATCGTAATGGATAACGTTAAAAACAACGAATATCCAATGCCTTTATATTCAGAAGGAAAAGACGAAGTTTTCGTCGGAAGAATCCGAAGAGATCTCTCACAACCAAAAACACTCAATCTCTGGATTGTGGCAGACAATCTGCGAAAAGGCGCTGCAACAAACGCAGTACAGATTGCAGAATACTTAGTAGCAAACAACTTAGTATAAACTAACAAAAAAGAAAAGAGTCTCCAAAAGAGATTCTTTTTTTTATCGAATAATTATTTGGTTGTTAGTAATTAGTTGTTAGTTGATGGATAAAAACTTAATCAGTCCCGAAGGGACGACTTTCTAAAAAATAGGATAAAATCCTATCAATAATATGAATATGTAGAAAATGATGACAAAGAACATCAATAAAGACAAAATCGGTTTCCAAAAGCTCATTGCGGTTTTCGGAATCATTCTCTTTGTAGGTAAAATTATCGCTTGGAAACTTACAGATTCCGATGCTGTATTCTCTGATGCAATGGAAAGCATTGTGAACGTCATCAGTGCTTTTATGGGTTTATATTCTTTGCATTTAGCTTCAAAACCTAAAGATGAAGATCATCCTTACGGGCACGGAAAAGTAGAGTTTGTTACCGCAGGAATAGAAGGCGCACTTATCGCGATTGCCGGAATTATGATTATTTACGAAGGCGTCAACAGCTTGGTAACCGGAAGAGTTTTGAAAGGTTTAGATTGGGGAATTGCTATTATTGCAGCAACTGCGATTATCAATTATATTTTAGGCTATATCTCTATTAAAAAAGGCGAAAAAGAGAATTCTTTAGTGCTAATTTCCTCCGGAAAACATTTACAGTCGGATACGATTACAACATTGGGAGTGGTTATCAGTTTAGTTATCGTTTACTTCACCAAAATTTATTGGATTGACTCTGTCGTTGCCCTAATCTTTGGTTTTTACATAATTTTTGTCGGTTATAAAATCGTCAGAAAGTCACTGCGAGGAATTATGGATGAACAGGATCCCGAACTTTTAAACAACATCATTCAACTTTTAGAAGAAAACAGACATATAGAATGGATAGACATTCACAACATGAAAATCCAGCAATTCGGCTCCTCACTTCACATCGATGCTCACATCACACTACCGTATTATTACAGCCTTCGAGAAGCTCATCAGGAAATGGAAAACGTCATTCTTCTTTTAGCCAAAAATACCAAAAGAACAGTCGAGTTTAATTTCCATATGGATGATTGCAAGACGATTTCCTGTCCGGTTTGTCAGATTTTTGATTGTCCGGTGAGAGAATTACCATTTGCAAAACGTATAAAATGGACTCCCGAAAATGTGACCAATGTTGAGAAACATACAGTATAAATTCTTTATTCTATCTTAAATATACCGTCTGCTTTTACTTTTATTAATTTTTGTTGCAATTCTTCTACAGTGTATCTCTGATGGTCAATTTCGACATACTCTACTGTACGATACCATCTGTAATTAGAAGTTTGCTCAATTCTACTGGTAGATTTCGGAGGTAAATTGACAACAATTACAGAATCTGAGATTTTCTGCTCAAGTAATTTTAGTTTGTCTTCATTTTTATATTTAAAAAATTTTGCAGACTTAATACGGTCTATAAATTTCAATGTGTAATTTGGTGCTTTCATGTTACTAATTTTTCTATTATACTTAATAGTAACCACTTTCATCTCATTGGTGAGATTTTGAACGTAAATATTCGTTCCAATGCTGCACCCTGTCAATAAAAAAAGCAACGAGAAATAAAAACAAACTTTGCTCAAAAGAAATATTCATTTCATAAAATGAATTTAATTATTATTTGCTAGAATCTGCTTTCTGTAATAAAAAAGTGGGATGATTAGAAGTAAAATCAAAGGCTGTATAACAAACCTTCTCATATAAAAAGAAAAAAGATATCCAATATCAAATTTATTGTATATGCAAAAAAGATAAATCGGAAAGGTAATAGCAAAAATTATCGTAATCAAAACCGCTCCCTGTATCGTCCATTCTTTGTTTTTAAACATAAAATGAATAATGATACATGAAAATATTAGATTTAAAACAAACCTGAAAACATGACTTCCAATCAGCTTTCCCCATTCAAAAGCCGGAAAAGCTTGAGACTTATCTGCTTCATGAAAAAAATTCAAAAAAGGATCATAGAAAATCTGATCTTCGAGCATTCTCACACCCATAAGTCCACAAATCCCAAGGAACACTAAAAACCAACTAAGAATTTTCATTTTTTAAAGCAAAAAATTTAATCCAAACTAACCAAAGAGCTACAACACTTCCATAGATTATAGCAGGAAATGCATAATCATGTGCCATCTTTCCGTATTTAGTATAATCACTATACACGATATTAAGTCCTGCAATTCTTAAAACATTCATGATATAAAGTATCAAAAAACTTACTGCAACAAAAACGAAAGTTTTAGTTCCTTTATAAAACGCAAAAATAAAAGCTACAAACAGAATAATTACCGAGATTGCATTACAACCTTCTACCATTCTGGTAACAAAACCGGTTCTTACATGAAACCAAATCTGTTGTTTTGGAACATCATCGTAAAGAGCTGAAGGAAAACCTAATGCATTTTGAAGAAACATCACTTGTCTCGCAATCAATCGGGAATATGGATCAAGACCAAATTCTTTAAAACTGTTGAGATAAAACTGATACGCAAAAAGTAACACCAAATAAATGATGATGAAACGCAACAAAATTCCCAAAACAGGTTTAAAGTCTTTTAACATACTGCAAAGATAGCAATTAGCACGTAAATTAGTATATTTGTTACCATATTATGACTTCGGAAAACGCAAAAATATTTTTTGAAAACCATTTTGGTGAAAAATCTGCTGAATTTATCACTTTAGCTCAAAGCGGTTCTGCAAGAGTCAATTTTTTGGCTCAAAATCAAAATGGAAAATACATTATTACCTATAACGAGAATATTGCCGAAAACGAAAGTTTTCTTTATTATTCACAAATTTTTTCTGAGTTAAATCTCAATACACCAAAGATATATTCTGTTTCAGAAGATAGAAAAATTTACATTCAACAGTTTTTGGGTGGAAGAACTTTTTCAGAGATTATTGCCGAAGAAAGTTTGTCTGAAAATGTAAATTCTCTAGTGAAACAAACGCTCACAAAACTTTTTGAACTTCAAACAAAAACAGAAGGGAAAATAGATTTTCAGAAGACCTTTGAATATGAATCTTATGATGAACTTCCAATCATGCACGATTTATATTATTTCAAAAACTTCGTTGTTGATGTTTTAGAGTTGGAATATCATAAGTCTACTCTACTGAAAGAATTCAAGAAAATCGTTTACCTCATCGAAAACCTCGAACCAAAAGGTTTAATGATCCGTGATTTTCAGGCAAGAAATATTATGGTGAATGAAAAAAATGAAGTTTCGTTTATCGATTATCAATCTGCAATGAAAGGTCCGTTGATGTATGATGTGATTTCATTTCTGTTTCAGGCTAAAGCTAATTTTCCGGAAGATTTCAAAAATGAAATGCTCGAATTTTACATTCAACAGTTTGAAAATAAAGAAATTCAAATTCAACTAAGAAACTCGGTGAAACCAATTCAAATGATGAGATTCTTACAGGTTTTGGGAGCTTATGGTTTCCGCGGATTGATTCAAAGAAAACAACATTTTATTTCAAGCATTGAAAAAGGGATTGAAAACATTTCAGAATTTGCGCAAAACTGGGAAATGATGAATGATTTTCCAGAGCTTAAAAAAGTGATTGAACAATTAAGGTTGAAAAAAACAAAATTGAAAATTGAGGAAATATTAAACCATTAAGTTTTATATTTAAGAAGTTAAGAATATTAAGCTGTATGACAAAAAAAGAAGTTACTCAATTATCTTATGAGATTACAGGGTTGGCAATAAAAGTTCACAAAACACTTGGACCAGGATTGCTTGAAAGCATTTATGAAGAATGTCTGAAAATTGAGCTTATTAATAATGGGTACGATGTAAAACAGCAGCTTCAGGCAACAATTAATTATGAAGGAGTAAATATTGAAACAAAGTTAGTTGTTGATTTGCTTGTTAATGATTTAGTAATCTTAGAATTAAAAGCAATCGAAGAAATACTTCCAATTCATGAAGCACAATTGCTTACCTACATGAAAGTTCTCAAAAAACCTCAAGGATTATTGATTAATTTCTTTACAAATAACATCACGAAGTCATTAAAACCTTTCATTAATGAATATTTTAAAGCACTTCCCGACTAAAATTTTGATTTATCAAAATTCTTAATTAAACTTAACTGCTTAAATAGACCTTAATGGTTCAAAAATAATTTAATAAAAAAATAACAACATGCTACACATAGACATTCACAGTTTTTCATATAAAAAAGGAGGAATACCAAAAGATGATTCCGGGAACGGAGGCGGATTCACATTCGATTGCCGCGGAATTTTAAACCCAGGAAGAGTTGAAGAATATAAAATCCAGACCGGAAATGACATTGGTGTTCAGGAATATTTGGAAACAAAAACCGATATGCCTCAGTTTTTAGAATTAATTAAAAATTTAGTTTCCATAAATATTGATAATTATTTGGGAAGAGGTTTTGAAAATCTTCAAATCAATTTTGGTTGCACAGGAGGTCAGCACAGATCGGTTTATTCGGCTATAAAAATTGCTCATTTCATCGAAAAAAAATACGGCGAAAAGGTAGAAATAAGTCTTCATCATGACGAACAGCACCAACTCAATAATAAATGATGATTGATAAATTATAAATGATTTAGCAATCTAACTATCAATTATCATTCATCACTTATCAATTATATAAAATGAAGGCATTAATTTTTGCTGCAGGAAAAGGAACCCGCTTAAAACCTTTTACAGATCATCATCCGAAAGCTTTGGCTAAAGTAAACGGCATTCCGCTTTTGGAAAGAAATATCAAATATCTCAAAGGTTTCGGAATTACAGATTTTGTCATTAACATTCATCATTTTGGTGATCAGATTGTTACCTTTTTAAAAGAAAATAATAATTTCGGCTGTAAGATTGAAATTTCAGATGAGTCAAATGAACTGTTGGAAACAGGAGGCGGCTTGATTTTTGCTAAAGAATTCCTTAATCACGGAGAAGATTTCCTAATCATGAACGCTGACATTCTCACGAATATAAACATCGATGATTTCGTAAAATACCATAAAGAAATTAAAGATTTTGTTACCTTAGCGGTTTCAGACAGAGAAAGTTCTAGAAAATTACTGTTTAATGATGATTTGGTTTTGAGAGGATGGCTTAATATACAAAGTGGAGAACAGCGTCTTGCGGAATTCAACAAGGGATTCAGACCTTTGGCTTTTAGCGGAGTTCACTGTATAAATCCCGTGATTTTTGATAAAATTAAGAGAACGGGGAAATTTTCTGTGATGGAAGAATATCTGGATTTAATGCAGACCGAAAAAATTCATGGTTTTGTGCACGACAGCATTTTAGTGGATGTGGGAAGACCTGAATCTGTGATTGAAGCAGAAAAATATTTTAAATAATTTGAATGAAAACTGAAGGAACAAGAGACGAAAGTATAGAAAATACAGAATTAGATATCAACGAAACAAAACTTCAAAACAGCCTGAGAGAAAAAAACTGGGACGAAACCATTACCAAAGATAGCTGGATGGTTTTTAAAGTGATGGCTGAATTTGTCGATGGTTATGAAAAAATGGCGAGAATAGGACCTTGTGTTTCTATTTTTGGCTCTGCAAGATTGAAACCGGATACCAAGTATTACAATATGGCTGTTGAGATTGCCGAAAAAATCACAAAAATTGGTTTTGGAGTAATTACAGGAGGTGGTCCCGGAATTATGGAAGCTGGAAATAAAGGCGCTTTCAATGCTCAGGGAAAATCGATTGGTTTAAATATCGACTTGCCTTTTGAACAGCATTTTAATCCTTATATCAACAAATTATATTCATTAAACTTCGATTATTTCTTTGTAAGAAAGGTGATGTTTGTAAAATATTCGCAAGGATTTATCGTAATGCCCGGTGGATTTGGAACTTTAGATGAACTGACAGAAGCAATGACATTAATTCAAACTAATAAAATTGGAAAGTTTCCGATTGTTTTGGTTGGAAGTGAATTTTGGAGTGGTTTATTAGACTGGTTTAAAGAAACTTTACTTACAGAAGGGATGATTTCTGAAGGTGATCTTGATCTTTACCGCGTGGTAGATACGGCAGATGAAGCGGTTGCACATATTAAGGCTTTTTATGATAAATATTCTGTAAACGTTAATTTTTAATTGGCACCAAATTTGACCCATTTTATTTAGCAATATGCTACAAATTTATAAATTGAGATGAAAAAATTTTTATATATATCGAGTATTTTTACATTTTTAACATTGATGAGTTTCACGGTTTTTGATTTCTATTCTTCGATGACGAAGGTTGATTACATCGACGGAAGCAAAACTTTGAAGTTTACAACTAAAATGAACACAAGTCATATTTCTGATGCCATTAAAATCAACAGAAATACTGCCGGTTTTGAGGCGGAAGTAAAAAAATATGTAAACAATAATTTTGATGTATTTGTAGATGGTTCTCCGAAAACTTTAACCTTTACAGGAAGTCAAGTAAGTGGAGAAACGGTTTGGGTATATTTTGAAACTGGAGGTGTTTCTGACATTAATAGTCTAAAGATAAAAAATACGATACTTTTAAGCGCTTTTCCAAAGCAAATCAACCTAGTGAACATTGCTTATAAAGGAAATCAGAAAACAATGAATTTTCAGCGCGGAAAAGAGGTAAATGAAGTGGATTTTTAGAAAGTATTAGATTTAAAATCATATAACCATTGCAATTGCAGTGGTTTTTTTTATGTTTGATATTTTATTATGATTAAATTTTGCGAATAAAGGTAGCGTTTCTACGGAGGGCATTGTTTGTAGGGTCTTATTAATTTCTACAAAGGTTTTGCTTCAATTGAATATATCTAATTTGACGTCATGTAAATAATCTAAACTTTCTTATTACCATATTCAACTTAAAGTTAATTAGTTACTTTCAGTTTAAGATAAATCCTAAAACATATCAAAAAAACAAAAAAAGACGAACATTACTGTTCGTCTTTTCTATTTATAAAAGAATCAATTAATTATTGACCTTTGATTTTGAAGTCATCAATTTCCCAAGTTGCTGCAGCAGCACTTGTTGAAGTATATTTGAATGCAATTCTTACGTTTTTACCTAAGAAAGCAGCTAAATCTACGTTTCCTGAGCTTACCCAGTCACCAAATGCAGCATTGTTTGTATCTAATGCAGCAGGTAAAAGCACCCAAGTTGTAGTCGCAGGATTTCCTGTATAGTTTTCTGTAGCGTAAACCTGAAGAGCATTTCCAGCATATCTTACATCAGACGTAAAGCTTACTGCTGCTTTAGTTTTACCCACTAAACTTACTGTTTTAGAAATTAACCAGTCTTCATTGGCTGGATTTGATAATGGAGCACTCATTACTGCATAGTAATTAGTTCCATTACCTTGGTTAGAAGTATTCCAAACCTGAGTACCTGCAACATTTACCGTTGTCCAATCTGATCCGAAACCTCCAGCTGCAAAATCATCTTTGTATATTACTGCAAGCGGAGTATAAACTGAACCATCACATCTTGGATCATCCAAATCAGCTCCTAAAACATCTGTAATCCATAATTGGTAAGTACCATTGAATACACTTAAAACACCATAAACATCACCTTTTCCAGATTCGATAACCTGACCTGCAAAATCTGCAAAGTTACTTGTTCTTAAAAGAACTTTATTACCAGAACAGTCTTCTAAAGTTCTGTTGGTCACTGCACCTGAAGCATATACTTTTTCTAAATCTCCTGCAATGAACTGAAGATTTTTAATCTTAACCCATTTACCTACATCTGCCATTGTAAACTGACTGATTGTTTTTTCTGTAGAAGTAACGGCAGTAATTGCTTTTTTAGAATCAAAGAAATATTTGTAAACATCAGTTTCTGCAATTCTACCAACTGCTCCACTGAATGGAGTTCCTAACTGAATTTCTCCATTAACCGCTCCTACGTATAAGTTTTTAAGTTTTACATAAACTTCTTTACCTACAACAAATCTAGGATCATTAAACATATCGGCTTTATCAATGTTAATTCTGATACCTCCTGTAGCATCTTCTACGTAGATATATTTGAAAAGGTTTCCAGATTTATCATTTGCAGTTACTTTAGCTTTAAGAACAAAATCTCCTGTAATTAAAGTAAGCGGGCTCGTTGCCAATTGTTTAACTTCCGCAACCGTTTTTTGAGTCAATCCATTATCGCTGTATTCACAAGGATTTGACGTAAGACCATCAATTCTAGGGAATTTAGTCATATCAAGATCTGTAGCCTTGTTAATATACATTTGGTAAGTACTGTTGAATTTACTGTAGATACCAACAAATTTACCATTTCCTGAAGGTAAAATCTGATTAGCAAATGATGCATAACCACTATTTCTTACCACTCTTGTTGTTGCTGTACTATTATCTCTAATAGTTCTATCAACCGTAACTCCGTTTGGAGCATAGTTAGTACATAAAATTCTGCTATCGAATTCAGCATTATTCATTTGAATCAAACATCCGATATATTGGTCGTTTGCAGAAACCATCTGTAGAGAAGTCATTACCTTAGGAACAATATTCGCTCTTATAGTACAAGATCTGAAAATTCTAGATGGTACCAATTTTTCAGGAATTCTTGATACTGAAGTTGCTGCTGTTTCAGTTCCATTTTTCACTCCTAATTGTACTACTCCACCGTAAGTTCCTAAAGATAAACCAGCAAGTTTAACATAAATTTTAGAACCTTGAGGATAATTTGTATAAGTACTTACCGCATCTACACTGATTACAAATCCTTGAGTTGGGTTTTCCGGTTTATCCTGAATATAAATTGTCTTGTAAATATTCCCAGTTTCGTCAGTAGACGAAACGTACCCTTCTACAATATCAGTAGAATTATCTGGAAAAGTGAAAGCTGTAGTTGTATATTTCGCTCTTAATTGAGTTAGCGTCATTGTAGCAGTAAGATCTGTACACTGATATCCATCAAGATTAGGCTCATCATATTTATCGTCATGCACACAACCTGTAATAACAAGCGCTGCAAAGATTACGAAAATATATTTTAAAATTGAATTATATTTTTTCATTGTAGTCTCTTTTTTAGAATCTTAAATAAACATTTGTAAAGAACGTGGTTCCTCTGTCATACCAAAGTTTTGGTCCGAAATATGGTGTTTGTCTCTGAGATTCCTCAAGTACACCAGGGAAATTAGCCAATCTACCTTGCTCAAATCCTCCTGTTACATAATTTCTGTTATTCAGAATATTATTTACAGATACGCTGATTCCTAATCTGTAATTACCAAATTTGAAAGATTTTCCTGCATTAGCATTCAACATAAACTGATCATCAAATTTTGTCTGCTTTGTTAATTGCTGAATCAATTCTGGTGTAGCACCTGGATAAGGATCATTTGTCGCAGGGTTTGTGTACATGTAAGCTGTCTTATTTAATGCTGAGAAATCAAGATATTGATCCATTAAATAATTTGCAGATGCACCAACCCACCAATATTTTGGTGAATTGTATTTCAAACCAAAAGAAAATGCTTTTTGAGGAGTTCCTGCTACTTTATAATCTTTAATATTTGCTTTTCCATAACTTCTAAAGTCATTTAAGTCATCAAAAGAATAAACATCAGGACGGTTTGTGTATTTGTATTCACCGATACTTGCAACCCCGGTCGCATTTAATGTAGGTGTAATTTTTACGTCAAAACCAAGTTCAGCACCGATGTATCTTTTATCAACACCTGTCATTGCTTCGTTGATCAAAGTGTTTACAGATCCTGTTTGATCACTTACCGCTGCATAATATCTTGAAATTTCTGTAGAATTACTAATTGTAGTATAGTAACCTGAAATTCTCAATTTTAAAACCTGACTTCTTAAGATATAGCTCAAATCATTTGAATTAATGATCTGATTTTTAACTCCCGGAGTCAAATAATCTACAGCTCTTGGGTTGATATACAATTCATTCAATGTAGGAGCTAAACTAAAGAAAGCACCGTTGTAAACAATGAAGTTTTTACCATTGATTTTGTAAGTAACCTTACCTTTCAAACCTGCATCTAAAGCATCATATATAGAACTCTTTCCTTTAGAATTGTTTTGGAAACTTGCCAAACCGCTTCTGAAGTGACCATCTCTTTGAGATTCAGAATAAGAACTGAAAATAGACGCTACAACGTTAAATTTATTGAAATCTACCTCAGATGATACATTTAAAGAGTAATGATTTTTAGATAACTCATAAGAATACTGAGTTCTGTCTCCTACTCTTACTTGTGTATTTGCATCATCCGTATTGTACTGTACATCATTGTTGAATGCATTTAAATTATAAGCATATTCCGCACCCAATAAATCTTTAACTCTTCTAAAATTATCTGATTTTAGATTCTGATAATTAAAGTTAACATTCAATTTCCAGTTTTCTTTTAATCTTGTATCAAAGTGAGATGCAAAATTGAAAGTTTTATCTTTATTTACATCTTCTACAATACTGTAAACTGCACCTCTCTTACTACCATCCATATTTTGGTTGTTAAGATAGTTTGCCTGATAAAGACTGTTCCAATCGATTTGAGATTGCGATCTGAATTCATCTGCAGTTAAAAGCCCGTAGCTTGGTAATTTTCTGTAATAAGTAGGATTCGGATCAGCTGCATGGAACCAATCTAGTCTACTTCTTGCATCGCTTCCGATTTGGTAAGAAACTGTATTGGTCCAGTTAGAGTTTTTCCCGATTTTTAAATAATCAGTAAGCATGAACATTGGTTCAAATACTTTTCTGATTCTTGAGTTTCTTTTTTCACCGTCTTGCCATCCCCAATACGAGTTGTAATCTTTACCCATGATGTCATAAACTTCTTGAGTATTTGGTGAGTTTGAAGCTCTGTATGTAGGAGAACCGAAACCTGTGAAGTTAATTGAATGTCTTTCACTGAATTTTTTCTCAACTGATGCAAAATATGCATAAGCATCTTGGTAAACTCCATCAATGATTGCCTGATCTCCCCATCTTCTACTTCCAGAAAATGTAAATGCCCAACCACTTTTGCTCATTCCTGAAGAATAAGTTGCCATTGCTCTGTGCAAATAACTTCTGTTTGTAAATGAATACGCTAAAGATGTTTGTTTTCTATAAGAAGAAGCTCTTGTATTATAATAAGCTACACCTCCTAAATTACCAAAAGTATATTCTGATGGCGTAATGTTATCTACATTTTCGAAAGGATATCTTGTTACATCATTTAAACCTCCCCAGTTGCTGAAGTCGATTCTTCCATCATCATTTTTAGACATAGAAACTCCGTTGAATAATACATCTTCAAAACGGTTATCTACCCCTCTTGGTCTAAACCAATAAGCTCCTAATTCAAAAGCAGAAACATTTTGAAATGCATCTCTACCAGAACTCAAAAGTCCTACTGTAGGCTGCATTGCAGAACCTCCGTCTTCTGTATCGTTTGCAGAATCGTCAATCACAACTACTCCGGCGTCTGTTGCCAAACTGTTGTTTAGCATAATAACACCTAAGTCTTTTCTTTTCTCATCGGCAGTTACATCAAATTCTAAAATTTTAGATTCAAAATTTGGTTTTGTAACGGTAATAAGATAATGTCCTGGCTTCAAATCTACAAACTGGAAGTAACCGATTTTATCAGCAGTTACATCATCAACAGATTGTTCAAGATCAACCTCTGCTCTCTCTACAGGCTTACCATCCTGACCTTTAACATACGCAAAAACAGTAGTTTGTGCATAGTAGTAAGATGCAGGCAATAAGGTAAACAAAGAGATTAGGGATAGTTTTTTAATCATAATAAACTTATTTTAAAACACCTTCTTTATTTAAGGGGCAACAAATTTAGGATTATTTTCATTAACTAAAACATTTTTAGCATTTTATTCTATTAATTATTCTTAACAATCATTAATTCTCTCAATAAAACGCCTCATTTATGATTGAAATCAAAATGCATTTCTTAAGATTAATTTAATCTTTAAATGATTTTAAAATTTGTAATTTTACCCCCTCAAAATTTTGAATTATATAATAACATGAAAAAATTCGTATTCATTTTTGCAGTTTTATGCTTTACTTTTAGCTTTTCTCAGCAAAAACAAGTTAAAAGAGCAACAATAGCTTTTCTGAATGTAGAAAACCTTTGGGATACCATTGCTTCTGCAGATTATATTGATGGAACTTTACCTTTTTCCAATCCTAAATTCCACAGAAGTGTACCTATTGATTCTTTAAAGTTTCTAGAAACGACAGAAGATTATAAAGGAGAATGGGTTAACGAACTTTTAGTAGGAAAAAAAGTAATTCGTCACCAGATTTTAGCGACTGACTTTACTGTAAACAGTCCTAAAAGATGGGGAACAAAATATTACAATCAGAAATTAGCAAACGAAGCAAAGGTGATTTCTGAATTGGGAAGACAATATACTAATGACAATCCTACAATTTGTGGTCTTATCGAAGTAGAAAACAGACAGGTTATTGAAGACCTGATTAAGCAACCGGCTTTAGCAAAAAGTAACTACGGAATTGTTCATTATAATTCTTACGATGCAAGAGGAATCGACATTGCTATTATATATCAAAAAAACAGATTCCTTGTACAGAATTCTTACACAAAAGAAATTAAAGTATACAACGAAGACGGAAAAAGACAATACACAAGAGATGTTTTGGTAGCAATCGGTCTTTTGGATGGTGAAAAAATTGCAGTATTTATGAATCACTGGCCTTCAAGAAGTGGTGGTGAAGCAGCTTCTCAACCAAGAAGGAATGCTGCTGCAGCTGTTTTGAAAGCAGAAATGGATAAATTATCAGTTGATTATCCTGGAATTAAATTAATTTCAATGGGAGATTACAATGACGATCCGGTAAGCCCGAGTTTGAAAAAACATTTGGGGGCAGTTGGTGACCCTAGTGAGTTATCAGACAAATCGCCTTACTATAATTTAATGTACAAATTATATAAAAACGGAGTTGCTTCTTTGGCTTATAGAGACGCTCCGAATTTATTTGATCAGATTATTGTTTCTAAGAATTTTTATTCACCGGAAAAACTAACGCCTACTTACACTATTTTCAAGGCAGAAATTTACGCTCCTTCTTATTTAGTCAATAAAGAAGGACAATGGAAAGGTTACCCACTTCGTTCTTGGGACGGCGACAGATTTACCGGAGGTTACAGCGATCACTTCCCTGCTGTTTCGGTTGTTCAGAAAGAATACATCAAAAAATAAAACAAAGGCACTCTATTTGGAGTGCTTTTTTTGTATAAATCATTCATTATGAAAAATTTAATCATCATATTATTTCTAATAATTATTCCTACTAATTCATTTGCACAGAATGCTCCTAAAAAAGAAAAAGAAGACACTGTAATGAAACCTGAGAAAAATGATGACGGCGAATGGGAATTAACAGTAATTGATACGCAGTTTGATTATTTTATGAATGCTGTTGCACGACCAATCAGTCAATATTCTGAATCTTATTTAAAAAGCAGAAATACAATGTTGGTTACAGAATGGAATTCTTATTTTACATTGGGAAGATACCGCAACATTGTAGAGTCATCCATCGATTATGACCCAAGAGAAAATTACGGAATCAAATTTGAGTATAAGTTATATCAGGTTTTCGTTTATGTAAACTGGCAATATAAATTAAAAATGAGTGGACTCGGAGCGAGCGATATATTTAGATAAAATTCACAAATATTTATTTCTTTCTATCAAAATTTTGATTAGTTTTGTTATTCACCAAACATTGAATCAGATTCAATAAAACTAATAACAAAATATCCATGAAAAACCAATTACTTTTTTTAGCAATTCTGCTATTACCTATTTCTATACAATTTCAAAATAGTTCAATTACCTGAGGACTAATACGTACAAAAAGATCAAATGTAATTTTTATTAATTAGAAATTATATAATTTTTTTTGATTTAAAGCTTTAATTTTTATAATGAAAGCCGAATTTATATTGCTTAAATAAAGGACCTCTTCAGGAATAAATCACCTATTATTCAATTACTCTTGATATAAAGAGTGAAATTTCAAAACAAAAACTTGGCATTCTAATTAAATATTCAATTATTAACTATGAAAAAACAAATTTTATTATTGGCAATTATTACCTCAACTGTATTATCTGCACAACTGTATTCTCCAAACGGCGCTCCAATTAGTTCAAATCCTGGTACTGGAAACGTTGGAATTGGCACTTCAAATCCATCATCAAAATTACAAGTTATGGGAGATATAAGTTCTACAGGAGGATCACCATTAAACATCGGATTTAATGTATATGATCAAGCAAACGGAATTGCAAACTATGGAATGTCTTATCTAGGAATATACCCGATAGGAAATGGTGCTTTGGGACCTGGCCTTGGATTATCTGGCTATTACGGATTAAGCTTTTTTACAGGTATTAACGAGAGATTAAGAATAGATGGATCTGGCTTTGTAGGAATAGGAACCATTACACCGCAACACAAACTAGATGTAAAAGGTGATTTTAATGTTGAATCAAATGGCAACACATTCGCTTATCCTGGCGGCGCTGACTTAGTTTTAAAATCTCCAGCAAGAGGAAATAATGGTTCTGGAAGGGCTTTAGTACATGATTTTGGAAATATTTTATCTCTAAATTTTGATAATGATTTCACTGGAGGCACAAAAATAGGAAACACTTTCTTAGTAAAAGGAGACAACGCTTCTCTGCAAGGAAAATTTGAAGCAAAAGAAATAAAAGTAACCCTGACTCCAACTGCCGATTTTGTTTTTGCGGAAGATTATAATCTTCCAAAATTAGAAGTTGTTGAAAAACATATTAAAGATAAAAAACATCTACCTGAAATCGCTTCGGCTAAACAAATGGAAAAAGAAGGAGTAAATGTTGGAGAATTTCAAATTAAGCTTTTGCAAAAAATTGAAGAGCTTACTCTTTATACAATTGAACAAAATAAAAGAATAAAAGAACTAGAATCTAAAATTAATAAAAACTAAAATTTACTACTATGAAAAAACTATCCAGTTTACTATTTTTACTGATCATTCAAAATGTTTTCTCTCAGTTTTTTACAGCTTCAGGAAATCCTGATCAATATGTTCCTGTTGTATTTAGACCTACAACTCCAGATGGAGGAAATAGAACATTTTTTATTTCTCGTCCAAATATACATGAAGATATTATGTGGAGCGCCCATGGTGTTGTCGCTATTACAGGAATTGGAAATGGTTGGGGGTCAAATGGAAACAGTTTAAGTGTAAACAATTTCACCTATGGTACAGAATCTGGAAATGGAACAGCCATAATATCTTTTTTAGGAAGAGTAGTTTGTGCACAGGCCAACAATGATATCGTTGTTTATTTAAGAGGAGGGTTAAAATATTATTATGTAAATGCTACACTTATTTCTGATACAGGTTCGCATCAAGATCAAGCAGGTCAAAACCTAAGTACTGTATCGATAAATGATCCAATGTACAACTTACCAAAAGGTTCATATTTTGGCACATTTGATATCAATGCACAGACCTCAAACTTCGCTTCTATCGAAAATGGCAATGTTGGAATAGGAACATCAAAACCTCAATATAAATTAGAGGTAAATGGAAAATCTTCATTTGAAGATAATATGAGAGTTAATGCAAAACTAGAAGCCAAAGAAATAAAAGTAACCCTTACTCCAACTGCTGATTTTGTTTTTGCGGAAGATTATGACCTTCCAAAATTAGAAGATGTTGAAAAACACATTAAAGAGAAAAAACATTTGCCTGAAATCGCTTCTGCTAAACAAATGGAAAAAGAAGGAGTGAATGTAGGAGAGTTTCAGATTAAGCTTTTACAGAAGATTGAAGAATTGACTCTTTATACGATTGAGCAAAGTAAGCAACTAAAAATTCAAAAAGAAGAAATAGAATTGCTTAAAAAACAAATGAATTCTAACAATCAAAAAAATAGATAATCTATGAAAACAAAGATATATCTTCTGCTACTCCTCATAAGCTTGGGAACAAGTTTCTTTCATGCTCAAGGAGAGAATGACAATTGGTATTTTGGAAAAAAAGCTGCTTTAAATTTTTCAAATATTACGACTCCTATCGCTTTAAACAATAGTCAAATGGAGTCATATGAAGCATGTGGAACAGCAAGTGATGCAAGCGGCAACTTACTGTTTTACTGTAATTCGCAAACCATTTGGAATCGACAACATCAGCCAATGCTTAATGGAACAGGTCTTTTAGGACATCCTTCCGCGCAACAACTTGCAATTGTGAAAAACCCTGCAAATGCAAATCAATATTACGTTTTTATTGCTACCTCCAACAATGGTAATATTAACGCATATAATAAAATTGTATATTCAATTGTTGACATGTCACTGGGTCCATTAGCAAAT
Organism: Chryseobacterium formosum; assembly: GCF_026460885.1. Classification (GTDB taxonomy): domain Bacteria; phylum Bacteroidota; class Bacteroidia; order Flavobacteriales; family Weeksellaceae; genus Chryseobacterium; species Chryseobacterium formosus. The sequence goes on from NZ_JAOVZW010000001.1 coordinate 98,287, forward strand.
GGGGTACCACTAGGAGACGTCTTACCAAATTTCAAAAATATACCTGTGACTGACAATATTGGAAATACTTTTGAATCAGAAGCAATCACAATTGTTGGTGGGACCAACGCATATTGGATTCTTATTCCTAACGGAAATAATCTCTACAGTTATAGACTTGATAATACCGGGTTTTCTAATGGTAATCCCATCATCAGTAATCTAAATTTTCCAGTTACATTAGGTGCAACACAACTCTTCAGTATTAAAGCATCTCCAAAACTAAACAGTCAAAATTTTTCAAATTATTTATGCGTATCACATTGGCAAGATAATGCGGGTGTAAGTTCTCCGCAAAGTATTAATAGAGTTGTTTCTTTCGATTCTAATTCTGGATCTATAACCAATGATTATTCCCTTAATGTAAATGCAATTCGAAGTTATCAACCGGAGTTTAATAGCAATGGTTCGGTTTTGTTTTTGGCACATACATCAATATTTGCAATTGATTTACAAAATTCTACTACTAGTAATGTTATTTCTATGCAAATTTTTAATGGTCCACCAGAAAATTGGCAATCTCCTTTTGGCTTTACAACTCTTCAGCGCAATAAACATGGTAATATTTATGTAAATAAAATTACCAATGGATTTTTAGGTATTATAAATAATCCTAATGTTTATAGCCCAAATATGAGCGTAACAATGAACTCTCTGAATTTAGGTAATGGAATTGCACAATATGGTCTTCCTCAGTTAATTCCTCAACTTGAACCTTTTGTGTATTATCCTTGTATTGATGATTTAACATTAACCTCAGAGCCCAACTTAAATTTTAATTATGAAATTGGAACTAAAATAACAACTAAAGAGAAATATATTTTAGGTTCTAGACATAATATTACAATGCAGGCAGGAGAAAGTGTTAATCTTTTACCAGGAACTGACATCCAATACGGAGCTCAATACTACGCTTTTATTGCACCTTGCCGAAAAAAAGAAGCCAAATCAGGACTTACACAAAATAAAAATCAAAGAGGAATGGTTTTAGAATTAGACAAAGAAGAAAGAAAGACTTTAGAAAGACAAATTGATATTTATCCAAATCCTGCATCTACATTCATTAATATAAATTCTGAAAATGAAGAGGTTATTTCGTGGGAATTATTTGACATCTCAGGAAAAAGTATTCTGAAAGCTAGCTCAACTCAAGTAAATGTACAAGGTCTTCCAAAAGCTTCTTATATTTTAAAAATAAATACTAAAAACAAACAAGTAATAAAAAAGGTGATTGTAAAATAAAATAATTCAAGTGATAAAAAAAGGTTCAGAAATTTCTGAACCTTTTTTTATTTACAGTAAGCTAAAGATTATTTGTTGAATAATTCCTCAACTTTATCCCAGTTAACAACATCGAAGAATGCAGATACATAATCAGGTCTTCTGTTTTGGTAGTTTAAATAGTAAGCGTGCTCCCAAACATCTAATCCTAAAACCGGAGTTCCTTTTACATCAGCAACCGGCATTAATGGATTATCTTGGTTTGGAGTAGAAGTTACAGATACAGATCCGTCTTCATTTTTCACTAACCAAGCCCATCCTGAACCAAATCTTGTTTTAGCAGCATCAGAAAAATCATTTTTGAATTTTTCAAGACCACCATAATTTTCGATAGCAGCTTTTACGCTTCCTACAGGTTCTTTGCTTCCTCCCGGAGTTAAAATTTCCCAGAAAAGAGAGTGATTAAAGTGACCTCCACCGTTATTTCTTACCGCTGGTTTTTCAGAACCGTTTTTACAAACATCTTCGATGGACTGTCCTTCAAGATCAGTTCCTTCAATTGCTTTATTTAAGTTATCAACATATGCTTGGTGATGTTTTGAATGGTGGATTTCCATTGTTTTTGCATCAATTGTTGGCTCTAAAGCTTCGTAAGCATATACTAATTTTGGTAATTCAAATGACATAAGTTTATTTTTAATGTTATGACTCAAAGTTAGCCAATATTTAAGCCAATATCAAAAATTGCAGATTATTTTAATAAATCTTTAACATTGACAATAACGAATACCTTTTTAACGGTAGATTTTTATTTATTTTTGTTTTTATGAGGAAAATATATTTTTTGTTAATTATTTCAATTTTAACGAGCTGTAATTCAGGAGAAAAAATCTCTTCTGAGGAATATTTAGTAATCAATAAAGCCATTGGTCATATTTTACAACCTTACGGAACAACTTCTACCAATACCGAAGAACTTAATGAGATTGCGCGAGAATACAATATTGATGTTACCCGAATAAGTCAGGAAGATGCAAAAAAAATTAATGAAGTCATTTCAATGAGGAGAGGATATGAATTTGCCCTTGAAGATACCCTTTCCGAAGCCGACAGTAAAAGTGGAAAATTTATGTATGAAATGAAATTCGACAGCATCATTCCAAGTAAGGAAAAATTGCCAAAAACCGTGATGGATAGTTCCATGCTCAGATTTCCTGAAAATTACACCAGAGTAAAAACAATAAATAATCCTGAAAACTTTTTAGGTAAAATAAAATTAGAGCGAGTTATATTCGATAAGTCGAATGAAAAAGCGATGGTCTTTTTTACTAAATGTAAAAAAATGGAGAATAAAGAATGTATATTCGGTACAATCAGCCTCATTAAAACACACAACGAATGGTTTATTCGCCATTAACAAAGCAAAAAGCAGTCAAATCTGACTGCTTTTTTTATATTTAAAGTAAAAACTTTTATTTATTCATCGACATCAAGAACTCTTCATTGTTCAAAGTTCCTCTGATGTTTTTGTTAACAAATTCCATTGCCTCAATAGGATTCATTTCCGAAAGATATTTTCTGAAAATCCACATTCTTTGTGAGGTAACTTCATCTAACAATAAATCATCTCTTCTCGTACTTGAAGAAACCAAATCGATGGCAGGATAAATTCTTCTGTTGGCAATTTTTCTGTCTAACTGAAGCTCCATGTTTCCGGTACCTTTAAATTCTTCAAAAATAACTTCATCCATTTTAGAACCCGTATCAATTAAAGCCGTTGCAACGATTGTTAAAGAACCACCATTTTCAATTTTTCTCGCAGCTCCGAAGAATCTTTTCGGTTTGTGAAGCGCATTTGCATCAACACCACCAGAAAGTACTTTTCCTGAAGCAGGAGTTACTGTATTGTAAGCTCTTGCCAATCTGGTAATTGAATCTAAAAGAATCACAACATCATGACCACATTCTACCATTCTCTGAGCTTTTGCCAAAACAAGATTTGCCACTTTTACGTGTTTATCTGCAGCTTCGTCAAAAGTTGAAGCAATTACTTCTGCATTCACGCTTCTTTCCATGTCGGTAACTTCTTCCGGACGTTCGTCGATCAAAAGAACCATCATATAAACTTCAGGATGATTAGCTGCAATTGAATTTGCAATATCTTTCAGCAACATTGTTTTACCTGTTTTCGGCTGTGCAACGATCATTGCTCTTTGTCCTTTTCCGATTGGTGCAAAAAGATCAACGATTCTTGTTGCTATTGTAGAATTATCTCCGGAAAGATTAAATTTCTCTTCAGGGAATAATGGCGTCAAATATTCAAAAGCAACACGGTCTTTAATGTAAGCTAAATCTCTACCGTTAACCTCAGTTGGTTTTAATAAAGAAAAATATTTTTCACCTTCTTTTGGAAGTCTTACAATTCCTCTTACAGTATCACCGGTTTTTAAACCAAAATTTCTGATTTGTGCTGTTGAAACGTACACATCATCTGGCGAAGAAATATAAGAGAAATCTGACGAACGTAAAAATCCATAATTATCAGGAAGAATCTCTAAAACCCCTTCAATACTAACCATTCCGTCGAAGCTGAACTCTTTTCTCTGCTCTTGCTGCTCCTCTTGTCTTTCAGAATGCTGCTGTTGCTGTCTATTCTGATTAGGATTTTGGTTTTGATTAGGATTATTTTGATTAGAATTCTGATTTTGGTTATTGTTCTGATTTTGGTTATTGTTCTGATTTCTATTTTGATTTTGAGAATTTCCACCGTTTTGTTGTGGATGGTTTTGACCTTTTTGATTTGGATTTTGAGCCTGACTTTGAGGTCTTCTAGGTCTTTCTTCCTTTGCTTGTGCAGGTGCACTAGATTGAGAATCTGTATTTATAGGAAGTTCTATTGTTCCTTGTGCTTCAATCTCGCTGCTTTTTGCAGGAGGCGAAACTCTTTTTCTTTTTTGTCTGTTTTCTGAAGGAGCAGGTTTTTCTTCAGTCTCGCTTTTTGGAGCTTCAGCTTTTACTTCTTCCACAGGAGTTTCTTCTGTTTTGGCAACTTCCGGCTCTGGTGCAGGTTGAGTTTCTTTTACTTCAGTTTCAACTTTAGGTTTTGCAGTTGTCTTCTTTGGAGCTGCTTTCTTTGGAGCTGGCTTTACCACTTTCTCAGCTGGTTTTTCTTCCGCACTTGCGGTTGGAGCTTCTGTGGTATTGAAATAATCTTTTGTAACTTTAGGGTTGGAAGCCTGAAAATCTAAAATAGCGAAAATTTTATCATTATCATTGCTGGTTCTTGCAACCTTAACGCCCAAATCTTTTAGGATTTTAGCCAATTCCGTTACGGATTTTGACCTTAACGTTTCTATGTTAAACATATTTATGTGAAAATGTAATTAGTTGTGAGTAAGAAAAGTAAGTCGGGTGACTTTTGTTTTCAAGTACATTGTATGTTGCAAATCTACACTTATTTTTGAATTGTGCAAAATTTATGTTATTTTTGCTTCTGAATTTGAAATTCTATGTTACAGAGAATACAAACAATATGGATTTTGCTGTCGGTTTTAGCAGCAGCTTTCCTATTTATTACCGGACATGACGTCGATGTTTTCGGAACTTTCCCGATTATTGATGTTGCTTCTATCGTTTTAGTTATAATAGGAGCATTAAGTTTGTTTAGTTTTAAAAACAGAAAAAGACAAATCTTGCTGAATAATATCAGCATTATTATAAACGCTTTGTTGATTGGTGTATTGGTGTATTGGGTACAAAAATTATCCGGAGGAATAGATTTTCCTGAGAAGGGTATTGAGCCAGTTTTCCCATTAATTGCGGTAATCTGTTTGTTTTTGGCAAACGTATTTATCAAAAAAGATGAGAGGCTCGTAAAATCTGTAGACAGACTTCGATAACCTTACAACGATTTTTTGAGTGAGAACGGCTTCCTTTTTGGGAGCTGTTTTTTTATTTCCCGCAGATCTCACAGATTTACACAGATGATTAAAAATAAATCAGTCACAATTATTTTCCTTGTGTTACTTATTTAAACGAAGTGCCTTTGTTTATCTTAAAAATAATTTTTCTTTCAAAAAGACTTTTTTTAGCATTGCGATAATTAAACGCAAAGCAAGACTGAGAAAATTAATTAATGTTATGAAAATAAGATAGACAAGGGCTTTTCACTTATTTCCGAAATACAAAATTTACAAAAAATTATTAATTTATTTAGACATCTGCAACATTTCATTTAAATCTGCGACTATTCAATTAATATTAAATCAAAGAAATAATACATCCTAAATTATGAAAAAACTAATCTATCTTTCCCTATCATTTTTCGCAACTTATGCTTTTGCACAGGACGTTTCTGAAGAGAGAGTAAAAACTGTTATCTCAACTTTAGCTTCAGACGAAATGAAAGGCAGAGAAATTGGCACTCCAGAAAATGACAAGGCCGCAGAATATATCGCAAAACTTTTCAAGGAAAACAATCTGGAATACTGTACAGGAAAGTCTTACTTAGTTCCATTTGATTATCAAGGAAAAACAGCTTATAATGTTTGTGGAATTAAAAAAGGAAAATCAGAGAAAATATTAGGGTTTTCAGGACACTTTGACCATATTGGTAGTAATGATAAACCGGGAGACAATATTTATAACGGAGCAGATGACGACGCAAGCGGAATTACAACTCTGGTAGGAATTGCCGATTATTTTAAAAATAAAAAACCTGAATTCTCAATGGTTTTTATGGCATTTAATGGCGAAGAAAAAGGAATGTTGGGTTCGATTGCTATTTCTGAGGATAAAAAATTAGATCACATCTACAATAATCTATCTGCTTTATTCAATTTTGAAATGGTTGCTACAGAATCAGAATTTGGGAAAAATACAGTCTTTATTACAGGTGACGAGTTTTCCGATCTTGATGAGCTGTTTAACCAAAATGCAGTTAACAGTTTAAAAATTCATCCTGATCCTTATGCAAAACAGCAGTTGTTTTACAGATCAGATAATGTGAGTTTTGTGAAAAAGAAAATCATTGCTCATTCTATTTCTACTGCAGACATGAGTAAAATCAAGCATTATCATCAGGCAAACGATGACATGAGCATTGTAAATTCTGAAAATATGACGCAGATTATCAATAATTTTGCGAAGACTTTGGAGAAATTAAGCCCAAAAAACTTTAATCCTAAGTATAATGATAAAGTAAAATTCAATTAAGAACGTCTTATCATTATATTTTAATTAATTTTGCTATCCAATTTTATTGAATGAACGAATATAAAAAAATACTAAAATTCGCAAGACCACACCAGAAATACATCTATGGAAGTTTATTCTTCAATTTAATGTATTCACTATTTCAAATTGCCTCATTAGGAACAATTTTGCCGGTTTTGGGAATGCTTTTTGGCACCATTAAACGTGAACAGTTCGTATCTGCTCCAGTATATTCCGGAGATCTTGTAGATTTATTTTCTTATTTGAAGAAATATTCCAATTACTATATTCAGACTTTGGTTGATGATTATGGTACTTTGAATGTTTTGGCCTGGCTTTGCGTAATTACTGCATTCATGTTTTTATTGAGAAACCTTTTTAGATATTTAGGTTCTTATTTATTGATCAACTATCGTGTAGGAGTTACTAAAGACCTTCGTGGTGCCATGTATCGTAAAGTTTTGGCCTTGCCTGTTTCTTTTTTTACAGAAAGCCGAAAAGGAGATATGATGTCTCGTATGTCAAATGACGTAGGCGAAGTAGAAGGAAATATACTTGGGAGTTTGGTAGATTTAATCAACGCTCCGTTTATGTTAATCAGTACGCTAATCAGTCTTTTCTGGTTGAGTTCTGAATTAACGCTTTTCTCTCTTTTGGTTTTACCGGTAATGGGAACAATGATTGCTTTAATCGGGAAAAGTCTTAAAAAAGATTCTCACGAAGCTCAAAACGAAATGGGAACGATCTTCTCTATTGTTGATGAAACCTTGAAATCATCTAAAGTTATCAAGATTTTCAGCGCTGAGAAAATAATGGACAACCGCTTTATGGGTTCCATGCAAAAATGGATCAACAGTTCTATCCGATTAGGCAGAAAAAAAGAACTTGCTTCGCCAATAAGCGAATTTTTAGGATCTGTTACCTTTTTAATCATCGCTTGGTATGGTGGAAAACAAATTATTGTAGACCAAAGTATTGCTCCTGAAGATTTTCTTGTATTTTTAGGAATGTTCTTCCAGATTTTACCTCCGGTAAAAAGTTTGTCATCTTCTATCTCTAATGTTCAGAAAGGAGAAGCTTCTCTACACAGAGTTTTAGAAATTCTTGATGCTGATGTGAAAATTGAGGAAGTTGCAGAACCTGTTTCAATTTCTACTTTAGAGAATCATATTGAATTTAAAGACATTGGTTTTTATTACGATAAATCTAATTTAATTCTAAAAAACTTCAGCCTTACCATTCCAAAAGGCAAAACGGTTGCCTTAGTCGGACAAAGTGGAAGCGGAAAGACGACAATCGCCAATTTATTAGCAAGATTTTACGATGTTTCTGAAGGTCAGATTTTAATTGACGATACTGACATTAAACATTTAAAAATCAGTGAATACAGAAAACTTTTAGGAATGGTTACTCAGGAATCTGTATTGTTTAACGACACCGTTTACAACAATATTTTGATGGGTAAACCAGAAGCAACAAGAGATGAAGTAATTGCAGCAGCAAAAATTGCCAACGCAGATTTATTTATTTCACAGCTTCCGAATGGTTACGACACCAACATTGGAGATGACGGAGGAAAACTTTCAGGCGGACAAAAACAGAGAGTTTCCATTGCAAGAGCAGTTCTGAAAAACCCACCGATTATGATTTTGGATGAAGCAACTTCTGCTTTGGATACAGAATCTGAGAAATTTGTACAAGACGCCCTTGAAAAAATGATGGAAAACCGTACTTCTTTAGTGATTGCACACAGACTTTCAACCATTCAAAAAGCAGACTGGATTGTGGTAATGGAGAAAGGCGACATTGTAGAACAAGGAAGCCACCAAGATTTAATGGCAAAAAGAGGCACATATCACAAGTTGGTAGAGCTTCAGAACTTTGACTAAAAATATTTTAAATCTAATTTAAAATGAATCCCATACAAGAGTACTTCTACAGAATCGATGAGCCTGAAAGAAGTACTCTTTTGTTTTTAAGAAAGAAAATCTTAGAATCTGATACCGAAAACATTACAGAAACTTTAAGCTTTGGACTTCCATTTTTTAAGTTTAAAAAGAAAATGCTGTGTTACCTTTATTACAGCAAAAAACATAAGAAACACTACATTAGTTTTTATCACGGTGACCGATTAGATCATCCTTTACTCATCAGTGAAGGCAGAAAGAAGTTCAAAATCCTTTTAATTGATGAAAATGAGGATTTGCCTGTTGAATTAATTTTAAGCCTGATAACCGAGGTAAAACAGTACATCAAATAAAAAAGAGAAACCAATTGGCTTCTCTTTTCTGTTATAATGAATGTTGAAATTACTTTTTAATAATCTTGTGCTTAAACTGAGTTCCGCCTTCAAGTGTAATATCCAGCAAATAATTTCCTGATGGATAAGCAGAGAAATCAATTTTTGAATCTTTCGTTTCATTCAATCTTCTTCCGTCAAGCGAATAAATAATTACATTTCTTACTTTTTTATCTGATTTAATATTCACAAAATCCGCTGTAGGATTTGGATATACTGAAACATCTACTGTAGAAACATCTTTCACAGACAACAACTGATTGTTACTCTGCATATAAATAGAAAGCACTATTCTTCCATCTTGCCCGTTGAAAACAGCAGCAGGAACCTCATATTTCAAAGTATGACTTCCACCCGAAAGGGTAAGTGCAGTAAAGCTTCGGATAGGCACCGAATCTCCCGGACACCAGTTGTTCCAACCCATCCACCAAATAGAATTTTGCGGACTGGGTCCATATATTCCGTTCCCTTGTGTGTTGTACATTCTGTAAGGTTCACAAGATTTACCTCCCGGAGTAAAAGTTAAAACCTGATTATTATCTAAAGAAACAAAATTCTGTCTTCTTACATATTCTTCACCTCCAGAATTGGCGCCGTGTGGTGTAGAAATAATGAAAAATTTAGCATTACCTGTACTTTGGTTTAAATTAAAATTCACCAGTCTTACAGTTTGCCCAGGTGAATCTGTATTGTTATAATTATTCAGTTCATTTGAATCTAATAATGGAAGCAAATTATTGTAAGAAGTTGTAATTGCAGGATCATTTGAGGTAACAAAATCAAGCGTTCCGGCAAATACATCATTTCTTCCCGAGCAACCTGCGACTTGCGTATTTGCAGCATAAGGAACTCCGAAAACATCAAGCTCTACATACATATCGTAGGTATTTCTTAAAGCCGTATTACTGAAAACAGAATACAAATTATCTACTTCATAACTATAAGGAACAGAAGTCGGAGAAATGTTCTTATTCATGAATGGTGTAATATACCTTCCGATTTCAATTCTTTTCACTCCTGTATCACTTAATGTATAAGTCGGTTGGTTTTTCGGAACTAAAGCAAGGTGTACTCCACCAATTCTATCGTAATTGTCACAAAGTGCACCGATAGAAACATTCATTGTAATTTTATTTTGGAAAGAATTCAGCTCTGCATCAGTCAGTTTCTTAGCATATCTGTAATTGGCAAGTCTAATGGTATTCGCAGGAACAGGATTGGAAACATTCGATGCGTATCCGTCATAAAAGACGATTTGAGAAAATACATTGATGTTGGTTTGAGCATACATTTTAAATAGTCCAGTAAAGACCATTAAAGGAAGTAGAATTTTTTTCATTTAAAAAATTAGATTTTAGATTTCACATCAAATCTACAAATTAAAATCACAATTATCACACATAAAGTATTAAATGAGTATCAAAATAACAACAAATCATAAATATCAATAAATTTAATTAAATCTATCCAGCTAAAAAACCATCTTGCTATCCTCTTTTTAATATTAAATAAAATACTTTTTACAACCATTATTATAAAACCTATGCATCATTTACATAAAACATAAGCAAAAGTTATTCAACTCTTGCGCAGAAGTTCACCAACTCTTGCGCATCACCAATTATCAGTTTAAAAAGAAATTATTAAACACAAAAAAGACTGCTTCTTTTGAAACAGTCTCAGATATTATTTTTAATGAAATATTAATCTCTCATTTTGGCGATTACATCGATTCCGCCTTTTGTTTTATCTCCGATTTTACAAACGATTTCGGTGTCTAGAGGAAGGAAGATATCCATTCTTGAACCAAATTTAATAAAACCGAATTCATGTCCTGCTTTCGCAGCATCACCTTCATTACAGTAGAAAACAATTCTTCTCGCTACATATCCTGCAATCTGTCTGAAAACCACTTTATGGTTGGTTAAACTTTCTACAGCAACCGTTGTTCTTTCGTTTTCAGTAGAAGATTTTTCGTGCCACGCAACCAAATATTTTCCAGGATGGTATTTCTTATAAATTACATTTCCAGAAACCGGATATCTACAAATGTGAACATTCAAAGGAGACATAAAGATAGAAACCTGAATGGCTTTTCCTTTGATAAATTCGTCTTCTTCTACTTCTTTTATCATGACAACCTTTCCGTCTACCGGAGCGATTACATTTTCCACATGATCTAAAACATCACGATTCGGAACTCTAAAGAACCAAAATACCAAACCGTAAATTACCAATAACGGGATAATGATCAGTAAAGACCACATTTCAAAGAAATAGATAGACGCCGCTGCAACCAGGGCAAAAAGTATCGTTGCGACCGTAATCGTTCCTTTCGATTCTTTATGTAATTTCATAACAGGATATTAAATGTTTTTGTTGCGTTGAAACATACCTTCACAACTCTTTTATAGGTTTAAATAAATTTTGATAAAATAAAGTACAAATATACAACAGGAACGCAAATTAAAAAACTATCAAGCCTGTCTAATACTCCACCGTGCCCTGGAATAATGTTTCCACTGTCTTTCACTCCGAAATTTCGTTTCAATTGGCTTTCAACCAAATCTCCCAAAGGTGCAAATGCAGCAATCAGAAAACCTACCACCATCCAGTTTCCACGAAGCTGCGGTTGGTATTGTTCTACAAAATAAGAAAGCACTAATGTTAAAACAACTCCGCCAATATAACCTTCCCAAGTTTTTTTAGGTGAAATTGTAGGTGCCATTTTATGTTTCCCAAAGAACTTTCCAACCAAATAAGCAAAAGTATCACTGCTCCAAATCAGGATGAATAAGAATATGACTTCCAGTGAAAAGGTATTGTCGATAGAAGAAAATTTAGGCAAACCTAAAGCAAATGAAAACGGTAAAGCCACGTAGATTACTGTGAAAATAAGCTTTCCACTATCAATGTATAATTCGTTTGAGAATTTAAATAAAGTAACGACGGCGATCACTGTAAGAGAAAGCGCCAATATTTCCCATAATCTGAAGTCGAAATAAAACCCATGCTGAAAATATCTTTTTGAAAAGAGATAAAACACGAAAATAACTAAAGGAAAAACAATCCATTTTTCATAACCGTTCCCAAACTTCATAATCTTCATACATTCCCAGGTTCCGACCAATAGTAGCAACGTGATTAAACCGTAATAAAGATATTGCTGCTGAACAAGTCCCGGAGAAACCGAGTCTAGCAATTGTGCACCAAAAGGTGTCGCACAAAGGAATATAACGGCTACATAAACCAGCCCTGAAATTGTTCTCTGAATAAGATTTTTGTCCAAAATTTAAAATTTAGAAAGCGAGGCTAATCTTCTATTAAAAGTAAGAAAAGCTTCGTATTATTGTTTGTAGCAGGATCCAGCTTTGAGTGGTTTCCGCTGATTGAAGTAAGGTTTTTAATGTTTCCGGTACGTTTGATTTTACCCATTGCATCGTTCAGATTATTCACAATCTGAGAAACATTTGCCATAATGATAATTTTACCCGGAAGTCTAGAAGAATGATAATGCAGAATATTATTGTGCGAAAGCATGATTCTGCCATCGTACGCAATAAGATATTCGCAAGTGATAAAAGCTGCATCATTATGCGATTCTAACTGAGCGCTGTGATTGACTTTAACAACATTTAAAAATCCCTCAAGATCTTTGTCACAACAAAACACAGAACTAATACCCTCGATTTTTAAAATCTGATTTAAGGTCTGCAGCGCCTCTGCTTCGTCTGCACAGTAGTTGAAAAAGCCTCCTGAATGCGTAAATAATTGCGCAAACTTATAATCGAGATCTGCATTTTTCAGCGAATCTCCAAGCTTCTCCAGACTTTGCTTCTCATCATCTTCAGGCTGGTTGGTAAGTTTGCTTACAATTCTTTTAAATAAACTCAACTTAGTATATTTTTAGTCAACTTAATACAAAAATAGAAAATATAATTATAATTAATCTAAAAATATAGTTTTAAATAACAAAAACCCGACAAATTAGCACTTGTCGGGTTTTATATTTAAAATACAGATATAAATCTAGATTTGTGTAGGACTTTCCGGAGCTTGAATTTCTCCTTCCTTAAGATCCTGATCATTTCCTTTCTCTTCTTCTTTTTCAAAAATAGGAATTATGGTATTGGTAACAGGTTTTTCTGTCAATTCCGGATCCCAGGCTCTTTTACCGAAAATATCTTCAAGATCTTCACGGAAGATTACTTCTTTCTCCAGCAATTTATTTGCTAAAGCATTTAGCTTATCTTTGTTTTCACTAAGAATTCTTACTGCTCTTTCATATTGGTTTTCAATAATCGCTTTGATTTCCGCATCGATTTTAGAAGCGGTTGCCTCAGAATAAGGTTTCCCAAAACTATATTCAGATTGACCTGAACTGTCGTAGTAAGAAATATTACCAATATTCGGACTCAAACCGTAAATTGTTACCATTGCCTGAGCTCTTTTCGTCACCGTTTCAAGATCAGAAAGTGCACCTGTAGAAATATTATTAAATATCACCTCTTCTGCTGCTCTACCTCCCAAAGTTGCACACATCTCGTCCAACATTTGTTCAGTCGTCGTCAACTGTCTTTCTTCAGGAAGATACCACGCTGCTCCTAAAGATCTTCCTCTCGGAACAATAGTAACTTTCAGAAGTGGTGAAGCGTGCTCTACCAACCAGGAAATTGTAGCGTGACCTGCTTCATGAAAAGCAACTCTTCTTTTCTCAGATGGCTTAATTGCCATATTTTTCTTTTCAAGACCACCGATAATTCTGTCTACCGCATCAAGGAAATCTTGTTTGTTTACAGATTCATGGCTGTTTCTAGCTGCGATCAATGCTGCTTCGTTACAAACATTTGCAATATCTGCTCCACTGAAACCAGGGGTCTGTTTTGCCAAGAAATCTCTGTCTACCGTATCATCAAGTTTGATTTTCTTTAAATGAACATCAAAAATCTCTCTTCTCTCATGCAATTCCGGAAGATCTACATAAACCGAACGGTCAAAACGACCAGCTCTCATTAATGCTTTATCTAAAATATCAGCTCTGTTGGTCGCTGCCATTACGATAACGTTCACATCGGTACCAAAACCATCCATTTCTGTAAGAAGTTGGTTAAGGGTGTTTTCTCTTTCGTCGTTTCCGCCTGAGAAATTGTTTTTACCTCTTGCTCTACCAATTGCGTCAATCTCATCAATAAAAATAATTGCTGGAGATTTTGCTCTTGCCTGTGCAAACAAATCTCTTACTCTTGAAGCTCCTACACCAACAAACATTTCAACAAAATCTGAACCTGAAAGTGAGAAAAACGGAACTTTAGCTTCACCTGCTACAGCTTTTGCTAATAAGGTTTTACCAGTTCCCGGAGGTCCTACTAAAAGAACTCCTTTAGGAATTTTACCTCCTAATTTTGTATATTTTTCAGAATTTTTCAAGAAATCTACAACTTCCTGTACTTCTTCTTTTGCTCCTTCCAAACCTGCAACATCTTTAAATGTTACCTGAATTTTTTCTTTTTCGTCGAAGAGCTTAGCTTTAGACTTCCCGATTGAGAAAATCTGTCCTCCAGGACCGCCTCCGCTTCCCATTTTTCTGAAAAGAATAAAATAGAAAAGACCAAGAATGGTAATCCAGATTAAAGCCTGAATAAGAATGCTCATTAACGGGCTCTCTCCTTCAGCATAATCTTTGCTTGTTTTTAAGGCAGGGTTTTCTGCTTTAAGTGTTTCAAAATTCTTTAAGAATAATTGTAAATCACCGTATTTCAGTGTATAGTCTGCTTTTGGAGTCATTCCCAATGAAGAGAATGGGTTTGAACTTTTTTCCTGAGTTTTTACAGTAGCTGTTTTTGCTTCTTTTGTTAAATAAACCTCAGCATTTTGTTTCTGTTTATCAATCAGCACTTTCTGAATTTTCCCAGCCTGCATTTCTTTGAAGAATGTATCTTCATCAATTGATTTTGCAGTGTTGTCGCCTAAAGAATTAGCTACAAAAAATAGCACAAGTGCTATAATCATGATGGGGAAAAACCAGTTAAATCCTTTATTATTCATTTATATTTTTTAAAATTTATATTTCATTTTCTATTCTGGTGATTTTTGCATCTCCCCAAAGCTCTTCGATATCGTAATATTCACGAGTTTCTTTTTGGAAAATATGTACCACCACTGTAACGTAATCTACCAAAACCCACAATGAGTTTTCTGTACCTTCTACGTGCCAAGGTCTATCCTGAAGATCATTTCTTACTTTTTTCTCAACGCTTCCTGCCAATGCAGAAACCTGAGTATTTGAGTTTCCGCTGCATATGATGAATGTTTCTGCTACCGAGTTTTCAATTTTAGAAAGATCGAAAATCATAACATCTTCTCCTTTTACATCCTGGATAGCTTCAATAATTTTATCTATTAGCGCTTGCTTTTCTACTGTTTTATTCATTAAAATATACTATAATCTGCAAATTTATTGTTTTTCTTTTACTTTAGCCTTACTTTTAGGCTTTTAAAGTCTTAAAGTTTTCTTAAATGAGTGACCTGTTTTACCGCAACGAGTGTTCTTCTACTAATGACGAAATATCTCAAGTTTTACTTTATCCAAAATCAAATTTTATTGGTCTTTTTACATTTAATCAAACAAAAGGACGGGGACAATATGGAAATACGTGGACATCAACAGCTGAACAGAATCTTGCATATACATTGGCTGTAAAAACCTCATGCATTCAGCACTCGGATTTTATGTTCAATTATTATACCGCAATCACCGTACAAAACTTTCTTGCCAATCTGACTGAAAAGATAGTAAAAATAAAATGGCCGAATGATATTATTGTTCAAAATAAAAAAGTTGTCGGTATATTGATTGAGAAGAAGAAAATCAATCAGGAAAATTATTTTATTATAGGAACAGGAATCAATATTTTACAGGAGAAATTCGATGAAATTTCTAATGCTGGTTCACTTTTAACGCAAACCGGAGAAAGATTTAATCTAAATAAAATTGCAGAAAGTTTTCATGAATTTTTAGTTGAAAAATTAAATAATATTCCAAGTGAAAATGAAATTTTAAACCAATTTAATTCAAATCTGTTTAGAAAAGATGAAATTTCTGTTTTCGAATTAGATAAAAAGCGACAAAATGGCATTATAAAAAATGCTGATGAAAACGGTAATATTTGGATAGAATTGGAAGAATCCGGATTGAAATCTTTTTATCATAAAGAAATCAAACTTCTTTACTGATTTGCACGTTTTATATATAAAAACAAAGTAATCGGAAAGAAAATAATATTCGGAAACCACATCGCCAAAGCAGGAGACATGCTTTTGTTCTCAGAAACCACTTTTAAAGCCTCAAAAGAGAATACAAAAACGAACGCCAAAGAAATACCAATTGCCAAGTTGATTCCTAAACCTCCTCTTTTCTTCTGAGACGAAAGCGAAAGGGCTAAAAATGTAAGAATGATAATAGAAACAGGCATTGAAGTACGCTGATGAAACTCGTTTAAGTGAGAATTCAGGTTGCTATTTCCTTTTTCTTTCTCACGGTCGATGAATTTTATCAATTCAGGAGTTATTTTATTCTGTCCTAAAAGTTCGTTTGGAAATAATTCTTCAGGATCTTGACCGTAACTCTTTTTCAACTCAAAACCCTGTCCTAGTTTCTCTGAATCGTCTTTATTGATTGTTTTTTCTAAATAACTGTTAAGTACAAAATTCTTTTTCTCTTTATCCCAGAAAACATCAGTTGCTTTAAGCTCGTAAATCAGTTTACGGTTTTTATCAAATTTTTGGTATAAAAAGCCATAACCTCTCATCTCCCTTTTGTTCCAGGAATTGATGAAAATATATTCAGTCTTGCTTAGTTGCGCAGAAACCGGAGCTGTTCCTAAAACTTTTTCTTTCGCAACAGCATTATAGGTGTAAGCTTCGAGTTGGTTTTTCTGGACATTTGCCCAAGGCAAAATCATGTGATTAACAAACAGAGAGATAATTGCTATAAAAAGTGATGTCAACAAATACGGTCTTGCAAACCTGTGAAAACTTGCACCACTACTTATAATTGCAACAATCTCAGTATTATTTGCCATTCTTGAGGTAAAATAAATTACCGATATAAATACAAGAATTGCTAAAAAGGTCACCACCAAATTGATGATCCAGAAAGGATAAAAATGAATTAAAAAGTAATTCAGATCAAGTTTCGCATCAATTTCGGTCGCTTTTTCAATACGCGGAATTTTCTGCTGAACATCGATTACCAAGACTACAATAGACAACAATATCAACATGAAACTAAAAGTTCCAAGGTATTTTTTTACGATATATCCGTCTATTATTTTAAGCATTTTCTCTTAAATATTTTTAAAGTCTTTGTCTTAATACAGGAATTACAGAATCTTTCCACTGATAAAAATCTCCAGCTAAGATATGTTCTCTCGCCACCTTTACCAAATCTAAATAAAATGCAAGATTGTGAATTGATGCAATCTGTTTAGCTAAATATTCTTTAGACACAAACAAATGACGCACATACGCTTTTGAATATTCCTGATCTACAAAACTTGTCCCAAACTCGTCTAATGGAGAAAAATCTTTCTTCCATTTTTCGTTTTTCATATTAATTACGCCTTGCCAAGTGAAAAGCATTCCGTTTCTGGCATTTCTTGTAGGCATCACACAATCCATCATATCAATTCCCAAACCGATAGATTCTAAAATATTCCACGGAGTTCCCACTCCCATTAAATATCTTGGTTTGTCTTTAGGTAAAATATCAGTTACCTCATCGGTAATTCTGTACAGTTCATCTTCAGGCTCACCTACAGAAAGTCCGCCAATTGCATTCCCTTCTGCTCCGGCTTCAGCAATAACTTCTGCCGAAATTTTTCTTAGATCCGAATACGTTGAACCTTGAACAATAGGGAAAAATCTTTGTTTATAGCCGTATAATTCGGGATTTTGTTCATTCCAATCCATGCATCTTTTTAGCCAACGATGCGTCATGTCCATCGATTTTTTCACCTGATTGTAATGCGCAGGATAAGCTACACATTCGTCAAATGCCATAAAAATATCAGCTCCAATTTGCCTCTGAATTTCCATAGATTTTTCCGGAGTAAATAAATGAACACTTCCGTCGATATGAGATTTGAATTTCACACCTTCTTCAGACATTTTTCTTGTTCCTGAAAGCGAGAACACCTGAAAACCTCCTGAATCGGTAAGAATTGGAAGATCCCAATTCATAAATTTATGTAAACCTCCTGCAGCTTCCATCACTTCCATTCCTGGACGAAGATAAAGGTGATACGTATTTCCCAAAATAATCTGAGCTTTTATATCGTCTTTTATTTCTCTCTGATGAACGGTTTTTACACTTGCAACAGTTCCTACAGGCATAAAGATTGGCGTCTGAACAGTTCCGTGATCGGTGTTCAAAACTCCCGCTCTTGCTTTACCTTCTGAGGTTTTTTCTATATTAAAAAAATTCATTCTTATACATTTTAACTTCTCTAAAAAATTAAGAAATATTAGTTTTTCTCTCGTTTTTCTAATCTTTCTAATTTTGGCAATTCTTCAGGTTGCACTTGAGGAGTACCTTTTATTTTTTTTTCAGACTTTGGATCTTTTTCTATGATGATTTTTTGAGCATCATCAACAATCCCTGTCATCTTCTGTTTTACAATATAATATTTGTAGCTTGCCACAAAATCTTCAGTTTTTACATTGTGAGATTTTAGGATAAATCTTGTTCCGCTTTCTAAATTCGTGTTTGGATACGAAAATATTACCTGATCATTAATTGCCAAATCTGCAATAATTTCAGACATCTTGGTTTTATCGATAATATTGTTTGGCTTGTCGATATATTCATTGCACGAAAACATGCACAGTAAAACGAAAACGAAGATCAGTTTTTTCATAATCTGTTGATGATTGATTTCCATTTTAAATTTAAAACACCAAAAACCGCTTCATGAATAATTCCGCCGTTCATTTTACTTTCTCCCAAAATTCTGTTGGTAAAAATAATAGGAACTTCTACAATTTTAAAACCTTTTTTAAAAGCTCTGAATTTCATTTCAATCTGAAAACCATATCCTTTCAATTTTACATTATCTAAACCTATCTGTTCTAAAGTTTTTCTTGAAAAACAAACAAAACCAGCAGTGGTATCATGAATTGGAATCCCCAAAATAAATCTCACGTATTTTGAAGCAAAATAAGAAAGCAAAACTCTTCCCATTGGCCAATTTACAACGTTTACTCCTTTAGAATAACGCGAACCAACTGCCATATCTGCATTTTTGCAAGCTTCGAAAAGTTTCGGTAAATCTTTTGGATCATGAGAAAAATCGGCATCCATCTCAAAAATGTAGTCATAATTGTTTTGAAGTGCCCACTTAAAACCATGAATATACGCTTTCCCAAGACCATCTTTAATATGTCTTATGGAAAGATGTAAAGTATGAGGAAACTTTTTTTGAAGTTCTTTTACAATATCTGCAGTTTTGTCTGGCGAAGTATCGTCTACAACCAAGATATGAAAACCTTCTTCCAATGCAAAAACAGCGGAAATTATATTTTCTATATTTTCCTTTTCGTTATAGGTTGGAATGATGACAAGTTTTTTCATTTCAGTTTGCAAAGATAGTTTATTTAAGTTTTTTATTTTATACAAAATAATCTATAATTTTGCAAAAAATTTCCTTTGCCATTATTACAAACTTTCAAAAACGAAGTAAGAATACCCGAAAATAATGATTGGGTGGTTTTTATTCTTATCGGTTGTCTTTTTTTATACATTTTCATGATGAATATCGTGGAACGCGAAGCCAACCTTAAAGATTTTCTTCTTCAGAAATATTACGATGCGAGCAATAACCTTCCGAGTTGGATTATTACTTCGGTTGTAACCACTTTAAGTTTAAGTATTCTTGTTTCGCAATACGTCCCGATTTTACCAAAATATGTTGCCGATTTTCAACCTTTCGGATATCAACTGAATAAAATTGGCTATACTTTAATTATTATTTCACTATTTTATTTCATCAGAACAGCATTAGGATTTTTATTTTATCAATCCATTGGCGACGGAAAAAAATGGACTATTTTTTATTTCACCTCCACAAAATTCCACTTTATCTTTTCGATTTTGCTAATTATTTTGTGTGTAACCCATTACTATTTCCCGATAGACAGAAATAGCGCATTTATTTATTATTTGAGTTTTTTCTCTTTTGTATTCATTTTCAAGGTGTTTTTCTATTTGTTTCACAGAAACAACATCTTACCACAAAAATGGTATTATAAATTTTTGTATATTTGCACCCTCCAAATTGCACCGCTGTTGATGCTTTGGAAGTTATTATTTATTTAATAAAAGTACATGATGAGAATAAAGTCAATATTGGTTTCTCAACCAGCACCTAGTGAGTCTTCTCCATATTTGGAAATAGCGAAGAAGGAAAAAATAAAAATTGACTTCCGTCCCTTTATCCACGTCGAAGGAGTAGACAATAAAGAACTTAGAACACAGAAAATTGATCTTACGCAATATACAGGTATTATTTTTACCAGTAAAAATGCTATTGACCACTATTTCAGACTTGCCGAAGAAATGAGGTTTGCCGTTCCAGACACAATGAGATACATTTGTCAGTCTGAAGCGATTGCAAACTACCTTCAGAAGCATATTGTATATAGAAAAAGAAAAATCAGTTTTGGCGAAAAAAACTTTGCCGATCTTTTACCTCTTTTCAAAAAGTTCCCTTCTGAAAAATATTTATTGCCATCTTCAGACGTTTTAAGCCCAGATATTGTAAAAACAATGGAGTCTTCTAACGTAGTCTGGACAAGAGCAATCATGTACAGAACCGTTTGCAGTGATTTGACAGATATCAACATTGCAGATTACGATATGTTGATCTTCTTCAGCCCGCAAGGAATTAAATCTCTACAGCAAAATTTCCCAGATTTTAAACAGGAAGAAACAAAAATCGGAGTTTTCGGACCTACAACTTCAGCTGCAGCAGAAGAAGCTGGATTAAAAGTAGATCTAATGGCTCCCACAAAAGAAACACCTTCAATGACAATGGCATTGGAAAAATTCATTAAAGCTCTTCATAAATAGACTTTAATGATATCTATAAAATCAGCCGTCTTTCCGCAAAACAGGAAAGATGGTTTTTTTTTAATTAAATTTGAACAAGAATTAACATTAGATGGAAGCTCCAAAGGCAAAAAAAATAGAAAAAGTACTCGAAATTCACGGTGACAGAAGAACAGACCATTATTTTTGGATGAATGAGAGAGAAAATCCAGAGGTAATCAAATATCTTGAAGAAGAAAATGCTTATGCAGACGAAATCATGAAAGATACGGAGCAGTTTCAGGAAGAACTTTACGAGGAAATGAAAGCCCGATATAAAAAAGACGACGAGTCTTTGCCTTATTTTTTCAATGAATATTGGTACATCGTACGCTATGAAGAAGGAAAAGAATATCCGATTTTCTGCAGAAAATATAAAACGCTGGAAAATGGAGAAGAAATAATTCTGGATGTAAACATTCTTGCGGAAGGAGAAGAATTTTTTGAAGTGGCAAATGTTGCAGTGAGCCCGAATAATGAATTGGCTTCATTTTCTTCGGATAATGTTGGAAGAAGAATTTATACTTTAAATTTTAAAAATTTAAAAACAGGAGAAATTCATTCAGATAAAATAGAAAACACAACCGGAAAAGCAGTTTGGGCAAATGATAACGAGCATATTTTCTACATCAGAAAAGATGAAAGCTTAAGAGCTTACAAAGTTTACAGACACAAACTGGGAACCGACACTTCAGAAGATGTTTTAATGTTCCATGAAAAAGATGAAACTTTCGATGTGAATGTTTTCAAGACAAAGTCTATGGAATATATTTTCATGGCGAGTTCAAGTACAATTTCAGATGAACACCATTTTATTCCGGCAAATAATGTTTTTGCTGATTGGAAGGTGATTCAGCCAAGAATTGATGATCTGGAATATTCTGTGGAACATTATGAAGATGAGTTCTACATCATTACCAACGCAGACGATGCAACCAATTTTAAGATTGTAAAAGCAAAAATCGAAAATTGCGGAATGGAAAACTGGGTAGACGTAATTCCACACCGTGAAGCAGTTTTATTGGAAGGTTTTGAAATTTTCAGGAATTATCTGATTCTTGAAGAAAGAGAAGAAGGTTTGCTTCAAATAAAAATCATCGACGAAAAAAATCACGAATCGTATTATTTACCTTTTTCAGATCCTACTTATACCGCTTATATCGGAACCAATTTAGAATTTGACACTGAGGTTTTGCGTTACGGTTACACTTCTTTAACTCAGCCAAACTCTACTTATGAATACAATTTAAAGGATAAAACCACCAAACTTTTAAAGCAACAGGAAGTTTTAGGAGGAAAATTTAATCCTGAAAATTATATTTCTGAAAGAATTTGGGCAGACTCAAGAGACGGAGAAGTAAAAATTCCAATTTCCCTGGTTTATCATAAAGACACAAAGAAAACAGTAGAAACTCCTGTTCTTTTATATGGTTATGGAAGTTACGGACATACCGTTGATGCGAGTTTTTCTAATGTGAGATTGTCAATTTTAGATCGCGGATTTATTTATGCAATTGCTCATATTCGTGGTGGAGAATATTTAGGAAGAGAATGGTATGAAGACGGAAAAATGCTATTTAAGAAAAATACTTTCTTCGATTTTATTGATGCCGGAAAATATTTAGTAAAAGAAAATTATACTTCTTCAAAACATTTGTACGCAATGGGCGGAAGCGCAGGTGGATTGTTGGTTGGAGCCGTAATGAACTATGAACCGGCTTTATTCAACGGAGTTGTAGCACAAGTTCCTTTTGTGGATGTAGTTTCCACAATGTTGGATGAAACGATTCCTTTAACAACCGGGGAATATGACGAATGGGGAAATCCGAATGACGAAGAATATTATCATTACATGAAAGAATATTCGCCTTACGACAATGTTGAAGCAAAAAATTATCCGCATTTATTAATTACAACAGGCTTCCACGATTCTCAGGTGCAATATTGGGAACCCGCAAAATGGACTGCAAAATTGAGAGAGCTAAAAACGGATAGCAATATTTTAATTTTCAAAACAGATATGAGTTCCGGACACGGTGGAGCAAGCGGAAGATTTGAATCTTTAAAGGAAGACGCTCTAGAATATGCGTTTTTGATGAAACTTGAAAATAAAATTTAATTAAAATCAACGTAAAACTTTGATTTAACCACAATAAAAACAAATTCTTAAAATATGACAGAAGCAGAATTATGGGCTAAGGTTGAAGAATTTTTTGAAACCAATTTCGACACAGAAAAACATCCGCAAATAGACACTATTTTATTTTTAATTGGTGTACAGGAACTCGGAAGCGGACAACAAAAATATACGAAAGATGATAAACTGAATATTCTTCACATCGCAGTTTGTAGATTGTTGGAACCTTTCGGATATTTTAAATTCACTCATTATGACGATGACGGGTATCCTCATTTTGATGAGATGGAAAAACTTCCTGAATTAAAACCAAACGAGCAACAGCTTTTAATGAAAAAAGCGATTATTCAGTATTTTCAGGATGAGGAATTAATTTGAAAATTCCTCAATTATAAAAAATGGAGAGTAATTTTACTTTCCATTTTTGTTTTTAAGCATTGTCGCTTCGAGTAGATTTTAAAAAATTATATCGAGAAGTTTTTAAATCTAATTTAAACTTTTCAAATTATCCAAAATCTCTTCCAGCTGATTTAAACCCATTTTAAAACCTTCTTCAAAACCCATTTCTAACTGTTTTTTCATATCATCTTCAGATTGAAAATGCATATTCACAGAAACTTTCGTTCCTTCTTCCACACCGGTAAAACCAATCAGCCATTGAGTTTGTGGAAAATTTTTATCAACATTTCCGTTTTCGTCGCAAAATGCATCAATTCCGTCAAAACTTCTATGCTCATTAATTTCTCCATACTTTACCATTGAAAATATTTTTTCTCCTTCAGGTCCGTTCATCGAATACAACCAAACTCCTCCTTCTTCAAAATTTAAATTTTCAGTCTCGCATTTCCAAGGTTTTGGCGCCCACCATAAATCGAGCAGTTCGGGTTTTGTAAAATATTCCCACACTTTTAATACTTCGGCATTGTAAATTTTCATTACGTAAATACTTTTAGAATCAAAATCCTGATTAAAAATAATTTCTGAGTTCATAATACGATTAGTTTTAGTTAGTAAATATCACAAGTTTCATTAAGAAATCTGTTCTGAATTTATAATAAAATGTTAAAAAGCTTCGTTTTAAGAAAAAATACACAATATTTTGGCGCATTTTTTGTTCACTAAGTCTTAAAATGTTTAATTTTAACACTCACAATTTTAATTACCATATGCAATGAATAACAAATTCATCCCGATAATCTCGGTTTTCATGACAATTTCACTTATTGTATTTGTCACGCTGCAGTTTTATTGGCTTAAAGGTTATTATGTAGCTTTGGAACAGGAATTCTCCAACAAAGTCTATTCCGCTTTAGAAAATACTTCAAAAAACATTGCTGAACTTGAAGTTGAAAAACTTTTCAATGAAAACTATCCAAATTTTCGAGATGATGTAAAAGCAAATAAAGACAAACCATCTCTTACAACGATTCAGCAGACTCAAGATTCTGGAACTCAAAAATCGATTGTTTACTATCGAAATCTCACGGAAACTATAAAGTTGCCAATTTCCAGACAAGGTGATTCTCTCAGACTTACTACGATGTACACCGATGATGCTGCTTATAAAGTAAAAAAAGATACAACTAAACGAGAAATACTTACTTCGGAGCTGAATCAAGATATTAGAAATGGGGATTATAGTTTAAAAGAATTTGTTGAAGTCTACGGGAATAATTTACCTATTAATAAAAGAGTTGATCCTACAGTTTTAGATTCTGTAATTACAAAAGAATTAAGAATGAAAGGCATTACCTCTGATTTTGGCTATGGTATTTCAGATAAAAATAACAAACTGACCAATATCGTCAATAAAGTTTTTAAAGAGAAAAAGGATACTAATTCTTATTCTTACCCATTATTTACGGATAATAAAGATCGAACTTTATATACTTTGGCGTTGGTTTTTCCTAAAAAAGAATATTCTTTGGCGATGAACAATTGGCCGATGCTTTTGGGAACTTTCCTTTCATTATTGACGATTTTGGGAATCTATATCATTTCCATTAATTATATGATGAGGCAGAAAAAACTCGCAGAAGTAAAAACTGATTTCATCAACAATATGTCACACGAATTTAAAACGCCTTTGGCAACAATTTCAGTAGCGACAGATTCATTGGCAAATGATAAAATTGCAACCAATCCTGATAAGGTTAAATATTATTCAAACCTCATCAAACAGGAAAACCTGAGGATGAAAAAGCAGGTTGAAAACGTTCTGAACATGTCTAAATTAGAGCGAAACGAGGTTGAATTATTCTTGAAAGAAACAAACGTAAGAGAATTAATAAAGAGAACAACAGAATCATTCAACTTGATTGTTCAGCAGCGAAACGGAACATTGATTCAAGAATTTAAAGCAGATAAGTATAATTTTAAAATTGATGAATTTCATATTTCAAATATGTTGGTGAACCTTTTGGATAATGCCAATAAATATTCTCCTGAAGCACCTGAAATAAGTATAAAAACCCATAACGAAGGAAACTGGTACGTTTTGGAAATTGCAGATAAAGGAATGGGAATGGAAACTCACAATAAAACCAAAATTTTCGAGAAATTTTTCCGCGAAGAAACCGGAAATATTCACAATGTAAAAGGGCAAGGTTTGGGACTTTCTTACGTTAAAAAAATCGTAGAACTTCATAAAGGACAAATCATTGTAGATTCTGAAAAAGATCAGGGAAGTAAATTCATCATTAAACTTCCGATGGCATAGAAATAATTTTTAAACAAATAATAAAATATAAACATATGAGCAACAGAATATTATTAGTAGAAGACGACCAGAGTTTCGGCGCAGTACTAAAAGATTATCTTACCATAAACAACTTTGAGGTTACACTTGCTGTAGATGGAGAACAGGGATTGAAAGAATTTACAGAAAGCGAATTCGATATCTGTATCTTCGATGTAATGATGCCAAAAAAAGACGGATTTTCTTTAGCAGAAGACGTAAAAAAAATCGACAAAAACACACCAATCATTTTCTTGACAGCAAGAAATATGAGAGAAGACATTCTAAAAGGTTACCAATTGGGAGCAGATGATTATATCACAAAACCATTTGATACGGAATTACTTCTATACAAAATAAAGGCAATTCTTCAGAGAAGTTCTACGTTGGAAAACGAAGAGCAGGAGCAATTCAAAATCAGCAATATTTTCTTTGACTCTATGTTGAGACAATTGAGAGTTGGCGATAATGAATACAAGCTTTCTCCAAAAGAAAATGAGCTTTTAAAATTACTTTGTCTTCACAGAAACGACTTTATGCCGAGAGATTTAGCATTAAGAAAAATCTGGAAAAAAGAAAACTACTTTACGGCAAGAAGTATGGACGTATATATTGCTAAACTTCGTAAACTTTTGAAAGACGACGAAGGTTTAGAAATCATCAATGTTCACGGAGAAGGTTTCAGACTGTTGGTTAAGAACTAAACGAACGTTAAAATAAATTTAAATTAGCAAAACAATCCAAAATGTTTTGCTAATTTTGTTTTTTATGAAGAAATTTATTATGAAAAATTTACTTTTTGGTCTTTTAGCAACTTCTCTAGTTGCTGTTTCATGTAAAAAAGACGAAAAACCAACATATTTAAAAGACGACGCCGGAACTCAACCGAACGTTGCAATGAATACTCCAAAACCGTCATTGATAGATCAGGCGGGAATTAAAACTTCAAATGTTCAAAACGGTTCCACGATGGTTACTGCTCCCGGAATGAATCCCCCACATGGACAACCCGGTCATAAATGTGAAATTCCTGTCGGACAACCGTTAAATGGCTCTGCTCCTGCAGCACAGCCAGCAACTCAAAATATTCAGGTTAACGGAAATAATACGGTTCAAATCGATCCAAGCGCAATGAATAAAGGGAACGCAACTCCAGTAAAAACGGCTCCCGGAATGAATCCTCCACACGGAGAACCAGGTCACAGATGTGACATTGCTGTAGGTCAACCTTTAAGCAGCAAACCTGGAGCTCCTCCTTCAACTCAAAATATGCCTGTACAAGCTCCGCAACCAGTTCCTGTTTCTCAACCTGCAGTTGCCAATACTGGTCCGAAACCAAAACTTAATCCTGCTCATGGAGAACCATGGCATGACTGTGCAAAACAAGTTGGTGCTGCACTTTAAATATTTTTCATAAATTTGCACTGTGAAACCAATACAGCTTTTATTAATTATCTTTTGCTTAGGAATTTTTCTGATTCCTAAAGATAATTTCTACGCTCAGGTTTCACAGGAAAACTGCTGTAAAACAGAATCGAAAACAAAATCTTGTTGCGATAAAAATCAAAACAACCATCACGATTCTAAAAACAGCAAACAAGACCACAAATCCTGTACTGATGACTGCTGCTCTAGCTGTGCAGTATGTTTTAGTTTTATTGAAAACAATTTCGCAAAAAACACTTTTTGGGAGTTTTCCACTTTTAAAACTTTTTCTAAAATTCAGGTACAATATTCTAATCCTTACATTTCAAACGGTTTAAAAGAGATTTGGCAACCGCCAAAATTAGGTTAATTAAAAAATGTAACGATGTAACTGTTTACCAATCTATCAATGGGTTGTTACTTTATTACATTGTTCAAGTGTTACATTAATTCAATTAATCTAAATTTTAAACAAATGAAATTATATATTACCAAGTTAATTCTTGGAGCATTATTCTTATTATCAACATTTATATCAGCACAAAATCTTTCTAAAAACCAGTTTCAGGTAAAAGGAAACTGCGAGATGTGCAAAGAAAGAATTGAAACTACAGCTATAAAAGCAGGAGCGAAATCAGCAAGATATTCCATCGATTCTCAAACACTAACTTTAGAAACTGCAGGAAACATTTCTCCCGAAAACATCCTAAAAAAAGTTGCTGAAGCCGGTCATGATAATGAAAAATTCAAAGCATCTACCGAAACTTACGAAAAGCTTCCAGGATGTTGTCATTACGAAAGAGATTTACAACCAACAATTACAACTGAAAAACATGATAATCATTCAAAAAACGAGAATGAATTTTATGTAAAAGGAAACTGTGGTTCTTGTAAAGCACGTATTGAAAAAGCTGCGAAAGATTCCGGAGCAGATTTCGCAGAATGGGATACAGAAAAACAAACAGTGACTTTAAAATTTGATCCTGTAAAAACTTCAGCAGATAAAATTTTAAAGAAAATTGCAGATGTTGGTCACGACAACGAAAAATTCAAATCAACCAATGCAGTCTACAAAAATCTCCCCGACTGTTGTTTGTATGACAGAGAAATTCCGTTTGGAGAAGCGAATCCGAAAGTTCATTTTGAAGAAGGAGCAAAACATGACGACGATAAAGATGCAGAAGATCACTCACAACACAGAAATTCAGAAAAAAACATTGAGCAAGTCAATATTTTAGGCTCAAAAGCGGCGACTTCAATCAATAAAAAAGAAGCTGGATTGGTTTTTAATATTGATAAAAAAGAATTACTAAAAGCAGCTTGTTGTAATCTATCTGAAAGTTTCGAAACAAATGCAACAGTTGATGTTTCTTTCAGCAATGCAGTTACGGGAACCAAACAGCTTAAAATGCTTGGTTTAGACCAAAAATATACAAGTTTAACAAGAGAACTTTTACCCGAAATCAGAGGTTTGGCTTCTGCGTATGGTTTGAATTTTATTCCCGGAAGATGGATTGAAAGTATTCAGCTAACAAAAGGTGGAAGTACGGTAACAAACGGCTACGAAAGTATTACCGGACAAATCAATACTGAATTTCTGAAAAATGCGGAAAAACCGGAAACATCTTTAAATCTTTTCGCCGATTTTAATGGAAGAGCTGAAGCCAATATTACAAGTGTTTCACCAATCAACGAAAAGTGGTCTCAAACATTTCTACTTCACGGAAACGGAACTTTTGGCGACACAGACATGAACGATGACAGTTTTCTTGACCGTCCGAAAGGAACTCAGTTAAACGCAGCTTACTTATTGAATTTTAACGATTTAGAAAAGTCAGGTTTTGGTTCACATTTCGGAATTAACTTTATTAAAGACGAAAGAACGGCAGGACAAATCGGTTTCGACAAGAAAATTTCTCAGGACAAACAACCACTTTACGGGGTGGGAATCGATATTTCAAGATTTCAGGTTTGGAATAAAACAGGTTATGTTTTTGCTGGAAAACCATATCAGAGTTTAGGTTGGATGAATCAATATACTTTTCATCAACAGGATAGTTTTTTTGGATTGAGAAATTATTCGGGGAAGCAACAAACGTACTATTCAAATTTGGTTTTCGAAAGTATTTTGGGAAATACCAATCATAAATACAAAGCCGGAGCGAGTTTTATGTATGACGGTTATGACGAAACTTATTTAACCAACAATTTTAAGAGAAATGAAATTGTTCCCGGAGTTTTTGCTGAATATACTTTAACGGGTTTGAAATATACTTTGGTTGCAGGAGCAAGAGCCGATTTTCATAATTTGGCAGGAACTCAATTTACTCCAAGACTGAATTTTAAATATGATTTTACACCACAAACAATTTTGAGACTTTCTGCGGGAAGAGGTTTCAGAACTGCGAATGTTTTTGCGGAAAGTCAGCAATATTTTGCCTCGAACAGAAATATTCAGATTTTGCAAAATGGCGGAGATATTTATGGCTTAAAACCAGAAATTGCCTGGAATTACGGAGCTAGTTTGCAACAGGAATTCAAACTTTTCGGAAGAAAATCTACAATTATGGCAGATTTTTTCAGAACTGATTTCCAGGATCAGGTTTTAGTAGATTTGGATCGTTCACCTCAACAGTTAACTTTCTATAATTTAGATGGAAAATCTTTTGCAAACTCTTTCCAGACCCAGTTTGACTTTACGCCTTTCAAAAATTTTGATGTGAGATTGGCTTACAAATATTATGATGTTCAGGCTGATTATTTGGATGGAAGAAGAGAAGTTCCGTTTATGGCGAAACACAGAGGTTTTGTGAATTTGGCTTACTCAACCAACAAAAATAATAATGGTGGATTTTGGAGTTTTGATACGACAATGAATGTGGTTGGGAAACAAAGACTTCCAAACAACTCAACAAATCCTGCAGAATTTCAGTTGCCGATGTATTCTGAATCTTATGCAGTTTTGAATGCACAGATTTCAAGAAATTTTAATAAAAAACTGAGAGCTTATTTAGGCGGAGAAAATTTAACTTCTTACTATCAGAAAAATGCAATTATGGATTTTAGAAATCCTTTTGGGAATTATTTTGATGGTGGAATGGTATATGCTCCGATTATGAAGGCTAATTTCTATGTCGGCTTGGATGTAACATTCTAAGGTTGAGACTAAGATTTAGGTTAAGTTTGATTTTTTTATAATTTTTGAATTATACCCTTTTCAAATTAAAAATTAAGCATGGTTTCAATAATTTAATATGATGAAATCATGCTTTTTTGTATCTTTAAATTCAAAGTAAATGAATGTCACAACCGCTTATTTTCGAAGACAATTATAAGAAACTGGGTTTAGAAAACTTTTCAGAAAACAATCTGGAGACAATTAACGGAAATAAATTCCGCTATGACATCAAGGTGTTTTTCATACCGGCTGGTTATGAACTTTCTGTAGATTTCAATCATTTTAAAACAACAAAACCCACTTTATTCTTTCTGACAAATCAGCATTTAAAAATTGAGAAAGGAAAAGAAGAAGGTATTCTCCTGTATTATAACCGTGATTTTTACTGCATTCAGATTCATGACAAAGAAGTTGCGTGTGACGGATTGCTTTTCCATAATGTTTTTGAAATTCCTTTTGTAGAACTTGATGAAAATGAAAATTCTATCATTAAAAACTTATATCAAAGTATAGAGGATGAGCTCGAATTTAAAGATTCTTCCGCCGAAGAAATGATTAGAACCTATGTAAAACAAATCATCATTCGAGCAACCAGAAAATGGAAAAAACAAAATCTTGATAATGATGTAATAAAAATTCCGAGCAGTGAATTGGATATTTTCAGAGATTTCAGCAGACATTTGGAAATTCATTTCAGAGAAAAACACAATGTTTCTGATTACGCAGATTTTCTTCATCTCGCTCCGAAAACTTTAACCCATAAATTCAAACATTTAAATCTTGAATCTCCGAATCAGTTTATTATCAACAGAATTTTATTGGAAGCCAAAAGACTTTTATTTTATACAGATAAGCCCGTAAAAGAAATTGCCTATGATTTGGGTTATGAAGATCCGGCTTACTTCAACAGACTTTTTACAAATAAAATTGGAAGCACACCTGCAAATTTCAAGAAAACTTATATTTCGGGAAAAAAGTACAATATTTAAGTCTCTTTATCTATTTATTTGGAATAATATCTGATATATCTTTGTCTCATCAAAATAACAATAATAACAACAAAAATCAAAACATTATGAAACGTAACGCAACAGCCGTTTGGAACGGAACAGTAAAAGAAGGAAAAGGTCACATCACTACTCAAAGTACAACATTGAATCAAACTCAATATTCTTTCAGCAGCCGTTTTGAAGAAGGAGTAGGAACAAATCCTGAAGAATTATTAGCAGCAGCTCATGCAGGATGTTTTACAATGAAACTAAGCGCAGAATTGACTCAAGCTGGTTTTACACCGGAAGAACTGACTACAAAATCTGTAATCACTTTAGACCCAAGTGTAGGAAAAATTACAAAATCTGAATTGACTTTAACTGCAAAAATTCCAGGAATTTCAGAAGAGGATTTTCAAAAGTATGCTAAAATCGCAGAAGAAGGTTGTCCTGTAAGTGCAGCTTTCAACTTTGAGATTACTTTGAATGCTACTTTGGCTAACTAGTAAATAATTTAAACCATTAAGATTTAATTTAAGAAGTTAAGAATATTAAGTTCTTTTGCCGTAAATAAATTTTAATGAACCAATTTTCATCAATAGGAACGGGCTTAAGCCCGTTTTTCTGTATAAAAAATCGATTGGCTTTAGCCAAAACTTTTCAAAATGAATTGTTTTAAACTCAATTGATTCTGTACATCAATTAAATTTCAAAATAAATATACCGATTGGTATATTTTATATATCTTTGTGTCAGAATTTGATAAAATGTCAAAAGCAGAAAAGACAAAACAATTTATTATCGAGAAAACAGCGACTTTGTTTAATACCAAAGGTTACATTTCTACATCTTTATCTGACATTACCGAAGCTACAGGTTTAACGAAAGGAAGCATCTACGCAAACTTTGAAAATAAAGATCAGCTTGCTCTTGAAGTGTACAAATACAACTCTGGTTTATTGGGAAAAAGTATGTCTAAATCGCTTGGAGATGAATTTCCGACCACAATAGACAAATTAAATGCTTTTGTGAATTTTTACCGTAAAAACTGGCAATTGGTTTTCGAAACTGGAGGTTGTCCTTTGATGAATGCGTCAACCGAAGCCGACGACAAATTTCCCACTTTAAAAAAACAAGTGACAGAATCTTTTAAAGGGTGGATAAAAAATATCACGGAAGTGATTGTTCAAGGACAGAAAAAAGGTGAAATTTATAAAGACTTAAATCCCAATGAATTCGGATCATTATTCATCATGCTCGTCGAAGGTGGTATTTTGCTTTCGAAAACTACCGGCGATGAAAAATACCTCAACCTTGCTTTAGACAGAATACTATTAATTATTGATAAAGAATTAAAACAAAATATCTCATAATTATTATGGATAAATTACAAATACTTAAAACTTTTATCGGAAAAGAATTCACCAAATCACCTTCTCCTTTTATGAAATGGCTAAATCCAGTTGTAATTTCCGCAGAAGAAGGTCAGATTGAATTTCAATATACTGTAAGAGAAGAGTGGCTGAATCCGATGGGAAATCTTCATGGCGGAGTTACGGCAGCAATTATTGATGACGTTATTGGTGCAACAATGTTTTCTTTAAACGAAAAAACCTTCATAGTAACCGTAAATAATAGCATCGATTATTTTTCAACTGCAAAAGAAAATGATAATATTGTAGCCGAAACGAAAATTATCAAAAGAGGAAAGCAATTTGTGAATGCACAGTGCGAAATCTGGAACGCAGATAAAACAAGACTCATTGCAAGAGGAACCTCAAATTTATTTAAAATTAATAACTAGTATGAATCATTGCTTGCAAAATTTTATAATAACTTTTTGTAATTCAATGATAAATAAATTCAACATTTATATATGAAAAGAGTTGTCATTACAGGATTGGGCGCAGTAACGCCTTTGGGAAACAATGTCGAAGAATTCTGGCAAAACAGCATCAATGGAGTGAGCGGAGCCAACAAAATCACTCATTTTAATACCGAAAAATTTAAATTGAATTTCGCCTGTGAAGTTAAAAACTTTGATCCTAAAGTTTATCTAAATCACAATGAAATAAAGAGAAGCGATTTGTTTTCTCAATATGCAATGTATTCATCTGCAGAAGCTTTACAAGATTCAGGATTGGAGCTTGATAAGATGGATCCTTTTGATACAGGTGTAATTTGGGGAACCGGACAAGGCGGAATGTGGACTTTCGAAAGTGAAGTAATGAATTTTGCAGCAAACGACGAAAATCCAAGATTTAATCCGTTTTTCGTTCCTAAATTTATTGCAAACATGGCTTCAGGAATGATTTCAATGAAGTTTGGGCTTCAGGGAATTAATTACACAACGATTTCTGCTTGTGCAACGGGAAATACCGCTTTGATGGATGCTTTTAATTATATTCGTTTAGGAAAAGCAAAAGTGATTGTTAGCGGTGGTTCAGAAGCTGCAATTACTCCGGCTTCTGTTGGAGGATTTTCTGTAATGAAAGCAATGTCTACAAGAAACGATGATTTTGCAACGGCAAGTCGACCTTATGATGCAGATCGAGATGGTTTTGTAATGGGAGAAGGAGCCGGAGCTTTGGTTTTGGAAGAATACGAACATGCAAAAGCAAGAGGTGCAAAAATCTACGCAGAACTAGCAGGAGCAGCAATGACAGCAGATGCTTATCACATGACTGCACCTCATCCCGATGGAGTTGGAGCTATAAAAGCAATGCAATTGGCATTAAATGAAGCTGGAGCAAATGTAGAGGATATTGATTATATAAATCCGCACGCAACATCTACTCCACTTGGAGATTTGGTCGAATTAAAAGGAATCGGCAAGTTATTTAAAGGAAGTAAAAATTTGGATTTGAGTGCTACAAAATCAATGACAGGTCATTTATTAGGAGCAGCCGGAGCAGCAGAAGCAATTCTTTCTATTAAAGCTATTGAAAAAGGAATTATTCCACCAACGATTAACCTTCACAATATTGACGAAAACATTCCGAAAGATGTGAATATTATTTTTGGAGAAGCAAAAGAGAAAAACATCAATTTTGCTTTAAGTAATGCATTTGGTTTTGGAGGGCACAATGCGACTTTGGTGTTTAAGAAGTTTTCTTAAATTTTACACTTACGCAGATATTTCAGATAACGCAGATTTTTAATTAAATAAAAAAGCAGTCAAAATATTGACTGCTTTTGTTTTATGCTTCTCTCAACCATTCCGATGATGAAAGATAGTTCTGATCGGGATAGTAAATAAAGAGACAGTTTTTTCCTTTTATTGTATTGATGATGGGTTCTGTCAAGTTTCTTGGAATTGCAGGACAGCCCCAACTTCTTCCGATTCTTTTGTGAGCTGCAGCAAATTCTTCACTTACATAATCTGCTCCATGCATTACGACAGCTCGCTTATATGCTGCATCGTTGAAGCCTTTATCCATACCCAAAAGTTTTAAAGAATATCCGTTATCACCATTGTAAGTAGATTCTGTTATGTAAAAACCCATACTGCTTTGAAGTGAACTTTCGGTATTAGAAAAATTTGTAGCAAATTCTTCACCTGTATTTTTTCCGTGAGCAACCAAAGAATTGAAAAGTACTTTTTTCTCATTCATATCGATTACCCAAAGTCTTTTTGTGTTGGATGACATTGAGAAATCACAGACCGTTAATAAATGTGCGCTTTCGTCTAATTTCCCAGCTTTTTTAAGATTAGCAAAACCTAAAATTGCCTTAGAAAAAACATCAAAGTTTAGCTTGTTATCACTTTCAAATAATATAGAATTGTAAAGTTCTTCTGAGGAACTCATTTCATTTGTGCTTTTTTCAGATTTAATTTCAACTGCAGTTTCTATTTTTTTTGTGTTTAATATTTCGCTTGCTACTCCAACCTTTTCAGGAGAAAGATAAAACGAAGTTGTTACCATGTACACAATGCCTAATAAGCTATAAAATCCTTTCATTAAATATTATGTTAAATTAAAATTGCGGGTACAAATTTATAAAATCATAATTATCAATCAGTTAAATCTAAAAAAGTTTAACGCAATTTAAGAAACTTTAACTCACCCATTTTACTTTTCAGAATCTGGTACAAACTCCAAACTTATAGAATTCATGCAGTATCGAGTGCCTGTTGGAGCCGGTCCGTCATTAAAAACATGACCCAAATGAGAATCACAACGCTTGCAAACAACTTCAATTCTTTCCATTCCGTGAGAAGAATCCCGGTTATATCCTACTCCATTTTTATCGGCTTCAAAAAAACTTGGCCAGCCACAACTGCTCGTAAATTTTGATTAGAACGGAAAAGATGATTTCCACAAACCGCACAGTAATATTCTCCTAATTCATCAAACTCATTGTAAGTTCCGGTAAAAGGTCTTTCTGTAGCCGCTTCTCTCGCAATTGCATACAAATCGGGAGATAGAATTTTGAACCATTCATCATTGGAAATATTAAGTTTTGCAGTATCGGTTCTTGAGTAATATGGATTGTTTTTTGCTTCGTTTTGCATAAGATTATTTTAAATTAACATTTTAATTTAGTCACAAAATATTTAAATACAATAGATTAGCAAGTTAAATTTTCAATATATAAAAGAGTATACTAGTTTTTGAAAACCTTTGATTTTCTTCTTATATATATTTTAGATCTAACTTAAAATTTCAAATACATCTTTGTGACTTTTGTGGTAAAAGAATTACAACCAAATTTAGTAAATTTGAGAATATGAATGACGAAAACAAACGAAAACAGCTCAGAAAATATAAAACGTTCGCTACAGGACTTTTTGTTTTAATGGCTTTAGTTTTTATTATAACTACAATTTTACAGAAAACTCACGATTCTCATTGGATTGGTTATGTCCGCGCATTTTCCGAAGCGGCAATGGTCGGAGCTTTGGCAGATTGGTTTGCTGTGACTGCACTTTTCCGTCATCCACTTGGTTTACCAATTCCACATACAAATCTGATTGAAAACAGTAAGCAAAAACTGGGTGATAATCTGGGGAATTTTGTTGTGTCTAATTTTCTTTCGCCTGAAAATATTCGTCCCTACATTCAAAAACTAAAAATCTCTGGTTTTGTCGGAGAATGGCTTGGAAAGGATAAGAATCAAGAGGCTTTAATTAAAAATCTCTCAGACATTATTTTAGATATTTTAAATAAACTTGATGATTCTGAAGTCAGTCTATTTATCAGCAAAAAAGTATCGGAAATGACAGACAATATTAAGTTGAATGCCATTCTCGGAAACGGAATTATCTATCTTTTAGACAAAAACGACCATCAGAAAATTATTACCAATCTTTCAAAACAGATCAAAGATTATATTGTTGAAAATGATGACATGATTCAGGAAAGGGTAAAAAAAGGCAGCTATACTTTTATTCCGTCGTTCGTTGATAATAAAATTGCCGACAAAATCTCAAACGGACTTGCCGATTTTTTTAAAGAAGTGGAAGAAAATCCAAATCATGAAATTCGGGATTTAATTACGAGGAAAATCTATGAATTTTCAAATGATTTAAAAGAAGATCCGAAATGGAATGATGAATTTAAAACCATAAAAAATGATCTTTTAAAGAACGATAAATTAGCAGAATATTCAACCGACATCTGGACTTCTATTAAAAAAACATTGATGGAAGAACTTCAAAATGATGATTCTACTTTAAAAAATTATCTTTCGAAAAACCTGAGTGAATTTTCTCAAAATTTAAAAACCGATGAAAATCTTCAGAATAAAATCGACAATTGGGTGAGAGTTACGGCTTACAAATATATTTTACGAAATACACATCAAGCTTCGACTTTAATCAGCTCAACCGTTGGAAATTGGCAGGGAAAAGAATTAAGTCAAAAACTGGAGCTGGAAGTAGGAAAAGATTTACAATTCATACGCGTTAACGGAACTTTGGTTGGAGGTTTGGTCGGATTGATTATTTATACGATATCTCATTTTTTCCTTTAAAAACTAAAATATATCACGCAGATTCAGCAAATTTTGAAGATAAAGTTCTTAATAAATCTGCTTTATCCGTTATATCTGCGAGATAACAAAAAAGCAAAACCTCATCGATTTTGCTTTCATACTTTTTTAATATTTTAATTTATCTAGAAATTCTACTCGCTCTCGTCAAAATTTCCTGATTAATATCGTTAATCAATTGTGGTCCTTCGTAGATAAATCCTGTATACAACTGAACCAAAGTTGCTCCAGCATCCAGTTTTTCAATTGCGTCTTTAGCAGAATGAATTCCACCAACTCCAATAATTGGGAACGCTCTGTTACTTTTATCGGAAAGATATTTAATCATTTTTGTACTTCTTTCACGAATTGGTTTCCCACTTAAACCACCGTTTCCGATTTGTTCTAAAACTTCTGGAGACGTTTTTAAACCTTCTCTATTGACAGATGTATTTGAAACTACAATTCCGTCAATTTTTGTATCTGCAATAAGTTCAATAATTTCGTCTAATTGCTGGTTGTTTAAATCCGGAGCAATTTTTAAAAGTATTGGTTTTTGAGTGGGCTTTTTCTGATTGATTTCTTTAACTGCTGTAATTAATTCTCTCAAGTATTCTACATCTTCCAGTTTTGCATGGCTTCCTACATTCGGGCAACTCACATTCAGTACAAAATAATCTACATAAGGATGAAGCCCTTCGAAACAATCTAAGTAATCCTGAGTGTAATTTTCAGGCGTTGTGTTGGTGTTTTTTCCGATGTTTCCGCCGATGATGATTTTTCCTTTGTTGCCTTTCAGCTTTTGTATTGCTTCTTCAAGACCATCGTTATTGAAACCCATTCTGTTGATGATTCCGCCGTCTTCGAGCAAACGGAAAAGTCTTTTCTTAGGATTTCCGGCTTGAGCTTTTGGCGTCACGGTTCCAATTTCTACAAATCCGAAACCTAAATCGCCTAATTCGTTGAACAAAACCGCATTCTTATCAAAACCTGCAGCCAAACCAACCGGATTTTTGAATTTTAATCCGAAAACTTCTCTTTCAAGACGTTTATCTACTATTGGTTTTGGAAGAAATAATTTTGTGAGAAACCCAAAATTTTTAAGCATTGAAAAAGTAAAATGGTGTACTTCTTCAGGATCAAATTTGAAAAGAATCGGACGAATGAGCGATTTATACATTGAAAAAAAGTTTTACAAAAATAATCATTTTAAAATTAACGGATTATTGATGTGGGATAGTTTATTTAAATGAAGATTATTTATTTGAAATTAATTTTAAAAACACAAATTTCACAAATGTTTTTCGCAAACAGACACAAAGTTTGTCATTCTGGAGGAATCTAAACCTCAAAACATTTCAATGAAGTCTCTTTAATAATTCGCCGAGATCCTTTCAGGATGACAAACTGAGCGTGTAATTTTTTAAGAATACGCACTTAAATCGAGTTTCAAAATATCCCCTACTCTTTTGAAATCTTGGTCAATGGTTGCATTTAAGGTGATTTTTTCATTGGAAAGAGGATGATTAAAAATCAATTGATGCGCATGAAGCGTCATTTTGTTGATACCAAATGTTTGAAGCCATAACTTATTTTGTTTATTGCAACCATGCTTGCGACAGCCCAAAATCGGATGCAAAATATGTTTAAAATGCTTTCTCAACTGATGAAATCTTCCCGTTTCAGGAATTGCTTCTACTAAACAATATCTCGAAGTTTGATGCTTTAAAAATGGCAAATCTATTTCCGAAGCTTGTAAACGACGATAATAAGTTACAGCATTTTGCTTTACTTCATTTTCATTCACTAAGTCGTAATCGATGGTTTCTTCTTCTTTCGCCCAGCCACGGAGAATGGCGATGTATTTCTTCTCAACCTTTTTCTCTTCAAACTGAGTGCTCATGAGTCGCAAAGTGTCTTTATCTAAAGTAAACAACAAAACGCCCGAAGTTTTTCGGTCAAGTCGATGTACCGGATACACTTTTTGTCCAATCTGATTTCTCAATTCCTGAATTGCATATGTATCTGCTTCTCCAGAATAGAAAGATTTATGAACCAATAATCCGCTAGGTTTATTGATGGCAATAAGATGTTCGTCACGATAAAGAATTTCTAACATGAGGCAAAAGTAGGAAAACTATACTACAAGACCGAACTATTGTTCGCGCTTAAAAGTGTAGTGAAAGATATAGGTTCCCATGTATTCTCTGCTTTCCACACTTACCAATTCCCAACCTTCATTACCATATTGGTTTAATGTTTTATCTATTTCATTCGGATCATATTCTACAGTCCAAAAACTTACTTTAGGCTTTACCACAATCGTTTTATATTCAAATCTTTTCTTCATAACACATATTTTATTTACAATATATAATAAATTTTAAACATATTCTTTCCTTTATGTCTGACTTAATTTTTTAAACGCACTTCCGTCAATAGCCCTGATTGCAGCGACATCCTTTTGTGATGAGGAACGAAGAGCAAAAGATATAGCGGAAAGCAGGTTCCCGGCTCCTAAAAATCTGCAACGCAAAAACTTCCATCATCTCCCTTCCTACTTCCTGCTTTTTCACTATTTTTGCATTCAAGACGAAAAATTTATGGCAAAGCAAGAAGATGTTTTCAAGAAAGTGATTTCTCACGCTAAGGAATATGGGTTTATTTTCCCTTCGAGTGAGATTTATGATGGTTTATCTGCAGTGTATGACTACGGACAAAACGGTGCAGAACTGAAAAATAATATCAAACAATATTGGTGGAAAGCGATGGTACAGCTGAACGAAAATATTGTGGGTATTGATTCGGCGATTCTGATGCACCCAACTACTTGGAAAGCTTCTGGCCACGTTGATGCTTTTAATGATCCTTTGATTGATAATAAAGATTCTAAAAAACGTTTCAGAGCAGACGTTTTGGTAGAAGATTACTGTGCGAAAATTGAAGATAAGGTAAGAAAAGACTTTTTGAAAAAGAAAAGTTATTTTGAAAACTTTAACGAATTTAATGTTTTTTGTAATAAAACGTATGCTTTATATCGTGGATATTTAAATATAGATGAATTTAGAAGATATAGAGATTTTATCAAAGATTTAAAAGAAAGTTTAGCAAACTACGATATAAATAATTTAATTGGCTTTAATCATATAGTTGTTGATGACAATTATGAAATAGTTGATTTAGCAAATAAATCGCAATATTTAATTTCAGATTTTAAATCTTTCTTAGATTTTAAAAAGAGTATTTATTATCTAAATTACAATGATATCAGAATATTAACTCTAGATAATTATTCTGACACAAAAAAAAGAGTTGAAGATATATTTGAAAAATATGATAGGAACCTACTCATAGAAAATTTAAATTTCTTGTTAGCTAACGAACGATTGGTTGAAAAGATTTATGATTGCTCAAAAATTCTTTCAAGATTAGCAAAATCATTAGAAAATGAAGACCTTGCCGATGTAAAAGCTTTAATTGAAGAGTTGGAAATCGCTGATCCTGATACAGGTTCAAAAAACTGGACGGAAGTAAGGCAATTCAACTTAATGTTTGGAACTAAATTGGGTGCTTCTGCAGATTCTGCGATGGATCTTTATTTAAGACCGGAAACCGCTCAGGGTATTTTCGTGAATTTCTTAAATGTTCAGAAAACTTCACGCCACAGACTTCCTTTTGGTATTGCTCAAATCGGAAAAGCTTTTAGAAATGAGATTGTTGCAAGACAGTTTATTTTCAGAATGCGTGAATTCGAGCAGATGGAAATGCAGTTTTTCGTTGCTCCGGGAACAGAATTGGAATTCTACGAACAATGGAAGCAAAAACGTCTGAACTGGCATTTGGCTTTAGGTTTAGGAAATGACAATTACAGATTCCACGATCACGAAAAATTAGCACATTATGCTAATGCTGCGGCGGATATTGAATTTAATTTCCCGTTTGGTTTCAAGGAACTAGAAGGTATTCACTCGAGAACAGATTTCGATTTGAAAGCACATGAGAAATTTTCTGGCAGAAAATTACAGTTTTTCGATCCTGAAAGAAATGAAAACTATGTTCCTTACGTGGTGGAAACTTCTGTTGGTTTAGATAGATTATTCCTTTCTTTATTCTCTCATTGTTTAAGAGACGAAGTGCTGGAAGATGGTTCAGAAAGAACAGTTTTATCTTTACCTCCAGCTTTAGCACCAATTAAA
The DNA here is from genome assembly GCF_026460885.1 of Chryseobacterium formosum. Classification (GTDB taxonomy): domain Bacteria; phylum Bacteroidota; class Bacteroidia; order Flavobacteriales; family Weeksellaceae; genus Chryseobacterium; species Chryseobacterium formosus. The sequence continues at coordinate 139,840 of NZ_JAOVZW010000001.1, forward strand.
GCGGCGATTTTACCATTGATGAAGAAAGACGGTTTAGCCGAATATGCAGAAAAAATATTTGATGATTTAAAATACGATTTCAACCTATTCTACGAAGAAAAAGATGCCATCGGAAAACGTTACAGAAGACAGGATGCGATTGGAACACCTTACTGTATTACAATCGACCACGATTCGTTAACGGAGCACACCGTAACGATAAGAGACAGAGACACAATGCAGCAGGAAAGAGTTCCGGTTTCTGAGTTGAGAAGAATTATTGATGAGAAAACAAACTTCAGAAATTTACTTTCTAAAATATAGATTGAAAGCCTTGAGAGATCAGGGCTTTTTTATTGGTTTTAATTTTAGTAAATTTTGGATAAAGCCAATTGCAAACAACTTATCATAAATCGGACTAAAGCCTCCTCCTATTGATAAATCATTAATAATAATTTGACATAAAAATATTTTCATCAACCTATCTGAAATATCCTTGAATTCATTACTTTTGGATTTCAAATAATAACTATGAAGAAAATTTCTCTATTGATGTTTGGATTGATCCAGACATTTGCTTTTTCCCAAACTCAGGATTTGGCTTCGCTTGCTTCAGGAACTAATGTAGGAATGAATGCACTTTTCGATACTAAAGACAACCTTTATGGCTACGTTTCCATCTATTCTTATGGTAAAACGGACAAAAAAACTCAAAAATTCGAATATGTTCTTTTAGATAAAAACCTAAACCCTGTTTCTAACAAGGAGTTTGAAGCCGGACTTTTAGTTTCCAATTATTACGGTTATGTAGATTTTAAAGGACAAATTATTCTGCAACCTTCCGATTTTAATTACTTACAGGCTTTTGCAAAAGATGCCGCTGCGCCGGTTTCTATGGTGATTGACCCTAAAACCAATACGGTAAATCCTAAAGTGTATTACGATTATCAGGAAAACGGAACGTTTGTAGAAATCACACAACCCAAAAGTTTTAAGAGCGAAAGAAAAGAAAACCGCGCCGAGAAAAAAGATAAGGGTTACAATTACGTTTCTTCGGTAGGAGAAATTAAAGAAGGTGGTTTTATTGCTGTTGAATACAATGATTACGGAAAGTATGTCAACAAAAATAGTCTGATAAAATTTGACCAAAACAAAAAAGAAATCTGGAGATATCGCTACAATACCGACGGAAGCAAAAAAGTGTTTTCCGATCTCACTATTTTAGACAAAGATGAAAACCGTATTTACGGAATTTTAAGAAAGGTAGATGATGACGACAAAACCTTTTCTCTTTTGGTTATCGACATGAAAACCGGAAAAGAATTGTCGAACAAACCAATTACAGGACTTTCGCCAGATACGATCTACAACATCGACAACCTTTACGCCAGTGGAAGAAGAATTGATAATGATAAAACTTTTGATGATAAAATTGTGCTTTTAGGACGAAATTATGTTCCGAAAAGCGATAAAGGTTTCGCAAGATTCCTACTTGATAAAAACAATTACAACGTAGATCTGAAAGCTTTAAACTACAAGCCGGATTTGTCTAATCACATCCCAAAACTAAGCGCAGACGGCGGTGTGGAAAACGGATATTTCCTGCAGACAAAAGATGCCTATTTCTTAAATGACGGAAGTGTGGGAATTCTTGCAGAAAAATTTAAACCTGAAGGACAATACAATGCACCAAAAACTACAGATTTAGTTTACATCAATACCGATAAAGATTTTAAAGTAAAAGATGTTCAGATTTTTGAGAAAGAAAAAACAAAATGGTCAAACAACGATTATTTGTTTTCACAATATCTGAATGACGGGAAAGATGTGGTTTTCTTTTACCGTGATTACCAAAAAGATCAGGCAACCAAAGAAAAAAAATGGAATTTGTTCATCAACACCATTGTCAACGGAAAATTCAAGCAGGAAGTTATTCCTATTTCAGAGAAAGATAATTATACCGTAACTCCTTATGTTGCGAAAGAAGGCTATATTTTGCTTCGTGAATTTAATGAAAAAGAGAAGTTTAATAAAGTTCGTTTGGAACGATTGAATTATTAATAACAACAAGAATTTCGATCATAAAAAAACCTAACAGATTTGGAAGTTTGTTAGGTTTTTATTTTTTTAGAAATTAAAACAAATTCTACGATTCTTTTTCATAATAATCCGCAATATTTTTTATTTCGTCTAAGCTTAAATTCCACATAAAATTCAAGAATTGCTGATAACTTTCACTTTGGTTTTTTGGATCAACCCGATCTAAATATCTGTTTAAATTATAGTTTTTCCTCGCCTCATAAATTTTAGAAAAACATTTTCCCAGCCAGCTTTTATAATATTTTTCTTCTTCGCCATCCTGCAAAAACTGCAGACTTGCATAAATTCCAACTCCATAATCTTCAGAGTAATAAAAATTCGGCAACGTTTCCATTCTTGCAATTTTCTCAAGAACAGCGTAAGATTCGGAGGCTTTTTCGTCTTTCACTTCATTTTTAAGTTCAGGAAAAAGCTTTTTAAGATGATTTATTCTCAATGTAACTTCAGGATGAGATTTCAGTGAATCTTTATTCAGTTTATCATTAAAATGATTGTAATTATACAGAGAAAAATCTTCCTGTTTCAGCCATTTATCGTTAAATTCCTGTTTGGGAAGATTGAAAAATTTCTTGTACGTTTCCACTTTTAAAGTTCTCGGTGAAATCGTGTCGAAATCTTCAAGCCTTTTCAGCGTATTGATGAATTCTTCTTTCTTAAAATCACTGTTTTTAAAAACGGCATAACCCAAAGAATCTGCCTGCATTTCTTGTTTTCGATTTTCTGTACCTTTTTTGTAAACCCTGTTTTTGAGAACATCAAAAGCTCTTTGATTCCGGTTTTCTTTGGTTGATTTAATATTCTGAACCACCAATTTATCGAGCTGATCTTGGTTGATTAATTTTAAAAAAGTTTTCAAAGTATGTTCTGTAATTTTATGTCCCAATTCGTGGGAAATCACAGCAGCCAACTGATCGTCGTTATTCAACCAATTAAAAAGTCCCATATTAATCACAAAAGTTCCGTCTGCAAAACAATAAGCATTCGGTGTATTGTCTTTCGCAATCAGAATCTTTAAATTTTGTGGAATCTGAGGATTATTTTTTCTTAATCTTTCCAAAAGATTTTTCACTTTAGCATCAAAAACAGAATTAAAAACAAAGCCTTTATTTTTGACCTGTTTTTCAAAATCTTTTCCAACTTCTTTGTAGATTTTAGACAATTCGTTTCCCGTTTTCCCGGAATATTTTGCTTTGAGATCTTTAATTAAAAGTTCATTATTTAAAGAGTAATTTTTAATAAAATCTTTCCTTTGAGCATAATCTGCCGTATCGATTGTTTTATAGGTTTGTCCAAAACAAATCACTGAAAAAGAGAACAGTAAAAAAAAGAAGTATTTTTTCATCATAATCATCAATAATCACAAAAATAATTCATTTGGGAATACATTTATTACTTTATTTTAATAATTATTTTAAATTTGTTTAAGACCAGATTGCTTATGATTATTTTTATTTACATATTCACATTTTTAGTTGCTGTAGCGGTAATTTTTTATTTCTTGGGATACGATTATCTATTCAACGGTATTTCAAAAACCTATTTACGTGGAAAAATGAGCGCCAATATTGATGACGGAAAATTCTTTCGCAGCAATATTATTCACACCTCGAAACCGGTTCTTTGGGACGAACATCCTGACTACAACAAAAAAGATTTGCCTAAAAACATCGTTGATGATTTAGTTCATTCTAATACAGCATCATTTCTTGTTATAAAAGACGGAAAATTATTACACGAACAATATTGGAATGGTTATAATAAACTTTCGAAGACTAATTCTTTCTCAATGGCAAAAGCTGTGACCGTAATGCTTTTAGGAAAAGCTTTAGAAGAAGGAAAAATTAAAAATATCGATGATAATTTCTCTGAATTGTATGAGGAATTTAAAAACAAACCTTTCGGAAGAGATTTAAATTTAAAAAATCTGGCTCAAATGGAATCGGGTCTGGATTGGGATGAAAATTATAAAAATCCTTTTCTTCCAAACGCAAAAGCATATTACGGAAGAAGTCTGGTGAAAGCTACTTTCTCGAGAAGGTTTAAAGAAAAACCAGGCGAAAGATTTGAATATCAAAGCGGATCAACTCAGCTTTTGGGATTTGCGGTTAAAAAAGCAATCAACCAATCTTTATCGAGTTATTTATCTGAAAAATTCTGGATTCCGATGGGAATGGAACAAAACGCAGAATGGAGCGTCGACGAAAGCAGAATGGAAAAAACCTACTGCTGCATTCATTCCAATTCAAGAGATTTTGCAAAACTTGGACAGTTGTTTTTAGACGATGGAAAAGTGAATGGCGAACAAGTTTTAAATTCCGAATTTATCGAACAAATGAGAACTCCAACCGAAAAATCTGAAGAAATTTACGGAATGGGACTTTGGATTAATCATGACAACCCCATCAAACATTATTATTTCTTAGGTTTACAGGGACAGTATATTATTATGATTCCTGAATACAAAATGGTCATCGTAAGAACCGGAAGTTATAATGATTTACCGAAAACAGACAGAGGAAGACCAGATCAGGTGAAATTTCTGGTTAACGAAACTGCGAAGTTGTTTGCTTAAAGGTTAAGGCTAAGATTGAGGTTGAAAATACTTTTGAACCATTAAGGTTTTTAAAATTTTAAGTTTGATTAAGGAAATATCTAAAGATATTAATTAAGCATATCGCTAAATTCAGATTTATCTGAACCTTAAAAAAAGCTAAAAGATCTTAATGTTTCAAATTCTTTTTTAAATAGATATTATGGAAAAATACAATCCTTTGGTGGATGAATACATTGAGAAATCTCCGGATTTTTATAAACCTATTTTAAATCAGATTCGGGAAATCGTTCATGAATGTTATTCCGACATGGAGGAAGCCATTAAATGGAAATTTCCGACGTTTATGTACAAAGGAAAAATTCTTTGCTCAATGGTTTCATTTAAGGCATATTGCAGCGTGGGATTTTGGTTACACGACTCCATGAAAACCCTCAAAAATCTTGAAACTGATGTTGAAAAAACCAATATGTTCAGTTTAGGAAAGATTACCAAAATGGAAGATTTACCTTCAAAACCTCAGCTTAAAAAAATGATTCTCGAGGCTATGGAACTGACCGATATGGGAGTTACCTTGAAAAAAGCTGCGCCTTCTAAAACCGAAATCGAAATTCCTGAATATTTTCAAAATGTTTTAAATCAAAATAAAAAAGCGTTAGACATTTTTCAAAAATCTTCTCCTTCATTTAGAAAAGAGTATGTCAATTGGATTGTTGATGCAAAAACTGACGCAACAAAAAATAAAAGAATTGAGCAGGCTATAGAATGGATTTCTGAAAGCAAAGGAAGAAACTGGAAATACGAGAAAAAGAAATAATTTTACGGGAAATTGGATACGAAAGCTGGATGTTTAAAAGTTTGAAAGTATTTTTTTAACTCTAAACTAAATTCTTAGTGGAATCTGAAATTTGCTTCAGTAAGTGTATTATTTTTTAGAAAAGCTTCGTATTCTGGAGATAGTTGCGCTCTTCCCCAAGTATTTTGTCCGCTCATGCTTCCGAGACGCACTTTATCTTTTCCGTATTTTTTATTCATTGCATCCATCGCTCTCATCACCGGCAAATGTTGATTTTGAGTATCTTCTTCAAACAGATTAATCAATCTTTGATCTTCAGGAACAAAATCATTGACGATAACTCCGGCTTTTTTGTAATGAAAACCCTCTTCAAAAATTTCTTCGAATAGTTCATGCACTACTCTTCCGAGAATAATTGAAGAATTGGTTGGATTTGGCAAAATTCGAGTTTTTGCATTTCTATATTCCGGTAAATCTTTTCTAAAACGGTTGGTCTGAACAAAAACCGTCACCATTTTACAGCAGGTATTTTGTTTCCTTAATCTTTCAGAGCAGTACATTCCAAAAGTTTCCACACGTTCACGAACCTCCTCTCTTTTCGTCAACATTTGCATGAAACTTCTCGTTACCGCAATAGATTTTTTTGGCGAAGGCGTATCTAATTCCAACTGACGGATTCCTTTTAATTCATTAATCATTCTTACACCATGAATTCCCATAACTTTGCGAACCCACATTTCAGGTTTTTGAAGTAAATCCCAGGCTTTGTAAACACCGTTGTCATGCATTTTGATGGCAAGTCGTCTTCCGATTCCCCAAACATCGCCGATATTGAGCCATTTTAAGGCTTTTTCAATTTTTTCCGGAGTGTCTAAAGCAAAAACACCATTAAATCTTTCGGGATCTTTTTTTACAATTCTATTGGCGATCTTACATAGTGTTTTCGTTGGCGCAATTCCTATACTTACAGGAATCTTGGCTTCAGATTTAACTTCTTCTTTGAGTTTTATACAATAATTAAAAATATCAACATATTTAAAACTCGTAAGATCCAGAAAAAGCTCATCGATGCTGTAAACTTCATAGTCTTTTTCTCCTACATAAGATTTCGAAATATGGATAACCTGCTGGCTTTTGAAATTATACAATTCAAATTTTGCAGAAAAACTTTTTACATTATGCTTTTTAAATAATTCTTTATACTTAAAAGCAGGAGCTGCCATTGGAATTCCTAAATCTTTCGCTTCTTTACTTCGGGACACAACACATCCATCGTTGTTGGAAAGTACAACAACAGGCTTGTTTTCAAGTCCCGGATCGAGCGTTCTCTCACACGAAACAAAGAAATTATTGCAATCTACTAAAGCGTACATGATGTTAAAAATGGCTGTTTGAAAGTACAAATCTATAACTTTTAAAATAGAAATTATATTAAATTAAAATTTTAACATCGAATTCATTTCAATGATAATCAATAACTTAAATCAATTAAAATACGTCAAGTTTTGTCGCAATAATGTATTAATCAGTCTTTGCAGTAAGTTTTATTTTTTATTTAAAATGATGTTTTTCTATTCTCAACACGTCACGTTTTGGCGTATCGCAGACCTACATTTGCTTTACAAAGAAATTACAATTATGGATAAAGTAACCTTACAAAGAATTGAAAAACTACACCCTCTCGTGAGAGAAGAAGTGAAACAGATTATAAAAGAATGTGACAAAGCATTAACCGGAAAAGCTAAAATTAGAATTACTCAAGGATTGCGAAGTTTTGAGGAACAGGAAAAATTGTACGCTATAGGAAGAATTACTTCAGGTAAAAAAGTGACAAATGCAAAAGCCGGACAAAGCATTCACAATTATGGTTTAGCGGTCGATATGTGTTTAATCATCAACGGAAAAGTGGCAAGTTGGGACACAGCAAAAGATTGGGATAATGATAAAGTTGCCGATTGGTACGAATGTGTAAAAATTTTCGCTAAACATGGTTGGGATTGGGGCGGAAACTGGAAATTATTTAAAGACCTTCCCCACTTTGAAAAGAAGAATTTTCCAAGTAAGAAAGGTTTAGTAAAAACAACTTGGAGAGTACTTTCTAAGTTGAAAATGGATAAGGATGGATATGTAGTTTTTTAAAAATAATTTAACACAATTAATAAAACACGTCAAGTTCTGTCGCCTCTCATTTCTATCTTTACTATAACAAAATAACAGTAGAAAAATGAAAAAAATCACCCTACTTTCCTTAGACGGAGGCGGAATAAGAGGTATTATTACCTGTATTATTTTACGCTACATAGAAGAGCAGCTGCAGATTCACGATAAGCCGAGCGCAAAGCTTGGAGATTATTTTGATCTGGTTGCAGGAAGCAGCACGGGAGCATTGATTGCAGCGATTATTTTGTGTCCCGATGAACATAGAAAAGCAAAATATTCTATTCAAAAAGGTTTGGAATTGTATTCTGAAAGAGGTGGCGACATATTCCAAGTTTCTTTTTGGGAAAAATTAGTGAATCCTTTCGGATTGCTGAATGAAAAAATCTCTCAGGAAGCTTTAGAAAAAAACCTCAATGATTTTTTTGGAAATTTAGAACTAAAAGAATTGATAAAACCATGTTTAATAACAAGTTATGATATAGAAAACCGAAGAGCAAAATTATTTAATTCATGGAAAGCCAATTTGAGCACAGATAATTTTTATGTAAAAGACGTTTGCAGAGCGACTTCAGCAGCTCCAACTTATTTTACTCCGGTTCAGATTAAATCGATGTATGGACAAATTTTCAGCTTAATTGATGGTGGAATGTTTGCCAATAATCCGGCGCTTTGCGCTTATGCGGAAGCCAGAAAAATTCCTTTTGCGGAAGTTTTGAAAAATCATCAAAAAGCCAATCATCCAACTGTAAACGATATGATTATTGTTTCCATCGGAACCGGAATTGAATCTAAAAGTTATTCATTCAAAAAAATGGAAAAAGCCGGAAAAATAGGTTGGGTAACGCCGATTATCGACATTCTGATGTCTGCTAATGCAGAAACAGTGGATTATCAACTTTGTCAGATGTTTCAGACTTTGGGTCAGAGAAATCAAAAAAATTACTACCGAATCAATCCGTCTTTGAAAAACGCTTCTCCAGCAATGGATAATGTGAGAAGATCTAATATTGAAAATCTGATTCAGGCAGGATTGAGTTATATTGATGATAACAGAGAAACTTTAAATCAAATTGTACAGAAATTAATTAGAAATAAAATATAAGCTTATTAACTTATAAATTATCAATATAAGCTAATTTGATTATACTTATATAAATTAAAAATTGTCTAAAAAACACGTCGAGTTTTGTCGCTTATGAGCATTAATTTTGTAATATAAATAACAAAGCAAAAACACAAAATTTTAAAAAAAATTAAATCAATATAAATTTTATTACGACAAGTTTTGTCGCTTTCTAAAACTATCTTTGAAAAGAAGAAAAACAAATAAGAAAACACAAATATTCTGAAAATTAAAAATTATTACATGTCGAATTTTTACGTTCTCTACTCTACTTTTGTAGTATAAATAAAGACACAAAAACAATCATTAAATCTTTTTAAAGCCTTTGAATTCAACATTCTTGTATGATGAACAGCCAAAAATATGTTCATTAAATACATTAACCTTTAAAACACAAAACATGGAAACACCAAATCACAATTCAGATATAGTTTTTAAAGAAGATATCTACACAATCAGTTGGAGCGATATCGAAAATACAGAAATTGATTACGAAAATTATTTAAGCGACATCGAAAATTTCTTAAGAGAAGATTTTGAAAATGATATTCTGGAAGATGATTATTAAAATTAAAAAAAATAAATTTCAAGGCGTCAAGTTCTGTCGATTCTCAATGGCAGATTTGAAGTATCATTAAAGCACAAAAACAATCAATTATTCTTTTTGAAAGCCTTTGAATTCAGCCTATAAAAAGTCTGAACAGCCAAAATTATGTTTAAAAATTAAATTAAAAATATGATCATTAAAAATAAAGGTGGATATCCTTCGCCGGAAACCACCTTAAAAAATAAGGCTAAAACATGAAGCAATTCTACTAAAAAGAAACTTCAAAATTTTAATCTTAAAAACCTTAACAAAAATGATAAAATATGGAAGAAAACGAAGAACTTGATTCTGATTTTAACACAGATAACATCCCTATTTCCGATGGTTTTTGGAATTATATGGAAAATTACTGGCATCACAATCGTGAATTTCCCGAAAGTACAGAAGCCTCTCTTAATAAAAAAGCTGATCTCATTGATGGTAAAGTTCCATCGTCACAGCTTCCCAGTTACGTGGATGATGTTTTGGAATTTGATTCATTTGAGAATTTGCCCAATCCGGGAGAAAAAGGAAAAATTTATCTAATTACAAATAATAATTCTCAGTTCAGATGGAGTGGCTCGGAATATATTCAGCTTAATTCTGGTGAGAATGTGATGACTACTAATACACAACAAGGTGTAAGTGAAACCAAAAGATTCTTAACAAAAGGTGGAAATGGCTATTTGAATAACTCTTTATTTGCTTATGCAAATGATGGTTCTTATCCCGCTATATCTTTCCATAGAGAGGGTGATAATCCATTTCAAATATTGGCACAAAATGATACTTTTTATTTTACTAGTGGAACTGGTTCAGATAGGGCTAAAATAGAAGCCAGCTCTTTTATAAAGTCTGGTGGAACTGGAAATAATTTGTTAAAAGATGATGGTAATACAATTGCTCTATACTCATTGGGAACTACTCATTATCACAAAGAATTATATAATGGAGATTATAATGACAATGTAGATGCTCATACTTTATTAGAAGATTATAAATTCAAATTTGTACATAGAATCTCAGCAGGTTCACCAAATTTATTTCCAGCACCAGACAATGCTAATTCTATAATTGCATTATCTACTCATCCAGGAGGTTATGGAAATCTGTTAGGTGTTAATGATAATGGGGAATGGTTTACAAAACAAAAAGTTGCGGGTAGTTATTCAACAAATTGGGAACAGTTTGCATATAGAAGTTGGGTTAATACACAAATAACAAATACTGTTGGTGCTTATTTACCATTGACAGGTGGTACAATTGAGGGTCAGATAAAAATTAACAGAACAAACCCAAATGTGGCACAATTACACTTAGCTGAAAATGGTCAGAATAAGTGGATAGTTGAATCAGGTAATAATGGTGTTTTTCAAATTGCAGAATATGGTATTGCTGAAAGGTTTAAAATAGCACCGAATGCAGCAGCACCAACGTTCAACAATGAAATAATGTGGCACGCAGGTATTTTTAATCCTAATGATAAAGTAAACAAATCAGGTGATACCATGACTGGTGGACTTAATGTTCCAACTGTGAATTTATCAGCTGGTGCATTAGTTTCATCTAATTTGACAGGTAGCCAAATACTTGCGGGAGTAAGTAACACTTTATATATCGGTAATTCAGGAGGTTTACAAAATATATATTTTGAAACTGGAGCAACTGATTTAAGACATTATAGAACAGATTTAGGTTATGGCGTTATATGGGATGCTCATAATTTATCTAACCCAGCTACAACTACTCAATTAGATAGTAAGGTGAGTAAGTCAGGTGATACCATGACAGGTATGCTTAATTTTACTAATAACGCTGGTGGAATTAGTGGTGTGATTGCTGATAATGATTATTGGCGAGTTTATGGAAGTAATACAGGTTCAAACCAAGGTTATTTGGAAATTGCAACTGGTGATGATGGTGATGAACCAATTCATGTACGTCAGTATGTTGGTGAATTTCAAAATCTTTTAAGAACCGCAACACTTCTTGATGCAAATGGTAATACTGAGTTTCCAAATACAACAAGAACTAAGAAACTCATTGCAAACTACCCAACATCAACATTAGGTCAAAACTTAGGTTCAGGAGGAATTGGGAATACACTAGAGTTGAGAAACTATGATGCTTATGGAACTAACTTTTGGTCTAATGATGGTGGTTCAGGTTTTATACAACAACAAAGATTCGATGGTAACCCAGCTGCTTATGCATTATTTCTTCAACCTTTGGGCGGTCAATTATTCTACGGTAATAATGAAGTAGCTACTGTAAATCAATTACCTAATATGGGTAATTATGTAAACAAATCAGGTGATACCATGGCAGGTGGACTTGTTGTTAATAGTCCTGATTCTAATGGTTCAGGTAGTTTAGGTAATTTACCATTAAATGTTAAATTATTTTTAGCTAATGGAAATGGTATTCAAGCGAATTATGGTACCGTTTTTTGGACAGAAGGAACTGGAGGTGGTTATATTCAGCAACAAAGAGCTGATGGTCAACAAACTGCCTATCCACTAAATTTACAACCATATGGTGGTGGATTATTTTATGGTAATAATGAAGTAGCTACGGTAAATCAATTACCTAATATGAATAATTATATTCCTACTTCACACCATGTTTATAGCATTAGTTCGAATGATATTAACAATTGGAATCAAGCTTACACTTGGGGAAATCATGCTAATGCCGGATATTCTAGTTCTGCTTGGGTTTACGAAAATTTTTTCAATTCCAATCCTCTAAGTATTTTAGGTATTAATCACGATGCAAATAATCTTAATAAATCAGGATTTTATTCTGTAGGATATGAAACAAAAAACACAGGTGATTACACATCATCACAAGATGGCATAAGAGCGTTACTTCATTTTGAAACAGAGAATATCTATTCAGCATCTCAGATTCAAACCGAAAGATATAACGGAAATATCTTATCTAGGACAAGAACAGATGGAGGATGGTCTGGCTGGATTAGACATTGGGGAAATAATGATTTTACACAAAACAATATTGACAATTGGAATTATTTGGTTAATAATGCAGCCACTCAATCTTGGATACAATCCCAAAACTACATCACTCAAGATTTTGTTGAAGAAAAACTTAATGAGCTTTCAGGAGAAATTACAAATCCTGATTATCCAATCTACATCAGAAACAAATTTTCAACTATTATTATCACTGAAGACTATCATGGTGAACCTTTGCAATTGGAGGGCGAATTAATTCCGGAAAGCTACATAAGTATCATCAACCTGAGTAAAAGCATTGTTGATTTAAACAGATTTGAGCCAACAATCGATAGAATCTCAGAACAGGAAACTACAGAATATTACATAAACAAAGAGCAAAGGTTAATTAAAAAAGGATCTTACAGAAGCGCTCAGATTTTAATCTAAAACTCACATCCTTTCTCATCTTAGGTCAATTTTTGTCACATCGACAGAATAACATTATATCTATAAAACAATTAAGAAGATGAGTAGAAATCTTATTGATTGATACAACTTAAAAACAACCAAATCCGAAAAAATTCTTATCAAAAGAACATTCGTGAAATTTTAATCTTAAAAACCAAAACAAATTTAAAATGTCAACAAATTTAAACAACAACAATTCTTCGCAAACACTTTTTAGGTTTGCAGCTATGAGAAACCCGGAATTATCAGATCCAAAAAATAAAAATCAGAGATTCGTCTTCAGAAGCCCACAAGCAAAAAACACAAGTAAGATTGATCCATTGGTAAATTCTACTACAAGCTTACAATCTATATTCAAAAACCCTTCAGCAATTAATGGTTTTACTGTACATTCTGAAGATTCATTAAAAACTCTTTATCCTGATTTTTATGATTTTGCAATCTGGGTTGCGAGAAATAAATCAACCGCTACTAAAGAAGAGTTTGATAAACAAATTGAACTGTGCAAAACCCATGGCTCTTTAGCCGTTACTGAAGTTCTTTGGGATAACCTTACTTATCAGGTAGTAACTCAAAAAGATTTTTACGCAAAAGAACTGATCATGCAGTATCTTCATTTAGCTCACATTCTTGAAAATTATGATACTTCAGAAGAATCATATCAGGATATGATTAAAGCTAAAGTAGTTTTACCGAAAGAACTATTTAAAGTTTCACAATCAAATGCTCTTCAAACTGGTATCTCAACAACTCAGAGAACGGTCTATAATGACCAAGCAATGAAGTTTGCAGAAGCTACGATTAGTCTGAAAGAAAATCAGGATCTTGTAAATACTTTATCTAAATTAGAAAAGACATACAAGAAACAATACGATGAGGCGTACAAATCGGCTTACACTGCATACGAAAGGGAAACAAAACCAGCTATTCAAGCTGTTCGAAGAGAAGCTGCTGAAGCCGACCGAAAAAAACAGATTCTAGAAAACAGAATCAATTATCTTACTCAATTAAGTGTTGCAGATCCTGAAAAATTCTATGCAAATGCAGAGTTAGATATGGAGCTACACCGTATCAAAGATGAAATTATGCACATCACTGTTGCAGAAGCAGAAATTCCTGATTTTGAATTTAGTTTTAATACTCCGGAAATTGATGCTGCAAAATTAGGCAGAACAATGAGTATTCAGGATCAAAATGCATTAAATAAGCTATTTGGAACCTCTTCAGTCACAGAAGCTTTAGCAGGAATCACCACTTTTGATGAATTAAGCCAAGCTATTGTTACAAATAATCAGGCTCTACAGCAGACTGTACTTACCAATACAGTTGTCAATCAGCAGATTTCTACAACTGTTGGAGGTGTAGTTATTCCTGTAAATAATAATACTCAAAATTCGAATGGCTGGATTCCGTACAGTGTAAGAACTTATAACTATGGGAATAATGCATGGTTTATCATGCTGACTATGAATAATTATACGCACAATATTGTTTCTGGATCCTATAAAGTTACCATCAATGGAACAGACATTAGCTCTACCAATATCATCTCAAATGTAAATGGTGTACATTCATTATTTTATAATGGAACTAATATTCCTGCCTCTCAAACATCCAATTCGAATGGATTTGTTTTACAAGGTGAAGTTCTTTTAGATGATGGGAAAACATATTCATTAAGCGTTACTTTAACCAAAGACCCATACGAATTAGACAGAGTACTTAAACAGAATATCTTTAAAGGTAGTGCTGCTTTTATCCCTGTTCGAGAACCTGTAGAACCACAAACACCAGAAAACCCAACTAATCCTGGAAATCCTCAAACTCCTGCGACTCCTGGAACCCCAGTTGAAACCGGTGCTTTTATCCCTTCCGGCTTTGGAATGAAAAACATTGGTGTTGCAGATTATCTTAAAGTAGAGCAAAGCACTTATTGTTATGTAGAAGGTGACGTTGCTCACATCGAAAACATTATGGCGCGTGAATACAAAGAACGTTCTACCAGAAGATTAAAAAGAAGTGAATCTCAAACTACAAAGTCTACAGAATCTGAAAAAGAAAAACTTACAGATACAACAACTACCGAAAGGCACGAAATGCAGAACGAGATTTCCAAAATTATGCAGGAGTCTAAAGATTTTGCAGCACAAGCGGGAGTTAACGCAAGCTGGGGATTACCTGGTGGAGGAACAATTGGAATGAATGCAAACGCAAGCTATGCCACTCATAATTCTAAAGAGGAAAGTACACGACAGGCCGTCACAGAAGCAAAAGATATTACAACTAGAGCTTTAGACAGAATCGTAACGAAAGTAAAAGAAGAACGTATTGATAAAGTTTTAGAAGAATACGAAGAAAATAACAAGCATGGTTTCGATAATACAAAAGGCAGCAGTCATGTTGTAGGAGTTTACAGATGGGTAGACAAAGTGGTAAAAAACCAAATCTACAATTACGGTAAACGTATGATGTTTGAATTTATGATTCCTGAGCCCGCAAAATTACATTCTTTAGGAGTAAAAATGATTGATGCTTCTACACAAATTGTAAAACCAATTGATCCAAGGGAATCATCAGTACATCAAATGAAAGATTTCATATCATTAAGCTCCGATACCACAATGAAATACTGGTTAAGTAGGTTTAATGTGGAAATAGATGAATTCCCAATTGCGACGTTCAATATTAACAAATCTTTCCATGAAAAAGACCCTTCACATACTGGCAAAGATGATGATAAAGTACAGGTTACCAATGGTTCCGGAGAAGTAGAAATTCCAGAAGGCTATATGGTTGATCAGGTAAATTATATCTTTAATACGTATCCACATGGTTTCCATGGTTCTCATCAAGCATTCATGACTATTGCCGGAAGACCTTTGCCTTGGATTACATCTATTCATGAAACACAAAAACACGGAATATTATCTGGTTTAAATGTTAAGAACAAATTAGCTTTCTCATTTGCTACAGGCGAAAGTCCAATTATGGAAGGAAGTTTAGATGTCAGATGTAATTTAACCCCAGAAGCAAAAAATGCTTGGTTGCAAAAAACCTTCAACAAAATCATCGAAGCCTACGAAATCGAATTAGAAAAATACAACCAAGCTTTAGCAGAAGCAAAAGCTTTGGGTGTACAGATTAAAGGTTCAAATCCTGGTTTCTACAGAAAAATTGAGAATACAATTTTAAGAAAAAACTGTATTTCTTACATGATTGATCAGAATACAAATACCGCACTTACTTTTGGTAAAGGAAAATATCACAACAATGGTTATACTTCCGGAAATGAAACGTTCTTAAATACCGATATTAAAGTTGATTCTTCTTTAGATCAGTATGCTGCATTTGTTAAATTTATGGAGCAAGCTTTCGAATGGGATATTATGAGCTACTATTTCTATCCTTTTTATTGGGGAGACAGAGAAAAATGGTCAAATATGTATCAGTTCGATGATAACGATCCGACATTCAGAGCCTTTATGCAGTCTGGTATGGCGAGAGTGATTGTTACCGTAAGACCTGGTTTTGAAGAAGCAGTAAGACATTTCCTTGCAACCGGACAA
Source organism: Chryseobacterium formosum (assembly GCF_026460885.1). GTDB lineage: Bacteria > Bacteroidota > Bacteroidia > Flavobacteriales > Weeksellaceae > Chryseobacterium > Chryseobacterium formosus. Next base: position 156,129 of record NZ_JAOVZW010000001.1, read on the forward strand.
ATCTGGAACGGTGGTGAAGTTCCTGTAATCGACGATCCATTATTCTTATCAATTGTAGACGAAATGCGTGCTGCAGTTGGTAAAAAACAAGGTGAGCCGTGGAGAGAGAAAATCCCGACTTCGCTTACCATTCTTCAGGCAGATTCTATTGGCTTGAGAGTAGAAAAAGCATTGCCATGTAATTGTGAACCGGGAGTGAAGTTTGACGATCAGTTAGGAGAAATGTGCGCAAGCAATTTTGCACTGAACAACAATCAGATTGGGCAGTCTTCAGATAAATGGATGGAGATTAGTTTTAATGAAATGGATGATACTTCATTTACGACAATTCAGGATTTTAAGGATGCGGGAGTTTATCCTAAAACATTTGAATGCTTGGGTAATTCATTTGAAATAGGTGATGAATTGACAGGATCTGATTCTTCAATAAAGCTTTACAAGCGTATTGCAGAAGAAGTTTCACAAATTGAAGGTGTAGAAGCGTATCCTACCGGAGAAAACGGAATTACATTTAAAGTAAACGCAAGACTTATCAAAAACTTTGAGTTTAGGGAAGTGAGTGTAGATCATACAAAAAAAATCCTTGCTTTTGTTTTCACTACAGATGCAGAAACTTATCTAAAAATTGACAACCCTGAGCTTGCGATAGGATTATCAAGAATCTTAGATAAAGATGGTCAGCCACTTACTACAGATGAGTATACTAATCAGGCTCCGCTTTCTAAATTTTTAGTGTAATCTTTTAAATTTTTCAAATCATTAATCGGGTAAAAACCGAGATTATAAGGCAGCACTCTTTTGTGCTGCCTTATAATCCTCATGAAATTTTTGAAAGTAAAAAATAGTGAATTGTTTAACAACTAAAAACGAAGAAAATGGGAAATTTTGATAACGAATTCGGAGATTTATCTGAATACAAAGTACTTTCTTTTGAAGAAGTAAGCAAAGGATTTACGGGAAATAAAAATCCTTTTGAAAATGTAAGCAAAGCTCGGTCTTTTGAAGAAACTTCATATGATAAAAAGTTTGGGGAAGGCGGGAGCAATGACAAATGTGCAATAACCAAAGGTGATTTTTATGTAGAGAATATGAATTTGGGGATGTTATTAGACCATATTAGTAATCGTACGAATGAAAAATTCTTTTTCTATTATCAAAACTATGCACTAGCCAACATATCAAAATTTGTTGGAGGAGAAGGTCCAAAATATATTACTTATTATCCACCAAAATCCTTTGAATATACAAAAGGAAATGAAAGGAAATCAGCAATACTAACGGTCGAGCTAAACGAAAGAGCCTGCTTCATTAGTTTAAAAGACTATGGAAGTATATTTCACCTTAACCCTGAAAAAGAAGAAATGTATTTCAAACTAAATTTTGTTTATACGGATTATTTAGATAAAAGAGATTTCAATGATGCGACAGATAAATATGAATTGGAAAAAATGTACAATGCAATTGTTATTACTACATCTGATGCAAATGGATATGTAGCTTTATCCGAAAAACTAAATTTGAGAAATGATGCAAAGAACGAAGTTATTACACTTTTCACGGAAAAAGTGAAACAAACTCAAGATCCTGCAGCACTGAAGTTTTTATACGAGAATATGCCTGATTTTGTAATTGAAAATTTACTTTCTAAGCTTGATGGAAAGTTTAATAATGAAATTATCCTTACGAAAGATAAAAAAACAGGAAAAATAAGAGTAATAGGTGCATCCCAAAAGTTGATTTGGGAACATTTAGAAAAATTGGTAAATTATGATGCTCAAGGAGCTTTTAGCTGGGCAAAAGATTCTAGTGGTGCGCTAATCAATTTATTAAAAGTTTTCCGAAACAGCCAGTTTCTTTTCGAAAGTTTTAAGAATAACCAAGCTATGGTAAAGCGTATTTTTAACAATATGAATAAAACTTCGATAATAAATGGTAAAGAAATGAGCAATAAAGCGGTATTTGCAAATTTCATTACTGCTCTTTGTGTTGACAACGCTTTTGATGGACTTAGAATTTTAGATAAAGAATTTATCATAGGAAATGATTATGCAGTCTCTTCCGGTAGTGTTTTTCAAAGTGAAAAAGATAATGAATTTTTCTTACAGCAATTAAAAAAGAAAGTAGAAACAATAAAGACTTACGCACATGAAGCTTCAAACGAATATACAAGAGTAAGCCTTGAAGAAACAGAAGACGGTAATTTATATCATCCTATGGATATTGTACATATCAAGTATGCAGACATTAAAGAAGCTCCTTTTCCTTTTGTATCTGCTATTACCATTAAGGCTTTTGCAGAAGCTAGAGATGAGCAACTAAGAGCGGATGCCATAAGAATAGGATTTGATGTATTGGCTATTGTTTTGGGTGTGGTATTTTTTCCGGCAGGAGGAGCTGTAGGAATAGCCGCAGAATCTATTGGAATTGGTCTTGCTTTGGCAGACATTGGCATTACGGCTAGTAGAGAAGATATTTTGTTGGAACCTGGAGGGAAAGACTTTTTAGCATACTGGGACAAAGTCTATTTGGTAGGAGGTTTGGTTTTGGCACCTATTGCAATGGTGGAACAAGTTTTTGCAAAAAGTGTATTTTGTTATCTGGAAGCACTGAAAAGCGGAAGCCCTTTGTTGCAAGCTTATGAAAAAAGTTTGGCTAAAATACTACTGGAAAGAGAAATTCTTACCTTTACTGGCAACACACTGAAACCCAATACAGAAACAACCCTGAAGATTTTAGCTTATAACAGTAATAAAATCCCTAAAGCCACAGCTTTTGCTTTCAGCCAAACCGAAAGAAATCTATTTCCAATATATAAAGCAGGAGCTGTAATAGTAGAGATAGGAGAACAAGAATATGCTTTAGTATATAAAGGCGAAAAGCTTATACAAGGAAAATCTAATGACAAAAAAGTTTTAGAATTTTACAAAAATCTAAAAAAGAAAATTTCTAAAAACTCCAAAAAATTAGAGGAGGCTCTTGAAGAAACATCCCAAAACATAAAATATGAAAATGGTAGAATGGGATATGTGGAGGGATTGTATGATAGTATTGATGTTAATTATAAGCCAAATGGTTTTAATATTACTGATACTCCAATGTATGATTACGGAAGAGGATATGAAACTTATATATATCGTGGGGATTCTGAAGGCTATTTTAGAAGACATTTTATAAATAAAACTAAAACTTTTATTTTTGATCATGGTTTTTTACAAGATTTACCAAAATGGGTAGAAGATGTAAAGATTCCATTAGTACAAGGGAAAGGGATACCCACTCAAGCTTATTTTACCTTACGACAGATGAAATTATTGAACATTGCCGAAGGTGAGATACAAATGGTAAAAATGTCTCAAATACAAAATTTAGAAACAATAGGATATATTCATCAGGTAACTGGAGGAAAAATTATTCGTAATTTTGATTCGGTTGATATTTTGGCGGCGCCAAGTAATGAATACATGAAAACGGTAATGACACAAGCTGGCTACGAAACTATAAGCGGTAGAATTACAGGAAAAGGACAATATTTTTCTGTAAAACAACTAAAATCAAGAAATTGGGATATCCCAGATGAATTCATGAAAAAATATAATTTATCTGAAAGTAGTATGCTGTATATTAATTTCAATATTGAAGTAAAAGTTAAATATATTAAAAAATAAAACTTATGGTAAAGATAAAATTATTAGAAATAAAAGATAGAGAAGTTTTAGCATTAAAAAAGTGTTATCCTGAATTTGTAAAAGCGCTTAACAATGTATTAGGATATACTGTAGAAACAGTGTTTGAACTTGATGATTCCTTTGAGGGATATTATTTAACACCTGTTGGAGGAGCAGCTTTCATAGCAGAAAAGTATAAAACCTATATTACAGAAAAATCATTTTTATTAGGTGCTTACAATGCTGATATACCCAATTATATTGAAAGGTTTAAACCAGCAGGATTAACCAATTGGCAACTCTTTATAAAAGCAAGTACTGCTGTAATAGGAAAAACTGAAGTGATTGAAAAAGTATATTCACTTGAAGAAGGAGATAATATTCTGTATGAAGACTTGGGATATGATGATTATGTTCCTATACCTTTTGATAACACTTATGAGACTGCTGCTAAAGCTATTTTAAGCTATTTAGAAGTTTACGATAAATGGCTGAAAAATAAATAGTAAACTAAACCAAAGCCTGTGTAATAGCAGGCTTTGGTGTTATTTATGAATTTCAATATTGAAGTAAAAGTTAAATATGTAAAATAAGAATAATGATACAAATAAAGTTATTAGAAATATTGGATAAAAAAGAAGCATGAGCGTTAGATTGCTATCCTGAATTAAGGCACTAAACTCAGTATTAGGATATACTGTAGAGACAGTCAATGAGCCTGATGAATCTTTTGAAGGGTATTATTTAGTGCCAATCCTCCCACTGCCGCATGATTGTATCGTGTGGCTTTTCTTTTAAGTTCACTTCTCTCAGTATGTATTATTTTTATCTTTATAAAAAACATAAAGATTAGCAGAAATTACAAATTCCACAATCCGAAGATTTATATTTCATAAAGCTTTGCGTTCGTAGACTGGCTTGATGTTTTATCAGAAATGAATATAAAAAATGTCCTGCCATTTTGACATAAACATAAAATTTAAATTTTGTTCCAAATGAAAAAAGCATACAGCGATCATATAGCGATAGCTTCATGACAAAATCACAAATTAAAAACATTTTAGCCTAAAATTTATCTATAAAAATTAAAACACGACACCGTTTGTCGTAATAAGCACCTATATTTGTTTTAGAAAAATACCCGAATGAAAAAAGATTTTTACCTTACAAGATATGCCCTTATCATCAAGAAATTAGAAAGTGCTCCTGCAACCTATTCTCAAATGGAAGATTATCTTTTGAACTCCTTTGAATTTCAGGATGCAGATATTAAAAGCTACTCTATCCGTACTTTACAGAGAGATATTCGTGAGATTTCAAATCTTTTTAATCTTTCCATTCACAACAAGAAGAAAGGCGATAATCGTTATTACATCGAAAGCCGTCCTATGATGGAAGTCGATGAATACAACCAAAAGTTATTGGAATCCTTTCAGGTAAGCAACGCTTTAAACAATCATCCCGATTTTGCCAATTATATCTTTTTTGAAAGCAGAAAACCAAGCGGAGCCGAAAATTTTTATGACCTATTCTTCGCAATCCGTAACAAAAGAATTGTTTTGTTTGAGCATTATAATTTTAAAAATAAACTGATGACTTCACGAAAAGTTCATCCTTTAGCTTTAAAAGAATCTAAAGACCGATGGTATCTTATTGCAATTGACACCAAAGATAAAGCGTTGAAATCTTTCGGTTTAGACCGAATCAATTATCTTGATATAACGCCTCAGAAATTCAAAGAAAAGTATAAATATAATTTCAGAGAACATTTTAAAAACGCTTTTGGAGTAATGAATCTTACCGAGCAAAATCCTCAGAAGATTGTTTTAAAATGCAGCCGTCATCAAGGTGAATACATCAGAAGTTTCCCTTTGCACTTGTCACAAAAAGAGAATAAAGAAACTCCGGAAGATATCTATTTTGAATTTTTCCTCCATCCTACTTACGATTTTATGCAGGAAATTTTATCGTATGGAAAAGAAGTACAAGTCTTAGAACCGATGAATTTAGTTGAAGACATTAAGAAACATTTACAGGAATCTCTTAACAACTATTTTACAGAATAGAACGAAAAAACATTGTTTCCATCTTTTTGATTATATTTACATAAACAATTATTTTTTGAGGGCTTTATATTTATTTTTTGTACTTCTTTCAACATTTTGTTTTTCTCAACAAAAAGAGGAATTCAAGATGGTAAAAAGCTATTATAATCAGCATAGAACGATGTTGAATACGGAGTTTAAAAAGAAGTTTGATGCCGAGAAAAATCCTGTATACAAATCTGCAGTGAAGAATGACTTTCTTTTCTTTATGAAAAAGATGGATAGTATTGAAAACGTTGCTTTAATTGCCGCTTTACTGAAAGTTAAAAATTTAGAAGATGTAAAGAAACTAAATTCTAAAATCACGGTTTCACAAAAGCAAGAATTTACCAATCCTATTGAGAAAGTTGCTGATTATCCCGGCGAAATTAATGCATTAAGAAAAGAAGTTGCTCAACTTTTTTACGGTGAAGGCGTTTATTCTGAAGCCGGAAATGTAAAAACAAATGTCGCTTTTATCGTCGAAAAAGACGGAACCATAAGTGATGTAAAAGCTGAAGGTGATAATTTCACTTTCAACAGACAAGCCGAAATTGCTTTATACTCAATCTCCGAAAAATTCTCTCCCGCTTACAACAACGGAACTCCTGTAAGATACAGATTCAAATTACCTTTAGCTCTTAATTTCGAGTAAAAATATTTTTTCACACTGTATAGTTTTATTATTTATATTTGGCAAAAACTGAATTAAGCTATTATTCATTTGTTTTATTCAAAAATAAAGCAATGATAATAGTAAATTTTTAAAAATAAAACGATATCCCTATGAAAAAAATCTTGTTAGGATTATCCCTAATTCTTGGAACATTTGCTTCTCAAGCACAAGAAATTACAGAAAAACAGAGAAAAAATGACATTCTTGCTGATCCCATTTTATTAATCGCAGTTCCATTAGCGAACGTTTCTTATGAAAGATTAATTTCGCAAAACAAAGGTATCGGTATCAACGCTATGATCAATTTAGATCGTGATAGCGACAGATTTACTCAGTTCTCAGCATTTTACAGAATGTATTTTGGTAAAAAATATGCGTCAGGATTTTTCCTTGAGGGTTTCATACCCGTTACCACTGAGACCAATGATATTTATTCTTACAATTATGATGATGTAAATGGATATTTTTACACATCTTCAGTAAGACGAAGTAATTTTACTACTGTAGGTATCGGTTTCGGAGTAGGAGGAAAATGGGTAATGAAAAACAATCTTGTTATTGAAGCAAGTGGTGGTATTGCAAGAAGATTTGGTGACAGAGATAAACATTATTTTGAAGAAGTTACTGGGAAATTAATGGGTGGAATTGGTTACCGCTTCTAAAATTTTTGAGAAATATTTTATGAGAAATCTATTTTTGAATAAGATAGAAATATTTATAAATTTTGGACTGAAAAGAAATCTGATAGGATTACTATGTTTTATTATTGGAGCAAATACCATTCAAGCTCAAGAAATAGAAAAAGTTAGAAAAAATGATATTCTTGCAGATCCTATTCTCTTAATTGCCATTCCTTTAGCTAATATTTCTTACGAACGATTAATTTCACAAAACAAAGGTATTGGAGTAAATGCAATGATTAAGCTCAATAATGAGGATAAAGATTTCAAACAGTTTTCGCCCTACTTCAGATATTATATGGGAAAGAAATATGCTTCAGGATTTTTTTTTGAGGGCTTTATTCCTGTAACGATTCAGAATGATGTTAATTATATTTATGAAGACTATTCAGATTTTGGCTATCAAAATATTTCTAAAAAAAATAAAAGTTTTACAACCGTAGGAATAGGTTTTGGAGTTGGAGGAAAATGGGTAATAAGCAACAAGCTTGTGATAGAAGCAAGCGGTGGTATTGCAAGAAGATTTGGTGATTTATACAGATATGACATTGGTCGGGTTATCGGAAAAATCATGGCGGGCATAGGTTATCGATTGTAAATTTTCTTAAAAATATTTTAATGAAAAGCTTAGTTTTGCACTAAGCTTTTATTTTTATGTTTACTGACGAATATTTTATGAAAATGGCTCTGCAGGAAGCCGAAATTGCCTTTGAAAAAGATGAGGTTCCGATTGGCTGTGTTGTGGTTTCAAATAACCGAGTGATTGCAAGAGCTCACAATCTTACCGAAACTTTAAACGATGTTACCGCCCATGCCGAAATGCAGGCAATTACTTCTGCTGCTAATTTTTTAGGCGGAAAATATTTAATCAATTGTACTTTGTACGTGACTTTAGAACCTTGCGTAATGTGTTCGGGAGCACTTTATTGGGCACAGATTTCAAAAGTTGTCATCGGAGCAAGAGATGAACAGCGTGGATTTATTAATAAGAATCTCTCCTTACATCCCAAAACAGAAATCGTTTCAGGAATTATGGAAAATGAATGTTCTTTGATTGTAAAAGAGTTTTTTAAAGCTAAGAGATAGATTGAGATTAAGGTTGAGGTTGAGAATAAAATATTTCTTAAAACTTAAAAACCTTAGCCTCAACCTCAATTATAAATCTTTACCAAGAAAATACAGTCCTTTCAACGTATGAAGTCGGTCTGCGATATGTATTTTTTCAGTTAAAGGTTTGTAAACGTGGGAAACTCCGCCGGTTGCGATGACAAAACAATCGTCATTCACCTCATCGTTAATGCGATCGATGAAACCTTCTACCATTCCGAGGAAGCCGTAAACCATTCCGCTTTGCATACAGGTAATCGTATCTAAACCCAATACCGATTTTGGCTTTACCAATTCAATTTCAGGAAGTTGAGCAGTCTGACTGATAAGAGAGTTTAAAGAAGTTACAATTCCCGGAGCGATAATTACGCCTAAACATTCACCATTTTCGGCAACACAACTTGCAGTAAGCGCAGTACCAAAATCAAGAACAATTTTTTTTCTTCCAGGGTACATATTATGTGCAGCAACTAAATTTGCATAAATATCTGTTCCCATTTGCTTCGATTTTGCTACGACTTCCGAAGGAGTTGTTCTGTCAACCATCACAGGAGTAATTCCATGAATTTTTCTTATTGCAGAAGTTATTTCTCTTGTTAATTGTGGTACTACAGAACCTACAATTATTTTTTTAATATCTTGAGGATCAATTTTATAGGTTTGATACAAAATCAACATCTGACCATGCAGTTCATCTGCAGTACGGTAAGGTTTTGTATTGATAATCCACGAAATATCACAATTGTCATCATCAAAAAGACCAAATCTGATATTGCTGTTTCCAACATTGATTACGATAGAATTCATTGACATATTTTTCGGTCGGAAACCCATCAAAGTCTTTTAAACACAAATGAATATCCAATTAATTTTTCAAAGGTAAAAATAATACTTTTCTTTAAAAAAATCCTTTCAATATTAATGAAAATGGTTTATACTTGTAATAGATTTATTTTAAATCAAACCAATATGAAAAAATTTCTTGTGCTTATTCTTATCATTCAGTCTTTATCTGTATTTGGGCAGAAAATATTTAAAGATGAAAACGATAACATTATTCCAGAAGAAGTCTACAACAATCGAAAACTAATTCAGGGAGAATTCAAAGCATGTAATGATTCTTTACAAATATGTAAAATTATCATTAACAGATCTGAGCAAGGAAATATAGAAACGGACAAGTTATTGAAAGATCTGGAAAACCTTTTAGATTATAAAATAGATAAAAATCAACCTACGATAATTACATTCCATCCTGGAAAAGACAGATGTAATTCTACAGGAACAGCAACCGCAACAAGTCAGTATTTATGGCACAAGGAAAAAGAAAATCTTTCGGATAAAATAAAAAAATCAAATTATCTATACATCTATAAAGACAAAACAAATATAAAAACGATTAAAAAATTGAAATGGTTTAAAGACCCTAAAAACATTATAGAAAATACATTTTTTCAATATCATTATCCTTGCAGTAGCTATGTAATTATTTATAACAATAAATATAGGAGCTACTTTGGAGAGTTTTCTCAGAATCAAGTTTATAATGATTTGAAAGAAATTATTAAATAAGAAATAAAACTTTTAAGATGAAAAAAAATTTAATCTTCCTATTAATAATTCAGTTTACGTTCTTATTCTCTCAGAAAAACATAAAAATGTATCCTGAAAGAAAAGGAGATACACTTATCTATTATGTCGACAATCAGGAAATTTATCCCGTTTCTTTAGTTTTTAGCGGTCAACCTGAAATTGAAAATCTGAAAAAACCTGAACTTTTTAAAACAACACAGGTTATTCCGGCAAAATCGGTCAAACAAAAAGTAACATATTTTGTGGTAAACGATAAAAAGAAAGGTTGGGGTATAAAGAAAATGCCAAGCTATCTTATATATGTAGGAGATATTATCATTAAAAATTATGATAATAATTACGAATATGAGCTTCCATTCCAGAAAGGAAAATCTTTTAATATTTATCAGGGATACAATGGAACTTTTTCTCATCAGAACGAATATTCTCTCGATTTCACTATGCCTGAAGGAACCGAAATTGTTGCAGCAAGAGAAGGTTTAATCATTGATGTATTACAGAGTAACAACAAAAATTGTCCTACAAAAGATTGTGCTCCATTTGGAAATTATGTAACTATTTTACATTCTGATGGAACTCTTGCACAATATTTTCATTTAAAACAAAACGGAGCGAAAGTAACAATCGGAGACAATGTTACAAAAGGACAACTAATTGCTTTAAGTGGAAATACAGGTTGGAGTAATGGTCCGCATCTGCATTTCGTTGCTTACATTCCAAGTGCAACTGCTGAAAAATATAGAATTACAATAAAAACACTTTTCAAAACCGGTAACGGAAGCACATCTGAATATTTAAGCGAAAAGAAAACGTATTCTAAGGATTATTAAATTAAAAATGTCTTTTCTCAAAACAAATATTTTTTTAACAAAATACACTTTACTTTTGAGATTGTAATAAAAAAAGCTTCCGATTTCTCAGAAGCTTTTGTATTTAATGGAAAAAAGATTTAATAATTATCTTCTTCTCCTTTCATTTTTTCAGCATTTTCGGCCATGATTACGGCATCAATCATATCAGAAATATCACCATTCATGTATGCATCAAGATTGTACATTGATTTGTTGATTCTGTGATCGGTAACTCTACCTTGTGGATAGTTGTACGTTTTAATCTTTGCAGAACGGTCACCCGTAGAAACCATCGACTTTCTTTGTGCAGCAACATCTCCAACCGCTTTTTGAACTTCAATATCGTATAATTTGGTTCTCAACATTTCCATTGCCAATTCTCTGTTTGCCAACTGCGAACGAGCCTGCTGACAAACAACCACCATTCCTGAAGGTTTGTGCGTTAACTGTACTTTCGTTTCAACCTTGTTTACGTTTTGTCCACCTGCTCCTCCTGAACGTGAAGTCTGCATTTCGATATCTGCAGGATTTAATTCAAAATCGATTTCTTCAGCTTCCGGCAAAACGGCAACAGTGATAGCAGAAGTATGTACACGACCTTGAGATTCTGTTTCCGGAACACGTTGAACACGGTGAACACCAGATTCAAATTTCATGATTCCATAAACACCATCTCCTTCAATTCTCAGAATTAATTCTTTATATCCTTTAGATGCTTCACTAGAATCTGTGATTTCGTGTTTCCAGCCTTTGGTTTTAAAAAACATTGCATACGCTCTATAAACATCTTCCACGAAAATTGCAGCTTCATCACCACCTGTTCCGGCACGAAGTTCTACAATTACGTTTTTATCATCAGCAGGATCTTTTGGAATCAAAAGTACTTTCAATTCTTCCTCCAAACCTGGAAGTTTTTGCTGAGCTTCTACTTTTTCTTCTTTAGCCATATCAACAAGGTCTCTGTCTGAACCATCTGCAATGATTTCTTCAGATTCTGCGATATTGTCTAAAGCGCCTTTATATTGGTTGTAAACGTGTACAATTTTTCCTAAATCGCTGTATTCTTTGTTTAAAGAAGAATATCTTTTCTGGTCTGAAATGACATCAGGCTGAATAATAAGATCGGCAACCTCATTATATCTCTGTTTTATCGCTTCTAATTTTGGAATTAATGATTTAGACATATTAAAAATTTAGTTGGCAAAGATACGGAATTGACAACGAAGAACAAAAGTGATTTTCATACTCTTAAACTTCTGATTTGCTTATGACCCCAAATATAATTTATTTATCAAATTCCATTTGTTTACTGCTCTTTTCTCTGTCTTCCTTTACATCTTCTTTACTTGCTTCTACATCTTTTATATTTCTTACAACAAAGTATTGCGGGCTCATCAAAGCATATAATTTGAATAATGTAGCCGGAATTACCTTTGTTTTATATGTAAGATTTCCAGATATGGTTGCAGCTGATGAAGATGTTGTCTGTACTGTTTCGGGGAAATCTTCATTCAAGCCAAAATCCCAATCTTTTTCGATAAACTTAGCTTTCTTATAATATTTCATAAAATTCCCTTGTCCAGCGAGTCTATTATCCATATCAAGCGCTTTTTTCAGACTTGCATCAGAGACTTCTTCCAGAGAATCTGTTTTAGAATAATAAATCATGCTATCTATAACTACAAAATGGTGTCCTGCTGTAAAATCTATATTTGTATTATATGTTGACGAAAATTTGGTATCAGATCCGTAAGGCTGGCTCATTACTACAAAATCGTCATCATTAAGATTTAAAATTCCTCCTTTTTTTGATATTGTTTGGTTAAATTCTTTTCCGTTATTAAGTTTAAATGTATGATTCCCTTCCGTTATTGTAATTGAAGTGCTTGTAGAATCTTCTGACAGTTTAAATTTAAATTCATTATCTACCAATAAAATTCCTTTTTGCGTTTCAGGGTCATAGCTTACATCGATTGTTACCGAAGCTTTGTGGCAGGAAATCATTGTGAAGATTACAATTAATAATTGAAGGATAGTTTTGAGTTTCATAGATTATTTTTTTTATAAACATAACTAAAATTTTTATATTGCGCCACTAATAACATTAAACCATGAGTATCGTTTTCGGACACAACAACTTCGTCATTAAAAGATTATTTCCAAAAGAACTGGGATTAGAAAATAATCCTGAAATGAAGAATGCAGAGATACAGCTTATTCAGAAATATGCGCATCTTTATTTTATTCCGGTTTTCCCAATTGGGCAGGAATGGGTTTTAAGACGAGACGGAAAATCTTATCATCTTATCAATAATTTGCAGCAGCAGCTTCTTTATAAATATCCTTCGAGAGTTCATGTTGGAGCTTTTGCTCTTCCTATTATTTTGATTCTGGGATTGTTAGGTTACACTGGTTATGAAAAAATTTCTCAATATCAATCAGAAAGAAGATATGCTGCAGAAATGGAAAGAAACGGAATTTTATTAACCAAACAGCTTGATTCTATAGACAATAAAAACAGCGTGATTTTTTCTTTTGAAGGTGATAGTTACACCGATGAAAATTATTCTGTTTTAAAAAGACAAGGAGACAAATTTTTATTACAAAAGATAAGTGGAGAAGGAGAAATGACCACCCCTAATTTTATAGATTATCATTTGGCTTCAAAAGACGAAGAAAACACTAATGACAGCATTTGGATAACTAAACAAGAAATTATAAAAAGTATTCCATCAAAAGAACCTTTTTCAAAAAAGCAAATAAGTGCATTGGGAAAATCATTAATTTTATCAAACATTTATATTATTAAAGATGCTTATTTTAAAGAAGATACTCCTGATGAAGCAAAAAGCTCGTTATACAATGAGTTTGTAAATTATGGGAAAAATGCAGTGATTGACAGTCTCGTTCCTTCCAATAAATCTGAAGACTGGAAACTTTCTAAAACAAAAACAGTAAATTTTAAAGAACGATTCGCCATAAAAACAGAAAGCAGAAACTCTGCAACGCTATACTACCATACTGTTCCTGATAATATCCAACACACATTAAAAGTAAATAATCACAAAATCGAAAATAAAGGAGACCAATCTTCATATAATTATTAAAACAAAACCTCATGCAAAATACATGAGGTTTTGGGTATAAAAAATTAATAATATGAATCAATTATTATGAAATGGTTTAATTCTTAATCACTTTTTTAGAGATTTTTTGTCCGTCTTTCAATAGAAGTTCCACAATATAAACTCCTTTTTGAAGCGACTGTATATTGATTCGATTGTTTGAAAACTGAACATCCATTCTCTGACCTAGGATATTGGTAACGTTTACTTTATCAATCGTAGCATCTGTTTTAATATTTAAAATTCCATTGGTCGGATTTGGATAAATTCCTAAAGTTACTTTTTTAATATCCGAAGTTCCTAAACCGGTCGTTGTTTCTTTAATACATCTTACAGATTGACCTTGAGCTCTCGGACCTCCAGAGTTTGGATTTGCCAAAGATGTAGAATTATATAAATATTTCCCTCCTGTATTTGCAACATCACCACTCCAGTAATACCCTCTTTCGCCAACATAAGTGAAGCCACCAGAACTTTGACTTCTATATCCTGCTGCAGGTAATTTTAATTTGCTGGTATAAGCATTTGCTGCACTAGACATTCCTTCTGCACCTACTGCAGCAATCCAATCAGCCTGAGAAGGAAGTTTCCAACCCGTACCAATTGCTTTACAAGGATCAACACTTACTGTTGAAGTTATTGCTGAGGTATTTGCACCGTTCCAAAGATCACTTAGTGCATTTGTTGACCACCAAGCCGGACTATTTCCTAAAATAAAAGAAGTAATTCCAGCCAAACCAGTAGGATTATTTGTTGAAGGAACTGTTGTCGTTGCCGAATTTCTGTTTTGGTGCCCATCATCCCATCTTCCCCACTGGAAAAGGTCTCCGTAAGAATCTGCATCTGCCATTGAAGTTGCAACTTGTGAACTTCCTAAGTTTTGCTGAAGCCAAACTTTTCCATCCGCTCCTCTCACTGTAGTATAAGTTACTTGCTGACCTTTATAAGTGAAAGTTACACAACTTGTGTCTCCAGGATTTGTTCCAGGATCCGCATTGCTACAAGCAGGAGTTGTATTTGGTAATTGAATTTTCTTCACCTTAACTCCACTCTGAGAATAAGTAAGAACTAAAGTATTATTAAATGCATCATACTGTAAATCATTATAAGTAGCCGTTCCATCAGAAACAAAGTCACCTCCGAAAGTTTCCCAGGTATTTGTTGTTGAATTATATTCGTAAACGGTATTTTTCCCACTGTTTACAGACCATCCATTTGCTACAGTATATATTTTTCCAGAAGGCGTAACTGCAATAGAGACATTATACAAATCATTAGAAATTCCAAAATTGGCATTTCCAACCTGAACCCAGTTTGTACCATCGAATTTTTTTACATTTAATTTTCTATTGTTGTCCGAAGTCGATGAATAAACCACATACAAAGTATTATCAGCACCGATTGCAATATCTGAAGTCGCATTAGTACCTTCTGTAAAAGCATTTCCCACAGAAGCACCACCAACTAAAGTCCATGGATCAGTTGCTGAAGCTGTTAAATTATTTTCATAAACTTTTACACCTGATGAAATATGGCAAACGTACACTTTACCGTTCGTTCCCGTCACCATTTCCGCATGAGTAGGATTTCCTCCTGCAATATTTGAAGGTCCCACCTGTTCCCAAACGTTGTTTACCAACCTTTTTACAGTTCCTAAACCAACAGATGCATAAACAAAAGGAACGTTATTGGGTGCAACTGCCGAAGCCTGATAATTTGTAGTATCAGTAAATGGAAGCGAAAGTAAACTCCAAGATGTACCATTAAATTTTCTAACTTCCATTCCTGAATTTGGATATCCCCATTGATTTGTGTAATACAAATTTCCAGTTGCATCTAGTGAAAGCGAGTTGTAAGTTGCTGTAGCTGTTGTAATTCCTGCAGTTCCGCCAACATAAGACCAAGAAGTTCCGTTAAATTTTTGTACTGAACCTTTTTGAACAGAAACATCATAATATGAAACGTAATAATTTCCCTGTGCATCGATTGCAAGATTATTAAAACTGCTTGCTCCTGCAGAAATACTTCCCGCAGAACCTACATCAACCCACTGTTGTGCATTGAGTGAACTTGCTACTATAGAAAGGATGCCTATTCCGGCTCCGATTTTTTTTGCTGTTGTTTGTAAATTTTTAAACATAAATAAGTTATTTTTATTTATTCTAAATTATTTTAAAATTTTCCGCAAAATTAATCTTGAAAACAAAGAATAGGTTATCATTTCCAACCTTTCGATTATCATATCAAACATGATGCTTATCATTGATTTGATTATAAAAGCATTAGACGACCATTTCAAAAAAGAAACAGCCGTCTAAAAATAAATCAAATGTTAAATGAACGTTAGTTTTTAATAACTTTTTTCGAGATTTTTTGTCCGTTTTTCATAACCACCTCTACAATATACACTCCTTTTGGTAATCCTTGTAAATTAATCTGATTATTTGAGTACTGAACTTTTAATCTTTGACCTACAATATTGGTAACATTTACGTTTTCAATTGGTGAGTCAGTTTTGATATTTAAAATACCATTTGTTGGGTTTGGATAAACTCCAACAGTTACTTTTTTAATATCAGCCGTTCCTAAACCTGTAGTTACTTGTTTGATACATCTTACAGACATTCCAGCGTCTCTACTCGCACTGTTTGATAAAGCAGAATATTGACTTACATATAAATGTTGTCCAGAACCTGTGTAAGGTGAAGATGATGAAGACCAAAGATAAAGTCGAGTTCCAGGAGAGAAAATTCCACTATAATCTTTCATTTCCTGCAGGAATAAGTTTTAAGTTACTCGAAAGCGCAGAATTAAATTCAGTAATATTCTCAGCAGTTACCGCTGCATCAACTTCAGTCACAGTTGGAAGTCTCCAATCTGAACCAATTGCTTTGCATGGATCTACTCCATTCGTAGCCGTTGCTGAAGAAGAATTTGCAGCAGACCATTTATCAGAAGTTATTCCTCCAGACCAAAAGTTTGATGATGAATTATATGCTGCAGAATAGAATGTTGCATTCCCACCATTCAAACCTGCTGGATTGTTCGGAGAAGGAGCGGTTCCTGATAAAGCAGAACTTCTCAATTGATGACCGTCATCCCATCTTCCCCATTGGAATAAGTCTCCATAAGCATCAGAATCCGTAAGAGATGTTGCCACTTTTGTACTTCCAAGATTTTGTTGAAGCCAGATTTTACCATCCGTTCCTCTTACCGTAGCATAAGTTACAGATTGCCCTCTATAATTAAATGTTACACAACCAGTATCTCCTGGATTATTCCCCGGGTCAGTATTATTACAAGCAGGTGTAGTTAAAGGTGTAAGAGAAATTCTTTTAACTTTTGTAAAATCCTGAGAATATGCTAAAACAAGATAGTTATTAGTATTATCAATAATTAAATCATTATAAGTCGCTTCTCCATCAGAAATAAAATCACCTCCGAAAGT
Organism: Chryseobacterium formosum; assembly: GCF_026460885.1. Lineage (GTDB taxonomy): Bacteria > Bacteroidota > Bacteroidia > Flavobacteriales > Weeksellaceae > Chryseobacterium > Chryseobacterium formosus. The sequence continues at coordinate 173,358 of NZ_JAOVZW010000001.1, forward strand.
TGACCATGTATTAGTCGTGGTATCCAATTGGTAAGCTGTATTTTTTAAGAAATTATCATTTTCCCAACGACTTGCCACAACATAAGGTTTTCCGGAAGAAGTTACTGCAATTGAAACGTGTTGGACACCTCCTGCAGAAAAATAGGCATTACCCATTTGTTCCCAAGTTGTACCATTGAATTTCTTTACATTTACTTTTCTTGAGTTTGCAGAATTAGAAACATAGGCAACATAAAGATTATTATTAGCATCAATTGCAATATCAGAAGTATATTGTTCTCCGGAAGACGCTGCATCTACAATCGCTCCACCAACTAATGTCCAAGCATTTGAAGTTGTTGCTGTAGTAGTATTTTCGTACACTCTTAATCCACTTGCTACATTCGCCGTATAAACTTTATTATTGGTTCCAATGACCATTTCTGCAAAAGCCGCTCCGTTTGAAAATCCCGCATCTCCAACTTGTTCCCAAACTCCATTTACCAATCTTTTCACAATTCCAGAACTTTGCGTGCTGTAAGTAAACAAAATTCCTGATGGATCAACAGCTGAAGCGTGATAATTAATTGTTGAGGTTGTTGGACTTGCCAATTGAGTCCAAGAAGTTCCATTAAACTGGCGAACTTCTAAACCTGTTCCTTGGTTGGTATAGTAAAGATTTGTTCCAGTGGAATTGATTGACAATGAATTATAAGTTGCAAAACTTGTCGTAATTCCTGCACTTCCTCCTACATAAGACCATGAAGTCCCGTTAAATTTCTGAACTGAACCTTTTTGAACAGAAACATCGTAGTACGACAAGTAATAATTTCCCGCATTGTCAACAACTAAATTATTAAAGCTACTTCCACCTGCCGAAACATTCGCAGAAGAACCCACATTTTGCCATTGTTGAGCATTTACAAAATTACTGGCTGCAATCGATAACGCAATTGCGCCTAAACCGATTTTGACCATTGAAATGTATAAATTTTTAGACATAATAGATATTATTTTTATTTATTCTAAATTTAATTTAATTTTGTGCAAAATTAGCGCGCATCTCAAATCCCTACTTATCATTTTCAAACTTTTACTTATCGGATGCAGCTTTTTTATTCAAATACTATGGAATTAAAAACACGTCGTACAATGAAACAGGCGAAAAGAGGCTTACTATTTCAATCTGAAGACATTAAGGTGGTTTTTCATGAAGATGCAGCGACTGAAAAATATTTAAAATCAAACTTTATTGAAGGACAATCGAGCTTTAATCTGCTTTTTTTACTGAGCCCGAATATCAATCTGCAAGCTTCTGATTGTGGTACTAATTTTCAGTTTAAAAAAAATCAATACATTCTTCATTATTCCTCCGCAGAAAATCATGCAGAATTATGGACGGAAAATCAGGAAGTTTTAAAGTATCTTCAAATTCAGGTTAATTATCAGTATGTTTTTAATTTGATTGATCCAAAATCGAATCTTGAAAGCGCAGAAATTCTTGAAAACATGAAGAATAATAATTTCATCTTTCTTCATAAACAGACTCCGCCCAATATGACAGTGGAAATGCATATGATTTTAAAGGAAATTTCCGGATATTCTAAAAAAGGAATGATGCAGCGATTATTTATTGAAGCTAAAATAATCAAACTTTTAATTCTGATTTTTGAGCAGTTTAATGAGAAAGATATTGTAGAAGATTTATCTAAAACTCCTGAAACCATCAAGAAATTTTTAGATGAAAACTATCATAAAAATTTGAAAGTTGAAGAAATTTCCAGAATAATAGGAATCAATCAAAATAAATTGAGGAAAGAGTTTAAAGAACATTATCAGACAACAATTGTTGATTATGTCTCAGAACTCAGAATGTTGAAAGCAAAAAAAATGATTATCAACAAACAATTTATGATTAAAGAAATTGCCATTGAATGCGGTTATGAATATGTGCAGAATTTCACGAGAGCTTTCAAGAAAAAATTTGGCGTTTCTCCTGAAAAATTGAGATTAGGATAAAAAGAAAAACCACTAAAATTACTTTTAGTGGTTTTATATATGTTGTTTTGCTTTGATATTACTTCCTCGGAATTCATGTGAGAAAGCAATGACAATCACTTAATGATGTCCTTTATCGTGACCATGACTTTCGTGGATGAAAGGACCATGACCTTTTGGAGCGCTGTAAATAACCTCAACTCCTTCTTGCTCTGTTAGAAGCTTACTTCTGATTTGCTCAGGATCGAAAGGTTTTACCTTTCCAAAATATTCTTTCAAACCTTCTGTTAACCACATTGGAATTACCAACCCGAAAAACATCAAGATACACCAGAACCCTACAAGGAACATACAGATAAAATAGATTGTCCAAAGGAACTGATAAAACGGCCAAAATCCAGATAAGATCATTTTCTTAATATTTTAAGCAAAAATAGGACTTTTTTCTTTTTCACACAAAAGACAAAAGCTGATTTTTACTATTTATTTTAATTTTAAACTATTAATTTAGATATTAGAAGCTAGATTTTAGAAATTAGATTGACAATTGTAACGCTAAAATTCTAAAATTTCCTCATAGAATCTCCATTTTAATGTGCAAGATTTGCAAAGAAATCATTTCCTTTATCATCTGTAATGATAAATGCCGGGAAGTCTTTCACCTCAATTTTTCTTACCGCTTCCATTCCTAATTCTGGGAAATCTACAACCTCAACAGAAAGAATATTATCTTTCGCTAAAATTGCAGCAGGACCTCCGATTGAACCGATATAGAAACCTCCGTATTTATTACAAGCGTTCGTCACATCAGCTGTTCTGTTTCCTTTTGCCAACATCACCATACTTCCGCCATGGCTTTGGAATTCGTCAACATAAACGTCCATTCTTCCCGCTGTCGTTGGTCCGAAACTTCCCGAAGCCATTCCTTCCGGAGTTTTTGCAGGACCCGCATAATAAATCGGATGATTTTTGAAATATTCAGGCATTGGTTGACCTGCATCTAATAATTCTTTGATTTTTGCGTGAGCGATATCTCTGGCAACAATTAAAGTTCCGTTTAATTTTAATCTCGTTTTGATTGGATATTTTGAAAGTTCAGCCAAAATTTCTGGCATCGGCTGATTCAAATTAATTTCAACCGCTTCTTCCAAATGTGGTGGCGTTGCAGGTAAAAATCTTTTCGGATCTTGTTCCAATTGTTCTAAGAAAATACCTTTTTTGGTAATTTTTCCTTTGATATTTCTATCTGCTGAACAAGAAACACCCATTCCAACCGGACAAGAAGCCGCATGACGAGGAAGTCTGATTACTCGAACATCATGAGTTAAATATTTTCCTCCAAACTGAGCCCCAATCGCACTTTCTTGGCAAATTTTCTGAACTTTTGCTTCCCATTCCAAATCTCTGAAAGCTTGTCCAGCTTCATTTCCCTCAGTCGGAAGATTGTCATAATATTTTGCTGATGCTTTTTTCACTGCTGCCAAATTCGCTTCCGCAGAAGTTCCTCCAATCACCAAAGCCAAGTGATAAGGTGGACAAGCCGCAGTTCCCAAATCTGAAATTCGTTCTTTCACAAATGCCTCAAGAGATTTTTCGTTCAGTAAAGATTTCGTTTTTTGATAAAGGAAAGTTTTGTTTGCAGAACCTCCTCCTTTCGTTAAAAATAAAAATTCGTAATAATTTCCTTTTTTAGCATAAATATCAATCTGTGCCGGAAGATTTGAACCTGAGTTTTTCTCATCAAACATCGTCAAAGGCACAACCTGAGAATATCTTAAATTTCTTTTTTGATAGGTATTAAAAATTCCTTTGCTTAAATATTCACCGTCTTCAACGCCTGTGTAAACATTTTCTCCTTTTTTACCCATCACAATCGCCGTTCCTGTATCCTGACAAGAAGGTAAAGCTCCTTCTACAGCGACCGCAGCATTTTGCAATAAATTATAAGCAACGAATCTATCATTATCAGTAGCTTCAGGATCGTCAATGATTCTTCTTAAACTTTCTAAATGAGAAGAACGAAGCATGAAAGAAACATCTGCCATAGCTTCTTCCGCAAGAAGTTCAAGACCTTTTGGATCAATGGTTAAAATTTCTCTTTCGCCATGTTGCTCAACTTTCACATAATCTGAAGTCAGTTTCTTATACACCGTATCATCTTTCAAAATTGGATACGGATCTTGATATTTAAAATCCATTTACTTTCTATTTTTCGGTGCAAAAATACGGCTTACAAGAAAAAACATGAGCAAAATCAGCGACTCAAATACGTATTTATAATGATTATAAATTGCGAGGTCTTTGAGCAATGTTTAACTTTATCAATTGAGACTAAGGTTAAAATTAAGACTTAAAACAAGTTTAAACTCAACCTCATTCTAAACCTTAATAAAACAATTTCACAATGAATTACAGAATAGAAAAAGACACCATGGGTGAAGTGCAGGTTCCTGCTGATAAATTTTGGGGCGCACAGACAGAACGTTCAAGAAACAATTTCAAGATCGGTCCTGAAGGTTCTATGCCTCATGAAATTATTGAAGCTTTTGCATATTTAAAAAAAGCTGCTGCCTTTACCAATACAGATTTAGGAGTTCTTCCTGCTGAAAAGAGAGATATGATCGCAAAAGTCTGCGACGAAATCTTAGAAGGAAAATTAAACGATCAATTTCCGTTGGTGATATGGCAAACCGGTTCCGGAACACAATCGAACATGAATGTGAATGAAGTCATTGCAAACCGTTCTCATGTTAACGCTGGCGGAACTTTAGGTGACAAAACTGAAGTTCACCCGAATGATGATGTGAATAAATCTCAATCTTCCAATGATACTTATCCGACAGCAATGCACATTGCAGCTTATAAAAAAGTGGTTGAAGTAACCATTCCCGCGGTTGAGAAACTAAAAAATACGTTGAACGAAAAAGCAGTTTCTTTTAAAGACATTGTGAAAATCGGGAGAACGCATTTGATGGACGCAACACCTTTGACTTTAGGACAAGAATTTTCAGGATATGTTGCTCAGTTAAATTATGGAATTAAAGCCTTAAAAAACACTTTACCACACCTTTCTGAACTTGCTTTGGGAGGAACTGCGGTTGGAACAGGCTTAAATACACCTCAAGGTTACGACGTGAAAGTAGCTGAATACATTGCAAAATTCACAAATCTACCTTTTGTAACTGCCGAAAATAAATTCGAAGCTTTGGCTGCTCATGATGCTATCGTAGAATCTCACGGAGCTTTAAAACAATTGGCAGTTTCTTTATACAAAATTGCTCAGGATATCAGATTGATGGCTTCTGGTCCTCGTTCGGGAATTGGAGAAATTCACATTCCGGAAAATGAGCCGGGATCTTCAATTATGCCAGGAAAAGTAAATCCTACACAAAACGAAGCGATGACAATGGTTTGCGCTCAGGTTTTAGGAAACGACACCACAATTTCTTTTGCGGGAACACAAGGAAATTATGAACTGAATGTTTTTAAACCTGTAATGGCTTATAATTTCTTACAATCTGCTCAGCTGATTGCTGATGCATGTATTTCATTTAATGATCATTGTGCAGTTGGAATCGAGCCAAATAATGAAAGAATTAAAGAATTGGTTGATAAATCTTTGATGTTAGTAACAGCTTTAAACACTCATATTGGCTACGAAAATGCAGCAAAAATTGCAAAAACCGCTCATAAAAACGGAACGACTTTAAAAGAAGAAGCGATCAATCTTGGATTTGTAACTTCTGAACAGTTTGACGAGTGGGTGAAACCTGAAGATATGGTTGGAAGTTTGAAATAATTTTCAAAATACATAAAACAAGACACTCCGTAGAAAATTCTGCGGAGTGTCTTGTTTGTTAATGTGAATGTTGATTTTTATTACTCAATTCTTGTGCCAAATTGAAGTATCTTTTAGTTTGTCATAAAATTATTTTTTAGTGAAAAATAGTATTGCTTCCTGAATATTTTTATCCTGTAACAAATCATCAAAATTATCTTGCTTTGAAATAGCAATATCTGGTATAATCTGCTCATAATAAATACCATTTCTATCACAATCGTAGCCAATACTTAAAGGCATTCTTGCGTCGAAAGGTAGAGTTACAACCATATTAGAAGTTGTTTTTCCTAAAGTTTTTTCTCCTATAAAAATAGTGTTTGACCTTCCTTTAAATGCTAAAGCTGTCACCTCACCCGAACTTGCCGTTAATCCACCTATAAGAACTGCAACTTTAGATTTATCCATTAATTGTCCACTTGGTTTTATGTAAGAAGGTTTCTTTTCTCCCTGATCGTAAACTCCTTTATTCAATTTAGTAGAACTAATCCTTTTTTTATCTCCATCAAGAGTTCCCCAAACCACATTATCTCCCAGCAAATCATATAAAGCTAACAACATTGGCGCTGAATTCCCACCCGTATTAAAGCGAAGATCTACAATCCAACCTTCTAATTTATTATTCGTTTTCAATTCGGCTATTTTGTCATATAAAGGCTGAGCAATTTTATTAACATTTTCAGGACTAAAATCATCAAAGGAAATATTTGGTATTAAAATATAACCATACTTTTCATTTAAAACTTTTGTTTCAAACTGTGGCTTGGTAGCAAACTTTGTCATCCATTGCTTACTAAAATTCTCCCACGAAATTTCTACTGAAGAACCGTAATTTTTCCCTTGATAAGTCACTTTAGAATGATCTGCCCCAATTTTCTCAAATAAAACCTTCGCTTCTCTTAAAGAACTTTTAAAATCTTTTGCAGAGTTCAGATTTTCAAACGTTTCAGCCTTTAATTTCTTCCAATCAAAATCTTTTTTATGCAAATAGGCTACTTCTAAAGATTTAAAAATTTTATCATAAAATACTTTTGTACTGTCCTGTGACGTCTTTATTTTTTGTGCGTTGATATTGATGGCGAGACAAAAAACACCTATTAGTCCTAAAAGTTTTTTCATAACTTTCAATTGAGTCATCCTCTAAATTACCATCCCAAAGCAACTCCGAAAACCAAAGCTTTATCATTTTGGAAATAAGAATCTTTAAAGAAATTGCTGAAATCTTTTTTGACAAATAGCGAGATATTGTCATAAGAAAGCGTAACCTGTGCTCCATAAACAAAAGGATTTACCTGATAATTCGAACGATCTCTGAAGCCCTGACTGTCTCCTTTTACAATATTATTTGTTGCCATTTTAATTCCACCATAAACATTGGCTCCAACTCTAAATCCGTCTGAATAAGGTCTGTACTGAACATCCATCCCTGCACTTTTCAACTTAGAAAAATTATACTGAAAACCAAGTGGAATCATTACATAACCCGTTCTCAACTTTGCTTTATCAAGACTTCCTTCATATTTTGTAAGGAAAACATCTCCGTTTTGTTTTGCGAAAATCATGTTGTTATCAGGGCGAACTGTTCTCCAAGAGAAACCTACACCGGAAATCAATCCCCATGGACTGGTTCTGCCGAACTGATAATTAAATTTTAAACCAAATTCAAAATTATTGGCGTAACCTAAGTTTTTATCTAAATCATTATCGGGTTTATCATTCGTTAAGGTCATAATACCGTAAGAAATATATCCGTCAAAGCTTTTTTTAGGTCTAAACTTTTTCAACAGCTTTTCTTTTAATTCTTCGTTTGAAGTTACGTCAGAATTCAAAAGAGAATATCTTACCTGTTTTTGAATCACCTGGTCTAAATCAAATCCCAAAGCTTCAATCTTCTCATCTATTTTCTGAGAATAAGTATCTGCAATATGAGCTTTTTGCTTGTCAAATTCTGCTTTATCCAGGTTCTTTTCCTGAAGAAACTTCAATTCGGTTTCCATTTGCTTCTTTTCTTCCTGAATGATTCCATTGATTTTCGCAGCATATTCTTCTACTTTTTCCTTTACAATTGGACTTACCGTAGTATCTTCTTTTGACTGCAGGTTTAAACTTAGCCCTTTTCTTTGTGCATTCATTGAGGTTGCAACAAGGCACAATATTCCTGTGATGATAAATTTCTTAATCATGATATATATTTTTTTAGTTTAAATTGAATTATTTAGTATTCAGATCGATGGTCGCAACATTGCTTCCGTCCTTAGATTTATCGATGACATCTTTATGCTCTACCGAGAAAAGCAGCGTTGAAGGATCAACATATCTTCTTTTCTTCTGAACCTTTACAGAATCTGATTTTGCCATGATTTTCGCAGGCTGATTCTGAATGATAATCTGAGAAGCGATTTCAGAAGGATTTTCTTTAATTAACGGAAGTTCGTTTTTATGAGGAACTTCTTTTTCAGTTTGTAATTCAGAAGGCAAATCTTTAGTTTGAGTAAATCTTTCCTGCTCATCTTTAACAATAATGTTCTGAGAATTTGTTCTCTCCGGCTGTTTTATTGTATTTTCCTCTTTCAAAGAAGGTGTTTTCTCAGTTTCAGCCATCTGTGGTTTTGGTTCAGAATCATTATTTAAAAATAGAACTGCTCCCAAACCAAATATTAAAACAAAACAAGCAGCCAATAACACCCAGTTAATATTTGATTTTTTTGAACGAGTATTTTCGGTTTGAGCCTGAATTTCTGCCCATAAATCTCTTGAAGGAGTAATTTCTCTTTCGTCGATTTGTCTTTTTATCTGGAATTCAAAATTATCTTTAGACGTGTTCATTTTTCAGTTTTTTTTGTTGTTGAAAGTAAATCTTTCTCAATTTTTCTTTTGCTCTGAAGAGTTGTGTTTTGCTTACTGCCAAAGAAATATTCAGTGTATCTGCAATTTCCTGATGCGAATATTCTTCAATCACATAAAGGTTGAAAACCATTCTGTACGCATCCGGAAGCTGATCGAGAAGTTCCTGTGCATTAAAATCAAAATCTATGACCTCTTCCTTTAAATCTTCCAGAACAGAAGCATGAACGTCGTCGAGATAAAAAACCGTTTTGCGACTTTTAATAAAATTGAGGCATTCGTTTACTACAATTTTTCTCGCCCAACCTTCAAAATTTCCTTCACCACGAAAGCTTTCTATATGTTTAAAAATCTTACAAAATGCTTTAATCACGCAATCTTCCGCCTGATACAAATCGCTGACATAACTTTTTGCCACACTCAGGAATTTTTTTACACTTTGATCATAAAAGATTTTCTGCGCAGCCGAATCCTGCCTTTTGAGGCGGCTCAGCAAATCTTCTTTTTTATTATTAAACAAAAGCTTCATGGTTTATTCTGTTTGACTTCGTCGAATCTTCGATTTCTATAGTAAAGACAGTAAAAGTTTAAAATGGTTACAAAAAATTTTTCTTTTTTATTAAAATTAATATAACCTACTGAAAATGAATATTATATTTTTGAAAAATTATTTAATTTGTTTACTATTATAAAAAACATCGGGCAATACCCGATGCTGTAATATATTGCTACTTCCTGGCTCTTTTTAAAATTTTAGATTGATGAGGTTTCTTGAGAAACAATTTCCTGTTTTCCTGAGTTTACCTGATCTTCGAAATACTTTTCAAGCTGACGTAATGTTTCAGGCGTCGTTTGAATATCCTGAACAACAACACCTTTGTTAACCACCACAATTCTGTTGCACACTTCTGTTGTATGCGAAAGATCATGACTTGAGATTAAAAACGTCACTCCATTCTCTTTAGCGAACTCTCGAATCATATTTTTCAGTTTGATCTGCGTGGAAGGATCAAGGTTTGCAAAAGGTTCATCCAGAATAATAATTTCCGGTTTTCCGATTAATGCACCGATAATTCCGACTTTTTTCTGATTCCCTTTTGAAAGGTCACGAACGTATTTTCCTGCATTGATGATCTCACCATTAAACAAATCATAAAACTGCTTTAAAAATTCATCGACCGAAGCTTTATTCTGACCTCTCAATTCGCCGATGAAGTAGAAATATTCTTCAGGAGTCAAATATCCAATCAAAAAGGTTTCGTCAATGAATGCTGAAACTTTGTTTTTCCAGGCCTCAGATTCGTTTACTTTAATTCCTTCAACGCTTACAAAACCTGTTGTCGGCTGAATTAAATCAAGCATTAAACTGAATAGGGTCGTTTTTCCAGCTCCGTTGTTTCCAACCAATCCGAAAGTTTCGCCTTTTGTTATTTCTAAATTTTCTATATTAAGAACGGTTGCTGTACCGTATGTTTTCTTTAAATTTTGTATTGTTATCATGTTGTTCAATGTTAGGTGTTTGATGTTGGGTAATAAATGCCTGAACTTTAATGTTTCAATTAATTTTCAACCTTTTCACTTGATTCTTTTTACTTTTTACTTGGCTCTTTAAAAAATTACGCCTTCTTAAAAGCTTCAAGCGTACTGTATTTCTCCGTTTTATATTTTTTGATAATAATATCTAAGATTTTTTCACGGAAGATAAATCCGATAATACCTAAAATTCCAATAGAAATGACGGCTGCAGAAATTCCGAAGAAATAATTCACAGCATAAAAAACAGCCATTGGTAAAAGCATTTTAGGAACCATTAAAATAAACGCTTTGAAAGTAACTGTATTTTTTTGTCCGACTCTTTTTTCTTTTGAATTAAGGTCAATGAAATTCTTATTATAAGCTCCCGACAAGAGTGTCAGCTGAGAATTCACACCAATATTGTAAATTCCTGCTGCAAAAAAAGCGAAATAAATATTCCATCCGAAATAGGCATAAAACAAGGCAAGAACTATAGAAATTGCCGTAGCAATATTCATGAGCCACCATTTTGCTTTAAGATATTCTTTGTAAGGAACATTCTGGGTCATCATTAACGGATAATATGCACTGTCGAAAGCAGGAACTCTTTGCCCGAAAGCAAACTGAAAACCTCCCGTTACAAAAAGACCCATTAACATCATCCAAGCTGGCCCTCTATAAATATCATTAGCAAACATCATTAAACCGTAGAACAGAAACATAAAACTTCCAATAAGAACGCCTTTTGTGACTTTATTACGTTTCAACATTTTAATGTCATTGTTAATGAATGTTCCGATTGCACCATATTTATTTAGGAAATCAATGTTTTCTGTTTTCCCGATTTCTTTTTTGGCTTCAAGACCTTCATCCAGATAAAAGCTTTTTCGGATATAATTGAAAGTAATTTTCCAAAGTGCTGCAAATAACAGAACGGGAACTAGTGCAAAATAAGGTTTGCCATAGAAGCTGTAAAATATACTTTCAGAGTAAGACAAAACAGGAACAATTTCGTAATAATTCAATGCTGCAAAACAAGCAATAAGAATCCCCACACCGATGGCAATATTTTCTTTATCATTGAATAAAAGATTGAGGAAATTATTCAGATAAAACAGAGATGAAACTCCAATAAACCATGTGAAAATTCCAAGAAAACCGTAACCATTAAATGCTAAGATTCCGCAAAATGTTATGATAAATATAGAATTAAACCAACTCAGCGGGGTAAGGAAAGTTTTAATTAAAGTATAATTGACAACAACTTTCTTAGGAATATTAAGCGTAAGAAAAGGCTTAATATTCTGCGTCGGAATCTGCTGAATCATGTATTTGAAAACCAAATCAACCAACCAGCCGATAATCATAAAACGTGAAATAATCTTCAGCGGATCCTGCGCCATTTCCTCCTGCACATAAAAATAGGCAATGAAAGACATCATTGCGAGCCATAAAATGAAGAAACAAATCCCGATGATTCTGAAAATCTTCATCGCAAGATTGATACCCACCGAAGATCCTCTAAAAAAACTTTTCCACTCCAGCTTCAAAAATCGTTTAAACATAGTCTACTTTTTAATCATTAGTAAAGATAATGTTTAAAATGTTACATAATTTGTCACTGAATATGGGAATAATCGAGACTTCCTATATTTTTTTGATTTATGTGAAAGGTTATTCCAAAATTTCCTTTGTGAAAACCCCATCATGGAATCTCACCGTAAAACCGGAATTTTCTTCGTTTTTTTCTTTTACGCTTAAAACATTTCCATTTAAATCAACTGAAGGACTTCGGCTGAGTACACCTAAGTTTTCAAGCTCAAAAGTTTTGGTGTTGATTACGACTAACTGATCACGATGTTTATCTGCATACATTACGATTAAAAAATTCTCACAGAACTCGATGAATCTGCAACCTCCATAAGAAAACCCCATCGAATTCACAGGAACTTTCCATTCGAGAATAAAGTTGCTGTTGATTTTCAATTTTAGGACATCAAAGCCTACATCATTATCTTCATACCAAGCAAACATGCCGTTTTGAAAAGCAATATTGTACTCGGAAACAACGTGTTCTGCGCCAAAAATATTCTTCCAAACAATTTCATCATCTTTAAGTTCTCCTTCTTTAAAATCTATTTCTTCGTAGATTAATTTTAATAGCTCTTTTTTATCCATGATTATTATATTAAAGATTTAAAACTTTTTTAATTTCATTTTAAAAAGCAAGGTATTCATTTTCCAGATATACAATTACTCTAATCCCATAAAATCTTTAAGCGTTAATGAAATAAAATTGTACCTGAAAATTAGCAGCACCTCTAAAAAAATACACTTATCACAATATTACACCACAAAAAATGAAAATAATTCACATTATATCATTTTAAATAGTATATTTGATATTATCAACAATTTAAAACACAATGATATGCCAGTACAGTATTCACTAAGTGAAAAGGGTAATCCTTCAGATCAATCAGCTCCAAAAAAATTCTACGCAACTGCAAAATCCACAGGTGAAGTTACTTTCAGAAGCCTTAGCAAGGAGATTGCCGGAGCCTCTACTACGGTAAGTGACACCGATGTTTTAGCAGTTTTAAATGATTTAAGCAAAGCTCTTGCAAAGCATCTTTCGGAAGGAAGAATTGTGAGGTTCGGCGATTTTGGTTCTTTCAGTATGCGACTGAGCAGTGAAGGTGCAGAAAGTGCTGAGAAGTTTAATTCGTCTATGATTAAAGCACCCAAAATAACTTTTCGTCCGGGTATAGATCTTAAGGAAATGCTTGCTATTACGAAGTTTGAAAAAGCTAAGTAAGGAAAAATAAATTCCTCGCCAGTAATTTTAAACTCCTTACTGAGCAATTTAAAATTACTGGCGAGCATTTATCAGAATGCAGGCGAGGACTTTGGTAACTCCCCGCCTGCATTTTTTAAAAGCTCCCTTGGATTTGTGTAAATCCAAGGGAGCTTTTGGTATAATCGTCTAAAGGATTATGGAATAGCACTATAGCAAACTAAAAACACGCAGAAAATTCTGCGGGTTTTTAATAGTTTGAAAGTAGAAAATATTTTATTTTTATTTGACGGGGTTTTGTCTTTCCCAATCTTTCCAAGAGTTTTTATCTCCTGTTAGCCATTTCATATATGTAGAAATAATAATTCCGGAAATTATTTCTCTTCCGTATTCTCTATTTCCTATATCTCCTCTATCGTTAAAATATTTAAGTAATCTTGATCCTCCATTTATTCCCCATTTATTTCTGATCCACATTCCAAGTCCACCCATATGTCCATTAAAATCAAAAGTATCTTTAGCGTTTTTCAAATCTTTTTTTATCTCAAAATTTAAGATTTTATCCAATTCGATCATACAGTCATGCAAGTTTTTAGGAATATAAATACCATCTATTTTATCTAATTTTAATCTTTTATTAAATTCTTGCTTTTTTCGTTGCTGTTCTTTAATGGTTTCTTGTTCCGCAATTTTATCATCAAAATCTCTATATCCTCCCCAAAAATATTCGAAATAATACTTTTCTGATTCTTTAGGAATAAAATCTGCCTTAAAGACTGTATTTTTAATGTATTCTCCAATTTGTTTTTTAATAAATATATTGTCACAATCAAATTTTTCAATTTCAAATTTTCCATTGTGATCTAAGTATCCTGATAACTCAATCTTATGTAAACTGTAACTATTTCGTTCATTTAGAGGAATATACTTTAAATTTGAAAATTTACTTATTGTTGCTGATAATTTTTCATCATTGGTTTGATTTTGAAAATCATTAATACTTTTATATGCTCCCTGAAAACTTCTAACATAGCTTTCCTTTCTCTCATAGTCTTTTATTTGAGGATATAAAGAATCAAAATCAAGTTTTGTTTTTATTATTTCATTGCTACCCAAATCAAATAATGTGATTTTTTTTCTTGCATCAATTACATGAATTGTATCGTTTTTATTATAAATAAAATTTTTTCTGAGATACCTTTCTTTTTCATCAGTACCTCTTTTATATACTGTTAAGCTGTAATTACTTCTTTTACCATCATATATTAATAAACGATTGTCATAAAATAAATCACATTTCTCTTGATTTCTATTACAGTTAATAAATTCTTCCACATCGTATTCTTTTATTAATTTGCCATCCACATAATAAACTATACTTTTATCATTATTTATTGGAAATCTATTTAAATAAATAATTTTCCTGCCGTCTTTACTTAATGCTACAAATTGAAAATGACCTATTGCTTCAGACACATTAAATGATCTATTAATTGTATATAATATCGAGTCTTCAGATTGTTGCTTTTGTTCATTGTAAACCCTCTTCACACCGGTAGATTTTCCTCTAAAACCATAACTATTCCCTTCGTAAGATGTAGATTTTAATCTATATTCACCATCGTATGACGTTGTTATAGAAACTACTTGTGATTTCAAAAACAGTAATAACAAATTAATAAATAGGAAGATTGATTTTAATACTATTGATTTCATATTTATGATATTAATAAAACCACCAAAGCGGTGGCTTTATCTTATTGTTTTGTTAAAATAATATTCTTTGGCAATGGCTGTGGAAAAGGATTAGCATTGTAATATGGACAGTCTGGGGTTATAATATCCGTCCAATCAGAAAATGTAAATTTCATTTCAGTTTTTGTATAATTTGTGAAACTTATCATAATAATTCCAATCATATCACAAATATCGGAATCAAAATATTTTAAAGAATATTTTGTACTTAATGATGAAAATATTTTCCCGCCTTCTATTTTAGCATTATCATCAGAAACAGTGGTATTATCAAATAATACTTGTCCATTGGAATTTGTCACTTTAAATTTACCAATTAATACATCCATATGATATGGATTATTTTCTAAATGTGTGAATTGTCGTGTAATCTTTTTTAATGTTAGAGAAAATGTTTTACCGTTCCAAACTCCTTTCCAAGTACCTTCATATTGAGGTAGCTCATTGTCTAAATCTTTAACATAAGAATTTGATGGAATTTGATCATAAGTCCGTAAAGGTAAAATTTGTGCATTACAAGAAAATATTGTTACAAATAAAACAAAAATTAAAAATGTATTTTTCATAAGTTTTAGTTTTTAAATTATAAAGGACATGGCGTCTTAGTTCCATTTGTGTTAAGTTTAGAAGCTTTACCTGTATTTTTTTCTACATAATAAACTTCTAAACCAACCGTTTTCACACTTTCTTTCAAAAAGCGTGGAAACAATTTCTCAACATCGTTTTGATTAAAGCTTCCATCTTCCTTTTGAATCTTTTGAAATTCTGTTAGATACCAACTTTTCCAATTATCAATTTGAGATGTACCTATAGTAAAATTTCCTGTCCCGGAATATTGCAACATGTAATTCCCTTCAGAAGTGACAACCATACTATATGCATCTCCAACACTTCCGTGCAAATAGGCATTTGCCACACAGCTTGTAAGAAACGTAGCTACATCAGCCGGAGAGAAAATCTTAACAGTTGCTTCAGTAGCAGTATCATTAGTATGTGAGTGTATAAATCCGAAGTATTGGTTACCTGGTGGTAATACGACGTTATGTGTTCCAGGGGCATTATCCATAAATTCATAATGAGTTTCAGTTGCGCCCGCTGTAGTAGGATAACCTGCAGCATATCCTATTTCATGATCATAAGCAAAAACTTTCGGCTTATCTATAGAATCTACTTTTGCTTTAAAATTTGCATCTGAAAACCTAGCTTTTATTTTAGCACACGGGTTGTTTCTTGTTGGCAAATTCGGATCTGTCGGCATTCCAACAACACAGCCATTCGGGTCTACAATTCCCACTTGTGTAGGATCTGTAGGTGCTTGTATACATTGTACAGGGGTATTATTATCCGGACAATCTGGGCATTCACCTCCGCCTCCTCCGCCTCCATTAATAGGAGTTGGTGTAGGCATAATCGTAGCAGGTTCTTCTCCAAAGCAATCATACAGAACAATGCTTCCCCAATAAGCGGCCCCAAATTCACCAGCATAAGCACATGGTTCTCCCGGTTCATGAAGATTATCTTTACATTTCACAGGATAGGAATAGTAATGCGGAATACAAAGCTGTTTTTGGCTGAGTGAAGAAAGATTGACACCAGCCAATTCTGTTATCTGCTCTTTATTTTTATAATTTACATATTCTCTGTTGGCAATTTTGGCTTTATCTGCTTCTGTAAGATTCAAAACAATATGAAATACTTTGTAGCTCCCATCCGGATTTGGAGTTAAAAGAAGATTTTCTACAGGTGCATTGATAGGAGCATTGTCTCGAATAATGCTAAAAGTATATGTGTGAAAATCGGGACCGTTTTCCATATAGATTACTTCATCAGTATCAATGGTAATTCCGTTTCCTACATTTACAAGTTTTCCCTGAATATTTAGCTCTTGTTTCTCTACTTCTTTTTCCGCTTTTTGCAGTTCGAGTAAAAGTTTGGCTTTGTGCTTCGCATCATTTAAAGAAATCCTCTTCGAAGTAAGCTGAAATTTTGAGCTGTTGTTGTACGTTTCCTGTTCCTGGAAATGGTCTGTCCTACAGGAGTAGATAGTAATTGTCACCAAAAGAATCAGGCAGAGCCTGAGAAATAAATTTTTCTTCATAGATCATTTGTTTTTAATGGGTTAAAAATATAAAAAATTTGTAACTCCACAAATATGTGATAAATAATTTAAACTGCAATGCCCTATTTTTGATGCACGATTCTTTTAGAAAAAAAAATTATATTTGCTCTACTCAAAAAAGGTTATCCATGAATACAAGCATAGGCAAAAGAATAAGATCATACAGAGAAGAAAGAGGTTTTTCTCAGGAAGAGCTTGCAGAAAAACTGCATATCTCACGCTCTACTTATCAACGCATCGAAAACGGCGAAACCAATTCATGGATTAATCATATTGAAAACATCTGTACTTCACTTGATGTAGAACTGGATGATATTCTAAAACCGGAAGAAGGTTATACGCAAATAAATAAGGAAAACACATCGAATGAAAACTCAAGTAATAATATGATTCAAAATCAAACCAATAACTACAATGGTTCTGATAAACTTACAGAAAGTCTTCTGGATCAAATTACTTTTCTTAAAGAAGAAAACCAAAGGCTGAGAAAAGAAATAGAACAGCTAAAGAATATATAAACACAATGCCCGAAGATACTCTTTGGGCATTGTGTTTATATTGACTGAATACAATTGACACTTCTGTCATTCTGACGAATGAAGAATCTCACGTATGGCTTAGATTCTTCATTTCACTGCGTTACATTCAGAATGACAAAGTCATAATAAATAAGAAGCAGGATTAGTATAAAATTGTATATAATTACTTTATTTAAATTAAAAGCTATTTCACTTCAATAAAATTATCTTCAGGATTCACATCAGCCAATCTTTCGCTGAAATCTATTCCTAAAGCATTTATTTGAGATTTATTATAAGGAATGGTAAACGTGTATTCTTTCTGCGCCCACGGCCAGTATTTTAAAGTGGTAAATTCCCCGAAAGCATCTTTGGTTTTCCAGTTATGCGTCATATTTAACGGAATCTGATAATTCACTATTTTTTTATCTGCAGTAATCACAGAGAAATCAATCGGCATCGGAACTTGACCGTTGTTGATCAAAGTTATCGTTGTTGATTTTTCGCCGTACTGAACATCTTTGATTCCGTAATCGATGGTTTTAGTCGTATTGATCCAATAATGATGAAACCATTTCAAATCCATCCCTGAAACTTTCTGTGCGATATGTAAGAAATCCCTGTCTGTAGGATGTTTCATGCTCCATTCTCTGAAATATTCAGTCATGATTTTAGACAAATTTTCTTCTCCAACAATGTAACCCAACTGCACCAAGTATAATTCTCCTTTCACATAACTTGCGTAAGAATATGCCGTTCCGTTATCATGATGATCGCCTAACCAAACTGCAGGCTCTTCAATTCCTTTTTTGATAAACTTTCTGTACGCATCTACTTTTTCAACGAAAGCATTCGGTCTGTTATCTTTTGGTGGAAACAACTGATGCATCACGTAACTTTCAGCATAACTTGTAAAACCTTCATCCATCCACGGTCTTGTCGGTTCGTTGGTTGCCAACATTTGCTGATACCAAGAGTGCGAACCTTCGTGAGCCATTAATCCCATTAAATCTTCAATATTTTTTGCTTCTCCCAAAATCATGGTACACATTCCGTATTCCATTCCGCCATCTCCACCTTGAATGAAAGCATAAGAAGGATAAGCATATTTCCCAAATTTAGAATTCATAATCTGGAAATATTTTGTTGCATAAGGTTTTGCTTCACCCCAAGCTTTTGTTTTATCATTTTTCTGATACACAAAATATAGTTTCGGACCTTGAGGAACATCAAAACTTTCTACCGAATAATCTCGGTCTGCAGCCCAAGCAAAATCGAGCATGTTTTTAGCTTTCCATTTCCAGATTGCTTTATTTTGGTCGGTTTTAATCTGCGCTGAAGCATCATATCCTTTTACTTCTTTTGGATTTAAAAGTGTCCCTCCTGCTCCGACAACATAATCTTTATTGATTTTAATCGTAACATCAAAGTCTGCAAACGGCGCATGAAATTCTCTTCCCACGTAATCGAAAGTCGCCCATCCGTCATAATCGTATTCTGCAATTTTAGGATACCATTGCGTCATCGTCATATCAACACCTTCACGGTTATTTCTTCCTGCTCTTCTGATTTGCTGAGGAATTACAGCATCCCATTCCATTGTGAAAGTTGTTTTTGAACGCGCTTTAATCGGTTTATCTAAATATACTTTCATTACGGTTTCCTGAATTTCAAACTTTAGGTTTTTTCCGTTTTGTTTAATCCAGTGAATATTTTGCGCACCTTCTTCGTTTTTTGGAATAGAAGCCAATCTTGAAATTCCGTCTTTCTGTAATCTTGAATCGCCGTTTTTTCCCTGACTTGCTACTCTTTGATCCATCATAGAATTAGGTTTAAATGCATTCCAGTATAGATGAAAGTATACAACATTAAGTTCGTCGGGCGAATTATTTTTATATTTTAAGGTTTGAGTTCCCTGATAAGTAAATTCTTCTGCATTGACGTCGATATCCATTTTATATTGTGCAGCCTGCTGATAATAGGCTTTTTGTTGAGCCTGAAACTGAGAAATAACAAACACACAAAGGATGATTAACGATTTTTTCATTGATAAATTTTATTTGTATAAAGGTAGGTAATTTTTGAAAAAGCCTCAAATACGGAATGTTGATGAGGTTTTTCCGTTGAGATTTAGATACAGATTTTATGTTCTGGTTAAATAAGATCCCCACAGATTTCACTGATTTTCACAGATGATTGTGTATAAGAACATGTGCAATCTTGAGAGTATTTAAACACAAATTTCACAACAATAAACACTACTAATTTGTATCATTCGTGAAAAATATTGGTGCTTATTAGTGTTTAAACAAAATCAATTTTTTAATCAAAGTAATCTGACCTAAATGATAATAACAATGCTCAATCATTCCGTCGATATTCCTGAGATAAGTATCATATTTTTCATCAACAAAAACTTCCCTCAATTTAGAATCGGACATCTGTTCCAATAATGTTGCGAATTTTCCAGAATCGTTCCAAAGTTTATTTAAAAGCTCTTCCCATTGTTGTTGAGATTCTATTAATGGAAGATCAAAGCTGAACTGATCTTTAATTTTCAAATCACCGCCTTCAAAAACATCGACCAAGCCTGCAATATAATAATCAATATGAAAAGTAAGCATTGCAATTGTATTTAAAGAATCAATTTTTGTTGTTGCCTGTTTCCAAGTGACGTCTGAAAGCTGATCTTTAAAATTGGTATTGGCAATCCATTTTCCATCCAATACAACTTCACGGAATCTTTTGGCTAATTGTGAGGGTGTGCTCATTATTTTGTTTTTTTTAAAGATAACTATTTTTTGAGTTTCGCACGGATTGCACGGATTTTCACAGATTTTTTTTAAGACCAAAAAAATAATTATTGCCACAAATTCACGAATGAAACTGTTGTAAGTAACCTTGACAAGGTTGATAGTCATTCAAAAAAAATCCTTCAAGTTTTTTGAAACCTTGAAGGATTATGTATCAAACTATAATTGAAAATTATTTTTTAGAAGAAATTTCTTTCTTGCCGCTTTGAAAAATCTTTTCCAGAATTCTTAAAGTGATCAAGTACGTTGGTTTTACACCTGTCAGTCCTAATCCGCCTGAAGAAAGCGTAGCTCCCGTTTCCAAAGGATTATCTGAAGCATAATAGGCATAACTCACGAAAAGATCCGGTGCAATATGATGTCTGATTTTTGATGCCACCTGAATTGCTTTTTGGTAATGCGCTCCTTCCATTTCAAGTCCGATTGCTTTCCATGAAGTGTTCATAAAATATTGTAGAATATCTCTGTTCTGAAGCGATGTTCCTAAAACAGTAATCATCGGTCCTTCAAAAGCTTTTAATTCATCATCATGAAAATCTTCTAATTTCAAAGCATTTTCAAACGGATAATTATCTGCTGTTCCTTCAAAAATATGAGAAGTCGGAATCATAATGTCACCTTTTCCACCTGATAAAATCCCTGCTTTCCCCATAATGGAAACAGATTTTACTTTCATCATGTAAACCTCTCCTTTTTGCTCGAAAGGTCTCAGCAATTCATCCATTACTTCAAAAGCCTGTTCGCCAAAAGCATAATCAAAAACCATGATGACATCGTCTCCGTCATATTTCAAGTGACCAAAAGGAGTGTTTTTAAGATTGGTTTTGCTTAAATCGATAATCTGAACGTCAATATTACTTCCGCTCTTGTCATTGATGTAAATTAAACCTTCTTCCAAAGCGTATTTTGAAACTTTGTCGCGAAGATCTTTCTTATCGGAAATCTCGCCGTAAAGCTTGTAATCAACTTCCTTAGTGTCTTTTTTCTTTAAAGCATCATTGCTGTACAACATGTTTTTCACCGAATGCATATTCGCAGAAATAATGTGCAACGGACGCATGTGAAGATCATTTTCAAATAAAACTTCTTTTACTTTATGAGCCCATTTTTCACCGAAATAATGGTGACCAACTCTTTCTTTCAAAATAGCACTGAAGTAAATTTCGCGTTCACGGCTTTGTTTAGCATCTTCAAGGCTTACTTTTCCTAAATGATAGATGATTTTGAATAATCTGTCCGGATTTTCATCATCCCCGAAAGTATTATAAGCGTTTAAGGTCTCATCAAAAGTTCTTCCTATTAAAGAAGAAAGGTGAATCAATGCCACTTCTTTTTCTCTTCTGCTGAATTTTTTCTCGCCTTTTACCACTTCTTCGATAATCTTGAAAGCTCTGGTTGGCTTCCAGTTTTCATCTTGAATAAATGCGAGATTACGAATTTTATCGGCTTCAATAAATAAAAAGGTAAGGTGGGTAAGAATATCATAGATTTCCGAACGTCCCAAAAGAACTTCAATATTCATCTGATGTTCGTCGATACGGTAACAGTTTCTTCTTCTTTTTTTAGGAACGATCGGCTCGAAGCTCCCTTTATCAAAACCTTCGTCTGATGTAAGATGAATGAAAGCACATTCTTCTATTCCTTCCGGAAGTCTGTCTAAAACATACATCAAACCATCAAGCTCCAACTTGCTTGGAACGCTCATGGTACCGTAAATCTCGGGATTGATCGTCTTCAACAAACTTCTAATGCTTTCTCCGGAAACTCCGCTTGGCTTGAAAAAACCTCTATAAAACAGGTGTCTCATAGAAATGTATAGTCTTTCAATTGCCTCGGTAGTTTCTCTTGCTCTAGAATTTGTCATATATTAAAATTTTTATAAAAAGTCTGCTAAGTTACAAAAAATAATTTTAATGTTTTAATTTATTTAAAATCAGAATATTGAGTTTTAAACTAAATTTTTAAATAATCTAAAATTAATATTTATGACCAAATTTTGAAAGAGAATTAGAATAAGTTTTATTCATATTGTTCAAAATTCTTTTTTAACATTTAGGCTTTAAGATTAAATACTGCATAATGATTTAGAAATCAATAAATTGATTTTTGATTAAGATAATCATGTGATTTTTTTAACTTATTTAATCTAACATTTCCAGTTTATTTATTTCATCTTTTATTTTACTGAAACTAACTTTTTCTACAGTTTTTATCAACTTTCCATTTATATACAATTGTAAAGTGTAGGTGTTATTTTGAGTTGGAGTAATCACAATCCCATCTGTTGGTTTACCTTCAGAATCAGATTGAACACCAGCAATATTACGGTTCTCGCCTGTATCATCCAGGAATGTATTGTTGAAAATCTTTTCTGACAATTCATTAAAGTTTTCTTCAATATTTACTGACTCGTTTACAGTCATATAAACTTTATAAAATAACTCATTTCCTTCGCTTGACTCGGTGTATTCATCAAATGTATTCATCATTTTGGAAATTACTTTTCCGTTTTCTTCATAATAAAGAACAACCCGTTCTTTGTATTTTCCTTCTAAATAACTTCTCTTTGTATTATCAAGCATTTTACCGTCGATAGAAAGCTGTTTATTGAATGTATTTTTGGTTTGTTCGATTGTGATCTCAGCTTTTCTTTTTGACTGCA
This sequence comes from Chryseobacterium formosum, assembly GCF_026460885.1. Taxonomy (GTDB): domain Bacteria; phylum Bacteroidota; class Bacteroidia; order Flavobacteriales; family Weeksellaceae; genus Chryseobacterium; species Chryseobacterium formosus. Next base: position 196,196 of record NZ_JAOVZW010000001.1, read on the forward strand.
TATCACTGATTTCAATAGTATTATTTTTCAGCTCAAAATGAAGTCTGTTAAAATAATGCATAGCAAACAGATCCCAATCGAAACTTTTCAAGACTCCATTTTTCCAATATCTTGAGATAAATTGTTTCTCATTAAGCTTGTATTCTACACCATCGAAAATTTTTTCGCCCTTATAAGTAGATTTAATATCATATTTCTGGTGTTTGTAATTATCCATATTTTTCAGATAATCATTTGAATATTGAAATTTTCGAATTCCATTTTCAAAATAATCAACCTGCTTAAACTCTCGACTGTCTTCTGTTTCAAAATACCCCGAAAAAGGCTTTCCGTTTTTTAAAACTCCTTCGTAAAATTCTTGCGGTTTTTCTGAAATCGTGAACGAATAATCTTTAATTTTCGATAGAATTCCGTTTTCATAAAATTTTTGCTTCTGAATTCTATCCTTATTATAACGGTCTTCAAAAAAAGTTTCTTCCGCAATTTTCCCATTTTTGTAAACTGTTATTTTTTCTCTTCCAATCAAAGTTCCATTATGCGGCTGGTCGTTTTTATATTCTAAAGTTCCTGTCACTTTACCTTCATCATAAAAAGTTGTTAACCCATCCAACTTTCCATCTTTAGCAGTATAAGTTTTTTCTAAATTCTCCAATCTATAACCAAGCACTTTCTGCAAACCGTTTTTCTTGAAGTTTTCAACATTGATCAATTCGTAATCTTCCGAACTGTCTTGTATTTTTTCAATAAAAGTTCCATTAAAAGCTTTTCCGTTTTTATAAATTCCTTTGGCAACGATTTGCTTTTCTTCATTCACAGCAATTGATTCGCCTTCTTTTAAGCCATTCACATAATTTAAATTCACAACAAGCGCAGCTACATTTTCATCAAAATTCCCTTGGAAAGGTTCATTTTTTTTATAAATTCTTTTGCTTTTTAGTTTTCCATCTTCGGTATAAACGATTTCTTCTCCATCTTTCCAACCTTCTTTATATAAAATTTCTGTTGCTATTTTTCCGTTTGGAAAATATGACAAATTCTTCCCTGATCTTAATTTACCAACATATTTTATAATGGTTTTAACTTCCGTTGCAAAATTATTTTGGAGATAATACTCATAATCCAATCCATTTGTAATATCACTTCCGTAATCGTAAAAGTTGGCTTCATTTAAAGATTGAATTAATTTTCCCGACTTGTCGTAATTTTTCTGTTCGATAGATTTAAAATAACCTCTATCAATGGCAAAAACTGTTTCCTGAGCGAGTTGTTTAGAGTTTACCCAAAATATTTTTTCAGTAACTGTTTTTCTGTTTTTTATTTTTTTTGAAACATTTTCTTCATCCATCGGCTCCAAAAGCTCAACGGTTTGGGGAGCAGCTTCAGTTGTTTTTAACGGAGCCGGAGGCGGTGGTGGAACTTCAACACCCTCTTCATTATGGTGACTTCCGGTTTCAGACATAGAAATTTCTTCAACCTTTTCATTATAATCATAGTCTTCATTGTTTTTCACTATTTCAAAACTTCCGCTTTCGGGTTTACCTTTTGCGTAAATTCCTTTCATTAAAACAACTCCGTCTGTATTATAAATTATAGCTTCACCATCTTTTACCCCATTTTTGTACTGAACTTTCTTTCTAACTTTTCCATTTGGATGATAATATAATAAGGTTAGATTTTTTGTATCATTTTTATATTGACGAAAATTATTGTCATTTCCATTCTCATCATACCAAATCACATCACCAACATAAGCGTTTTCGTTTCTTTTTAAAACATAGCCTTCAAATTGTGGAGTACCATTAATATAAAAATCCTGAAGCAAAACCAATTCACCAACTTCTTTCATCGGCATTTGTCTATAATATAAAGCATTGGGTTTTGTTGTGACTTTCCAATCTTTATCATAATAAATGAATTCCGATTTTTGAGAAAGTACCATTTGGAAAAATAAAAAGGCTGTGACGAATATTATTCTTTTAATCATGTGAATGGGTTTATTCAAAAATAAGAATTCTTAAGCATTATTTCAATTTATATAATTTCAAACTTTTTTAAAACCAACCCCACCCAAAGACGAGGGTGTTTTTAATTTTAAAATAAAATTATTTATTAATTCTTATAAAATTTATAGGGGTATTTTATTTTCAATTCATTTTTTTTGTAAATTTGCCCCGTAAAAATCAAACTCAATATGTCGACTTTAAGATTCAAAGCGTTAGAAACTTTACCATTTAAGGACTTTAGAAAAGATAATTCTATTGAAGTTCCTGTAAAATTGTCAGAATTATTCTGTCAAAATGTTTTCTCTGAGGAAACAATGAGAGAATATTTAACAAAAGAAGCATTCCAATCTATTTTGGATGCGATGAAAAAAGGAACTAAAATCCAAAGACACATCGCAGATCAGGTAGCTGTAGCAATGAAAGACTGGGCGATGAGCAAAGGTGTAACACACTACACGCACTGGTTCCAGCCTTTAACAGGTACAACTGCAGAAAAACACGATTCTTTCTTCACTCCAATTGAAGGTGGTAGAGCAATCGAAAGATTCAGCGGAAATTTATTGATTCAGCAAGAGCCAGATGCATCTTCTTTCCCGAATGGTGGAATCAGAAACACTTTCGAAGCGAGAGGTTATACAGCTTGGGATCCTACATCTCCTGCTTTCATTATGGGAACAACTTTATGTATTCCTTCAATCTTTATCTCTTATACAGGAGAAACTTTAGATTACAAAGCGCCTTTATTGAGAGCTTTGAATGCTGTAGACGAAGCTGCAACCAATGTAATGCAGTATTTTGACAAAAACGTAACAAAAGTAACTCCTACTTTAGGTTGGGAGCAAGAATATTTCTTGGTTGATTCAGCTTTGTATCAATCACGTCCGGATTTAGTTTTAACCGGTAAAACTTTATTAGGACATTCTCCTGCAAAAGGACAACAATTAGATGATCACTATTTCGGTTCAATTCCTACAAGAGTAATGAATTTCATGAAAGAGTTGGAGGTTGAATGTATGAAATTGGGTATTCCTGTAACAACAAGACACAATGAAGTTGCACCAAACCAATTCGAGCTGGCTCCGATGTTTGAAGAAGTAAACGTTGCGGTAGACCACAACTCTTTGTTGATGGATGTTATGGCAAGAATTGCTCACAGACACCATTTCCACATTTTATTCCACGAAAAACCATTCGCAGGAGTAAATGGAAGCGGAAAGCACAACAACTGGTCTTTAGCAACCGATACAGGTGAAAACCTTTTAAGCCCGGGAAAAAATCCTAAGAAAAACTTACAGTTCTTAACGTTCTTCGTGAATACAATTAAAGCAGTTCACGAATATGCGGATCTTTTAAGAGCAAGTATTGCTTCTGCAAGTAACGACCACAGATTAGGTGCAAACGAAGCTCCACCGGCAATTATTTCTGTATTTATCGGAAGCCAGTTGTTCAGAGTTTTGGAAGAGCTTGAAAAAGTTACGGAAGGAAAACTTTCACCAGACGAAAAAACAGATTTAAAGCTAAATGTAGTTGGAAAAATTCCTGAAATTTTGTTGGATAACACTGACAGAAACAGAACTTCTCCTTTCGCATTTACAGGAAATAAATTCGAGATCAGAGCGGTAGGTTCTTCTGCAAACTGCGCAGAATCTATGACGGTAATGAATACAATTGCTGCAAAACAATTAAACGATTTCAAAAAAGAGGTTGATTCATTAATTGAAACTGGTCTTAAAAAGGACGAAGCAATTTTCAATGTTTTAAGAGAATACATCAAGCAGTGTAAAAACATTATGTTTGAAGGTGACGGATATTCTGACGACTGGGCAAAAGAAGCTGAAAAAAGAGGTCTTAACAACTGGAAAACTACTCCTGAAGCTTTGAAGCAGGAAATGAACCAAAAGTTTGTTGATTTATACGAAGAAATGGGAATTTTCAACCACAGAGAAGTGGAGGCGAGAAACGAAATTAAATTAGAAAAATATTCTACTGTAATTGATATTGAAGCAAGAGTTTTGAGCGACATCGCAAGAAATCACATCATTCCTTCAGCTCTAAAATATCAAAACAGATTAATTGAAAACGTGAAAGGTCTTAAAGAAATCTTCGGAGATAAAGAATTTAAAACTTTAGCTAAAGAGCAAATGAGTTTGATTACGAATATTTCTGCGAACGTTTCTAAAATAAAATTAGGCGTTGAAGATTTGATTACTGCAAGAGAAACAGCAAAAGCTGTAACTGACAGTCAGACGCAAGCAGAAGATTATTGTACGAAAGTAATTCCATTGTTTGACGGAATCAGAGAAGCTTCTGATGATCTTGAAATGATGGTAGATGATGAGCTTTGGCCAATGACTAAGTATAGAGAAATGTTATTTACAAGATAACATCTGTAAAGTTCCATATTAGTGAAGCTCCTCGATTTATCGGGGAGTTTTTTTATTTTTAAAATTAAGATCCGGGAATTTTTATTTTTGAAAAATAAAGTTCACAAATAAAATTCAAGAGTATTAAATAACATTGAACTTAAATTGTCTTAACGAAATATATTACTTGGAAACAACAGAGCTAAAAGCGCTATTTAGCTTTTAATCTCCATTTTATTTAACAATATTTAAGCTTACTATAATTCTTAAAAAAAAATCTATATTTCTTTTAATAGCAAGCATCTATAATAATTATGTTAAAAAGTCTTAATGAAAAAAAAATGATATGATAGAAAATAGACGCCTCACAGCAATTATTTCTTTAACATATCAAAAGAGGATGTTAAAATGTGTTAAAACAATAACATGACAATAATCATATTGAGGTCGTCTTGGCAGATATCTCTACTTTTGTAAGGCTTTAGAGAAAAATATACCTTTTTAACACGGACAATAAAAAATATATGAAGAAAAGAGTTTTGTTTTATTTAGTTGCTTTCGTTTCTACAATATCACTTCAATCATGCGTAACAAATTACGTCGTTTCAAAACCGGCAACTTATAATAAAGAGTACAAAACAGATGCCAAACTTGCTGCTTTAGACACTCAGTTAGAGAAAGATAAGAAAACATTGATCAATTCTTTCATCTCTGAAAAAGCAGTTGCGCTATCTAACGCTAAGAATTCTATAAAAAATTCTGAAATCGCAAAAGCGATCAAACATAACAAGACAATCGACAATATCTTAATAGAAGCTTCTACTTATATCGGAACTCCTTACAGATATGGAGGAACTACCAGAAACGGGATCGATTGTTCAGCATTTGTATTATCAGTTTTCGGTGCAGCAGCAGGACTTACATTACCAAGAGTTGCAGCTTCTCAATCTCAAGAAGGAGAAACAATCGATAAAGAAAATCTTCAGAAAGGTGATCTAATCTTCTTTTCTCACGGTAGAAGAATTTCTCACGTAGGAATTGTGGAAGATGTAACAGAAGAAGGTGAAGTGAAATTTATTCATGCCGCTACATCAAAGGGAGTTATGATTTCTTCACTGAATGATTCTTATTGGGGACCTAAATACAGATTCGCAAAAAGAGTAATCAACGAAAACGGTGAGAACTACAATAATTTAGCAACTACTAATTTTTAGTCTTAAATAATTGATTTATATATAAAGCCATCAGATTTGATGGCTTTAATTTTTTTATAAGTAAAAGGTATAAAGCCTAAATTAACAGTAATTTCATCAATACAATCAGTATTCAGATAGATGTAGTATTTTTAGCGGGAACTTCATCATCCTTCATTTTAAATAGAAATATCATGAACGTTGCTTTGTTAAATAAATATAATTTAAAGTTTTTAAAAAATTTTGATGCACATAATAGGATTACGCTCGGTGCTTCAGGTGGAGGTATTTCAGAAATGCTGGATGATTGTTTTGATACCAACACAATAGATGAGTTTTTACAAAAAATAGACTTATATGCAAATGGCGGACTTGATCCTGAAGGAGACAACATGCTACACACTGAAATATATACAGCATATATAGATAATCAAAGTGCAGATATATATTTGAATATTGGTGATTCAAAGCTTTTACAGACAATTCCACTAATTGATTTAAAAAATATTTTAATAATGTGGAAGGAATTCTTGATCCAAAATGGACACTAATTAAAAATGATATGTTTATTTTTAATTAGCTGTTTTTATCGATTTCTATATCAAGTTGACGTAAGAGTCCATGAATTTCAGAAAGTGAGAATTTGGTCTTCTTTAGCTTGTTTGAAGTGGGATTAATCGTATAGTTGAAAGAAGTTCTTAAATCTGCTTTTTCTAAATTGGTTCTGTCGAAAATTGCTCCGCTTAAATCACAGTTTGAGATCACAGAATTTGAAATATCAGATTCAGAAAAATCAACTTCAATTAATTTAGAATTTTTGAAAACCGTTTTTCTGATGGTTGATTTATAGAAAACAGAATTGTTCAATGCACAACCTTCAAATTTAAAAGACATTCCGAATTCGTTGCAATCATTGAAAGCCATTCCGAACATTTTACAATCTTTAAACATAACATCTCTGAAAGCTGTTCCAACCAGCTTTGTCATGCTTAAATTACATTCGATGAACTCACAGTCAGTAAATTTAATTTCGGAAAGATTTACATATTCAAAATTGCAATTTCTGAAAGTACAATTTTCGTATTCGCCAACTTCTAAGGATTGTTGAGTGAAATCTATATTTTCAAAATTTTCGTCAATGAAGTAGGCTTCTCTCATAAATGTATTTTTGATTTTGGAAATTGAAATTAGATGTAATCTCTCGCTGATTTTGCAGATCGAACAGATTTAAATAAGACGATTTTAAGAATGATTGTAACTTCCATCATCTAGCTTCCCTCTCAAGCTCTAAACCAAACTGTTTTTATCTGCGTAATTAAGTTTAAAGAAAATAAAAGTCATGATTGAAAAGGCAAGTAATGAACTTCCACCATAACTGAAGTACGGCAACGGAATACCAACCGTTGGAAAAAGCCCCATAACCATGCCTAAATTGATAGAAAAGTGCATTAAAAGGATTGAGGCAAAACTATATCCAAAAACCCTGTTAAACACGGATTTCTGCTTTTCTGCGAGATAATAGATTCGTCCGATGTAAATCATATAAGATAAGACCAGAACAGCACTTCCTACAAAGCCCCATTCTTCACCAACGGTACAGAAAATATAATCGGTTTCCTGCTCCGGAACGAATTTTCCTTGAGTAACAGAACCTTCACGGAATCCTTTTCCAAACATTCCACCTGAACCGATTGCTGTTTTTGAATACAATAAGTTATAACCCGAAGTATCACGAAACTCTCTTTCTCCTTTGTACAAAACCTCAACACGTTCTTGTTGGTGCTTTGGAAGTTTTTCAAAAATAACAGGTGAGATGAATGACAATGCTGCCAAAAGAAGCACAATTCCTACCCCAGGTAAAAGAGTATAAATATTCTTGCGAAGAAAAGCAGCATTAAATGCAAACCAAATCCCTCCTATTACAATGATAAATAATGTAAAATACCATAAGCTCCACTGCAAAGGATCATTCAGATAATTGGCAATTAAGAAAACAGCTCCAAAAAGGCCTCCAATCAAAAATAGTTTTCCTGATAATCCTTCTCGATATAAAGCAATAAAAAACGCAGTAAATACGAGCAATGAACCAACATCTGGAATTGCTAAAACTACAGCGGCTGGAATTGCTATAATTCCAAAAACTGTAATTAATGATTTCCTATTTTTAAGATTAAATTCTGATCCCGAGACATAGTTTGCCAACATCAGCGAAACACCAATTTTAGAAAACTCTACCGGCTGCATCGTAATTCCTCCAAACTTATACCAGTTTTTTTGTCCTAAAATTTCAGTTCCAAAAGGAAAAAGTCCTAACAAAAGCAAGATTCCACCAATATAAATGATACTCGACATGTTTTCAAAAAACTTACTTCTGCTGACAAAAATAATTAAACCAACAAAAAGAGAAATTCCGAAAAAAATCAGTTGTTTTTCACCTAGATCTTTATTAACACTATAAATATTAGCAATTGCGAACGTACACAAGAGAAAATACAGACCAAGCCCCAATTTATCTATTCCTTCTGTCCACTTCATGGTTTCTTAGGTTTTTTGGTTTCTGTATTAATTTGTTTTTGCAGCGCTTCTTTCTTTTTCTTAATTAAATTAAGACTATCCTGAATTCTTTTAAGTTTAAGCGAATCCGGTTTTGGTTCTTTATAAAGTCCTTTTCTTTTTAAATCGGCAATCCACTGTCTTTTATATTCAGGCATAAAACTCGACGTAATCATTTTTTTATAAAGATGTTCACGTTTCAAGTCTCCGGTAATATATTTTTCAGCAATTACTGTACAAGCCGGACCTGCCCAAGTTGCACCAAACCCGGCATGTTCCATTACAGCAACCACTACAATTTTAGGATTTTCAGCGGGAGCAATGAGTACAAAAATAGAGTTATCTTTTCCTTGTGGAACCTGAGCCGTTCCTGTTTTTGCTAATTGGGTAAAATCTTTAGACATTAAACCTCTCGCCGTTCCTCTTAAAACTACGGCTTCCATTCCTTTTAAGACTGGCTCAAAATGCTTAGGATCAACTAAGGTTTTATGTTTTACTTTAAATCGAGGATCGGGATTAGGCTTTCCATCAATCGCTTTTACGATATGAGGAGTGTAATACCAACCTCTATTCGCAATGACGCCAACATAATTTGCCAACTGAAGCGGAGTCACCATTACGTCACCTTGTCCCATTCCGTTATAGATGGCTCCGGTTGACATTTCGTCCCAATTTTTATAATCCAGTTTGGTAGAACCGTTGGCCTTTATAATTGCTTTAAATCTTCTTTCGTAAAAATCCCCTGAAGGAATTCTTCCTTTTGCACCAACAGCAAAATCATTATTTAAAAATTCACCAACCCCAAAACTGCTCATGATTTTTTTCCATTCATCAACACCTTTTGAAGGATTTCCCGGATATTTTTTAATGATAGCAATAAATGCATACGTAAAGAAACAGTTACTCGAAACCTGAATCGAAGGAATTAATGGATCTGCACCACCGTGACCTTTAATTCTTTTACCTTTATAAAAGAAACCTCCTCCACAAGGGAAAATAGTTTTCTCATCCATCACTCCCATTTGCATTGCAGCAAGTGCAGTCAATAGTTTGAAAGTTGAGCCTGGAGGATAACCAGCCTGTAAAGAGCGGTCGAAGGTTGGCTTATTTTCGTAAATAGTATCTTTTGAAAGAGCGTAAAGATTTTTAGATTTGTGAGGTCCGGTAAAAAGATTCGGGTCAATATCGGGTCCGGTTGCTGCAACCAAAACTTCCCCGTTATTCGGGTCTAAAGCGACAACTGCACCATGTTTATTCACCAGCATTTCTTCAGCCATTCTTTGAAGATCATAGTCAATAGTCAGCGTAATGTCTTTTCCGGTAATCACATCTCGATCTAAAGAACCATTTTTGTAAGGACCAACATTTCTAAGCTTAATATCTTTTTGAATGTATTTTATTCCTTTTACGCCCCGAAGTTCTTTTTCGTAAGCTTTCTCAATCCCTGTTTTTCCGATAAGGTCACCCGGAAGATAATACACAGAATCTTTTTTAATTTCTCTGTCGTTTACTTCACTCGTGTAACCTAAAAGATTTCCGGAAGTGGAAACTTCATACTGTCTTTGTGGACGCTGAACAATATTAAAAGCAGGGTATTTAAATATAATTTCCTGAACTCTCGCAATGTCTTCTCTGCTTAAATCTTTCAGAAAAGTCATTGGAGTTAGTTTAGAATAATATTTTTCGGTCTTAATTGTATTAATTTTTTTAATAAAATCTCTTTTCTCAATTTTCATTAAATTACAGAAAGCCAGCGTGTCAAAATCAGGTTTCATTAAAGCCTGAGTGAAAGAAATTTCATAAGCAGGCTGATTTCCTACCATAATTTTTCCGTTTCTGTCGAAAATAACTCCACGTTGCGGAATTACATATTCGGTTTTGATGGAAGTATTCGCCGCGTTCAGTGCATAACGGTCTGTAAACAACTGCAAATAAGAAAGTCTTGCTACAAAAATAAGAGCAATAACGATGAGAACAGTTAAGATTTTTATATGGCGTGCGTTCAAACTTTCTGTTTGATTTTAAAGATTAATGCGTAAACGATGATAAATATAAAGGAAATTCCACTAGTTACCAACACATTAAATAAGATTTCAAAAATTCTGCTGAATTTGAAAAACTCAATATACTGCACCAAAAGCTGATGCAAAAAGATACTTGAAAACAGAAACAGTAAAAACTGCGTCCATTGTAAAGACTGAAATGAAAAGAAATCTGTAGACGTATCTGTAGACGTACGGAAAATCAACGTACGGAAATAAGCAATTACTGTAGTTGCCAAAGCATTGATTCCCCATGTACCAAGGAAACCGTCAACGGAAAGACCAATTAAAAAACTTAACGCTAAAAATTGAAATTTATTTCTGAAAAAAGGATAAAACATCACAAAAACCGGATACAAAACCGGAGTGAATTTACCGAACAGCGTAATCCTGTTCAATACAAAAATCTGCAATGCAACCAGAAAAGCCATGATTAAAAAATCTGTAAATAGGGTTCTGCTAATCATTTTCCTTTTTTATTACAGCTTGCAATGTATCCTGAATTTTTTGAACCTCAGCTTTTTTAAGATTCTTAACAACGAAAACTTTATTTAAAGCTCCCATTTTTTCACTCAATTCAACTGAAATATCCCAAAATCCTGTTTTATTATCGACGGTGTAACCCGCAATTTTACCAATCATTACACCTTTAGGAAAAATCGCTGATTTCCCATCGGTTTCTATCGTATCACCAATTTTCAGGGAAACATACTTTGGAACGTCTGCCAGATGCATGACACGAGAGTTATCTCCTTTCCAGGTTAAAGTCCCGAAATATCCTGAGTTTTTTAGCGCAGCATTAATTCTGATTTTATTAACACTTAAAACCGATTGTACTAAAGCGTAACTGTCGGTAGAATTAATAACAATTCCGGCAATTCCTTTTGGAGCCATTACGCCCATTTGAGGATAAACTCCATCTCTTGTTCCACGGTTAATCGTGAAATAATTGTTTCGTCTGTTGATACTGTTGAAAACAATTTCTCCATCCACGAAAGTATAGATTTGTCCGCCTCCCAAAGTATCGTGTACTTTTCTGAATTGAGGATTTTTAGCGCCTTGTTTTCCATAAAGCTCTACCATCAAAGATTTGTTTTGAGCAACAAGATCTTCGTTGACTTGCTTTAACTTTAAATAAGAAACACCTTCATCAATCCCCCCAGAAACCCACGAATTGAAAGCCGCAGTTTGCCCCGCAAGCCAAGATTGCTGCATTGCATTTTTGGAGAATATCAAAATGAGAGCAATGATTTGCAGGAAGATAAAGAAAACAAGAAGCGAATTCTTTGAAAATAATCTCAGCAAAAATCCCATTCAGATATAAAGTCGTAAAAAGTTAAAATTATTTAATTAAGAAATTGAATTTATCCATATTCTTAAGTGCGATACCTGTACCACGAACAACAGCTCTCAAAGGATCTTCAGCAACAAAAACCGGAAGACCAGTCTTTTTATGAAGTCTGTCTGCCAAACCTCTCAACAAAGCACCTCCACCCGCAAGATAAATACCTGTTTTGTAAATATCTGCTGACAATTCCGGTGGTGTAAGAGAAAGCGTTTCCATTACAGCATCTTCAATTCTGATGATAGATTTATCCAAAGCACGAGCAATTTCTTTGTAGCCAACCATAATTTCTTTTGGTTTACCAGTAATAAGATCTCTACCCTGTACCGGAATATCGTCAATATCTACATCTAAATCTTCCACTGCAGAACCCACTTCAATTTTCACTCTTTCAGCAGTTCTTTCTCCGATATATAAATTATGGTGAGTCCTTAAAAAATATGCAATATCATTTGTAAATACATCACCTGCAATTTTCACAGATTTATCACAAACAATACCTCCTAAAGCAACAACAGCAATTTCGGTAGTACCACCACCTATATCGATAATCATGTTACCTTCGGGTTTTTGAACATCAATACCAACTCCTATTGCAGCTGCCATTGGCTCATAAATCAATCGCACATCTTTAGCATTTACTTTCTGAGCAGAATCTCTTACCGCTCTTTTTTCAACCTCAGTAATTCCTGACGGAATACAGATAACGATTCTTAAAGCTGGTTGAATAAATCTTCCTTTGATCCCCGGAATTTTTTTGATAAATTCTTTAATCATGTGCTCAGAAGCATGAAAATCTGCAATTACACCATCTTTCAACGGACGAATTGTTTTAATATCCTCATGCGTTTTACCCTGCATATGTTTTGCCTGTTCTCCTACCGCAATTGGCTTACCTGTAGAGCGTTCAATTGCTACAATTGATGGCTGGTCTATAACAATTTTATTATTATGGATGATAAGCGTGTTGGCAGTTCCAAGGTCTATCGCAATATCTTGCGTAAACATATCGAATAAACTCATAATTTTCTCCTTGATTTAAGTTTACAAAGATATAAATTTCACACTAGTAAAAAATAATAACTTTCATCTAATTTGGTTAAATTTTTATTAAAATTTATAAAGTACACAACCCTAACTGTTTTTATTTTTACCCATTCTAATCTAAGTCTAAAATTCATTTTCATAGCTTTTTACGATAATTATCATACATACAATTGCAAATCCTTTGAGTAAAAATTTTGTAAATTTGCGACTGCTTATGATACAGTATTCCAATATACATCAAACATCAAATTTTGCCGTCTTATCGATCAGTTACGAGAAGGCAGATGTAGAAACGAGAGGTAAATTTGCGTTTTTTGATGAAAATATTAAAAACTTTGTCACCCGAATTCATGAAGAAAATTTAGGGGATGCTTTTGTGGTTTCCACTTGTAACAGAACGGAAATTTATACCACAACTTCAAATTACCTTTTTGTAGCCGAAGAATATTGTAAAACAATTGGTGTGCAGCTTACTGATTTTTTGAAGTTTGCCAATATTGCAACTAAAGAAGAAGCTTTAAATCATTTATTCAGAGTTGCAGCAGGTTTGGAAAGTCAGATTATCGGCGATTTTGAAATCATTGGGCAAATAAAAAAAGCATATGCCCGTTTTAAGAAAGAAAGGCAAAATTCAAATCCTTATTTAGAAAGATCGATAAATTCTGCCATTCAGATTTCCAAAAGGATAAAAAATGAGACTGGGATTTCAAATGGAGCAGCTTCCGTTTCTTATGCGGCAGTTCATTATATTTTAAATAATCAAAAAAGACTTACTGAAAAGAATATTCTTCTTTTAGGTGTTGGAGAAATAGGACAAAATACGGTTGAAAATTTGGTAAAACACGTTTATCAGCCTCAAATAAAAATTGCCAACCGTACTCAGGAGACGGCAGCGAAGATTTCAGAGAAATACAATATCCCGAATATCGATTATGCTGATTTTGATAAAGAATTAGATAATACAGATATTTTAATTGTTGCAACCGGGGCGAAAATGCCAATCATCAAAAAATCTCATTTAAAAAAAGGAAAAGAGATTTTAATTATTGACCTCTCAATTCCAAACAATGTTGATAAAAACGTTTCGGAACTTGAGAATGTAACTTTGGTGGATGTTGATGATCTTTCAAAACAGATTCAGGCAACCATTCAGCAGAGAGAAAAGGAAATTCCGAAAGCCGAAGTTATTATTAAAGAAATGACCAAAGATTTTCTTGAATGGGAGAAAAAAAGAAAATTGGCGCCAAATATTCATCACTTCAAAGCTGTTCTGAAAAATATGGAGCGCAACGAAATGCACAATTTCTACCGAAAAAATAAGTACATCAATATCAACGACATGGAGCTTTCTGAAAAGATGATCCAGAAAATCACCAACCGTTTTGCAAAATATATTATCGATAACCCTCTCAAAGCCGAAGAAATTAGTAAATTAATGCACGAAATTTTAGTTGAACAACCCAATAACGAATTCAATGAAAAGCATTAGAATAGGAACCCGAAATTCAGCACTTGCACTTTGGCAGGCAAGAGAAATTGCAAGACATTTGCAGAATCTTAATTATCTTACCGAGATTGTCCCGATTATTTCTTCAGGCGATAAAAACCTTAATCAACCCTTATATTCATTAGGAATTACAGGAGTTTTCACAAGAGATTTAGACGTTGCTTTGCTGAATGATGAAATAGATATCGCCGTACATTCTTTAAAAGATGTTCCAACAAAACTTCCTGAAAACATAGAAATCATTGCTTACCTTGAAAGAGATCATCCGCAAGATGTTTTGATTAAAAGAAAATCTGCAATTGATAAAGAATTTCATGAACTTAAACTGGCAACAAGCAGTTTAAGAAGGCGTGCTTTCTGGTTAAAACATTATCCGGAAACTGAATTTTTCGACATCAGAGGAAACATTCAAACCAGACTTCAGAAATTGGAAGAACAAGAGTTTGATGCCACAATTTTGTCTCTTGCCGGAATCAAAAGAATGAAAATGGATATCGATTACGAATTTATTCCGTTTATGATTCCTGCGCCTTCTCAAGGTGTCGTTGCCGTTGCAGGGCATTCAGATAAAAAAGAAATTAACGATATTCTGAAACAGATTTCTCACAAGGAAACTCAGATTTGTGTAGAAATGGAAAGAAATTTCCTGAGTACACTTGAAGGAGGTTGTACAGCACCAATTGGAGCTTATGCTGAAAAATTTGATAATCAAATCAGATTCAAAGCAGCACTTTGTTCATTAGATGGGAAAAATTATATTGCTGCAGACGAAAATTTCGAATATAACGAAGACGAAAATTTTGGTGAAAAATTTGCCAATCTTGTTTTGGAAAATGGAGGCAAAGAATTGATGACTGAAATTAAAAATCAAATTTAACAATTTGAAACTTAACTTTATTTTTTTGAATCATTAAGATTTCTTAAGTATTAAGTTTTAGTTAAGGGAATTTCTAAAGAAATTTTTCAGCAAACTGCTTAGTTGAGATTTATCTGAATCTTAACATTTCTTTATGTTTAAAGTGTCGGTATGTTTAAAATTAATTTTTGAACTTTACAGAAATGTTTTTCAATTCTAAAGTTTAAGCCGATGAAAAAGTGTTTTTCAATATTTATTTTTCTGTTTTTTGTTTTTACAACGAATGCTCAAAATCAATTTGCGCAAAAATTATCTGATGCTGCGTTGAGTTTAACGAAAGATAAAGTGACTTATGACCCAGCATACATATCTATAAAATATCCTAATGGCGATGTAGCGGCAGATAAAGGAGTTTGTACTGACGTCATCATCAGAGCGTACAGAAAACTGGGAATCGATTTACAGAAAGAAGTACATGAAGATATGAAGAAGAATTTTTCTAAATATCCTAAAAAATTTGGTTTGAAAAGACCAGATACCAATATCGATCACAGAAGAGTTCCCAATCTCCAAGTTTTCTTCGCTAAATTCGGAAAATCAAAACCAACAGATACAAATCCTACCTCTTATATTCCCGGAGATATTGTGACTTGGCTTCTTCCAGGAAATTTAACGCATATAGGAATTGTTGTCAACAAAAAATCTGCAGACGGAAAAAGATATTTAATTGTTCATAATATCGGAGCCGGACAAGTTATCGAAGACTGTTTGTTTAAATTTGACATTACGGGACATTATCAATATTCAAAATAATTTAGAATGAAAAAGATAATTTTCGCTCTTTTTTTATTGATTTTAAATTTCAGTTCTGCACAAAATTCAGGTTTAAAAATTATTGAAAAACCTATCAATTACTCGGCAGAAAGAGTGGCTTTAAGTTTAGAATATCTGAAAGATCATCATGGCTTAAACCAAAAAACTCCCACGATTGTTCCGAAAATGATTGTTCTGCATTACACTGCAGGCGGAACGGTTGAAAGTAATTTTAAATATTTCAACAAAACCCATCTTGAAAGCGCAAGAAATACATTAAAAAAACAAAGTACTTTAAATGTTTCTTCACAATTCATCATCGACCGAGACGGAACTATATATCAATTAATGGAACCAACACAATTTGCAAGACACACGATTGGCTTAAATTATTGTGCTATCGGTGTTGAAAATATAGGAAGTAAAAAACAACCGCTCACCGAAAAGCAAATCGAAGCTAATGCTGAATTGGTAAGATATTTAACTAAAAAATACAAAATTGAATATCTCATCGGACATTCCGAATACGGAGTTTTCAGAAATTCAAAATTGTGGAAAGAATCTGACCCTAAATATTTCACAGGAAAAGAAGACCCTGGAAAAGATTTTATGACTAAAGTAAGATCAAAAGTTGCTGATTTAAAATTAAAGGATAAACCAGCTAATTAGTTTCATAAAAGCGATAAAAAGATTCAATATTTATTTTATAAATAATGAAGTTAACGACCACTTTGTCATTCCGTAGGAATCTCAGCAAAGCATTTAACATAAAATATTTAGATTCCTACGGAATGACAAATAAACTGCTAAAAAAATAATGAATATTTTATTTACCAAAAATCTAGACCAAAAATACATCTCCGAGAAACTTGGAAATGATATTTCGGTTGAAACCATTGAGGTAATAAAAACAAAATCGCTTACTGTAAAAAGTTTTGATTTAAAAAATAAATCATTAATCTTCACAAGTTCAAACGGCGTGAAATCTTTTTTTGAAAACGGTTTCAAGCCAAATGAAGATTTCACAGCCAAAAACTATAATAAAATCTATTGCGTTGGCGAAAAAACCAAAAGAGAACTTCGCAAAAACGGGTTTGGAACTTTCAAGGTTCTAAAAAACGCAGAAACGCTCTCTCAGTTCATTATTGAAAACTGCGTTCACGAAAAATTCATTCATTTTTGTGGAAATTTGGCGATAGATGTTTTAGACAATGAACTTCCGCTTCAAAATATTCAGTACAAAAAAGTTACTGTTTATGAGACAGAAGAACTGAATCCTATGATACATGAAAAATATCATGCAATTGTTTTTTTCAGCCCGAGCGGAGTTCGTAGTTTTGCGAAAAATAATTCTTTGGAAAATGTCATCCTTTTTTCTATTGGAGAAACTACTTCTAAAGAATTAAAAAAACATACAAAATCTGAGATTTTCACAAGCAAAGAAAATACTCTTATAAATTTATTGTCGGTAATCAGAAACAAGTTTAAGGATGATTTAGCCTAAAACAATTAACTGAAAACCAACAACAATCAATTAATATTATGATTAAAAACGATCTCTATTTAAAAGCACTTCGAGGTGAAACCGTAGAAAGACCACCGGTTTGGATGATGAGACAGGCAGGAAGATATTTACCCGAGTTTATCGCACTTCGTGATAAATACGATTTTTTCACAAGATGTCAGACTCCGGAATTGGCATCGGAAATTACCGTTCAGCCTATCAGAAGATTTCCTTTAGATGCGGCAATTTTATTTTCAGACATTTTGGTGGTTCCTCAAGCGATGGGAATCGATTTCAAAATGAAAGAATCTGTCGGACCTTGGCTGGACGAGCCAATTAGAACTGCAGAACAAGTTGATAATATTGCCGTTCCGGATGTAAATGAGACTTTAGGCTACGTTTTCGACGCAATAGAAATGACTTTAGACAAGTTGGATAACGAAATTCCATTGATTGGATTCGCAGGTTCACCTTGGACGATCTTATGTTACTGTATTGAAGGAAGAGGTTCTAAAGACTTTAATATTGCTAAATCTTTCTGTTTTCTACAAACCGAAGCAGCACATAAATTATTACAGAAAATCACAGATACAACCATTGCCTATCTGAAAAGAAAAGTTGAGAAAGGTGTTTCTGCTGTTCAGGTTTTCGATTCTTGGGGCGGAATGCTTTCTCCGGCAGATTATCAGGAATTTTCTTGGCAATATATCAATCAGATTGTTGAAGCTTTAAGCCCGTTGACCCATGTTGTAGTTTTCGGAAAAGGATGTTGGTTTGCTTTGGAAGAAATGACAATGGCTCCGGTTTCAGCTTTGGGAGTTGACTGGACAATTAAGCCCGAATTTGCAAGAACTTTGACGAATCATACCATGACGCTTCAGGGGAATTTTGATCCTGCAAGATTACATTCCACACCGGAAACCATCAAGAAAATGGTTAACGAAATGATTAACCGCTTCGGAAAAGACAGATACATTGCCAATTTAGGACACGGAATTTTACCAAATATCCCTGTGGAAAATGCGGAAGCGTTTATTAGAGCAGTAGTTGATTGGAAACCGAGTACTCAATTTTAACTCTCGCAGATTTTTTAAATCTAAAAACAAAATCCCTTTCAAATATAACTTTGAAAGGGATTTTTCTATGAAGAAAAAAAATTAGCTGTTAATTCAGTTCTGTGATGAAATCTTCTTTTGATTTTCTCACTTTGGTAAGGTTTACCAACCAATCGTTTTCAGAATTTCTGTATCCGATTGGCAAAAGAAGAACACTTCTTAAACCTTTATCTTTTAAATTTAAAATTTTATCAACTTCTTCAGGCGAAAAACCTTCCATTGGCGTAGAATCTACCCCTTCGAAAGCCGCTGCAATAATTGCCGCACTAAAAGAAATATATGCTTGTTTCGCTGCGTGAGTAAAGTTTTCTTCAGCCGGTCTCGGAGGATACATTGCTAAAATTTGTTGTCTGTAATTTTCCCAACCTTCGTTTTTAAAACCTCTTATTTCGTTCGTCAAATCAAACATTTTGTTGATTCTTTCTTCAGTATAATTATCCCATGCTGCAAAAACTAAAATATGTGAACAATCTGTAATTTGTGGCTGGTTCCAAGCATGAGGTTTTATTTGCTCCTTAATTTCCTGATTGCTGATTACAATTACTTCAAAAGGCTGCAAACCGCTTGACGTAGGAGCTAATCTTGCAGCTTCTAATATTTTATCTATTTTTTCCTGAGGCACTTTTTGCCCATTCATTGCTTTTGTTGCAAATCTCCAGTTTAATTTTTCTAATAATTCCATGAATTGAATAAATTTTACATGACAAAATTAGATCAAACAATGATTATAACCGCAATAAAAAGATAATTTGAACAATTGTTAAAATCTATAATGTAATAAAACACATTACAGAAACAACTAATTGATGATTAGGATAAATTATGAACTAAAATTTAATTCAAATATTGTAAAATATTTTTCTTTTCGAGTCTGAATTCTTTTCCTGATTCGTTTTGAATGATAATAATTTGATTGTTATCCATTATAGTTTTAATCTCACAGAAGCTTTTAAGACTGATTTTTGAAGCATCCATATTATTAACTTTGATAATCTTATCACCCACATTTAATTCTGATAATTGAGGAATTTTGAGTTTGTTTACAATGACCAAATGGTTTTCAACGGGAGCAAAAGAAATTCCGAAGCTATTGTATTCAGGAGTTTTTTCTGTTTTATTTAAAATGATTTTCTTAGAAATAAAATCTAAATCGACGATATAATTTTCCATAAATCTTGTTCCAACCAAATTTCGGGAATCATTACTATTATCAACAATCTGCTTGCCTAAAACAGTATTATTAACCTCAACTTCCATCACATCAAATTGTCTTTCACCTTTACTGACACTACTCAACGATTGCGACAGAAGCCCTTCAAAAGTCAGAAAATTATTGTCTTTTACTAAATTATATGAATTTGAATCTAAGGTAAAACCATTCCCAGCACCAGTATCGAAAAGGAAATTGAAATTTTGATTTCTTATTTTAAAACTAGCTTCAGGAGAATGTGTAAAATTTGCTTCGGTAAAAGGTATAGAAATTCCCTCAATTGAATTTTTAATTGATTGATCTGAAATAACAATAGTTTTAGTTTTGAAATCGAGTCGCCAAACTTTGTTAGCCATCATATTTGCCCCAAAAATCCCGCTTATTTTCTTACAGGCACGAGATTCCATCCAGCTTATATCCGCGAATGAGAAATTTATATTTTTAAATTTAATATCTGCGACTTTTAACTCGTTGGTTGAGAAAAGATCCATTGTAGATTTTGAATTATTAGCATCTGTAGCTTCAAAAATGACGTTGCTTTTCTTTTCATCCAACGAGCCTTTTAGTTCAGAAGAAATTATCGTTAAAGCACCGGTATCAAAAATAAAATTGTGCTTCTTATTTTTAATATCAACATTGATGATTATTTTCCCGTCGATATACTCAAAAGGAATCGTCGTTGCACTAAAAAATAACGGAAACAGCAATAAAGCAAAAGCGTAAAAAATTTTATATCTCATCATTATAAAAAATGAAGACTGCTTCATAGAAACAGTCTGTTAATTATTAGGAAAGCATTTTCTGTGCTTTTTTCACACCTTCAACCAGTAAATCAATCTCATTAAATGTATTGTAAACCGCAAAACTTGCACGAACAGTTCCTGCAATATTAAAGAAATCCATAATCGGTTGGGTACAGTGATGTCCGGTTCTTACCGCAATGCCCATTTTATCGAGAATCATCCCGACATCTGAAGAAATACCTACTCCCTCTAAATTAAATGAAACAACGCCCGTTCTGTAAGCTTTTTCACCATAGACTTTTAATCCTCCGATTTCTAATAATTGTTTTTGGGCATATTCAAGCAAAGCATTTTCATGATTCTGAATGTTTTGTTGTCCAATTTCATTAATAAAATCTGCAGCGGCTCCTAGAGCGATATTTCCGCCTACATTTGGTGTTCCGGCTTCATATTTAAAAGGTAAACCTGCGTAAGTGGTTCCATCAAACGAACAAACGGCAATCATTTCTCCACCGCCATGGAAAGGGGGCAAATCTTCAAGAATCTCTTGTTTTCCGTACAAAATTCCGGTTCCCATTGGAGCGTACATTTTATGTCCGGAAAAGACAAAGAAATCGCAATCTAATTTCTGAACATCAATTGTAAAATGCGGAGCAGATTGTGCACCGTCGATTACAATATAAGCATCTGAATTGGCTCTTGTTTTAGCAATAATTTCTTCAACAGGATTTACAATTCCCAAAGCATTGGAAACCTGATTTACAGAAACTACTTTTGTTTTTTCGCTTAAAAACTGGTCTAGATAATCTAACTGAAGAATCCCATTTTCATCAATTGGAATCACTCTCAACTTTGCTCCGGTTCTTTCACACAGCAATTGCCACGGAACGATATTAGAATGATGCTCCAAATAAGAAATGATAATCTCGTCATCCTTTTTTAATTTCGATGTTAAAATATAAGAGATGAGGTTTAAACCTTCTGTCGTTCCTTTGGTAAAGATAACTTCAAAATCATGCTTAGCATTAATGAATTTTTGGATTTTTCTTCTTGAAAGTTCCATTTCTTCGGTTGCTAACTGGCTTAAAGTATGGATTCCACGATGTACATTAGCATTTAGTTCTTTGTAATATTTTTCCCAAACTTCTAAAACTGAATTCGGTTTCTGAGATGTAGCCGCATTATCTAAGTAAACCAATGGCTTACCGTTCACTTCCTGATTTAATATAGAAAACTGACTTCTGATTTCCTGAATGTCAAACATTTATTAAAATTTTAATTAAAAATTCTTTATTTAGAACCCATCAAATTTACGGCTTTTTTCTGAAAACGTTTGATGCTTACAACCATAATAGATTTAATCTAAAAACAAAAAAAAACCTGCCAAAAAATTGACAGGTTAATGTATTTCGAGTAAGAAAATTCTTATTCTGCTGCTGCTTCAGTTGCAGGAGCTTCTCCTTCAGTTGCAACTTCTTCATCTTCATCATCATCTTGAGCTGCCGCACCACCTTTCGCTGCATTTCTAGACATTTTAACAGCTACAACAACTGCATTGTCTGGGTGCATGAAAGTGTAACCTTCAGCTTTGATAGTTCCTACATAAAGTTTGTTACCAATTTTAAGAGAAGTAATATCAACAACTACCTCATCTGGCAAGTTTGCAGGAATAGCTTTTACCTTTAACTTTCTGAAAGTTTGACGTAAAACACCACCAGCTACAACACCTTTAGAACGACCAGTAATTCTTACAGGAACCTCCATAACAACTGGCTTATCGTCAGCTAATCTGTAGAAGTCTGCGTGAATAATTTTGTCTGTAATTGGGTGGAACTGAATATCTTGAAGAACTGCAGGAATTACCTGTCCGTCAACTTCAATAGATACCGTGTGTGCTTCAGGAGTATATACCAAACCTTTGAACGCTTTCTCTAAAGCAGAGAAGTTCAATGGCTCACCACCTCCGTAAACAACACAAGGAACTAATTCAGCATCACGTAAAGCTTTTGTCGACTTTTTGCCCACGCTTTCTCTTTTTGTACCTTGAATTGTAATAGATTTCATTATAAATAATTTAAAAAAAATTGTTTCGTTTTAATTTGCAAATAATTAATTATCAATTAGATAACGAATTTACTGCTGATTGACTGATGCTCGTGCACCATCTTCATAACATCTGCGAATAATGGGGCGCAAGATAGCACTTTTATTTTAGATGACAAATTAGTTTTTACAGGAATTGAGTCAGTTACAATAACTTCCAGCAACTGAGATTTCTCAATATTCTCGTAAGCCTTTCCAGAAAGCACTCCGTGAGTAGCCATTGCTCTTACAGATTTTGCACCTTTTTCCATTAAAATATCTGCAGCTTTGCAAAGTGTTCCTGCAGTATCGATCATGTCGTCTATAAGAATAACGTTCTTACCTTCCACATCACCAATAAGGAACATTTCTTCCACAACATTTGCCTTTTTTCTTTCTTTATAAGCAATTACTACGTCTGCACCGATGTGTCCTGCATAATTTTTTGCTCTTTTTGCACCTCCCATATCCGGAGAAGCAATAGTAAGATTATCAAGATTCATATTTCTGATGTAATCTACAAAAATTGTAGACGCATACAGGTGATCAACAGGAATTTCGAAGAATCCCTGAATCTGATCTGCGTGAAGATCCATCGTCATAATTCTTGTTGCTCCTGCTGCAGTTAAAAGATTTGCCACCAGTTTTGCTCCGATTGGTGCTCTTGGCTTATCTTTTCTGTCCTGTCTTGCCAATCCGAAATACGGAAGTACTACGGTAATACTCTTCGCTGAAGCTCTCTTCGAAGCATCAATCATCAGAAGAAGTTCTAAAAGATTGTCTGCCGGTGGAAATGTAGAAGCAATAAGGAATACACGTCCTCCTCTTACAGATTCATCTAGCACGGGTTCAAATTCACCGTCACTAAACTCCTGAATGATGATTTTCCCTAATTCTTTCCCATAGTGATGGGCAATTTTTTCCGCTAGCTCCTTACTAGTTCTTGTCGAAAATAGATAACTTTGTTGCTCGGCCATTTTTACTTTTTAGATTTTGCAAATTTAAAAAAAAACCACAAGAATCAATCCTGTGGTTTCTAAGTTTTTATACTTTCTGGATATTAAGGGAATGTTACCCCTGAATATTTATTGACATCAACCTGTGGTAAAGTCGATCTGTATTTTTTATTAATCGACTTGATAAATTCGTTTGCAACGATAGCATAACCTCTACCAGTAAGGTGAACCCCATCTAAAGAGAATGATCCTCCGGTAACGAAAGTTGCGGTATATTTAACTCCATTCCAAGAAATTCCTGATTTAGAATTAAGCTCTATCATTTTTTCATTCATATCAACAAATGCTAAACCTTTAGAATCTGCCAAACTTCTGATTGTTGTATTATAAGCTGCTGTTGCAGTTAATACTTTAGCAGCTTCAGCTTCAGTTAATACTAATTTATCTTCCAAAGGAACAGAAGTACCACCTCCAGCTTGAGGAGTTAACACTGTACTTGCAGTTAATAAAATATAATCTTTTGATGTTGTTTGTCTGTATTTTGGTAAACCAGGAACAGCTGACAAATCTTTATCTGCAATAACAGCTCCATTTGCTACAGCTCCCGCAACAAATTTGATTAACCTTTTCTGATACTCAGCATCGTTGATTGCTCCTGCTGTTTTTGCCTGAGCAAGACCCGCATTGTAAGCAGCATAAGCTGTGTTCAGCTGAGAAACTTGTGTATCCGTAAGATTCGTAAGAGGCATTGCCGGAACTCTAGTGAAAAACGGCACATTAGTAACATTAGGAATATTTGCCACAATCCCCTTTCTTGTAGTTCCTGTAGGAAAAACTGTATTTACTAATGTTGTATAAGTATTAGTAAAACCTACACCAACTGCACCATCAACCGGAGTAATAGGATTTGAGCCATCTCCTCCTGAAGTTGCATATCCTAAAACATCGTTATTCCCAATCCATAAAGATACAAAAGTAGGATTTTGAGCTAATGCATCACCAACAACAGATGCCGTTGCAGACGAAGCAAACCTTACGAAATAAGGATTTGCAAGCCCAAATGGAAGACCTGCAGAATTTCCATATCCGGCTGCTAATAAATGTGAAACTTTTGCTCCGGGAACCCCCATATTTTGATAAGGTCTTCCTGCTACAACATTATCTAAAGCTGCTGCAGGACTATTTGGAACAGGGCTCAAAGCTCCGTTAACCATTTTTAGTTCAAGTTTTCCAGGAAAACCAGTTATTCCGATAAATCCGCCAACATTGTTTGGCATTAATGGCTGCTTAAATTCTCCTCCTCCAGCAAGTCTCATTTGTTGAGCAATCATGCTTGGAAAAGATTCGTTTTGTCCGCCAGAATAAAGAGCGCCATCTCTGTAACCTGAAGTAAGAGAATTTCCTAAAGAAATAAATTTCGAGAAATCTGCCTCACCTTTCGTTACAACGATATCTTCTACGTCAGTATCAAAATCTGTATTACAACTTACTGTGAAAAGCAGTGCAGAAATAGCGATTGTAGATATTATTATTTTTTTCATAATTTAAAATTAAAAAGCATTATAAGATAAACCTAGACCAAAATAGAATGCTTTAGCCTTTGCCTGACCGTAAAAACCTAAGGTTTTATTATTTACATCTCTGCTCTGTGGCATTACATAACCTCCTGCAACATCAACTCCGAATTTATTAAGTTTAAATCCTAAACCTCCTGTTAATACAAAAGAATCGAAAGATGGTGTTTCTGGGATGAAATTATCATCTGAATAAGGAGATTCGTCGTAATAAGCACCTAAACGACCGAAAATCATATTAGAAAATGCATATTGAGTTCCTAATCTTACTGTTTTTGAGTTTCTAAAGTTTTTTGGAGAAACTAAAATTGTAGGGTCTGTTTGGTTTCCGATTGGAGCATTAGCAAAATCTAAAGTTAGCTTGCTGTATCTTTCCCAACCGTGATAATTAAAATCTGCAGAAATTAACCATTTCGGGGTTACTTTATACGTCATACCAATTGTATATTCTGACACCAATGGTAAAGTTGCCGTGAAACCATCTTGTCCGGCTGCATTTAAACCTAAAAGTGTATTTACTGTATTTTGTGCAGGAACCGTAAATGTCGCTGTTCCCTTTTTAGCTTTCATATCAACTGGTGAACGGTAAGCAATACTTACATCAAATTTCGGATCAGGTCTGAAATAAAAACCAAAACCGTAACCATGACCACTTGCTTTTTCATCATTAATATTAACTGTTCCTCCAAATTGTGTAACAGCTTTATCCCAATTCACTTTTCCTCTTGCATAAATATAGCTTACTCCAAATGACATCCAATCTGCCATTTTATATGAAACCATTGGTTGGAAATAGAAACTTTTCAATTCAAGTTTTTGTACCATTTCTCTACCTTCCCAATCATAAGGATACTGAATTGTACTTCCAAAAGGTGTAGAAAAACTGAAACCGACAGACAATTTATCCATTGGCTTATACGTTATTGCAGCATAAATAGGCGTGCCCATTGGGTTGTCTGTTTCTGTACTATTTAAAGTATTTAAATTCTGAAAAGTAACTTTATTACTTGCTCCAAAACCTCCTGCAACAATACTTAGTTTAGAAGGAATGAATGACATTCCTGCCGGATTAAAGAACGCAACACTCGCATCTTCAGCATGAGCACTGGTGTGCGCCATTGCCAATTGTTTTACCCCTTGCAAAGAAACTCTAAAGCCTCCTGCGTAAGACAAAACTCCAGCCAATAAAGCGGTTGATACTAATATTTTTTTCATAGACTATTATTATATAACCCAAATATAAAATTATTTTAGATACACCTGTTAATAAATCTTAAAATTTTAAACTAACAAGCAAAAGAAAACTATGTTTAAAATAACATTTAAGATAAAAACCAAAATAACACACTCAAAAGCAGCTAATTAAATTAAAAACTTTCACACAACATAAAGCATGTTTAATATTAAACATTTTGAAAAATTAATATTTACTACATTTGGAATTGTATAAAGATAAAAATCAATAAATTTGCAAATTAAATATATTATAATATGAGTTGTGGATGCAAAACATCCGGCGATTCTGCACATTCTTGCGGAACTAAATCTGCGAATGGCTGTGAAAGTGTAAATACCTGCGGTAATAGTTATAAATTAAGTGTTTTCGATTGGCTGTCTAACGTACAAAACCCGGCTCAAACCAGGTGTGATTTTGTAGAAGTTAGATTTAAAAATGACAGAAAATTATTTTATAAAAATGTAAATAATATTCCTTTACATATAGGTAGCGTTGTAACAGTAGAATCTAGTCCGGGACATGATGTGGGCGTAGTAAGTCTCACCGGTGAATTAGTGAAAATTCAGATGAAGAAAAAAAGAGCTTCAGAAGAAAATCCACTTAAAATATATAGGCTAGCCAACCAAAAAGACATTGAAGTTTGGCAAGAAGCCCGAAAAAAAGAGGAAAATGTAAAAATTGAAGCCCGAAAAATTTCACACAGAATAGGTCTTGAAATGAAGATCACCGATGTGGAATATCAAGGTGATTCTTCTAAAGTCACTTTTTATTACACTGCCGACAATCGTATTGATTTTAGGATGCTGATAAAAGAATTTGCTGGAGCTTTCCGTACAAAAATCGACATGAAACAAATTGGTTTCAGACAGGAAGCTGCAAAAATTGGCGGAATTGGATCTTGTGGAAGAGAACTTTGTTGTTCAACTTGGTTAACCGACTTTAGATCTGTAAATACAAATGTTGCAAGATATCAGCAATTAAGCATTAATCCTCAAAAATTGGCAGGACAGTGCGGAAAATTGAAATGTTGTCTTAATTACGAATTAGACAGCTATCTTGACGCATTAAGCCACTTCCCTTCTTCTTCAACCATGATTGATACCGAAAAAGGAAGAGCTTTCTGTATAAAAATTGATGTTTTCAAAAAGAAAATGTGGTTTGCATACGTAGACAGCTCGATGGCTTGGTACGATTTCGATGTTGATTTGGTTAAAAAAATGATCTCACAAAATAAAAGAGGTGAAAAAACGTTACCTCTCGAAGATTTGAAACAGCCTGAACTTTCTGTGAAGACTGTAGATTTGATTCAGGAAAACAGCGTAGATCGTTTTGAAAAGAAAAACAGAGGTTTCAACAAAAACAGAAATCAAGGTCAGAATCAAAATCAAAACAGACCAAACAACAATCAAAATCAAGGACCTAGAAAACCTAGACCTGAAAATAGTAGCGAAAGACCTGAGAGAAACGATAAAGGTGAAAGACCGGAAAGACAGGAACGTCAACCACGACCTGAAAAATCTGTAAAGCCTAATCAAAATAATACTCAAAGACAACCAAAACCGCAACAGCAAAAGCCACAATCGGAGAAACCGCAATTGGAAAATGCCGAAGCTGTAAATAACAACGCTGAGCAAAAACCTCAGAATCAACAACCGAAAAAGAAGTTTAAAAAGAAATTTCCTCCAAAAAAAGATAACGATGCATAAAATTTCAGGGCTTTTTCTCCTTATTTTTTTGGCGAGCTGTAATGCTTCCGGAGAAGACGTTATCATGAATAGCGTTGATAATAAATGGAATAAGAAGACAGAACAAAAATTTAATCTTGAAATTTCGGATCCGCAAAATCCTAAAAATCTTATATTTGTTGTAAGAAACAACAATGAGTACCCTTACAGCAATATAAGATTCATTGTAAATCTTACCAACCAGAAAACCAAAGCCAAGCAAATTGATACGCTGAACTATATTTTAGCAAAACCAAACGGAGAATGGCTTGGAACAGGATTTGGAGAAACGAAAGAAACTTTTTTTCAGTATAAACTGAATTATAAATTTCCGGATAAAGGCAATTATGAACTTTCTATTGCACAGGCGATGAGAAACGACAATCTTCCCGGAATTGAAGACTTAGGTATAAAAGTAGAAACGGCTAAACCGTAATTATACATGGAAGAAAACAAACAAAATACAGGAAATAAGGGAAAGACTTTCCCACTTCCTCCTAAAAAAAATGCTAAAAATTCCGCATGGAAAAGATGGGTAAAATTCATTTGGATTGGGTTCATTGCAGTAGTTTTAGGTATTTCAGGACTCTTCTTTGCAGTTTCCCAAGGTTTTCTTGGTGAAATGCCCGATGTGAAAGAGCTTGAAAATCCGGATATTTATGTGGCGTCACAGATTTATTCTTCAGATGGAGTTCTTTTAGGCAAATTTGAAAAAGAAAAAACTCAACCCGTTACTTATAAGGACTTACCTCCTCACCTGATTTACGCACTTCAGGCAAAAGAAGACGAGCGTTTCAAAGAGCATTCAGGAATTGATTTAAAATCAATTTTAAGAGCAATAAGATATGGTGGTGACCGAGGTGGAGGTTCTACAATTACACAACAGTTGGCAAAACTTTTATTTACAAAAGAGCCTTCGAAAAATCCTGTAAAAAGAGCAATTCAAAAGCTTAAAGAATGGGTAGTTGCTGTAAGTTTAGAGAAGAGATATACCAAAGAAGAAATTATCACACTTTATTTCAACAAGTTTGATTTTACTTACAATGCAAATGGAATTGAAATGGCGTCTAAAATTTATTTTAATAAATCTACGTCACAACTAACGCTTCCCGAAGCGGCAGTATTTGTATCAATGCTTGAAGCTCCTATTGCGAATAACCCATTAAGAAATCCTGACAGAGCAAAAAGAAGAAGAGATGTTGTATTATCTCAAATGCTTGAAACAGGTTATGTAGATCAAGCAACTTATGACAAGGCGGTTGCGACTCCTATTAGTACAGATTACCGTCCTATAAAAAATATTACCGATGATTATTCTGCATATTATAAATTCTATTTAAAGAAAGAAATTGACAGTTATTTAGTTGATTACGAAAAAGAAACAGGTAAAAAATTAAACCTATTTAAAGATGGTTTAAAAATATATGTTACTTTAGATTCTAAGATGCAGAAATATGCTGAAGAATCGATAAAAGAACACTTAACTGATCTTCAGAAAAGATTCGATGCAGAGCAAAGAGGTAGAAAAAATAGACCTTTCTATTATCTTAATGATCAGCAAGCAAACAAAGTAATGATGCAGGCCGTAAAAAGGACCGGTCGTTATAAACAATTGAGTAATGCCGGAGTTTCTGAAGATTCTATCATGATGGAATTCAAAAAACCTGTTAAAATGTCTCGTTTTACTTGGGCGGGTGAAGAAGAAGTAGAGATGAGTCCTTGGGATTCTATCAGATATCACAAACAAATTGCACAGGCAGGTTTAATGTCAATGGTTCCAGGAACAGGAGAGATTAAAGCTTGGGTTGGAGGAATCGATTGGCAGCATTTCCAGTACGATCATATCAAACAAGGAAAAAGACAGGTTGGTTCAACATTCAAACCCTTCGTTTACGCAACAGCAATTATGAAATTAGGTTTAACACCTTGTTCAACAATTTCAAATGCAAGTTTCAACAAAGGATCTTATCACGTTCCGGGAAGAGGAGGAATGTTAACGTTAAAAGACGCTTTAGCACACTCTCAAAACCCTGTAGCACTAAGATTAGCTGAAATGACAGGAACTCAAAGTGTTATCCAGACTGCGAGAGATCTAGGAGTTACAGAAGAAATTTCCACAAGTTTACCAATGGCTTTAGGAGCTTCAGATATTACGATTTACGAAATGGTTGGAGCTTACAGCACATTTGCTAACTATGGAAATTACAATAAACCAGAAATGATTTGGAGAATTGAAGATGTAAACGGAAGAGTAATAAAAGAAGTAATTTCTGAACCTAAAGAAGTAATGAATCCTAACTATGCTTATACCATGATTGAGCTTATGAAAGGCGTTGCACAATACGGAACTGCATCTGGAGAATTAGGCAGAAAAGGAATTCCAAAAACTGTAGAAATTGCAGGTAAAACAGGAACAACTCAGAATAACTCAGACGGTTGGTTTATGGGGATTACTCCAAAACTTGCAACCGGAGCTTGGGTTGGATGGGAAGACAGAGCAACTCACTTCTTAGGAACCGGTGAAGGTCAAGGTGCAAAAATGGCACTGCCAATTTGGGCAATCTTTATGAAAAAAGTTTGGGCTGATAAAAGCTTAAAAATCTCTCCTGATGATAAATTTGTAAAACCTCTCGAATGGAAAGACGGCTGTAGCAATCTTCAAGGACTTGGTGGTGGATATGGTGATGATGGTGGACTTCAAACTATTGATGACTTAAAAAATCCACGTCCTGCAGATAACGGATCGAAAAACAATTCAGGTAAAAAAGAAGAAAATGTAAATGAACATCTGAACACAAGTGAAGATATTGACTTTAACAAATAAATTTCTTTATAACTATTATAAGACCTTTCAATTATTGGAAGGTCTTTTTTTGTGATCAGTTTAATATCTTTGAACCATGAATATTGATAAGATTACCCAACCTTTCACAGAAATTTTTCCGGGAGATTTTTCAGGAAATACAATTCAGCGAAACACACCGAAAGTTTTATTTTCAACCGTTGAACCTGTTGGTTTTGAAAATCCGGAAACCATTATTTTTAATGAAAAACTTTCAGAAGAAATCGGCTTGGGAAAATTAGATGAAAAAGATTTTCAATTTTTAGCAGCAACCAATTTACCCGAAAACATAAAGACTTACGCCACCGCTTATGCAGGACACCAGTTTGGAAACTGGGCAGGTCAACTCGGAGACGGGAGAGCAATTCTTGCTGGTGAAATTACAAATGAAGCTGGAAAAAAAAATGAAATCCAATGGAAAGGAGCTGGAGCAACACCTTATTCTCGTCATGCGGATGGAAGAGCTGTCCTGAGATCGTCAGTACGTGAATATTTGATGAGCGAAGCAATGTTTCATCTTGGAGTTCCTACAACCAGAGCTTTAAGTCTGAGCTTTACCGGAGAAAATGTAGTTCGCGATATGATGTACAGCGGAAATCCTCAAGAAGAAAAAGGTGCAGTCGTGGTAAGAACTGCAGAAAGTTTTCTTCGTTTTGGTCATTTTGAATTAATTTCTGCTCAAAAAGAAATCAATACATTGATTGACTTGGTTGATTTCACAATTGAAAATTATTTTAAAAATATTCAATCTGAAGGCGAACAGAAATACAAAGACTTTTTCAGTGAAGTTTGTATAAGAACTGCAGATTTGATGGTTGAATGGTTCAGAGTTGGTTTTGTACACGGTGTAATGAATACCGACAATATGTCGATTTTAGGTTTAACAATCGATTACGGACCTTATTCTATGATGGATGAATATGATTTAAATTTCACTCCAAATACAACAGATTTGCCGGGAAGAAGATATGCTTTCGGAAAACAAGGACAAATTTCACAATGGAACCTTTGGCAATTGGCAAACTCACTTTATCCTTTAGTTAAGGATGAAAAGTTTTTGGAAGAAACATTAAATCGTTATGGAAATTACTTTTGGGAAGCTCATGACAAAATGTTATGCAAAAAATTTGGTTTTGATGAACTGAAAAAGAGTGACGAAGAATTTTTTACCAATTGGCAAGGTTTAATGCAGGAACTTGAATTTGATTACACCCTATTTTTTAATCAATTGGAGAAAATTAATAATAATTCAAATCTTGAAAACCTCTTTTCAAAAGTTTCTTATGGAAATTTAGATGAAGTAAAACTTCAAAAACTTCAACATTTTATTAAAATATATCAATTAAGATTAACAGAAAATACAATTTCAAAAGAAGAATCTCTAGATTTAATGAGGAAAAATAATCCAAAATTCATCCTTAGAAACTACCTTCTTTTTGAATGTATCGAAGAATTAAACATAGGAAAAACAGAAATGCTTGGAAAATTGATTAAAGCTTTGAAAAATCCTTACGAAGAAATTTTCCCTGAATTTTCTGCAAAAAGACCTTCAGGTTATGATGATGTTTCGGGATGCTCGATGTTATCTTGTAGTTCTTAAATATAATTCAAAACCCATCTTTTCAGGTGGGTTTTTTATTTTACTTTTGCAAAAATTATAATCTGTGTCTTTCAAATCTAAATTTTTAAACTTTTTCAGAATAGTTTTTCCTTCTTCCTTCGCAGAATTGGGAATTTTCATCTTCTTTCTTATTGCATACGGAGCTTTGGGAAGTTATTTTGCCCAACATTATCGCATTATTTTTGATGCAAGAATTCCTTGGGACGGATATTTCAGTTTTGACAACAAAGCCATCGTTATGACCGGCGGAAGTTTCGAAAGACACCCTCTTTCCTATTATTTTTTCAATTGGATTCGAGAATTGGCATTTTATATTTCAGATGGAAAAACAGGAAGTAATTTCAGGTTGACATTAGCCTGGCTAAGTAATATTACCATCAGTTTAAGTTTAGTTCAGGTTTATAAATATTTAAAAAATATTGTTCAACTTCCGATTGGTTTAAATCTTTTGATTATTGCTTTTTTTAGTGTTTTTTCGACCAATATTTTACTTTCTTTCACTCCTGAAACCTATACTTACACTCTATTTTTATTGGTTTTATTCAATTATTACACTGCTGTTAAATTTAAAAAAGATAAAAAAATTGCAGGCTCTGCTCTAGTTTTGGCGGGAGTTACAATTGGCGGATTAACGGTAACCAACATTGTAAAAGTTTTTATTCCCATTATTTTTGAAAAAGGACTTTTTAAAAGTTGGAAAAAGTTCGGAAATGCAACACTCAGAGTTTTGCTGACTTGTGCTTCTTTTACGGCACTTTATCTTTACAGAATTGACTTCAAATACACCAATATTCTTTCAAAATCGGGAGAACAATATGAAAAGTTTTCTAATGTAAAATCTACTCCGACCTGGGACATGATTTACTCGTATTTTTTCGGTGGAAGTATTCTTTTTCCGAGCTTTTTTATTCGTGAAAAACATAATATGAAAGGTTTTTATTACAAAGCTCTTTTCATGGATGTTTACACTTCAGTGATTCCTTACATTTTTATTGGGCTACTTTTAATACTGATTTTATGGAGTTATTTTAAAAATTTCAAGAATAAATTAGTTCAGATTTTAATGCTTTCACTTTTGGTAGACGTTTTAATTCATTGCGTTTTCAGATTCGGACTTCACACTTCATACATTTACGGTGGCCATTTTGTTTTTGTTTTTCCGCTTTTGTTGGGATGGTTGTTTTTTTCATACCGAGATTCACCAAAAATGATGTCATTTTTCACATCAGTTCTTGGAGTTCTGATGGTTTATTTACTGTTCAACAATTACATGAGAATGTGGGATTTTTTTGATTTCGTTAATCAATTTTACAGATAAAAAAAGACTGAGAAAAATATTCTCAGCCTTTAATTTTATAATACTTAAATCTTATTTTGCTTCTGCACAAAAAACTCTGTACTGAATCGGAGTTGCAGATTTAAAGTACTCTTTTACTCTAGCTAAATCACTTGCAGCACTCTGTTTCGAGAAATAACTTCCTGCTAAAATCTTATAATTTGGTCTCAATGAAGCATCGGTTTCAACTTTAAGATTTGGAAATCTTTTTCTGAAATATGCTTTTACTTCATTTGCCTCTTCGTTACTTTTTACGGTTGTGATTTGAATTTTAAAACCTAAAATTCTTGGATTTTTTCTACAAATTTCAGCATTCGTCAATTCTCTGCTTGGAACATAAATTTTTGTTGGTTTTGAAGGTGCATCATCATCAAATCCGGTAGAAACTTTGGTTGTAGTTGTTTTTAAACATCGGTCTTCAATAGACGCTAAAGCATCATTTACACGAGAATCCATTGTAATGACCAACTCTGTTCCGGATAAGGTATCTCTCTTTACAATTTGCTGTGCATCAAGAGTATAAAATCCCATAAGAGCCAATACTGAAAATATTTTGATCAAATTTTTCATTTAAACTTGTTTCCGCAAAGTTATGATAATTTAAAAAATACAGCAAACACAGTTATTTAGAATAGTTACAAATTAAACCTATATGACATTTTACCTTTTGTTAAAGCCGTTAAATTCTTCTTAAAAATATTATTTTTGCGGGATTGATTACACATTCAATATTTACTAACATAAGATAATTTAAATGATTAGTTGGAGAAAGCATTATAAAAAAGGGCTGATTGCGATAGGTTTATTGCTATCAACAAGTGCTTCAATTTACGGGCAAGACGGCGATCCTAAAAATGGTGAAAAACTTTTTAAGGCAAACTGTACAGCATGTCACGCTTTAGACAAACAAGTTGTGGGACCTGCACTGAAAGGTGTAGTAGCAAGACTTAAAACTGAGCAAGGACTTGATACAGATTGGCTTCACAAGTGGATTAAAGACAACGTAGCATTGAGGGCTTCTGGTGACAAGTATGCTAATGAAGTTTTTGAGAAGAACAACAAAACTGTTATGCAGCAATTTCCGAATCTTTCAGATAAGGATATTGACGATATTTTAGCATATACAACTAATCCTCCTGAGCCAGCTCCTCCAGTTGATGATAAAAAAACTTCTACTGTTGATACGGCAAATGCAGCACCTGCAAACAATACAACTTCAAGTGTTGTAATCATTTCACTTATTGCTATTGCTGGTCTTTTAGTTTGGATCTTGGTTAAACTGAGACAGTTAGTAAAACTAGGTCAGTCTGAAGACTTGGCTGGACTTAACGAAACAAGAGTAAAATCTTTCAGCGAAATTTACGAAAAGTACCACTTTATTGGTAAAGGAGCTTTAGCAATTCTTGCTATTCTAGCGACTTATGGTATTTGGAACTGGATTATGTGGATTGGTGTTTACAAGGGTTATAAGCCTGAGCAACCGATTTACTTCTCTCACAAAATTCACGCTGGAGAAAACAAAATTGACTGTCAACTGTGTCACTCAAGTGCTAAGTACGGTAAAGTATCTGAAATTCCTTCTATGAACGTTTGTATGAACTGTCACAGATCTATTTCTGAATACAACGGTAAATACATTGAGCCAGGAAAAGACAAAGCATTCTACGACGGAGAAATCCAGAAAATTTATGCTGCGACAGGTTGGGATTCTGAAAAACAACAATACACAGGTAAAACAACTCCTGTAGAATGGACAAGAATTCACAATATGCCGGATTTCGTTTACTTCAACCACTCTCAACACGTAGTAGCAGGTGAGCAAGCGATTATCAATTCTTTCAACAAGAAAAATCCAGACAACAAAATCGACGTAGTTTGTAAAGCTTGTCACGGAAAAATCGATACAATGAACGTTGTACAAATGGCAAACGATTTCACTATGGGATGGTGTATCGAATGTCACAGAACAACCGAAATTGATATGAACAACGGTTATAATAAAGAATACTTCAAAAATCTACACGAAAAGCTTAAAAAGCAATACCCGAAAGATGGTGGTAAAATCACTGTAGATGCAATTGGAGGTCTTGAGTGTGGTAAATGTCATTATTAATAACTAAAAAATTAGAAGTATAAATGGCTTCAAACAAAATACAATTTAGAAGTATTCACGAACTTAAAGACCCTGCCTTAAACGGTAAGCTGGCTCTTAAAGAGTTCCAAGAAGAAATTCCGGTAGAGGATTTTGCAGAAGGTGCAGAAAAAACTGACGGTACGTCTAGAAGAGATTTCTTAAAATTATTAGGATTTTCTACAGCAGCAGTAACATTGGCTGCTTGTGAAGCCCCAGTAATCAAAACGATTCCTTATGTAGTAAAACCACACGAAATTATACCTGGGGTTCCCAATTACTACGCATCAACATATTTTGATGGTTTCGACTTTGCAAGTGTTTTAGTAAAAACAAGAGAAGGTAGACCCATTAAAATAGAGGCAAACCCTATTGCAGGTGATTTAGGTAAAACCAACGCAAGAGCTCAAGCAAGTGTACTTTCGCTTTATGATAACGATAAAGTAAAGCAACCAAAACTTGACGGTAAAGACGAAACTTTCGATAAAGTAGATGATTTCGTTTTGAAAGGATTAAATGAAGCTCAGTCTGCAGGTAAAAAGATTGTTCTTTTATCTCAGTCTTTTGCTTCACCTACATTCAAAAAATTATTTGCTGAATTTAAAGCAAAATATCCTACAGCTGAATTAGTAACTTATGATGCTTTCCCTTATTCTGCAGCTTTAGATGCAGCTCAGGAAGTTTTCGGACAAAGAGCATTACCAGTTTACGACCTTAAAGGTTCTGAATTGGTGGTTGCTTTCCAAGCTGATTTCTTAGGAGACTATAACGCAGCTAGCTTAGAGACTTCTTACGCAGCAGCAAGAGTTCCGGGAGCAACGATGTTGAGACACATTCAGGTGGAATCTAATATGTCTTTAACGGGTGCAAACTCAGATTCAAGATACAGAGTAAAACCAAGTGATGTAAACAAAGCTTTGGTTGAAGTTTACAACGCTATCGTTACAGGAGCTAACCCTACAAGCAAAGTTGCTACAGAAATCGTAAAAGAATTAAAAGCTAAAGGAAGCAAAGCTGTTATTTTAGCTGATGGTTCTAAAGGTGCTCAGGTTTTAGCACACTTAATTAACCAAAAATTAGGTTCAGTTGCTTTCACTGGTAAAGCAAACTTCTTAAAAGAATTTGACAACGCAAGATATCAGGAATTTTTAGGATGGGTAAATGCAGGACAGGTTGGAGTATTGATTACAAACAACGTTGACCCAATTTATTCTCACAACAAAGGTCAGGATTTCAAAAAATCTTTGACAAAAGTTCCTCACGTAATTGCGGTTACAGATAAGAAAAACGAAATGTATAAAGCAGCGAAAGCTGTAATTCCTGTAGCTAACTGGCTAGAATCTTGGGGTGATATGGAGCCTCAGACTGGAGTTTATACATTAATGCAGCCAACAATCCAGAAAATTTACAAGTCAAGACAGATTGAAGAATCTCTATTGGTTTGGAAAAATGGTAAAAACAATGCTGCTAATAATTATTACGATTATTTAAAAGCTAATTCGGCTTCTGTTTTAAGTGGAACATCTTTCAACAAAGCTTTATACAACGGTATCGTTGCTTCTGCTAATGCTACTACTCTATCTTATGCAGGTGGAAATGGTGCTCAAGCTGTTGCAGAATTAGGAAACTTTAAAGCATCAGATTTAGAATTAGTTCTTTATACTAAGACTTCAATCGGTGACGGTACTCAGGCAAACAACCCTTGGTTGCAGGAATTACCGGATCCTATTACAAGAATGTCTTGGGACAACTATTTAACAATGTCTCCAAAAGATGCAGAAAGATTAGGAATTGATAACGATCTTAATGCAAGAATGCAGTTAGACGGTTCTCTTGTAAATCTTACCGTAAACGGAGTAAAAATAGAAAACGTACCTGTATTTGTTCAGGCTGGTCAAGCTGACGGTTCTGTTGGTTTAGCTTTAGGATACGGTAAAAAAGATTCAGGAGCAACGGCAGATACCGGAGTAAATGCTTATCCTTTATTTGATGGTTCAAACTTGGTAATTTCTAATGTTACTCTTCAGAAGACAGGTGAAGACCATGAATTTGCAGGAGTACAACTTCAAAATACAATGATGGGACGTTATGATATCGCTAAAGAAGTTCCTTTGGCAGATTTCCTTAACGTTGCATTTGATGATGAGCATAAAGGATGGAACAAGCCTTTGGAATATCACACTATCAGTGGCGCTCTTCCAGCAGGTAAAATTGACCTTTGGGATGCTTTTGATGATACAGACGGGCCTCACTTTAACTTATCAGTAGACTTGAACTCTTGTACTGGTTGTGGAGCATGTATTATTGCTTGTCAGGCAGAAAACAACGTTCCTGTAGTAGGTAAAGAAGAGATCAGAATGTCTAGAGATATGTTCTGGTTAAGAATTGACCGTTATTATTCTTCTAAACAAGATTTGACAGTTTATGATGGATTGGCTCAAGGAAAAGCAGTTCCAGAACTTTACGGAAGTAGCGTTTTAGGAATTGAAGGAGCTTTAGAAAATCCTGCAGAAAATCCCGATGTAATCTTCCAGCCGGTAATGTGTCAACACTGTAACCACGCTCCATGTGAAACTGTTTGTCCGGTAGCGGCAACTTCTCACAGTAAGCAAGGTCAAAACCATATGGCTTACAACAGATGTATCGGTACAAGATATTGTGCAAACAACTGTCCTTACAAAGTAAGAAGATTCAACTGGTTTACATATAACTTGAACGACAAGTTCGATTTCAACATGAATAACGACCTTGGAAGAATGGTACTTAACCCAGATGTTGTTGTAAGAACAAGAGGGGTAATGGAGAAATGCTCACTTTGTATTCAAATGACTCAGGCAACAATTCTTGAGGCTAAAAAAGAAAACAGAAAAGTGAAAGATGGTGAATTCCAGACAGCTTGTTCTAAAGCTTGTTCTACAGGTTCATTACAGTTTGGAGATATGAATGATAAAGAATCTCACGTTAGAAAAATTTATTCTGACAATAGAAGATATCATTTACTTGAAGAGATCGGAACAAAACCAAATGTGTTCTATCATACTAAAGTAAGAAACAGAGTATAAATAAAGTTTAAATAATAAATAGGTAAAAAATGTCAGGACATTACGAAGCTCCGATAAGGGAACCTCTGATTATTGGTCACAAAACTTATCACGATATCACAGAAGATATTGCACGACCTATCGAAGAAAGAGCAGGTAAATTATGGTGGATCTCACTATATGCAGCCTTAGTTCTATTCATCTACGGATTCGGCTGTATCGCCTACACTATCGGAACAGGTATTGGAGCATGGGGGCTTAACAGAACTATTAACTGGGGTTGGGATATTACCAACTTCGTATGGTGGGTAGGTATCGGTCACGCCGGAACACTTATCTCCGCAGTATTATTATTATTTAGACAACGTTGGAGAATGTCTGTAAACCGTTCTGCGGAAGCAATGACAATCTTCGCTGTTGTACAGGCAGCAATCTTCCCGCTTATTCACATGGGTAGAGTTTGGGTAGGATATTGGGTATTCCCTCTTCCTAACCAGTTTGGTTCACTTTGGACTAACTTCAACTCTCCTCTACTTTGGGATGTATTTGCAATCTGTACGTATTTCTCAGTATCAACAGTATTCTGGTTTATCGGTTTGATTCCTGACTTTGCAATGATCAGAGACAGAGCTAAAACTCCTTGGACTAAGAAGATTTATACATTCCTAGCATTCGGTTGGGGTGGTAAAGCAAAACACTGGCAGAGATTCGAAGAAGTATCTTTGGTTCTTGCAGGTTTGGCAACTCCGCTTGTATTCTCAGTACACACTACTGTATCTTTTGACTTCGCAACTTCAGTTATTAAAGGATGGCACTCTACGATCTATCCTCCTTACTTCGTTGCAGGAGCAATCTTCTCAGGATTTGCAATGGTACAAACACTATTGTTAATTGCTAGAAAAGTTTGTCACCTTGAAGATTACATCACAATGTATCATATCGAAATTATGAACATCGTAATTGTATTAACTGGTGGTATGGTAACTGTAGCTTACGCAACTGAATATTTCATCGGATGGTACTCTGGTTCAAGATATGAAGACTTTACTTATCTTTCTCCGGGTGCAGCTGTTGGACCTTATTGGTGGGCTTTCTGGGCATTGATTATTTGTAACCTTGTTATTCCAGCATTATTCTGGTTTAAAAAAGTAAGAACAAATATTATTGCAACATTTATCATCGCATTAATCATCAACATCGGTATGTGGTTTGAGCGTTTCGACATCATCGTTATCAACCTTTCAAGAGATTACTTGCCTGGTTCTTGGACGATGTTTAAACCAACAATTATTGATGTAGGTGTATATTTAGGAACTATCGGATTCTTCTCTGTATTATTCTTACTATACGCAAGAACATTCCCTGTAATTGCACAGGCTGAATTGAAATCGATTTTGAAAATCTCAGGTGAAACATATAAAGTAAAAGAAGGAGATGAGCACCACTAAAATTGTATACGGACTTTATGCGGACGACGACGATCTAATGAACGGCGTTAAAGCATTCAACGATAAAGGGATTGCAATAAACGAAGTTTATACACCATTTCCTGTTCACGGGCTAGACAAAGCTTTGGGTTTAAAGAAAACTAGAATTTCTGATGCTGCTTTTATCTACGCACTTTATGGAGTTTCTATCGGTTTGACGGTTACTTGGTATATTATGAATCATGACTGGGCTCAAAATATTGGTGGTAAACCATCTTTTAGCTGGGTAAATAACTTCCCTGCTTTTATTGACCCGATGTTTGAATTAATGGTATTCTGTTGTGCTCACTTGATGTCTTTGACTTTCTTTGTAAGAAATAAAATGTATCCTGCTGCACCAGCTCAAAACCCAGATCCGAGAACTACAGATGATAAATTTCTTATGGAATTCATTACTGAAGATGTAGAATCTGTAAAACAGTTGCTAATTGAAACCGGAGTAGAAGAAATAACTGTTAAAGATGCTTAAAATGAAAAAGAATGTATTAAAAATTACAGCAATTTTAGGTTTAACTACAGTTTTACTTAATTCTTGCGGACCAAATGAAAATGCACCTCTAGTTTATTTCCCGGATATGTATTTCCCAGTGGCTTACGATCCGTTGATGAAAGCTCAGGATGCTTATTCAGATCATGAAAATGAAATTCCTGCATTTGTAAAAAATAACGGTGCAACTGGTCTTTCTCCTGTAGAAGGTTCAGTAGCTCAAAATAAAGATGGTGTATTCGAGGAAAGTAAACTTCCAAAGACACCAGACGAATATAACACTGGTTATGATGCTTCAAAAGCAATCAGCGCTTCTCCTCTAAATCCTGCAAATGCAGCTAAAGATATAGAAAGAGGTAAAATGCTTTTTGACCGTACTTGTTCAGCTTGTCACGGAACTGGTGGTGACGGACAAGGGCCAATTGTACAAAGTGGAGCTTATTCTGGTGTACCAAATTATGCAGACAGAGAAATCACTGTAGGATCTGTACACTATGTATTAACAAACGGTAGAAATGCGATGGGATCTTATGCAGGACAATTGAATGCAGGAGATAGATGGAGAGTGGCAATGTATGTAATAAATGCTTTTAAAAAGAGCGCAGCTCCGGCTCCAGCAGCAGCAGCGACTCCAGCTAAAACTGAGACTACCGAAACTAAAAAATAAGAAAAGAAATGTATAGTTTTTCACCAAAATTAAAATCAACTTCTATAATCCTTCTTGTTGTAGGTGTAGTTCTTTTTGCTGCAGGTTTCTTTTTAAACAGAGGACTTTCTACAGAAAAAATTGAGCATATGATGGAAGCAGTACATTCTGCAGGTCATACTTCTCCTACACACTCTAGCGAAATGGTAGGGCCTCAAGATCACACTGCTCACTTAGAGCACGCAGAAATGCAGGTTCACAATCAGCCATTAGCTTCACTTCACTTTGTAGCAGTATTTTTCTTCGGAGTAAGTGCGGCAGTATTATTTTTCTACTGTATCCAGCACGCCGCTCACGCAGGATGGCCAATCATTATTACAAGAGTAATGGAAGCTATTGCTTCTTATATTCCTTGGGGTGGTGCAATTTTAATTATCATTATGATTCTTAACATTACACATAACGGTCACCTTTTCCATTGGATGGATCCTGAATTGACAGACCCAGAGTCTGGTCACTTCGATGTGATCTTATATGAGAAGAAAAAATTCTTAAATATTCCTTTCTACGCAATAAGAACGATTATTTATGTAGTAGGAGCATCTTTCTTCGCTTGGAAGCTTAAAGCTCAGTCTAAGAAAGTAGATGATACTAAATCTTTAGTAGAATATCAGTTCCTTTACAGATGGGCTGTAGGATACATTGCATTCTTCGGATTTGCTTCTGCATCTTGGGCTTGGGATTGGTTGATGTCTATTGACCCTCACTGGTACTCTACAATGTATATATGGTATTCAATGGTAAGTTGTTTATCTAGTGGTATAGCAGTAATCATTTTATTAAGTGTTTATCTTAAGAAAAACGGTTTCTTACCACAGTTTAATGACAATCACTTGCACGATTTAGGAGTTTTCCTTTTCGCTACAAGTTTACTTTGGACGTATACTTGGTTTGCACAGTTCATGCTTTATTGGTATGCAAACGTACCGGAAGAGGTAAATTATTTCTTCGGAAGATTTCAGCATTACTCTCCAACATTCTTACCAATGTTAGTTGTAAACTTTGTATTACCATTGTTGGTATTAGTAAGTAGCAGTATTAAGAGAAACTATAAAGTGGTAACCGTTATGGCAATCATAGTAATCTGCGGTCACATCTTAGATTACTTCAACATGGTAATGCCGGGAACAGTAGGACCTTACTGGAACACTCCTGAAGTACTATTATTAGTTCTAGGTTCTATCCTATTTGTAGTTGGATTGTTTATGTTTACAGTGCTTTCAGCATTAACTAAGCTTAAATTGATTCCTACAGGTAACCCTTACTTACATGAATCTGAAATTTATGAGTATCCTTTCTAAGGACTTGTAACAAAATAAATTTGAAAAAGACTGATTATTAAAAATCAGTCTTTTTTTTGTTTAAAACAGGCAACCTTTTTCAAAATTTGTTGTCTTAATAATAGACTTAATTCC
Source organism: Chryseobacterium formosum (assembly GCF_026460885.1). Classification (GTDB taxonomy): domain Bacteria; phylum Bacteroidota; class Bacteroidia; order Flavobacteriales; family Weeksellaceae; genus Chryseobacterium; species Chryseobacterium formosus. Next base: position 239,129 of record NZ_JAOVZW010000001.1, read on the forward strand.
TTAACTTTTTAAACTAAATTAAAACCATGAAAAAATCGTATCTATTAAATTTTCTATTCATTATTTTCTTCAGCATCTTCAATGCTCAGAGCATCAGTTTTGTTTCTGAAAAAACAGGACAGCCATTACCAAAAGTTGTTGTATTCGGAAACGATGGAAATATTTTAGCAACCTCAGACATCGACGGAAAAATTGAAAAATCTACTCTTTCACAAGATCAGGAAAAATTTCAATTGGTTTACGATAACATTTCAATTGCAACCCTATCATTTAACGAAATCAACAAAGATGTTGTAAAACTGAATGATCGAGTAAAAGAAATCGAAGCGGTTGTCATTAAAAATAATAAACCAGCAAAATATGTTTTAGTAAAAGGAAACTTTAATGCTTATCTAACAGTAAACGGTAAGTTGAATTGCTATGTGGACGGAATTGCAACTTATGTTTTTGATAATAAAACAAAAAAACTGAAAAGCACAAACGTACAGCAATATAGAGTTTTCAGGTTAGAGAATCCGTCAACCGACAGAAAGAAAACCGGGCTTTTAGACTACAACGCATTTTTAGACCTTCCGAAACTACCGAATGTTGGAAATATTGAAGAATACAAAAATAAAAAAGCGACCATCAAGGAACTGAAAGGAAATACAAAAGACGAAATAGAAATCAGTGGAAGTGCTTTACAAGAAAAAGAAATGGCTCTTTTTGGTTACAGACTTTATGATATCAAATCATTAATTAATCATTCTTATGAAAAGGACTCTAAAAAAGATTTAAGAGATTTCCTGGAATCAAACGAGATTGGTTATATTAAATTTAAACATAAAAGCGAACCAGATTACAACCAACTTATTTCTTACAAAAACTTTTATCCTACAGAATTAGATTTCAGTGATGATAATGATGTAGAAGGCAAAGTAAAATTAAATAAAGACAATAGCAATTACTCATCAAATTACTGGCAAGATGCTTCTTTCCCAAATATGCAGGCAATTTTTAGTTCATTCTTTAAAGAGTATTTAAAAGAAAAAGAAAACAAAAAATAAAAAATCTGTATTAATAAAGGTTTTACTAAATTTGCCATAAACCATAATTAAAATGAAAAAGTTTTCTTTGCTACTCATGTTCAGCCTATTGCTTTTTACTTCGTGTAAAAAAGACAGCGTAGATGCAACTACAACCCAGACTTTACAGTCGAGTATCAACGATATGGCATCGAGTCTTACCACAATTAAGCAGATAAAGTTTAACGAAGCGCTTTATATTTTGAAGACTTTCGGTGTAGAAGCGGAGGGCGATGTAAACGAATTAAAGGCTTTAGGTCAATTGATCAACGGTAAAAAAGTACCCGAAATTTTATCTCTTGCAGACCAAGTTGCGCAGCAAAATGGCATAGAATGGGCAAGTACAGCTCCACCGTCATTAGGTGAAATGAATATTTTCGGGGATGATAAAGCTAAAGAAAGTGATCCTAATGATGTAAGAGCAAGTTCATTGAGTATTCTTACCCAACTTTCTGGTGATACAGGTAACGGTCCTACTGCAATGCAGATTGTTCCGAGATTGGTTGACAACTCAGGAAATCCTATTGCGTTTACAGGAGCTGGTTTGGAAACAACTTTAGAAGTTTTCAGCAACGGTGTAAAGCTTTCAACTGCCAAAAACTTAATGCAGGATAACAATTTCAAAGGTTTTAACCTTAAATTTTCATCTTTATTAGCTTCAAAAATTGTCGATAACAAAATTGATATAACAGTTTCTGTAAAAACAACTGCGAAAACATTTAAAATGTCTAAAATTGGTTTAGATGTAAATCCTTCAGCTTTAAAAGTTCCTGAAGTACCAAAAACAGACTCTACAATGATTGTGCAAGATCCAAATGCTGTAAGTGATCCGAGTAATCCAACTCCTCCAACTACAGGAACAGATCCTGCAACAACGACACCTGTAGCACCAAAACAACCGACTGCAGATCCGAAAAATACAGTAAACAAATTTTTAAGCAATGTAAGCTCACAGAATTTAAAAGCTGCTTTTGATTCATCAAGTAATCCAAGTTGGGGATCTTACGAATCGTTCTCAAACCCTACTTCAGGTTTTGGAGCGATTAAAAATGTAAGCGTAAAAAATGTAACAACAAATGCTTCAAACGCAAATTCATCAAGTGTAAATGCAACGTATGATGTGACGGATAAAAACGGAAGAACAACATCTTTAAAGGCAACTTTTGGTCTTAAAAATGTAAACGGAGAGTGGAAAATTTCAAGTTATAAGATTAATCCATAAAACATGGCATCGCAGGAACTTATTTCAAAGCTTGAAGCAACCATAGAAAATATCGCTGATTTTCCGATTCCGGGAATACAGTTTAAAGATATTTCGCCGATTTTTCTTGATCCAAAATTGTATGAAGAAGTAATCGAAGATTTGGTAAAATTCAGCAAAGGAAAAGTAGATGCAGTCTGCGGAATTGAAAGCCGCGGTTATCTTTTCGGAATTGCAATAGCAGTCGCTTTAGAAGTTCCATTTATTTTAATTAGAAAAAAAGGGAAACTTCCGCCACCGATTATTTCAGAAAAATATGATTTGGAATATGGAAGCGCAGAAATAGAAACCAGAGAAGGACAGATAAAAAAAGGACAGCGAATTTTAATTCATGATGATCTTTTAGCAACCGGAGGAACAACAGAAGCTGCTGCAAAATTGGTAAAAAAACAAGTTGCAGAAGTAGTACAGTTCAGTTTTTTAATTGGCTTGAAAGATTTGAAAGGCGAAGAAAAACTTAAAAAATTTAATGCTGAAATCTATCACACTTTAGAATATTAAATCTAGAATGAAAAAGTGAAGAAATGCTACAATAACTGTTTTAACAATTAATTATTGGCAAATCATTTTACTTTTTTAAATAAAATCAACAATCCCCTGCAAAGTATTTTGTAAATCACTCAGAAACAATTAAATTTGCAGTTCAATTTTTAAAAAATTTATGGCAAAATTGGGAAAGAATGCTCCAAACGAGCAAGAAGGCAAAGAAACAGTGGAATTTTTTAAAGACCTTGACAGAGAGGCTTTAAACACAGAAAGATTCCTAGAAAAATATCAAAAACCATTAAGTGCCGTATTTGTAGGTTTGGTAGTTGGGGTTTTGGCTTATTTCGGATATCAGCAGTTTATAGTTGCTCCAAATAATGCTGAAGCTGTAAAAACATATCTTACAGCACAAAAAAATCTTACAGAAGGTAAAGATAAAGAAGCTTTAGGAGGAAAATCTGCAGCTAACCCAGGTTTCTTGGGAACGTATAACGAATATTCTTCAACGAAAGTGGGTAAACTTTCTGCTTACAACGCAGGTTTGCTTAAATTTAAAGAAGGAAAATATCAGGAAGCTTATGATCTTATGGATAAATTTTCGTCTGATAACAAAACATTAACAGCAATGAAATTTGGTGTAATGGCAGATGCAAAATCTGGTCTTAACAAAAATGATGAAGCTTTAGCATTATTAGATAAAGCTGCAGCAGCATCTGATGATCCTTATACTTCTTACTATTTTACAAGAAAAGCGGGTATTGTAGCTTTAGGAATGAAGAAAAATGCAGAAGCTAAAAAATACTTCGCTACAATCGACGAAAAATATCAGGACTACGACAACGGAATGTCTGATTCTTATATCGAAATGACTAAATATTTAAATTAAAACATGGCAACAGTTAATCTTTCAGATTACAAGCCACTTAATATTACCAATGCCGAAGATTTTTCTATCGGCATTGTTTTTTCTGAGTGGAATGACTTTGTAACATACAATTTACGTGATGCAGCTTTAGAAATTCTTGAAAAAGAAGGTGTAAAAGCTGAAAATATAAAACAGTTTTCCGTTCCCGGAGCTTTTGAATTAAATTATGCGAGTATGCAGCTTTGCAAAGAACGTAAGTTTGATGCTGTGATTGCAATTGGATGCGTCATCAGAGGTGAAACTCCACACTTTGATTTCGTTTGTGATGCTGTTGCACAGGGAATTAAAGACTGTAATATTTTAACCGATACTCCTACTATTTTTTGTGTTTTAACAGATGATACAAAAGAGCAGTCAATTGCAAGAAGCGGCGGAGATTTAGGAAACAAAGGTGTTGAAGCAGCTGTAACCGCTTTAAGTATGATCAATTTTAAGAGAAATCTTTCTGACAAGAAAGGAAATATTGGCTTTGGAAATTCTCAAAACAATTAATTTCTGATTCATTAAAATTTTTAACTTTACTTTAAAAATTACAAATTATGAAATGGACTGAAGATAGAAGTACCAACGTAGACGACAGACGTGGTTCTGGAGGCGGTGGCGGTGCAATTGTTGGTGGTGGATTAGGCACTATAATTATCGCAGCAATTGTATTTTTCTTAGGTGGAGATCCTTCTGCAATACTTTCTTCGGGAGGTGGAAGCGCTCCTCGTCAAACAGAAAAACGAGAATTAAGTCAAGGAGAACTGCAAATTGGAGAATTTGTAAAAATGATTACTGCAGAGAACGAACAAACCTGGGCTCAGATATTTAAAGATAACGGTATGCAATACAGACCTGCAAAAGTAGTTTTATTTGAAAGCGCAACAAACTCCAGTTGTGGAACTGCACAATCTGCAATGGGACCATTTTATTGTCCGGCAGACGAATCGGTTTATATGGATATGAGTTTCTTCAAAGAATTGCAGAAAAATTTTGGTGCTAAAGTTACCGAGTTTACTATTGCTTATGTAATGGCTCACGAAATGGGACATCACGTACAAAATCTTATGGGAATTTTAAACGAAACAGATAATGCAAGAAGAAGCGACAAATATTCTGAAGCGCAATTGAATAAAATCTCTGTAGCAACAGAACTTCAGGCTGATTTTTATGCCGGACTTTGGGCTAAATATTCTAACGAGAGAGAGCATTTTCTTGAGCCAGGAGATATAGACTCAGCAATTGAAGCTGCTGAAGCTGTTGGAGATGATAATATCCAAAAAAGATCTCAAGGATATGTAAATCAGGAAAGCTTTACACACGGTTCATCCGCACAAAGAAAAGAATGGTTTATGAAAGGATATAATGCAACAAATATCAAACAAGGCGATACATTCAGCCAACTTTTAAGATAAAAACAAAAAAACCTGAAGAAGCTCTTCAGGTTTTTTTATTATTTCAATTCAATTGGATTGCTGTTATTTTTGGCTTCCTCTTTTACTCTTTCCTCCATTCTTTTTCTCATCTCTGCTGGATTTTGATTTCCGCCACCATTGCCTCTTGGACCGCCAACAGCAAAACCGCCACCGCCACGTTGGCTGCTCATAAAAGCAGAAGGATCACTTTTATATTTTTCCTGTTGCTTTACGTAATCTGTTCTTTTTACTTTTACCACATTTCCGAAAGTATTCATTTCAGGGAAACTAGCGATTTTAAAGTTTTTCATTAAATCAAAAGAATATTCGCCGGTAGAATCTTCTGCTTTTACGACTAAACCTGGAAGTCCGCTAAATTTATAGGGTCCGTCTTGATAAGGAAGATCTGTTGTAAACCAAGCCGTCCATTTTCTTCCGCCAAAATCAGTTTCTGCTTTTTGTACTTTATAGTCACCTATTTTTGTAGTTTCAGATAAAATTTTCCAGTTTAAAGGTCGATCTTCTTCGTAAGTATAAATATCTCTACCAATTCTATCTTTATAAGTCGTTTTCTGATCTTTTTTGTCTTTTTCAATCGAATAATTAATGATTGACCTTAAACTTTCCATTTGATCTCTGTTAAAACCTCTTCCTCCACCGCTTTGAAAATTCGCTCGCATAACAGAATCTCTTTTAATTCTGTTTTCAGAATAGAACATCGATTTATCTGCTGAAATGTCTAAATATGCATTTTCAGTCTTAATATCATTCTTATCACTTGCATTTGGTTTCATTGTAACTTGATACACAAATCTGTTTGCCTGTGCAAAACTGAGTTGCGCTAATACTACCATAGCAAAAACACCAATTTTTTTCATTATTTTCTTGATTTATAGTTTTGATTTTAAATTTTAACCAAAGTTAAAGCATCGATGATAAAAATCGATAAAATAAAATCACCGATTTTTATTTACTGATTATTGTTCGTATTTTTGCAAGATTAAATCATTCTAAATTAATACAATGATAAAGGTTTCAGATCAGGCAAAGGTAAAAGCGGTTCAGCTGATGACAGAAGACGGCTTTAACCCTGCTGAAGATTATATAAGAGTTGGGGTAAAAAGTGGTGGTTGTTCAGGACTAGAGTATATGTTAGGTTTTGATAATAAGCAAAACGAAACAGACCAGATTTTTGAAGATAATGGAATAAAAATCGTTGTCGAAAAAAAATCTATACTTTACTTGGCGGGTACTATTTTAGAATATTCCGGAGGTTTGAATGGGAAAGGATTTATTTTTAATAATCCTAATGCATCCAGAACGTGTGGTTGTGGAGAATCTTTCAGTCTTTAGACTGATCAAAAGATTCAGAGATTAAGAAATTCAGAGATTATTTATGACTGTTTCATTTGAAAATTTTCCAATTTATAAAAAGACAATTTCATTTACAGTTAAAATTTTCAAAATTCTTATAATGAAAATTTACACAAAGAATTTTCACTCAAAGATCAACTAAAAAGAGCAACTTTATCAATAAGTAACAATATTGCAGAAGGCTCAGAATATGGAAGTAATAAACAATTTATCAGATTTCTTTGGATTGCAAAAGGGAGTTGCGCTGAAGTAAGAAGTATGTTATTTGTTTTATATAGTTTAGAGAAAATCGACAGTGAAATTTTCAATACTCTTAATGAGGAGTGTTTGGAAATAGCTAAGGAGATTTATCATTTTATAAAATATCTTGAAAAGAGCACTTTAGACATTAAGTAATATCGAAATTTCTTAATCTCTGAATCTCTTAATAAATTATGAGTAAATATACTGAAGACGACTTAAGAGTCGATTTAGAAAACAAAAAATACGAATTCGGCTGGGAAACGATACTCGATTACGAAGATTTCCCAACTGGTTTAAACGAAGACATCGTCCGTGCTATTTCTGCTAAAAAAGAAGAACCGGAATGGATGACAGAATGGCGTTTGGAATCTTTCAGAATCTGGTTGAAGATGGTTGAGCCTGAATGGGCAAACATCAAATACGAAAAACCGGATTTCCAGGCGATAAAATACTACGCCGCTCCAAAAGCAAAGCCTGAATTGGCAAGCTTAGATGAGGTTGACCCTGAATTATTAGCAACTTTTGCAAAATTGGGAATCAATATCGAAGAGCAAAAGAGACTTTCAAATGTCGCTGTAGATATCGTGATTGACTCAATTTCTGTAAAAACAACTTTTCAGGACACTTTAGCAGAAAAAGGAATTATTTTCTGTTCAATTTCCGAAGCGATTAAAAATCATCCGGATTTGGTGAGAAAATATCTTGGAAAAGTAGTTCCAAGAGGAGATAACTTTTACGCAGCATTAAACTCCGCAGTATTTTCTGACGGAAGTTTCTGCTATATCCCAAAAGGGGTAAGATGCCCGATGGAATTGTCAACCTATTTCCGTATCAACCAATCTGGAACAGGTCAGTTTGAAAGAACGCTTGTGATTGCAGATGAAGGAAGTTATGTTTCTTATCTTGAAGGTTGTACAGCTCCTTCGAGAGATGAAAACCAGCTTCACGCTGCGGTGGTAGAATTGATTGCTTTGGATAATGCTGAAATTAAATATTCTACTGTTCAAAACTGGTATCCCGGAAATGAAGAAGGCAAAGGTGGTGTTTTCAATTTTGTAACTAAAAGAGGATTGTGCGAAACTAAAGCAAAAATCTCATGGACTCAGGTTGAAACTGGTTCTGCCGTAACTTGGAAATATCCGTCTTGTATCTTAAAAGGTGACGGTTCAATCGGTGAGTTCTACTCCATCGCGGTAACCAACAATCATCAATATGCCGATACAGGTACAAAGATGATTCACATTGGTAAGAATACAAAATCAACGATTATCTCTAAAGGAATTTCTGCAGGAAAATCTCAAAACTCATACAGAGGATTGGTAAAAGTAATGCCATCTGCAAAAGGAGCAAGAAACTTTTCACAATGTGATTCATTATTAATGGGTAACGAATGTGGAGCACATACTTTCCCTTATATTGAAATAAAAGATCCTACAGCTCAGCTGGAGCACGAAGCTACGACTTCAAAAATTGGTGAAGACCAGATTTTCTACTGTAACCAGAGAGGGATTGATACAGAAAGAGCGATTGCTTTGATTGTAAATGGTTTCAGTAAAGAAGTTTTAAATAAATTACCAATGGAATTTGCCATTGAAGCTCAGAAATTGCTTGAGATTTCTTTGGAAGGGTCTGTTGGATAGAATTTTGTAATTTTAAATAAAATTTAAGTTATGGAAGTTGTTCTGAAAAATTTGAAGAAAAAAGATTTTGAAGTGATCAAATCACTGGCAAAAGCATTGGGCTTTGAAATTGAAAAAAAGGAAGAACAGAGTCCGTACAATCCAGAGTTTGTAAAGAAGATTTTGGATGCTCAAAAAGAAATAGAAGAAGGGAAAGGTACGAAAATGACCCTTGAAGAACTGGATGCTTTATGGAAATAATATTTTCTGATAAAGCAAAAAATGATTTGCTTTTTTGGCAGAAATCAGGAAACAAAATTATTTTGAAAAAGATTTCGCAGCTTATTCGTTCCATACAAACTAATCCTTATGAAGGAATTGGAAAACCAGAACCTTTGAAATATAATTTATCTGGAACCTGGTCAAGGAGAATTGATAAAGAACACAGGATAATTTATCAGATTACTGAAGAAAATACAATTGAAATTTTAAATATTTTGTCTTTAAAAGGGCACTACGAATAAAATATATGTTAAACATTAAAAACTTACACGCCAGAATTGAAGATGGCGCACAGATATTAAAAGGTATCAATCTTGAAATCAAGCCGGGAGAGGTTCATGCGATCATGGGGCCGAACGGAGCTGGTAAATCTACCCTTTCTTCTGTAATTGCAGGAAAAGAAGATTACGAAGTGACGGAAGGAGAAATCCTTTTTCAAGGTGAAAACATTATTGAGGATGCTCCTGAAGAAAGAGCTCACAAAGGAATTTTCCTTTCTTTTCAATATCCGGTAGAAATTCCTGGCGTTTCTGTGACGAATTTCATTAAAGCTGCTTTAAACGAAAACAGAAAAGCAAACGGATTTGAAGATATGCCTGCAAAAGAAATGCTGGCAATGATTCGTGAGAAATCTGAGAAACTAGGTATTAAAAAAGATTTCCTTTCAAGATCATTAAACGAAGGTTTTTCGGGAGGTGAGAAAAAAAGAAACGAAATTTTCCAGATGATGATGTTAAATCCTAAATTAGCTATTTTGGATGAGACTGATTCAGGATTGGATATCGACGCTTTGAGAATCGTTGCAGATGGTGTAAATACTTTCAAAAACGAAGGAAATGCCGTTCTTTTGATTACACACTATCAAAGATTGTTAAACTACATTCAGCCTGACTTTGTACACGTTTTAGCAAACGGAAAAATCATTAAAACAGGCGATAAATCTTTAGCTTTAGAATTGGAAAGCAAAGGTTACGATTGGTTGCTTAACTAATAAAATATTTTTGGTTAAGTTTTTTATCAATCCTTAGTCGAAAAGGCAGTGAAAAACTGCGATATTGATACAAATTAAATTTATAATAAAGGTGTGATGGCCGAAATATCAGTAATGGCTTTATACGATCAAACAATAGAAAATCACAGTGAATTTTTGGAGAGTCTGCGTCACAGATTTTTAGATGACGACAGAAAAATTGCGCTTCAGAAATTTGCAATCAAAGGTTTTCCTACAAAGAAAGACGAAGAATACAAGTATACCAACCTCAAAGAAATCACGGAAAAAGATTATAATTTTTTCCCGAAAGAAAGTCACAACATTACCAAAGAACAGCTTGATGAGCTGCATTTGGGAGAAGAAAATTTTGACTGGATTGTTTTTGTAAACGGTCAGCTTCACAAAGAGCTTTCAAACATTTCTATCGAAAACGCAGAATTTTTGTCTTTCAACTACGCTTTGAATGATGAGAATCATAAAGATGTTTTCGATAAATATTTTAACACAATTGCCGCAAAAGATTTAGCTTTTACAAATTTAAATCAGGCATACTGCAAATACGGATTTTTCCTGAAAGTTCCGAAAAATGTAATTATCGAAAAACCAATCCACGTTTTTTACCTTTCTCAAAATCAGGAAGAAAATACTTTTTACAATACGAGAAATTTATTAATTGTAGAAGAAGGAGCAAAAGTTGAAATCATCGAAAGTCATCATAATTTTGATGAGAGTTTTGTTTTTACCAATTCAGTAACCGAAATTTTCACGTATCAGAATGCAAAAGCAGACTGGCACAAGATTCAGAATGACAGCGACACTTCTTATTTGGTAGATCATACGTTTGCAAAACAGGAAAGAGACAGCTTAACGACGGTAAATACGTTTACATTCGGAGGAAAAATCATCAGAAACAATCTTGATTTTATTCATAACGGAGAAAATATCAACTCTTTCATGAACGGAATTACCATTATCGGAAAAGATCAGTTGGTCGATCACCATACAGCGGTTCACCACAATACTCCAAACTGTCAGAGCTACCAGAATTACAAAGGTATTTTTAAAGATAAATCTCACGGAGTTTTCAACGGAAAAGTTTTTGTTAATAAGATCGCTCAGAAAACCAATGCTTATCAACAAAACAACAACGTTTTATTAAGCGAAGGAGCAACAATCGACACGAAGCCTCAGTTGGAGATTTTCGCAGATGATGTGAAGTGTTCTCACGGTTGTACAGTTGGTCAGTTGAACAAAGATGCTCTGTTCTACTTAAGAGCAAGAGGTATTTCTAAAAAAGAAGCTCAGGCATTATTGCTTTATGCTTTTGCCAATGACGCAATGCAGAATATCGACATTGAACCTTTAAAAGTAAAAATTGAGCAACTTTTAGCCGAAAAACTTGAAGTTACTATGGAATTTTAAATTTCCATTTAAGACATATACAAAAAGCACTTCGATTGAAGTGCTTTTGTTTTTTTTTATAATGTCTAATTATAATCTATTTTTTCATCCACCACTGGCTGTCTTTTCTGTCAGAACGCTTCACGCCATTATCAATATTATAGGCAAAACCAATTCCTAAAGTCTGCTTCAACTGAGTTTTCTGAATCTGATTGTGATCATACATCAAGTCTAAAGTTACAATGGATGATACAAATCTATTGATTTTCATATTTAGAAGCATATTGTATGATAAAACCATGTGGTCAGGATTTTCAAGATAATTTGAGAATACAGATCCAGTATTTGTCATTTCAATATTCTCCATCAATTTCACTTTATAAATAGCTGAAGCTAGGAAACCCATCTGCATCAGGAAAAAATCACCGTCTGATTTTAAACCGTAGTTTCCTGCAAGCTGCAATTCTTTATCTAAAACAAAGGTAAATCTACCATTGGCAGGCCTTAAAGTAACCGTAAGATTATCATTCGGTCTGTAAGTGATCCCTAAACCGGCATTCACATATCCCGGAGCCATAAAGTTAGAAATTTTCTTGGCTTCAGGATTATTTCCATCCTCAAAACCACCTGAGAATTGCGAAAGCAAACTTGCACCTGTAGAAACATACCAGCTCTTTGAAAACTGTCGTCCATAGTTGGTAGAAATGTTCAGAACATCCTGTGTTTTTCTAGTTCCTACACCTTTTGTGGTGTTTTGTCCGTAATTTAGGATAATGATATTTTCCCAAAGGTGACGACCATTTTCATAAACAAGATTATAGTTTGCACTAGCTAACCATCCTACGTTATTAGCTCCACCGCCAACCCAATTAGAGAACGCTGCCTGATTAAACATCACGCTGTTTTTTGCAAGCACAGACCAGTGTCTCGGTTTTTTTATGGTATCAACCGCCGCAGAATCGCTGATGACCACCTGCGCAAAAGAATGTACGCTCAGATACATAAAAAGTAAAACGAAAATCTTTTTCATAAATCTCAATTTTTCCAATTGCAAAAATAGGAATATAATGTGAAACACCAAGTTTACACGTTTTCAGAGGTTTATAATAAAACACCTTTACGTCATAATTTTAAAACACCATAGTATGAAAACCTTACCTTTTGTCTCAAATATTTTAAAAAAATTAAAATCATCGACAAATTTTCCGAAATTTATACTTGGCTTTTGATTTGACGCCTAATCAACATGATTAAAAATATAATTCACAAAAAAGCAATCTTTGCACCCTTACTTATGCTGTCAGCAATGTGGTTGGGATACTTTTTACAGAGTTTGGGATTTTTCTCGAGTTGTTTTGGTGCCATTATTCCGCTTTTGCCGGAAGGTTTGCTTGGAATTATAACTTCACCAATTTTACATGGAAGTATGGATCATATTATAGGAAATTCAATTCCAATTGCAGTTTTGATGTTTTTGCTTTATCAATTCTATCCTGAAGTTGCTACGAAAGTTTTTATCATGGGTTGGTTAAGTTCCGGATTACTTCTCTGGCTGCTTCCACCTATCGATATTCTAACCGGTGAATATGCTTATACCTGTACCATCGGAGCAAGTGGCGTAGTTTATGTTTTGGCATTTTTCTTATTTTTCAGTGGCGTTTTTAGATGGAATATGAAACTTTTGACCATTTCGCTTCTTGTCGTTTTATATTACGGAAGTTTGATCTGGGGAATGTTTCCCGAAGAATTGTTTTATAACCTTAATGAACCGAGTAAAATTTCTTGGCAGGCGCATTTATCTGGAGCATTAATGGGAAGTGCAATGGCATATATTTATAAAAGTTCAGGCGAAAAAAAGAAAAAATACATTTGGGAATTTCCTAATTATTACAGCGAAAAAGATGATAAACTTTGGCAGGAATATAAAGAAAACAATCCCGATGACTTTTTGGACCTTCCTCACAAAAAGAGAGATGATATTTGGGATCATTTGGAAGAATTAAGAAGAAAATAAAACTTAATTTCAGTATATTTGAGTAAAATAAAAACACAAATGTACACCGAGGAACAACTCTACTCCATCGCATTGCGAGAATGCAGTCTCATTGGCGATATTACATTCTATAAACTTGTAAGAATTTTTGGAAGCGCAAAAACTGTTTGGGAAACACCAAAAAAAGAACTTAGCAAAACAGACGGAATCGGTAAAAAAACCATTTCTGACATAGGGAATGCGGAACATTTAAAATTTGCCGAAAAAGAAATTGCGTTTTGTGAAAAACATTTAATTCAAATAAAACTTAGACATCAAAACGAGCTTCCCGATTTACTGAATGAATGTGATGATGCTCCCGCAATTCTTTATCAAAAAGGAAATTTTAATCCTCAGTTAAAAAATGTAAGCATTGTCGGAACCAGAAATATCACTTCTTACGGCAAAAAGTTTATTGAAGATTTCTTTACTGAAACTAAAAACTGCAAATATCAATCGGTAAGCGGATTGGCTTTAGGTGTTGACAAAGAAGTTCATGATTTTTCAATTCAAAATAAAATTCCTACGATTGGGGTTTTAGCACATGGTTTTCATACCCTTTATCCTTCAAAGAATAAAAAACTTTCAGAAAAAATACTGGAAGAAAACGGAGCTTTACTTACAGAGTTTAATTCTTCCCGAAAACCAGACAGAGAAAATTTTATTCAAAGAAATAGAATCGTTGCGGGAATTTCTCCATCTACAATTGTTGTAGAAACAGCCTTCGGAGGAGGTTCAATTTCTACAGCTACGTTTGCAAACAATTATAATCGTGAAGTTTATGCGCTTCCCGGAAGAATTACAGACAAATACAGTCAGGGTTGCAATCAGTTGATACTACAGAATAAAGCGACCGCTATTTCAACTATAAAAGACCTTATCGATTTGCTTGGTTTTAATGAGCCTTCACACAAAATTGAAGAGCTTTTTCCATCAAGCAAAATTTCAATTCAATTATCTGAAAATCAAGAAATAATATATAAAATTATTGACGAAAACCCGAACATCAATTTAGATGATTTGGCACAGAAGATTTCACTCTCTTCACACAAAATATTACCTATCATTCTTGAATTGGAACTTTTAGGGAAAGTAAAATCATTTTCCGGGAGACAATTTGTAGCAATGTAAGAATTAATGATTTCTTAATATTTCATTATTTCACAAATAACATTTAATTTTTAATAAAGTTTAAATCAAAATTATCAATTTAACAATATTATGTAGCATTATTATTCAATTATCCACAAATAACAAATAAGCTATTGTGAATCTTGAAAAAAAAATTAAATTTGTTGACATAATATTCAACCCTACCTAATATGGAACAATATAATATTGACCAGAAAATCCAAGAATTTATCGCTAAAATTGAGGCGAAAAATCCTAATGAACCGGAATTTTTACAGGCTGTAAAAGAAGTTGCAATCACTGTAATTCCGTTTATTTTGACCAGAAAAGAATATACCGGCATGAAGCTGCTTGAAAGAATGGCTGAAGCTGAAAGAATTATAATTTTCAGAGTTCCATGGGTTGATGACAAAGGAGAAATTCAGGTAAATAGAGGTTTCAGAATTCAGATGAACTCTGCAATCGGACCTTACAAAGGAGGGATTCGTTTCCACCCTACTGTAAACCTTTCTGTACTTAAATTTTTAGCTTTCGAACAAGTTTTCAAAAACTCTTTGACAACTCTTCCAATGGGAGGAGGAAAAGGAGGTTCAGACTTCGATCCACAAGGCAAAACTGATATGGAAGTAATGCGTTTTTGCCAGGCTTTCATGACAGAATTATGTAAGCATATTGGTCCTGAAACTGACGTTCCTGCAGGAGACATCGGAGTTGGAGCAAGAGAAATCGGATATTTATTTGGTCAATACAAAAAAGTAAGAAACGAATTTACAGGAGTTCTTACAGGAAAAGGCCTTGCTTATGGTGGATCATTAATCCGTCCTGAAGCGACTGGTTACGGTGTGGTTTACTTTGCTGAGCAAATGCTGAAGACTATTGGACAAACTTTTAAAGATAAAACGGTAACAGTTTCAGGTTTCGGAAACGTAGCTTGGGGAGTTATCAAAAAAGTAAACGAATTAGGCGGAAAAGTGGTTACACTTTCTGGTCCGGATGGTTATGTTTACGATAAAGACGGTATTGACGGCGACAAAATCGATTATTTATTAGAACTTAGAGCTTCTGGTAATAACAGAGCTGAAGATTATGCTAAACAATATCCTTCAGCAATATTCTACGCTGGAAAACGTCCTTGGGAAGTAAAATGTGATGTAGCAATTCCTTCTGCAACGCAGAACGAACTAGATTTAGAAGATGCAAGATTATTGGTAGAAAACGGTTGCGTTTGTGTAACTGAAGCTGCAAATATGCCTTCCACACTAGAAGCAATCAATTATTTCCTAGAAAACAAAGTATTGTTCTCTCCAGGAAAAGCTTCAAACGCAGGTGGTGTAGCAACTTCTGGTTTAGAAATGACTCAAAACTCAATCAGATTAAACTGGACTTCAGAAGAAGTTGATGCAAGACTGAAAGAAATCATGATCGGAATCCACAAAGCTTGTAGAGACTACGGTAAAGAGGAAGATGGCTATGTGAACTACGTAAAAGGTGCCAACATCGCCGGATTCGTAAAAGTAGCAGAAGCAATGCTTGCTCAAGGAGTAGTATAAAAATATAACGGTCGGGAAGTTTTCCCGGCCTTTTTTCTTACAACCTGTCCCGGGATTTATAAATGGGAAAAAAGTAATAGTGAAAGTGAAAGCATTGAATGTCCAGTTCAATGCTTTTTTTTATTTTTAAGGAAACATTTACCATGAAAAATACATTCACAAATTTTAATGAATATTTCCTGCTTTTTCCTGAAGACGTACAGCTTAAACTTGAAATTATAAGAAAAACAATTCATTCTCAAAATCCTGATTTGGAAGAATATATAGGCTATCAAATGCCTGCTTTTAAATATAAAAACAAACCTTTGCTTTATTTTGCAGCGTATAAAAAACACATTGGCTTTTACCCGCTTCCGGATGTATTAAAAGAATTTGAAAATGATTTTATTGAAAGAAAATTTAGATATTCTAAAGGTGCAGTTCAGTTTCCTCTGAATGAAGAATTGCCTTTAGATTTGATTGAAAAAATGGTAATATTTAGGATTTCTGAAATTGATAAAATTTGATCGTTTTGGATTCGGCTCCGTAGGAGTCAAACCTTTGTAGAAATAATTACAATATTAAAAGAAGCTCCGTAGGAGCGATACGATTATAGTTTCTAAAACTTAAAGCAAAATTTTAAACTCTAAAGCTATTTATTTAGATTCTTCATCATACTTTCCACAAACTCAAATGCAGCAGGACAAATCACTGTATTTTTTATCATTAAATCATTAATCTGATAAATCTTTTTTCGATCTGTATGAGGATATTCTCTACAAGCTTTTGGACGAACATCATAAATAGAACACGTATTATCTTGATTTAGAAAAAAGCAGGGAAGATTTTGTAAAACTTTATCATTATCTTCATCAACACGTAGAAATTTAGCTTCAAAATCAGCTTGTTTCATGCGAAGATGTTTTGAAATTCGCTCAATGTCTTTTTCAGTATAAAGCGGACCAGTAGTTTTGCAGCAATTGGCACATTGAAGACAGTCAATTTTTTCAAAAACCTCTTCATGCGTTTCCTGAACAATATAATCGAGATTTTTGGGAGGCTTTTTTTTCAAACCTTCCAGAAATTTTTTATGTTCTTTCTGCTTTTGTAAAGCTTGTTTTTTGTATGATTCTAAATTCATTATGATCTTTCCGCATCAAAAACAGGAAGTTCTGCTTTTTGATATTCATTAATTTTATCAAGATCCAAAACCGTTGAATCTTTCTCTTTATCAGGATAATACATTGGGAGAAATTTTGCTCCATAAATAATTTCCCGCGACGTATAAGACGATCTTTGAACAACTGTATTTGAAAACACTTCATCAAATGCTCTTACATGAACGATGATTTCGATATTAATATTCTGAAAATCAGCATCTGAAAAACCGTAAAAGGGAGAATTCTCATCAATTTTATGAACAACCGTCCAGTTTAAAGCCAACGTATTAATCTTACTTAATTGAGTTTCTAAACGGTAAAAATTACTCTTCGTTGTTCCCTCTTCATTAATCTCAATTGCTGTAGAAAGTGTAACATCTGCATCAGTCAAAGCATTATTTTTATACGGAGCCAACCTAAACATCAACGCTGTAACACCCTGAAAAGGAGCAATTACCGCAATATCTGAGAATCTGAGATAAGCTCTCGGTCTTGAAAACCTCCCATAAAATAAACCTGTTGCAATGGCAAAGGTAAGCAATCCTAAAAATGCCTCAAAAGTAGCCACCAAACTTGCGGTAAATCCTATCGGAGCAATTCTTCCGTAACCAACCGTTGTAAAGGTCTGTGAACTGAAAAAGAATACATCAATAAATTCGTTTAACGGATCACTTTTATCGATTCCCGTAAGATGCTCTACACCAATCAAATAATAAATAAACGCAAAAACAAGATTAATCAAAATATACATTACCACCAAATAAGTAATGAACCGAAAAGAAGACAAATTCAGCATCGTATGATACCAACTTAATCTGTTGAAAACATTGACTCCTCTTCTTTTTACATTGGGAAGCCCGTCTTTATTGATAAATCTTCCGGAAGCGCGACTTCCAAAACCACTGTTTTCCGTATTTTCCTGTTTGATTCTTTTTCTGAAACCTTTTGCCATAATTAACTATATCATTTGTGTGATTTTTATTTTAAAACTTTAAAAAGATAAAATAATTTACAAAGATAAAATATTGTTTTTATGAATTTTATCAATAATATCGTCATTATAAAGATTTAGAATTAAACTAAATTTGATGTATAATTTTTAGCTTAAATTAAATTTTAAAAATGAAAAATTTAGAATCAAGAGAAGATATAGAATTGCTCGTTAATTCTTTTTACGATAAAGTAATTAAGGATGAAACAATTGGTTTCTTCTTCAAAGACATTATAAAAGTTGATTTTGACAAACATTTACCGAAAATGTATTCTTTCTGGGAAACAATTCTCTTCGGGCAAATGAGCTATAAAGGAAATCCAATGGCAGTACATTTCCCAGTTAATGCATTGAAAGCGATGGAAAAAAGGCATTTTGAAAGATGGCTTGAATTATGGAAGCAAACCATCGAAGAAACTTTCACGGGTTTAAACGCCTCAATGGCAATTACAAAGTCTGAAAATATTGCTAATTTAATGGCTTACAAAATGGAAATGGCAAGGAAATTATAATACATTTATTTACACTAATACTTCATGAAACTAAAACTTCTAATTGCTGCATTAATTTTAAACTTTTGTTTTTATTTTGGACAAAAAATAGAAATAGTAAACATTGAAAAAACTATCGAAAATGAATCTACACATTACATTTTGTATTGTGAACTCATTAATAATTCTAATGAAGAGATCATTTTGCCTTTACCTACTGACCATCCAGGTAAACTTAACCCTAACGAATATAATTACTTTTATAAAGTCGAGGTTTCTCCTAAAAATTCAATTGATCAGTGGGAAGTTCCACCTTATCAGCTTCAAGAAATTAGAAAATTAAATATAGAAGATTTTGTCATTGCAAAACCAAAAGAGAAAGTAAAGTTTCAAATCAATACAGAGTACATCATTTTTTATAATCGAAGATTCAATAAAAATTTACCCCCGAAAAGTATTAAACTAATCTATAAACCTTCTGATATTGATAAAGAAAGAAATTTAAGTTCACAATTACAAGGCTTGAAAATTTATTCTCAAAAAATAGTTTCTAAGAAATACAAGCTATAAAATGATTTTATAAATGATTTTAGGATTTATTAAGGGACGATTACCGTAAAAATATATGCCGCTAAATTCACAAGTAAAACTGTTCCGTACAAAACATTTGTTTTTCCTCGACTTAAAGACAACATTACGATGAATACAGATAAGGTAAGTAAAATAATATCTTTCTTATCTAATCCCAAAACCAAAGGAATATCATACATAATACTTACCGCAGAAATCGCCGGAATACTCAAACCAATACTTGCCAAAGCTGACCCTAAAGCTAAATTTAAACTCGACTGTATCTGATTATTTCTAGCTGCACGAATTGCCGCAACACCTTCAGGAAGCAAAACTACTCCCGCAATAATAACTCCCACTAAAGATTTTGGCGCTCCCATACTCTGCACCATATCTTCAATAGTTTTTGAAAGTCCTTTTGCCAAAAGCACAACAATCACAAGACAAACTACCAAAAAGAGAAAACTTACAATCGCCTGTGTTTTATTCGGCACAAAATGCTCTTCTGCATTTCCGTCAGCAGGCACAAAATAACTTCTGTGTCTTACCGTCTGAACCATTAAAAATACTCCATAAATGACAATACAGGCAATGGAAACAAAAACCAATTGCGCATTGTTATAATAAGGACCATTTACGCTGGAAGTAAAATTAGGAAGCACCAAAGTAATCACCAATATTGAAACGATACTTACCAAATACGTTGTTGCAGAAGTTCGTGCAAAAAACTGCTCGAAATACTTCACACCACCCACTAAAACACAGATACCGATAATTCCGTTGAGAATAATCATTACAGCAGCAAAAACCGTATCTCTGGCTAAAGTAATGGCTTGTTCACCACCTGCAACCATCAGTGATACAATCAACGCAACCTCAATAATCGTTATACAGAGCGCAAGAATAATCGTACCATAAGGTTCGCCAACTTTGTGGGCAACAACTTCTGCATGATGAACTGCAGACAAAACGCTTCCCGTAAGAAGAATTCCAGCAATAACATCGTAGATGACTCCGCTTCCCATTAAATTAAGGAAGTAATAAATTACTGCCAATACAGGAAAAATGTAGGTATAGTGTAAAAAGTCTTTTAATTTCATAAGTGTCCCTAAAATACAAAAAATCTATGGAAACCGCAATCTTAAGAGAAAATATTAATAATATTTTAATGACACCACAACTCAAAATCCTGAAAATCTGTGAGCATGTGAAAAAGTAATCCTATGCCAATTAATCTTAAGTTTCCTTTGAAAAATAACAGCAAAAAATACACCGCAATCGCATAATAAGAATGTAAAAAATGAAAACCAACACTCATTCTGTTGGGGTCAAAAATTGGATCTGCAAACAAATGATCGAGATCGACCAACATCGTTGCCAAAAGAATTAAATATGCTTTTTTCCACCGTTTGCGGTAAAAAACAAAGGCAATCACTGCAGGGAAACCTAAATGCAGAAAGTAATGAGTACATGTTTTTAATAAAGCAATTTCAGGAGGACACATTTATTTATCTGAGAATTAATGGATATTTATCTTTCTTGAATTTAATTTTCACTGAATAATCTTGATTTTTATTTCCGTAAAAAATATATTCGATGTTTTTAAAAATCGGATTATTTAAAGTCTTAAATGACGAAAATAATAAAGGATTATTTTTCACAAAAACGAAATTTTGATTTTTGTTTTCTTCTACTTTATCTGACTCTCGAGTTGATTTAATTAAAATCTGATTTCCGTTTTTACTAATTAAATTAGGTTGAAACGGAATCGCTGTAAATTGATTTTGCGCAGTAATCCATTTTTTATTTTGAAAATAACTCCAGGTTTTTTCAGGATTTGACGTTTGAAGTAAAATTTCATAATCCGGCTGAACGATTTTCTGATAACTTATTTTTTCTATCTCATTAAAATTGTCATCGTAACCATAACTGATTATCGTATCGTTAACTTCCGAAAGATTCGCACTCATTTTCAGAGAATTAACAGATAGAGAATCATTTAAATTTTCATTGAAAAAAGAACTTATTTTTTTGATATTTTCTGAATCTAATTCAGACTGCAAAAATTGAGTTTTCTTTTCTAAATCAGAGATTAATGACTCAAAATCTATAGCATTTCCTTCATTCTTAATTTCAATTTCATCATCATTTAAGTTAATTGAAAAGTTTTGAGTTCTTAATTCAGAAATGAAAGAAATACTCCCTAATCCGTCTTTTATAAATGAATCTGCATTTAATTTATTATTTCTAAATTTCTGAGAAAATGCTTTTCCAATATTGTCAAAATTCAGATTTGAAGTTCCGACAATGCATTTTTCACCTTCGATTTTAATGAAAAACTGACTATTTTTAAATCTATCTTTCCCATCATTTACAAATTGTCGATTTTTCAAAAACGCTGAAAATTTCTCTTGATCATCAATTTCTAAAATTGCATACCACTCAGAAATTTTTGTCTTTTTCAAATGAAAAACCTGAAGGAAATCAGGGATTTCCAGACCTGAATTTTTAATTGAAATTTTATTTTTATCTTTTTTTCCTTCTTCAAACCATTTCGAAGGATGCGTTATAAAGCTGGAAATATATTGTCTTGTCGCTTTTTTCACATCAAGCAAAACCACAATATCTGCATTTTCAGGAATGTATTTCAGATTTTTATCTTTTTGAAAAAACAGAAAATAAACTCCAATTGAAAGCAGAATTGCTATAAAAAAAGCAATATGTTTTTTTCGTATCAATCTTTTATAAATTATAAGTTTTGGCTAAAGCCAAAATTGATTAGAAATTTCAAAAAACGGACTAAAGTCCGTTTCTATTGATATTTACAAAGTTTTTGATGATTTGTCAGTCTGTGAATTTTTATAAAAATCATCGATCAGATCAAAGAAATACATCAAACTGTTTTCAGAATTTGATTTGATATTATAATTCATTTCAGTCTGAATACTTCCTCCTTTAGACTCCGTTTTAAAATAAACTTCTCCTGCATTTTTTCTTAAAATGTCAAGCGTTCCTTTTTCAGATTTTCTCTTAAATTCTTTATCCAATCCACCCAAAAGCTTCTGAATATTCAGTCTTCCAGATAAAGGATATTTTGAAGAATCTTTCATCCATTGCTTAGAAATTTCAGACTGATTATTGGTGTTGATATTATCTTTTGAAGTGGTTACATAAACGATTCCGTCTTGTACGGTGAAAAATAATTGTTCAACATACGTGTTTTTATTTTTCTCATCTTTGAAGGCGTAAAATTCGCCACTTTTCGAGAAGTTTTTAGCAAAAGCTTTATTAGAAGTCAAGACATTAAAAACGCGCTTCCAATAGTTCTCATTTTCTGTAGCGAATGCAAAAGTAAAGTCTGGAACCATTACATCTTTCGTTTTCTTTACTTCTTTTTCGTTGTAATTTTCGTCGTAATCGTAATCGGTATATTCTACGTTTTTAGATTTCAATTCATTCAGAACAAAAATTCCGTTTCCTGGAGCAATTTTAGAGATGGCTTCTTCATCCAAAACGATTTTCATGGTTTCGATAACCAACTCTGCTTCTTTTTGATATTCAGAATCTCCCGAATTTTTGAGCATTCCATACATCATATCAAAATATTTAGAACCATTCACGTTCATCACATAATAACCGATGCTTTTATCGTTGATTAACGCAGCCAATTTTTTATTCTTTTTGCCTTTATAAACGTCAGAAATGTTTTTTTGCGTTTCAGAATCTTTGTGCTGATAATTATTAACGAGTCTTACTTTATCTTTGTCAAAATATAAGTTGTAAGAAGTATTTGAATTATATAATTTACCTAAAAGACCTGTGAAATTGAAGTTTACAGGCATTTTTTTGTAGATTCCGTCATTGATGATTTTACCGTAATCTGCATAAATAAAAACATCAGAATTAGGATCTCTGAAGCTCAACATATCTTTGGTAACCGAAATCTCCTTATTTGAATTAAAATATTGATCAAAACTATCTTCCGCAAACTTCTTTACAATTTTAAATTTCTCAATATTCAGCGAATCCATTTCTTTCTGATAAGTTGAATCTAGAGCGTAAGATTCTTCTTCGTAGTAATCATCTTGGGAAATTGGAGGCGGCAAGACTTCTACTTTCGGAGCATACACAGAATCCTCAACGGTAACATCCAGCTCTTTCTCTTTCTTTTCTTCAGGATATTTGTGATGCTTTTCAAGATAATTAATGTCTTTTTGCAACTTTAAAATCTCCGCATTATTATCTTTAATGCTTTCTTTTAAATATTTAATATCATCCTTTAGATACTGTATTTCTTCTTTATAATCAAAAGGTTTTGCTTCCTCAATATAAGCACTGTCAATGGCAACATTAGCTGTACTATCAATCGCCGCAATAACACTATCGGTCGCATAACCATCATCCCATTTGTACGGTTTTTGATAACTGATCAAACTTAAAACCGCACGACTTCCGCTCCATGCTACAAAAACATCATTATCAATATCAATGTATGAATAGTTGTTTTTCTTGGTAACTTCCTGTCCTTTTTTCTTTATTGAATTAATAAATTCGAGAAATTTTTCCTGATTATCTAAAGCAAAATGCATATTGTAAGACTTTACAGAATCATTCATCGTGGCATAATGATATTGAGTTGCATCATACTTTATTCCCGTTTTAGAGTAATCATTCCATGAAGCTTTTTTGTCTTTTTTGCCCATTTCTTTTAGCAGCGGATTGAATTTTTCCCAATTGACTTTTTGATTCAATTGTTTTCCGTTCACTTCCATATAAAAAATAGGATTTTCGGGAGTTTTCATGCTATTTTGAGCAAAAACATGCACAAAACCGAAGAGAAAGATGAAAATTACTTGTGTTTTAAAAAATAGAGATTTCATATTTGAGTTTAGTTGTTATTGAAAGGTGATGTTGTTTTGAATCTGTTTTTTCTGAAGGATAAAATCTAAAATATTCCCGTCAAGCTTTAAAGCTTTTTTGTTTGGAGCCAATAAATAAGCGGGGTTTGACTGAGATTTTATGCTGTTTTCAAACTGTAAAATCGATGTATATTTTGCATCGTTAAAAACTTCTTTATCGGCTTTACTCAGTTTATCGTAGTCGCTTTTGAAGGTACTTATCTTATTTCTTGTGAAAGATTTTCCACTTAAATTTTGACTGTAAATGTGAGTTGGAATCATTTTACCTAAAATATTTTTGGCTTTCAACTGTTCTAAACCAGCATTAATATTTTCAATTTTTTTGAAATTACAGCTTAGTTTAATGATATAATTATCAAAATCCATTGAAGTTTTTACGTTGGAAATTCCAGGAACGCTTTTGAAAATTTTTTCAGCTTCGTTGATTTTACTTTCAATCTCAGCTTTTTTAGGAACTTTTTTACCATTGACAGTTTCCATTTTTGAAATAGAAGCCAATCTGGTTTTGCTTTTACTTGCGTTGAGAATTAAAGAATATTCTCCGCTTCCATCGGCTTTGACATTGACTTTATCTAAAATATCAAAACAGCTCGTCAAAAGAAATAAGGGAATCAGCAGAAAAATCTGCTTTAAGTATATTTTCATAAATCGGTGTTGAGAAACAAATGTACCTCTTTTTAGTTTGCCTGAATGTGAAATTCATCATGTTTAAATTCTGCCTTTCAAATAATCCTGTCGCAAATCTTCGTCTAATTTTTCAATAGCGTAACGAAGACAGGTTCGTGGCATTTCTTTGTAGTATTGATTCAGATAAGAGATCAATTCTGCCTCATTTTTATTTCCCATTTCTCTTAAAAGCCAGCCGTTTGCTTTATGCATCAAATCGTGTGAATGATATAAATTTTGGGTTACAAGTTCTTTTGTTAATTCAAAATAACCTTTTTTCACGTAATACATTGTTCCGACAACCGCTACTCTTTTGTACCACATTTTTTCGGAAGCTGCCAAATCTCTCAACAAGTTTTCTTTCTGATTTTCAAACGCATACCTGCCTAAAATTTTATAACAACTTGTATCAACCAAATCCCAATTATTAACATAATCAAGATGCTTCAGATAGAAATTAATGATCTCTTCTTTTATAGCTAAATCTTTCGTTTTTTCAAATTTAGAAATCAGCATTAGTAGAGCTGTCAAACGATGTTCGTGATAAGGAGAACACAACAATTCACCCAATTCTTCCAAAGATATTTTAGCATAAAATTCTTTGGCAACCGCTCTTTGATCCGGAACTTTTACTCCCAAAAACAAATCACCTTCGCCATATTCTCCTTTTCCGGTTTTGAAAAATTTAGGAAAAAAAGCTGCTTTCTCCGGAATGGACAAAACAGCTAATGATTCTTTGATATCTTTAAGAATTGTTCTCATTGATTTACAAATAATTAATGACTTTCTTCTAAAGCAATACTTTCCATTTCTTGTTCTTCATCAGCAATCCTCTTTGGATTTGCAACTTTTGCAATCGTAAGTCCCTGAACAATAATAGAAAATACAACCACACAATAAGTAATACTTAAAATAGCATTGCTGTATTCGTTTTTCGGAATAGACATTGCCAAAGCGATGGAAACACCGCCACGAATTCCGCCCCAAAATAAAACTTTTATGGTTTGTGGACTAAACCTTGTTCTGAAAGACATGAATTTAGTAGGTCCCCAAATTGAAATAAATCTTGCTATTAAAACAACCGCAATTGCTGCAATTCCCGGAATGATATAATGATTTAAATCTTTAATCATTAATAATTCAAAACCTATAAAAAGGAATAAAACGGCATTTAAAATTTCATCAATCAACTCCCAGAATTTTATTAAATAATCCTGAGTGATCGATTTCATTTTAAACTTCATACTAAAGTTCCCCATAAACAAACCTGCTGCAACCATCGTCAAAGGACCGGAAACGTGCATTTGTCTTGCTACAAGATAACCTCCCATGACCACGGCAAGCGTTACTAAAACTGAGATAATATAATCATCAACTTCACGCATTAGTCTTGATGTCGTCCAACCCAAAACAATTCCCAGCAACAATCCACCACCTGCTTCTTTTATTAGTAATATAGCGATGTTTTCAATCCCTAAATCGACTTCATTTCCAATTGCCAACTGAAGAACGACTGTGAAAACCACAACCGCCATACCATCATTAAACAAAGATTCTCCTGCAATTTTTGTTTCTAATGATTTTGAAACATTTGCCTGTTTTAAAACACTTAAAACAGCAACAGGGTCAGTTGGAGAAATCAAGGCTCCAAAAACCAGACAGTAAATAAAAGGAATATGCAATCCTATAAACGGAAGTAAATAAAACATTCCAAAACCCACAATAAACGTCGAAATAATGACTCCCGCAGTTGAAAATATGAGAACAGGACGAAACTGCTCTTTCAAGTCATTAATATTAATGTGAATTCCTCCTGCAAAGAGCAGGAAATTTAGCATTGCTCCCATCAAAACTTCAGTAAAATCGATTCCGCTCATTAAATCATGTAAATGAGTAAATGTTTTCGGAAGAAATTTCTCGCCAAAAAAAACGAGGATGATAGAAACTACAATCGCAATCACCATGATCCCAATTGTACTTGGAAGTTTTAAAAATCTGTAATTAATATAAGCAAAAATAGAGGCTAATACAATTAGCGCAGAAAATGAATAATATAACTCCAAAACTAAGTTTTTTAAAAAATTTTAAAAGTCCATATACAGAACTTTAATATATATTGTGTTGCTGTCTTTTGTCCAGACATCAATCACCGAATCTTTGTATGTTGTAGAATGCCTGGAATAATCTTGTCCGACATTCATAATATTGAGAAAAATATATTCGTCACCAACCGAATTAACCACAAAGGCTGTTTTCTCAGATTTTCCGTCACCGGAAGTTCTAATGGCGTTGGTTAAAAGTCTCAATTGTGAAAGATGATGTACAAAATCATCTGCTTTTTTGATCTGATCATACGCTCTCAGCAAAATGAGAATCACATCAAGATTGGTAGGATCTTTTATATAAAGAATCTTTCCTTTTTTGATGCATTCTTCAAAATCACCCGCTTTAAACGAATCTGCAAGTCCTTTAAAATCATCATCTAAAGTCGAAATTCTATCTTTTTTAAAATTCCTCCCATAGTACAAATGACGTGCTTCAATACTGTCTAAAGATTTAGGCATTCCTTTAAATTTAAAAATCAGTTTATCGTAATTAAAATTCGACTTCGGATTGTTGAGATTTTTCTCAATTTCTTTGAAATCAAGTTTTTGACTGAATCCTAAAAAAGGAATGATCAGAATAAGAAATAAGAATTTGAATTTCATTATTCTTTATTTTCTTGTTCCTCTTCATCGTTATCGAAATATTCAAAAAGGAAATCATTGTAAGGAAATCTTGAAATATGGATTTTCATTACCTCATCGTACACCAATCTTTTCATCTCTGGGAAATTTTCTTTCGTTAAAGCTGAAATGAAAACTGTAGGATATTTTGATTTACCCATCCACGTTTTTTTCCATTCGTCTAAAGAGATATTTTTATTCGAACCCGGCGTTAAATCATCCTCGTCTTTCTTTTCATAGCTGAAATCATCAATTTTATTGAAAACCATGATCATCGGTTTTTGATGCGCATTGATTTCCATTAAAATCTGATTCACCGATTCGATGTGATCTTCAAAACTTTCGTGAGAAATATCTACAACGTGAATCAAAAGATCTGCTTCACGCACCTCATCCAAAGTAGATTTAAAAGATTCTACCAACTGCGTTGGCAATTTTCTGATGAAACCAACCGTATCGGTCAAAAGAAAAGGTAAATTTCCGATAACAACTTTTCTAACAGTGGTATCTAAAGTTGCAAACAATTTATTTTCAGCAAAAACATCAGATTTTGAAATGGCATTCATCAAAGTAGATTTTCCTACGTTTGTGTAACCTACCAAAGCCGCACGAACAACCTTACCTCTATTGTTTCGCTGTGTTGCCATTTGTTTGTCGATTATTTTCAGTTTATCTTTTAATAAAGATATTCTGTCACGAATAATCCTTCTATCGGTTTCAATTTCCGTTTCACCGGGACCACGCATTCCGATTCCCCCTTTTTGCTTATCTAAGTGAGACCACATTTTGCTTAATCTAGGCAGCAAATATTGGTATTGAGCCAATTCAACCTGTGTTCTTGCATAAGAAGTCTGTGCTCTCTGTGCAAAAATATCAAGGATAAGATTAGTTCTGTCGAGAATTTTTACTTCAATTTCTTTTTCAAGA
Organism: Chryseobacterium formosum; assembly: GCF_026460885.1. Lineage (GTDB taxonomy): Bacteria > Bacteroidota > Bacteroidia > Flavobacteriales > Weeksellaceae > Chryseobacterium > Chryseobacterium formosus. The sequence goes on from NZ_JAOVZW010000001.1 coordinate 267,314, forward strand.
TTTTTAAGTTGAGAAGGAGACAATTCATCATCAAAAATAATGGTTCCTATTCCGTTTTCCTTTACATATTCTTTTATTTCCTGAGCTTTTCCGCTTCCTACAAAAGTTTTAGAATCAGGCTGAGTTAAATTCTGAGTAAAGCGTCTATCTACCGTAGCGCCTGCCGTTAAGGCTAAAAACTCCAGCTCGTCCATATATTCCTGTAACTTATCTGCATCTTGATTTTGAGTGACAACGCCCACCAAAACAGCCTTTTCGTAACTATGTTGTTTCTTTTCTAACATTAAATTCTATATAATTATAAGATTTACAAGATAACATTTTTAATCAATAAATGCAAATTGACAATCTAAAAACAGGCAAAACACCTTTTAAATTCCAGTTTTTTACCTCTTACAAATCTGCCGTTGCCACATCTACCTTTACACCGTAAAAAATTCATTTACAGAGACTAACCTCAAAACGATTTTTAACAACCTAAAATTAAATAACATGAAAAGAACTTTTACCTACAGCTTCTTTTTGGTCTTTGGTTTAGCGATAAGTATAAATGCTCAAAAAGCAGTTCTCGCCACCGGATCAAATGCTACAGGAAGCAATGGCTCTCTTTCTTACAGTGTCGGACAAATCGACTACTACAACAAAGGAAGCAACAGTCAGATTATGGAAGGTGTGCAACAAGCTTATGAAATTACCACACTTTCGACTAACGAAACTTCAGCAACAGACAAAAAAGACATTTTATTGTATCCGAATCCTTTTAAAGACTTTGTTTTTCTGGATTTCACTACAAACGATTACAAAAATTCTGAATATCAATTATTCGACTCTTCGGGAAAACTTTTAAAAGAAGAAAAAATAAAAGAATCGAAATCGGAATTTAATTTTTCTACTCTTCCATCAGCGATGTATATCATCAGAGTCAACCAAAATGGAAAAAACCTAAAAACATTTAAAATCATTAAAAAATAATATCATGAAAAAAGTTTTACTAACAGTCGGAATTTTATTAGGCTGTCATTTAGTTTCAGCTCAGGCTCCAGAAAAAATGAGCTACCAAGCGGTAATGAGAAATACAGGCGGGCAATTATTAATCAATCAAAACATCGGAGTAAAAGTAAGTGTACTTCAAGGATCTTCGTCAGGAACGGTAGTTTATTCTGAAAGATTAACCGGAACAACGAATACAAACGGCTTGGTAAGTCTTGAAATCGGAACAGGAACAGTACTTTCAGGAACTTTTGCAACAATCAATTGGGCATCCGGAAATTATTATTTGAAAACAGAAACCGATCCTACAGGAGGAACAACCTACTCTATCGCAGGAACAAGCCAATTACTAAGCGTTCCTTATGCAATGTATGCCAAAACTTCGGGCAGTTCAGGAGGAGGTTTTACATTACCTTATACTGCAACAGTAAATAACGCCAACAATCTTTTTTCTATAACAAACGACGGAGACGGAACTTCTCTTGATGGAACCAACAATACCACAACTTCAAGTGTTGCAGCAGTAAGAGGAACGGTTTCTAATGTCGCTCCGGGTGGATTTTCATCTGCCGTTCGCGGAATCAACAACGGAACAGGAGGTTTAGGAATTGGTATTTGGGGATCTCAAGCCGGAAGCGGATGGGGAGTTTACGGTGTTACTCCAACTGGATTGGGAGTTTATGGAAATTCTTCAGGAGCAGGTTATGGAGTTTATGCCAACAGTAATACAGGAACAGGTTTAAATGCAACAAGTACAAATGGTCCTGCTGCCAACATTTCAATTTCAAATAATGCAAATAATAATACTGTTCTTACAGCAAATACTTTAGGAAACGGTACAGTAATCAATGTTTCAACTACAGGATCAGGAGCGGGTATCGTAAGTAATACGGGAGCAGGTTTTGGAGTTCATGGTATTACAAGCGCACAAAGTTCTGCCGGAGTAATTGCCGATAATAACGGAGCTGGTGAAGCGGTAGTTGGAAGAAACACAAGTGACATTGCTGGAGCGGTAGTTGGAAGAAATGACGGTGGCGGTTACGGAGTTCATGGTTTTATTGGAACTAATACATCCGGAAGCGGTATCGGAGTTTACGGAAGAGTTGGCGTAAGCGGAAGTAAAGGTCGTGCTGGAAGATTTCAGAATTTCAATGCAGCAAATGACAGAAATACTTTTGAAGTAGAATCAAACAGTACAGGAAATATTCCGGATAATACATTGGGAAATGTTGCATCTTTTCTTTCAAGTAATACAAACAGCGTAAGTGCGGCCGTAAGAGGTGAAGTAAAATCAATTTTCGGAAACTTCGGTGCAGCAGGAATCTTTGGAGTTTCTTCCGGAACGGGAGGTTTTGCAGGACTTTTTCACGCTTCAAATGCAACGGGAAATGGTAATGCATTAGTTGCATTAACAGACGGAAATGGTGATGCAATCAGAGCTAATGCTGGTAAAGACGGCGATGCTGTCGAAGCAAATGTAGATGGAGCAGGACGCGCAATTTATGGTTGGGTTCCTACATTCAGCTTAGGAAAAGCCGCTGAGTTTAAAAATTTCAATACATCAAATACAAACGATGCAATGACGGTATCAACAGTAGGAAACGGTATTGCAGGAAATTTCAAGGTAGACAGAACAACAGGAACTTCTGCTGCGGTAAAAGGTGAAGTCAATTCTCAGTTTGCCAACTTCGGTACTGCCGGTATTTATGGAGTTTCTTCCGGAACGGGTGGTTATGCAGGATTATTCCACGCATCAAATCCTGCGGGAAACGGACCTGCCGTAATAGCAATCGCCGATGGTAACGGAAACGGAATTACTGCTAATGCAGGAGGAAGTGGAGACGGTGTAGAAGCCACAGCAGATGGTAATGGTTCCGCTATTTATGGATGGATTCCTAATTTCGGAACTGGTAGAGCCGGATATTTCAGAAATTTCAATAATGCAAACGGACAACCAGTCGTTCACGTAACAACAACAGGTACTGGTTCAACATTATTGATCAACCATCAAGGACCATCAGGAAATATCGCAGTTTTTCAAAGTGCAGGAGCAAACGTGGCAAGAATTAACAAATCAGGACAAGCATTCTTTAACGGAGGAACTCAAAACAGCGGTGCCGATTTAGCAGAAGCATTTGACGTAGAAGGAAATATTTCAGAATACGAAATGGGTGATGTCTTAGTAATCTCCACTTCGAGTGACAGAGCTGTAGAAAAATCTTCAAAACCTTATTCGTTTTTAGTTTCTGGAGTTTATGCTACAAAACCGGGAGTTTTATTAACTGAAGAAAGCGTTGATGCCGACATTTCAGATAAAGTTCCGATGGGTGTAATTGGAGTAATTCCTACTAAAGTTTGTCTTGAAGGTGGTGAAATTAAAAGAGGTGATCTTTTGGTAACCTCGTCAAAAGCAGGAGTTGCCATGAAAGCCGACATGAAAAAAGTACAGATTGGGCAGGTTCTTGGAAAAGCACTCCAAGATTACAATCAAAACGAAATCGGGAAAATAAAAGTATTAGTTAACATTAAATAATCTACTCATGAAATCACTATATATCATCGCATTTTTAGCATTTAGTCTAAATATTTATGCACAGCAAGACAAAAAATCTGTAGAAATACAGCAAGCCGAAAACTACAAAGAATCTAAAGCGTTTGAAGCAAAAATAATGAAAGAAGCTCAGGAAAACGCTACCCAAAAACCAAGAACAGGATTGGCTTCAGAACAAGGTCTTGAAGTAAAAGAAAAGCAAAAAATTGCACCTTCTGAAAATAATTCCGGAAAACTTTTACCAAATACAGCTACGATGGAAGAAATTTTAGCAACGATTCCGGGAAGACAGTCTCAGAAAAACAGAGTTGCAAAAAGTGCAAGTGACAATATTCCACAACTTCCAAATACAGCAACTTTAGAGGAAATCAAAAAAACGATTCCTAAAAATTAATTATCTCTTTTATAATTTTAAGTTTGATAAAGTTCGTCATAATGGCGAACTTTATCTTCTTTAATCCCAATCTGCAGCGATAAATTTCATCTGATTTCCTTTTTCGTCTGAAAGCGTCAAAAAATGACCTTCAATTTGATAACGAGTCATTTTTTCAAATGATTGAGCAAATTTTGTTTCTAAATCCATTTCCTGACAAGCCATTAATGTACTTCCCACTCCGGAAATCTCTACCCTATTTTTAGATTTAAATTCAGAATTAAAAAACATTCTGTTACAACCCATAAAAGCGGTTCCTCTTATTTTTCCGTCTTTCTTTTCCGCTGTAAGATTAATTTCTGCTTTGTTTTTCACCAATTGATCTTTAGAAAACTGGTCAAAAGAAACCAGCATCCATTGTCTTTGAATATGCTGATTTTCCATCTTCGCCGAGGTACATTTTAAGACAAATCCTAAACAAATAACTCCGATAAATATTGTTAAAAACTTATTCATAATGCACAGATACCCATTTTCGTACCATTTAAATAATAAATACAGTAAAAATTAGTAAATTAGCCCCACTAAAATTATTTTAAAAAATGAAAAGAATATTTTTACTATTCACTTTCTTATTAGGTTTTGCTCAAATGAGAGCAGACGAAGGGATGTGGCTGTTGATGCTCATCAAAAGACTTAATGGCGTTGATATGCAGAAAGAAGGTCTGCATTTGACTCCAGAAGAGATTTATTCTGTAAACAACTCCAGCATGAAAGATGCTATTGTAAGTTTCGGAGGTTTTTGTACAGGAGAAATTGTATCAGACAAAGGTTTGATTTTTACTAATCACCATTGTGGTTACGGTGCAGTTGCTGCGGCTTCTACTCCGGAAAAAGATTACCTGAAGAATGGTTTCTGGGCAAAAAATGAAAAAGAAGAATTCAACTCTAAAGATCTTTATGTAAGATTTTTGGTAAGAATGGATGATGCTACTCAGAGAATCAATTCTAAACTAAGCAACGATATGTCTGCAGCCGATAGAAGAGCTGTAATTGAAGCTGAAACAAAAGCAATTCAGACAGAAAATTCTGAAAACGGAAAATATACTGTTGTTGTAAGAGATTTCTTCAACGGAAATGAATTTTATTTCTTCGTTTATCAGGATTATAAAGATATCAGATTAGTAGGTGCACCGCCATCTGCAATCGGAAAATTCGGTGGAGATACCGATAACTGGGAATGGCCAAGACATACAGGAGATTTTACAGTATTCAGAGTTTATGCTGATGCTGCAGGAAATCCAGCAGAATTTAAGCCTACCAATGTTCCATTAAAACCTAAACATTTCTTACCTGTTTCTCTAAAAGGAATTAAGCCAGGAGATTTCTCAATGATTTTAGGATATCCTGGAAGAACAAACCGTTACTTAACTTCTTACGGAATTGAACAAATGGTATCTAAAGATTATCCGGCTTGGGTAGAGACTTCTAAAATGGCGATGGACGTTATGAAGAAGTACATGGATAAAGATAAAGCAACTCAATTGGGTTACGCTTCTCAATATGCTTCTGTAGCCAACTATTGGAAAAACAGACAAGGTACAATTGATGCTGTTGAAAAAAACGGTACAATTACTGACAAAAGAGAGCTTGAAAAGAAATTTCAAGATTGGGCATTAGAGCCAGGAAATGAAATGTATGAAGATGTTTTGAAAAGAATTCAAAACTATTATTCACAAGTTTCAGATAGAAATGTAGAAAGAAACTACGCTTCTTTATTGACTAGAAATGCTAAATATCTTGCTCTTGCAAACCAACTAGCTCCTGCATTGGATGCTTATGCAAAACAAGATATGGCAGGAAGATTAGCAATGAAAGCTAAGTTGGAAACTGCTGTAAAAGAAGCTTACGACAACATCAACACCAATCTTGAAGGAGAAATGTTGAATTCTTTGGTAAATCTTTATCAAACAAGAGTAAAAGCAGATGTTGCATCTCCAACAATTACGGCTTTGGATTCTAAAAACTTGTCAACTTTAGCTTTCTCATCATTGTTCGCAAACAAAACGTCTGTAACGAACTATATTATGAATCCTGATCGTTTAAAATTGGATGCTGATCCACTTTTAAAAATCGCAAGGGGAATTATTGCAGATCAAAAGACATCAAACGAGAAATATGTATTGTTGGATGACAGTTTTGCTAAAAACAACCGTCTTTTCTTAGCTGGTTTAATGAAAGCAATGCCTGAGAAAAAATTCTATCCGGATGCAAACTCTACCATGAGATTAACGTACGGAACAATTGATACCTTACCAATCAGAGACGACAGAAACTATTTTGGTGTAACAGATAACTATTACACTACAATGGAAGGTTTAGTAGGAAAATACAAAGCGGGTGACGAAGAATTTGATCTTCCACAAAGAGTTATTGCGCTTCAAAATGCTAAAGATTATGGTCAATATGCAGATAAAGCAGGTTACCTTCCAGTAAACTTCCTTTCAAACAATGATATTACAGGTGGTAACTCTGGTTCTCCGGTAATTGATGGAGATGGAAATCTTATCGGTATCGCATTCGACGGAAACAGCGAAGCTTTAAGCGGTGATATCGTATTCGAAAATGATTGGCAGAAAACCATCAGTGTAGACATCCGTTTCGTTCTTTGGACGATCGATAAATATGCTGGTGCAAGAAGAATTGTAGACGAACTGAAATTGGTAAGAGACGAAAATACTCCAGCTGATACAGGAAAATCTAAAATTAAAACTGCTACTCCTGCAAAGAAGAAAAAATAATTTTTTTGAAATATATTTTTGAAACCGTGGAATTTTATTTCACGGTTTTTTTATGCTTAAATTTCTCAATTTTAAGTGAAAAATATTTATTTTAGTGAAAATATTATTAATGAAAATCTACGCATTTCTATTCTTATTAATTTCTGCATGGTGTTCATCACAAATCCAACGCTTTACATACGAATATCATTTTATTACAGACTCTACAAATCAAGCCGATGTAAAAAAGGAGTTGATGTTATTAGATATTGGCGAAAAAGGTTCTAAATTTTACAGTTATGATGTTTTTGTAACAGACTCAATTATTAATTCAGATTTAGAAAAGCAAGGAGATACAGGATTTCCAACAGCATTTATAAAACCAGGTAATTATAAAGGTCAGGTAAGAAGTCAGGTAACAAAAGAATATCCCAGTTTTACAACTTATTTACACACAAGCTTAAGTTCAGACTTTTATAAAATATTAGAAACCGAAAAGCCTATTTGGAAAATTCATCCCGAGAAAAGCAAAATTGGAAATTATTCAGCTCAAAAAGCCACTACAAAATATCTTGGCAGAGAATGGACTGCCTGGTTTTCTACAGATTTTCCTTTTCAAGACGGTCCTTATAAGTTTCATGGTTTACCTGGGCTAATTGTAAAACTAGAAGACAAAAGGCAAACTCAAATAATGACCTTGGTTGTCAATAAGGCAGTGAAGAAATCTTTCGATAAAGAAATGATTTTTAATAAGAGAGATAACGAAATTGCAGTAAACAATGCGCAGTTTAATAAACTTTGGAGAGAATACGTTAAAGACCCCAATAAAATAACAAGACAAAAAATAGCAAGCGCAGATCGTGATGCTCAGGGAAATCCTAATTACACTTTTATGGATGCGTCCGGAAATAAATTAGACCCAAACGAAGTGATGCGAAAAAATGCAGAAAATTTTAAACAGACATTAAAAAGGAGCAATAACAGATTAGATTTTGACTTATATAAATATTGATTTTAATTTTAAACATTCCAAAACTCACGATCAAGACTTCTGTATTGTATCGCCTCCGAAATATGATGTGACAAAATATTTTCAGATTCTTCAAGATCAGCAATTGTTCTTGCAACTTTTAAAATTCTGTCGTAAGCTCTTGCAGAAAGATTCAATTTTTCCATTGCCAGTTTGATGAGGTTAAAAGATGCATCGTCTAATTCGCAAAACTTTTCCAATTCTCGAGAACCAATCTGAGCGTTATAACTGATTGACAAATCTTTATACCTTTCATTTTGAATCTCACGAGCAACCAAAACACGTTTTCTAATATCCTCACTTTTTTCGCCTTTTCTTTTTTCAGCCAATTGCTCGAATTCTACTTTCTGAACTTCAACATGAATATCAATTCGGTCTAAAAGCGGTCCCGAAAGTTTGTTCATATATCGTTGCATTTCAAAAACAGACGAAGTATTATTCGGATCATCCGGAAAATATCCGCTCGGACTTGGATTCATTGAAGCTACTAACATAAAGCTTGAGGGATAATTGATCGTAAATTTCGCTCTTGAAATCGTTACTTCCCTATCTTCCAATGGTTGACGCATCACTTCTAAAACTGTTCTTTTAAATTCAGGCATTTCATCTAAAAATAAAACACCGTTATGAGCCAGAGAAATTTCTCCCGGTTGAGGATAACTTCCGCCACCGACAAGTGCTACGTCCGAAATGGTGTGATGCGGACTTCTAAATGGACGAACAGTCATTAAAGAGGTTTCCGTTCCCATTTTTCCGGCAACAGAATGTATTTTTGTTGTTTCTAAAGCTTCCTTTAAAGTAAGGGGTGGTAAAATACTCGGAACTCTTTTCGCCAACATGGTTTTTCCACTTCCGGGCGGACCAATCAAAATAATATTGTGACCTCCTGCAGCAGCAACTTCCATCGCTCTTTTGGCAGTTTCCTGTCCTTTTACTTCAGAAAAATCAAACGGGAAATTATTTATCTTCTCCTGAAATTCTTTTCGGGTATCTAAAATTACTTTTTCAAGAGGTTTTCCTTCATTAAAAAAATCGATAACTTCTTTGATATTTTCAACACCATAAACATCTAGATTATTTACAATTGCAGCTTCTCTTGTATTTTGTTTAGGTAAAATAATTCCTTTAAAACCTTCTTCACGAGCCTGAATTGCAATCGGAAGAACTCCTTTTATCGGTTGTAAACTTCCGTCGAGAGATAATTCTCCCATAATGATATAATCTTGAACATTTTCGCCAACAATCTGATCAGATGCAACTAAAATTCCAATCGCAATGCTCAAATCATACGCAGCACCCTCCTTTCGCAAATCTGCAGGAGCCATGTTAATCGTAATTTTCTTTCCAGGGATTTTATAACCTACGTTTTTGAGAGCCGCAGAAATTCTGTAACTGCTTTCTTTTATTGCATTATCAGGCAAACCTACAAGATGATAACCGACTCCGCCCGTGTCTACATTGACTTCGATTGTGATGGTTTGGGCAGAAACGCCGAAGATAGAACTTCCGTAAATTTTTATCAACATTATTGCGTGTTTTGAGTAAAGTTAAAAATTTTTCGTGTGGTATTAAATTATTTTGATGAATTTTTATATCTAAATTTTAATATTTTTGTTTGCTCCTTTTCTGATAAGGTATTTATAAAACAAAAAATTGATGAAAGAGAAATTTCCGGTAATAAATAGTACACTTTCACCCACTGAACTTGGTAAAATTATTCAACAGAAATATCAGCTAACCGACAAAACTGAGTGTAGCATATTTCGGCTTGCGATGAACCATTTATATATCGTTCAGGATGGTGAAAACAAGTACGTTTTTAGAGTTTATACTCACAATTGGCGTACGAAATTAGAAATCGAAGAAGAATTGAGACTTTTACTTCATTTAAAAGATTCGAATACACATGTTTCTTATCCAATAGCAGGAAATTCGAATGAGTACATTCAGGAAATTGAAGTTCCGGAAGGAAAAAGATATGGTGTTTTATTTTCTTATGCAAAAGGTGAAAAAACAGCAAGATTCTCACCGGAAACGAGTTTTCTTATTGGACAAGAACTTGCAAAAGTTCATCGATCGACTGAAAATTTCACACTAAAAAGAATATCTTATAATTCTGAAAACTTACTTGCGAATTCTATTTTAAGTATAAAAAATTTCTTCAAAACAACTAACAGTGAAATTGAATTTCTAGAAAAACTATCTATTTTCTTAACTTCAAAACTTGATAATATTGATTCACAAAAGATAAGAGCAGGAAGTATTCACCTTGATGTATGGTTTGACAATCTGCATATTAATAATGAAAAGGAAATAACATTTTTTGATTTCGACTTTTGTGGAAACGGCTATTTATGCTTTGACATTTCTTACTTTCTATTTCAATTATTTACAACAAATTTGAACGAGGAAGAATATCAAGCAAAGGCGGAAAGTTTTTTAAAAGGCTACGAAATGATAACAGAAATAAGCAATGAAGAAAAAGAACTTTTACCTTTTGCCTGTTTAGCAATTATGACCTATTATATAAGCGTTCAATGTGATAGATTTGAATTTTGGACAAATATTTTCCTGAACCAAGACCATTTAAAAAGAATGATTGGAAATTTAAAACGATGGATTGCCTACAATAACATAATAACATCGAAATAGAATAATTATAAAAATTTAACCGTATTTTTATTTTAAATTAAATCTAAATGAGCATTAAACCTGAAATTTCCTGGGCAGATTTTGAGAAATTAGACATTAGAAGCGGAACAATTATTTCCGTAAATGATTTTGAGAAAGCAAGAAACCCTTCTTATCAGCTTGAAATTGATTTTGGTGATTTAGGGATAAGAAAATCTGCAGCACAAATCACAACGCTTTACAACAAAGAAGATTTGGTCGGAAAACAAATTTTAGCCGTCGTTAATTTTCCTAAAAAACAAATTGCCAATTTCTTCAGTGAATGTCTGGTTTTGGGAGTTTACGGAGATGACCATAAAGACGTTACGCTTTTGAGCCCATCTTTAGTCGTGAAAAATGGACTTCAGGTTGGATAATTAAATTTAATTCAAAAAATTTCATCACAAATGATACAAAATATTCCATTAGAAAAGGTTTTATTTATTGATATTGAAACGGTTCCGCTTTACGGAGAATGGAGCGAAATTCCGGAAACTGAGCAAAAACTTTGGGAGAAAAAGACAAGACATCAACGAAAAGATGAAATTTCTGCCGAAGATTTCTATGAAAGAGCCGGAATTATGGCAGAATTTGGAAAAATCATCTGCATAACAATTGGAATGCTAGAAAAAAACGACACTTTAAAAATAAAAAGTTTCTTTGGTCACGATGAGAAAAAATTGCTGATGGAATTTGGAGAAATATTTAACAGTCCGAGACTTCGTGATGTCATTCTTTGTGCTCACAATGGTAAAGAATTTGATTTTCCGTGGATTGCGAGAAGATTTTTAATCAACGGAACAATGCCTCCTACTCCATTTCAGATGTTTGGAAAAAAACCTTGGGAAATTCCCCATATTGACACCATGGAATTATGGAAATTTGGCGACTACAAAAGTTTTATTTCTTTAGAATTGTTGGCTCATGTTTTCGGAATCCCAACCCCAAAAGATGATATCGACGGATCAATGGTTTCATCAATCTACTACATAGAAAAAGACTTGCAGCGAATAGTTGACTATTGTGAAAAAGATGTCTTAACTTTGGCAAACATTTTCAGACGGATGCGTCAGGAAGATTTATTACAGAGAAATATCAATTTAGATTAAATAAAATGCCGTGAAAACGGTTATTAAAACGATAAAATGAAGTTTACAGACGACCAGATTGCCGATATAGGAGAAGAAATTATTAGAATATTAAAAACAGTTTATGACCCCGAAATTCCTGTGGATATTTATGAATTGGGGTTGATTTATGATGTACAGATTTCCGATGAAGCCGATGTAAAAATCATCATGACTTTAACGACTCCTAACTGTCCGGTTGCCGAAACTTTACCTCAAGAAGTAAAAGATAAGGTAAAAACTGTGGAAAATGTAAATGAGGTTGAATTGGAACTTACCTTTGAGCCAAGCTGGAACAAAGATATGATGAGCGAAGAAGCGAAGTTTGAACTAGGAATGCTTTAGAATTCATTTAAAAATATAGAAGCTGTCAATATTGGCAGCTTTTTTTGGTTTAAAAATTTACTTTTAACCAGTAAGATTATTAAATTGATAAGAAATATTAAGTTTGATTTTATCTTAAGACTTGAATTCAAACATGTTTCGCTACTTCTTTTCCTTCTCTTATACTCCATTCACTCCAAGAGCCAACGTATAAATTTGGAATTTCAAATCCGGCATAAGTAAGAGCGAGAATGGTATGACACGCCGTAACGCCTGATCCGCAATGGATAATTAATTTCTTAGGTTTATTTTCTAATAATTTTAAATATTTTTCTTTTAAAATTTCAGGCTTTAAAAAATTTCCTTTTTCATCTAAATTTTCAGAAAAAGGAATATTGATTGCTCCCGGAATATGACCTGCAACTAAATCTATCGGTTCAGATTCACCTTTAAAACGGTAAGAATCTCTTACATCAATGATTGTTGCAGAATTGTTTAAAATCTCATTTTCAACATCTTCCAAAGCCGATTGAGGAAGAAGCCAATTTTCATTTTTAATTAATTCTGATTTCTGAAAAGTTTCTTCTCCTGATGAAAATTCCAATTCTGCTTTTTCAGCATTCTGAATTCCTCCATCTAAAACCTGTACGTTTTTTAATCCAAAAGATTTTAACATCCACCAAGCTCTTGCTGCTGCATTTGCGCCGTTTTTATCATCATAAATTACGATGTGAGAGTCTTCCGAAATTCCAAGATTGGAAATTGTTTCTGCAAATATCTCAATACCGGGAAGCGGATGTCTTCCTCCAAATGCTGCGTCTTGAACAATTCCAGGTAAATCATTATCTAAATTGATAAATCTTGCATCTTTAATATGTTTCTTCAAATAGTTTTGATAAGCATCTTTTCCTGTTCTTGCATCAAGAATTATTAAATTTTCGTTTGGGAAATTTTTCAAATCAGAAACTGAAATTATTGGTGACATTTTGCAGGATTTAGTTGATAATTTTAATGTTTTGAAAAATTAAGATTCAAACAATTTAATTATACATTCTCAGAACAATGTTTGTCATTCTGTAGGAATCTTAGCGATGATTTTCAAAACATAACTTAGATTCCTACGGAATAACAAAGACTCTGTTAATTTTAATAATTTTGAATTTTAACAAAAGAAAACCGCAGGAAAACTGCGGCAATTATTTATTGATAAATGAAAACCATCGTCTGTACCAAATCGGGATGAAGGCTTTTCGCAACCGGACAATTGTGTGCGGTTTCTTCGATGAAAGCTTTCTCTTTGTCTGTATACGTATCTGAAAAAGTAAAATTACACACAATCTCACTGATTCTTCTAGGATTTGCAGCCATAATTTTCTGCAAGGTACAATGCGCTCCATCAATATTGATATTTTTATCTTTTCCTAAGATAGCAATCGTTGTCAAAACACATTCTGCCAAAGAAGTTGCACACAAATCAGTTGGAGAAAATTTCTCCCCTTTTCCGTGGTTGTCTGTTGGCGCATCACTTTCGATAATAGTTCCTGACTGTAAATGTTCTGCTGAACATCTTAGTCCGCCGATGTATGTTATTTTTGAAGTCATAATTTTATTTTTATTTTTGAATGGTACAAAGAGATTGCAAGTCTTTAAGAATCTCAATCTGCTTATCAGTAAAATCAGTATTAATTTTCTTCTTGTAAGAATTATCTTTTGATAAAATCAAGTTTAAATACTTTTCAGCATCTTCTTTCCCTTGCTCTTTTTCAATTAATTTTGACATTTCGAAAGCGTTTTTATTTTCTATCTTATTTCTTTCGATATTAAAGTCCTCCCAACTTTGATTATATTGAGAATAGAAATTTGTTCCATTTATTTTATCCAAATAAACAATTGATTCTAAGACTGATTCTTGGTCAAAATATAACTCAGGTTTTTTTAAATAATATTTCAGATAAGAATGTAAATATTCATTTGTTTGTTCATTGTTGTAGAACGCTAAAATCAAGGCATAAATATGACCGACGCAACATACTTCACTTTTTAAAAAATGATTACCGATAACGTATATTTGATTCTGAAAGTTTTTGACCGCAGAAAAATATGCTCCAACAAGCCTAGTTCTCCAATTAAAATCACCAAGCAACTTTAACGTTACCTCTTCTGTTATTTCTTCTGAAATCTTAAGGACATTCTTTACCCAACTATTATCATAATGATGTCCTATAGACATATAAAACGGCAGCACCCACTTTTCAATAAAGTCAGCGTCCAATTCAAATCCATTTTTATGAGATTTTATTTCGTCAAACATTGACTCATGTCTTACAATCGCACCAGCAGAATGAAGTTCGAGTTGTTTTTTCATATCTGCATCCATAATTTAAACCCTATTAATTTAAAATAAAAGAGACAACGTCTCTAGAAATGAAAAATATCTTTCGCTCTATTATAAGAACTTTCGAAATTCAATAAGTTTAGTTTGTGTTCCGTTTTTTCAACGCTCATAAAGTTGATAACTTGTTCAGTCGGCATATTTCCTACCAAATCATCTTTCGCCATCGGGCAACCGCCTATTCCTTTGATGGCAGAATCGTATCTTCTGCAACCTTGATCATAGGCTGCTTTTAATTTAGAATAAGAGTCTTCATAACGGTTGTGAAAATGCGCTCCAAAATCTATTTCAGGATACTTTAACGGAATTTTTTCAAATAATAGAGCAATTGTTTCCGGCGTTGCAACTCCTGTTGTATCAGAAAGAAGGATATTTTTAATTCCTATTTCTGAAAATCTTTTTGTCCAAAAATCAACATCTTCCCATTTCCACATTTCGCCGTAGGGATTTCCAAATGCCATTGAGAAATAAAGATTCAGTTCCTTGCCTTCACTTTTTGTCAGTTCGACCATTTTCACAATATCATCAAAAGCTTCCTCTTGATTTTTGTTGGTATTTCGGTGTTGAAAAGTTTCAGAAATAGAAAAAGGAAAACCCAAAATATCTACAGACTGATGTTTCAACGCTTTTTCGGCACCACGATAATTTGCAATAATTGCAGAGACTTTTGTATTTGATAAAGATTTGTCGATATTTTCGGCAACCTCAGCGGAATCTGCCATTTGCGGAATTGCTTTCGGAGAGACAAAACTCAGGCAATCGAGCACATCAAAACCCACTTCCATCAGTGAATTGATGTAATCTATTTTTTTGTCGGTCGGAATAAATTCATCCCAACCCTGCATTGCGTCTCTGGGACATTCGGTAAGAAACATTTTACTTTTGATTTTCTCAAATATAATAAAACTAAACTATTTAGTTCTGATTTAAAACAAAGCTAATATTAAATTGATTATCAATAATTTATTTCCGATTTATAATTTCGATAAGATACATTCAGCAACAAATAACCTATTATAAACTTTTAATTTATTAGTTTTTGATTTTAAATATTCAAGATAATTAGATGTTGAATTAGAATTTTTACTTTTTTTCAATTAATTTTTCAACAACCTCAACCAACTTATCTAATTTTTCCGACACTTTAAGCAATACCTCTTTTGTTTCATTTTCTGTAACTAAATTAATATTATTTCCTTTCGCTGATGAAATCAAATCATTAATATCAATGTTATAAAGTTTAGCAATTTTTGATAAATTTTCGAATTTAGGAAACGTTCTATCACTTTCCCAGTCACAGTATGTGCTTTGCGAGATATTTAAGAGTTCAGCAACTTCTTGTTGGGAGTTATTATTTTTATAGCGAAATTCTCGTAGTTTTTTGCCTATTTTCATATTTGTGGTTTTGGCAAATATATAAAAAATCTGATTTCCTATTAAAAATATCGGCAAAATAATACAATCAAACACAAAATCCTTATCATTTTTGTTTTTGTAATTAAAATAAGAATACAATGAAAAAGATTTTTTTAGTAGCTTTATTAGCTACAGCAAGTATTGCAAGCGCAAATGATTTAAAAATGGAAAAAAATTCGGAGGTAAAAAAGGAAACCAAGCAACAAACAGAAAAAGCCAAATCAGAAAGATGCTATACCTACGGAATGGTTGCTTGGTGTAAACCCAATGATATTATTGCAGACACAATTTGTTATGAAACTTCCGACCCACAGGGTTATGATCGCTCTTTAGCTTGTAGAGGGGAGAACACTGATTTATATAATATTTTCATGTGTGGTACTCGTGATTATGCTGGATTCACGAATACAATTTATTAATATAGTTTAATTATTTTTATTCTTAAAAATTTCATGAAGTTTAATCTAATAATTCTGGCTTTTCTATCAAATTTCTTTTTTGCACAAAAAAAAGATAGTTCCTTTATTGAATGTAAATATTTAGCTACTTTTCTTATTGATACAGCAAATACTAATACTTTAAAAAAAGAACTTGTTTCGCTTAAAATTGGAAAAAATTCTTCTATGTTCAAAAGCGATTTTAAAGAAAAAGCAGATTCCATGAGATTTGCAGAAATGGATAGAAGTGTTAAAAACCCTGTCAATGGAATTGCAATAGTAAGACCTGAAAAATGGGTTTCTGCAAAATATATCCCCGAAGTTTTTTATAGTAAAGATGAGTTACTTGTATATGACAAAATATTAAATGTCACTTATAACTACAAAGTAGAGGAAAGAACCAAATGGAACTTTTTAAATGAAACAAAAAAAATTCAGGGTTACACCTGCAAGAAAGCTGTTGGAAAATATCACAACAAAACAATTATCGTTTGGTACACTGAAGAAATCACTATTTCAGATGGACCTTATACATTCAAAAATTTACCAGGCCTTGTTTTAGAAGCCTATGATTCAAAAGGTTACTTCCATTTTACTTTAGAAAGCTTAAAGAGAGTTGTAAAACCTATTCGCCCTTTGGAAGGAACAGTTAATACTGATTACGATAAGTTTTCCAAGAAAAGAGCGCAGATATTTAATGATCCCATTGGAGCTTTCATTAGTGTTTTTGGAAGAACACCTCCAAAAGAAGATCACGAACGAATGATTAACAATATTAGAAGTATCAATAATTATCTCGATTAAAATTTAAAACCTTCCGAACGAAGGTTTTTTGTTGGTAATGATTTAATATAGGCATCGTATATTTGTAAAAATTTATAATTCAAAATGAGTACAATAGAATTCAACTCGATGTGGAGAGAAAAATTACTGAACCGTTTTCTCAGCTATGTAAAAATATATTCAACCAGTGACGCAGAAAGCGAAACAACACCTTCTACAGAAAGACAGTGGGATATTGCCAATTACATCATTGAAGAACTGAAAACAATCGGGCTGGAAGATATTTCTATTGATGATCATGGGTATATTATGGCATATGTTCCTTCTAATTTGGAGAATGATAATCAGCCTACAATCGGATTTATTTCTCATTATGATACTTCACCGGATTTCAGTGGTGAAAACGTAAAACCTCAGGTTTGGGAAAATTATCAGGGAGAAGATTTAATTTTAAATAAAGAAAGCAACTTTACCCTATCTCCTTCAAAATTTGAAAGTTTAAAAAAACATATCGGTCAAACTTTAATTACAACTGACGGAAATACGCTTCTCGGAGCTGATGACAAAGCGGGTTGCGCAGAAATTGTAACTGCAGCAGAATATCTGATTGCTCATCCTGAAATCAAACATGGAAGAATGGCAATTGGTTTCACTCCGGATGAAGAAATCGGAAGAGGTGCGCACAAATTTGATGTGGCCAAATTCGGAGCAGAGTTTGCTTACACAATGGACGGAAGCGAGGTTGGAGAACTGGAATATGAAAACTTCAACGCAGCCGGAGCAGTGGTAAAAATCCACGGATTGAGTGTACATCCTGGTTATGCTTTCGGAAAAATGGTGAATGCAAGTCTTTTGGCTGCAGAATTTATTCAATCTCTTCCAGCGAACGAAACACCTTCGACAACAAAAGGTTTTGACGGATTTTATCATTTGATGGATGTAACTTCTGATGTTTCGGAATGTAAACTTCAATATATTATTCGTGATCATGACGAAGAGAAATTTGAGGCTAGAAAAAAATTCATGGAAGAAAAAGTTGCTGAATTTAATCAAAAACACGGCGAGAAAACCGCTGAAGTGGAGATTAAAGAACAATATCGTAACATGAAGCAGCAGTTTGAAGGCAAAATGCACATCGTTGATCTTGCTGCAAAAGCAATGAAAGAAGCTGGAATTGAGCCTAAAATCAAGGCAATAAGAGGCGGAACCG
This sequence comes from Chryseobacterium formosum, assembly GCF_026460885.1. Classification (GTDB taxonomy): domain Bacteria; phylum Bacteroidota; class Bacteroidia; order Flavobacteriales; family Weeksellaceae; genus Chryseobacterium; species Chryseobacterium formosus. The sequence goes on from NZ_JAOVZW010000001.1 coordinate 285,397, forward strand.
ATGGAGCACAATTGTCTTATATGGGATTACCTTGTCCGAATATTTTCGCAGGCGGTCTTAATTTCCACGGACCTTATGAATATGTAGCCTTGGAAAGTATGGAAAAAGCTTTGGAAGTGATTGTGAATATTGTGAAAGCATAAGATTTTTATAGATAAAAATTGAAATCCAGCTCAAAAAATGAGTTGGATTTTTTTTATGTCATATTCTAAAATTCTCTTTTCTAAATTTAGTTTCAGGATTTTTTATAATATTTTTTACAAATCTTTCTTCACAGGCTCCATACTTCAAAAAGTTTTTTCTTCCCTCTTCTAAAGTCATGTGATTTGAACCACTATGTCGAAGCAAATCATCACGTCCATCATCTTCCCAAAAACAGACATCGCAGATTTTATATTGCCCTCTTTCTTCTATTGTAAAATATCCACAACAATAACATTGAACATTTAAATCATTATTATCTTTATCCATAAATTTAAAATTAACAAAAAAGCCACTACAAAATGCAGTGGCTTCACAATATTTAAAATTAAATTTTAATCGTTATGTTGATTGCTTAAAAAAGCATCCCAACCTTGTGCTGTTAAAGCTACCAATTGATTAGAACCTCTTGCAACCATAAAATTTCCTTCCTCTTTTTCAACAGCGTGTCCAATGATGGTAAAATCTGGATGGTTTTTAATCTTATCAAAATCCTCCGAAGCAATCGTGAACAATAATTCATAATCTTCACCACCGCTCAAAGCCGTCATTACAGGATTTAAATTTAATTCATCTGCAGTTGTAATCGTCAAGTTATCCATTGGCACTTTCTCCTCATACAATCTGAAACCAACTTTAGACTGATCAGATAAATGCAGAATTTCCGAAGCTAAACCGTCAGAAATGTCAATCATAGAAGTTGGTTTGATATCCAACTGTTCTAAAATACCTTTGACATCAGTTCTAGCTTCCGGCTTCAATTGTCTTTCTAAAATATAGTCGAAACCTTCCATTTCAGGCTGCATATTTGGGTCTGCCAAGAAAACGGCGTGCTCTCTTTCCAAAATCTGAAGCCCCATATAAGCTCCGCCTAAATCTCCAGTTACCACCAACAAATCATTTGGTTTTGCACCACTTCTTTTCACGATATTTTCTTCATCTTCAATTCCTACAGCCGTAATACTCATCACCAAACCAGCATTAGAACTTGTTGTATCTCCGCCAATTAAGTCAACTTTATATCTTCCGCAAGCTGCCTGAATTCCTGAATATAATTCTTCTAAAGCTTCTACGGGAAAACGGTTGGAAACTGCTAAGGAAACTAAAATCTGAGTAGGCGTTGCATTCATTGCTGCGATGTCGCTCAAATTCACAACAACAGCTTTGTAGCCCAAATGTTTTAATGGAACATAGCCTAAATTGAAATGAACTCCCTCTGCCAAAACATCAGTTGTAAGTACTACTTTTTTGTTTCCGGGATTGATTACTGCAGCATCATCTCCTACTCCAAGTTCCGAAGATTCGTTGGACAAAGGGAAAAATTGAGTAAGATGTTTAATTAAGCCAAATTCTCCTAGTTTTGAAATGGGCGTTAATTCTGGTTCTTTATCTTCAAACATAAATTCTTATATAATTGATGGTCGATAATTGATAAATGATGACAAAAAAATCAATCAACATTTATCGATTATCATTTATTTATTAAAAATTGCCGGGTCTATATTTTCCGGACGGAAAGGAAGCTTTTTAAAATCTTCTCTCGTCATTAAAATCGTTTCAGCAGTTTTATATTTATTCATTGCTTCAACAACATCATCTGGTGGAGAAGTCATTTTTCTGAGCATCGTATCAATCCAAACACCCGTGGCTTCTGAAGTTGCACAGTGTGAACCATCGGTAAGATAAAACTTGTGTACAAAACGATAAATTGCGGCATCTTCTGCACATCCGTCGATTTCAAGACTAACAATTACTTTTTGGTCAGCAAAAATTTCTTTAAAAAATGAGAATCTTTCGTGCATAATTACAGGACCAATTCCCCATCGGCTCATTTGGGTAACTCCCATTCTTTCTTTTTTCATAAAAGCCATTCTCGTTTGTGCGCAATATTGCACGTAAGAAGAATTAGCAAGATGTTTATTGGCGTCAAGATCGCTCCAGCGAACTTCAAAAGTATGATAGAATGTCATTTAATTTTGTTTAAAAGTGAACTATTGAATATTAACCATCCAAGTATCTATAATGTTTGTCATTCCGGAAGAATCTAAACAAGACTATTTAAATCAGCTGAGATTCCTTCAGAATGACAAACTGGATAAATAATGAGAAAAACACTTTTGTAGTTAATAATTTCGTTTAAAAATTCAAAAATTATAATCCTCAAAATTACTCAAATAAGATGGTTTATAAAAATTGTAGTTTTGCAAAAATAATCTTCAGCATAAGATTAAATAGTTATGAAGCAAATTATCATTATCGGAGGTGGCGCAGCAGGATTTTTCTGTGCAGCCAATCTTGACGAAAAGAAATATAAAATTACCATTCTCGAACAAAACTCAGACGTCCTTCAGAAAGTGAAAATTTCCGGAGGTGGACGTTGCAATGTTACTCATGGATGTTTTGACCCCAAAGAATTAGTTCAGTTTTATCCGCGCGGAAATAAGGAACTACTAAGTGTTTTCACCAAATTCCAGCCGGGAGATACAATGGATTGGTTTGAAAAACGAAAAGTTTCGTTGAAAATAGAAAATGATAACAGAGTTTTCCCTGAAAGCAATTCTTCACAAACGATTATCAATACTTTTCAGAATGAAATTCAACAGAAAAACGTTGAGGTTAAAACAAAATGTTCTGTAAAAGAAATTGAAAAGCTGGATGAAAAATATGTTGTAAAGACAAGTTTAGGTGATTTTGAGGCTGATTTTGTGATTTACACGACTGGAAGTTCTCCGAAATCGTTGAAAATGATTGAAAATTTGGGCCATAAAATTATTGATTTAGTTCCTTCTTTATTTACTTTTAATATTAAAGATGATTTGCTGAAAGATCTTTTGGGAACAAGTTTTGAAATGGCAGAAACATCGATTCCGAAATTAAAAACGGAAGAAAGCGGCCCCCTTTTAATTACGCATTGGGGACTTTCCGGGCCTGCAATTTTGAAAATTTCGGCTTGGGAAGCGATTAATTTAGCGAAAGTGAAATATAATTTTGAAATTCAGGTAAATTTTATTTCAAAAGATATTGATGAGGCGGAAGAATTGTTTCAGGATTTCAAACAGTCAAATCCGAAGAAATCTATTGGACAATCGAAAATTTTTGAGGTGACGAATCGTTTTTGGCAGAGAATTTTGGAAGTTTCAAAGGTTGATTTAAATAAACAAATTGCGAATATTTCAGGAAAAGAAATGCACACGATTTTGGAGAATTTATGTAAAAAGAAATTTCAGGTAACGGGAAAATCGACTTTTAAAGATGAATTTGTGACAGCAGGTGGAGTTGATTTAAAAGAAATTAATTTTAAAAATATGTCTTCGAAAATTTTGCCTAATTTTTACATTGCCGGAGAAGTATTAAACATTGATGCAGTAACTGGTGGATTTAATTTTCAAGCTTGCTGGAGTGAAGCTTGGCTGATTGCGCAGGATTTGAATAATTTATAAAAATTTCAAATGAAAAAATTACTTGTTTTTATTTTACTTATGAGTTGTGGGAAAATTTTCTCGCAAGAAGCCGGCGTCTTCAAACAAGAAAATATAAACAAAGACAATACAATTTATACCGAAGCAGATAAAAATCCTGAATATCCTGGAGGTATTACCGCTTTCCAAAAAAGTTTTTCTCAAGCTTTTGATAAGAATAAAGTTTTAGAAACAGGCCATCTAAGCACAGAAGCACAATTTGTAGTTTCTAAAGAAGGGAATATTACTGAAGTTATAACTCTAGGACATAATCTAACGCTGAATCAGGAAATAAAAAGAGCAATATATTCCATAAAAGAAAAGTGGGTTCCTGCAGAAATTAAAGGAAAACCCGTCAATTTTAAATTTCGATTGCCCATCAAAATGAATATTTCTGAGTCGTAAAAATGCTTTCAGCTAAAAAAAATATTCAGAATATCTCAAAAATCCTTTTAATAATAGGGTTTGCATATTTCTTTTGGCTGATGCTGAAAATAACTTTAGAATACATTCCCTTAGATACTAATGTCAGTTTTTTAATGATTAAACAAACTGAGGTCGTCGAAAGACCTGAATATCTTTGGTTTTTCTACAGTCATGTTTACACGAGTATTTTTGTTTTATTCGCAGGATTTCTAGCTATTTTAAGAAAAGATTTCGCCATTAAAAACTTTCACAAAAACGCAGGGAAAATTTATATTTTTTTGATCTTAATTTTTGCAGCACCTTCCGGAATTTACATGGGGATTTTTGCCAATGGTGGTTTTTTATCTAAAATTTCTTTTGTGATTTTGGGCTGTCTGTGGTGGTTTACAACTTTTAAGGCTTATCAATTAGCCCGACAGAAAAAATTTAAAGAACACAAACAATGGATGTGGCGAAGCTTTGCACTCACAATTTCTGCCATCACTTTGAGAATGTGGAAAGTAATTATTGTATATTTATTCCACCCAAATCCGATGGATGTTTACCAAATCATTGCATGGCTCGGCTGGGTTCCAAATCTAATTTTAATTGAATATTTAATCAGAAAAAAGCACATTTAATTTATATGAAAATTTTAAAATTTACTTTAATTGCTCTCTTTGCAATCACTTTAACGAGTTGTAAAAAAGACGCAACAACCGAAGAAAAATCTAAAGACAGTTTAACTGCTAAAAAAGATTCTATCGTCATTCCTGAAGTCCATAAAGAATATTACGGAATTTACACCGGAGAATTTGCCGGAAAAGAGATGATGCATGATAATGAAGCTGATGAAGACTATGAAGGAATAAATATCAAAAGACTTTCTTTAAAAATCAACCGAATTACTCAAGATTCTGTGTACGGACAAAGTATTGTAAATGGAACACAAAGACCTTTCAGAGGAGTTTTCAATGAAGATTCTCAATCTTTTATTTTGGATGAGCCGGGAAATGATAAAACGGACGGAAGATTTGAAGTTAAGCTTAAAAACGACAGCATCACCGGAAAATGGACTGCCTTTAATAAATCTGCCGTAAAAGCTCCATTAAAAAATTTAAAACTGATCAAAAAAGAGTTCGTTTACAATCCAAATTTTATGTTGGATCAAAATTCTGAATTAATTGATTGGGAAAATCCGAGAGATTTTAAAGAAAAATACACCGACGAAGAAACAGGAAAAACAGAAACCTACACCCAATCTAAAAACAGAATTGCTTCTGATGCCGTTTTTAAAATCAATGCTTCCAAACAAAAACTGAGCGAAAAAGACATCAAAAACCTTCGAAAACTCGACATGGAAATCATTAAAAATTCGGTTTTTGCAAGACATGGTTATTCTTTCAAAAAACAGACGTACAGAAACTTTTTTGAGCAAACTGATTGGTATATTCCGGTTTCAAACAATGTTGATAGCGAACTTTCTCCGATGGAAAAAGACAATGTAGCTTTACTAAACCGTTTTATAAAATATGCGGAAGATAAATATGATTCTTTTGGAAGATAGTAGGTTGTTGTTGGGTTTTAGTTGTTAGTTGATAGATAATTAGGTGATTGAAAGAATTTATTTACCGAAGATTAAAGATACTTTTGTTGACTTGATTTAATTTTAACAAAAATATAAAGGATTAAACATCCTGCTCCGTAACACAGAATATCAATCCACGAGAAAGAATTTCCGATAACAATATACATTAGGCTTCCCGGTTGGAAGCCTAATTTTTCTGCAATATTGAAAAACTGGGCAAACTCTATCAAACAGGAAAACACAAAAATTCCGAGGATTAATTTTGTGTCGTTTACTATTAAAAAGCTTTTCACGAAAGTATAAAGTAACATCACGACAATGACGTCTCCCAAATAAGCTCTGATAAAGAATTGATCTTTTAAAACGGTGGCAATTAAAACCTCAACAAGGAAAATGAGGATTGTGATTAAAAAATATTTTAAACTAAATTTTATATGCATCATTTGAATTTATTTTTTAGATTTAATTTTACAAAAAATTACTGATAATCTATGGCACAATTAGAAACCTTTATTTTATACCTATTCATTCCTGTTGCTTTGCTTGTACTGTATTATGTGGGTTTCATCACCATGGCAAAATTAAAAATAAAACAATCTGATGATGATGTAAAAACACATTTTTTAAGAATATTCTATGGTTTTTTAACGATGGCTTCGTTTACGTTGATTCTTTTCATTTTAAAATGGCTCTTCACTTCCCTTTCTCAAGCATTTAAATAAAAAAACGAAACCTTTTTTTAGATTTCGTTTAACATGGAATATAATTTTAAAATTATTTTTTCACTTTAATTGTACAGCCGATTGCAACTGTTTTCGTCATTTTCACTGGTTCATTTTTCAGTAAAGCATCCATTGCATCTTCTACATAACGCTCTGAAACATCGTTAGGATCTTCGTAATTATTGTCGATTGCACCAATATATTTTACAACATTTTTCGCACCTTCTTTTTGAAGAATAAAAACGTGAGGGGTTTTTGTAGCACCATATTGAGGATACACTTTCTGCCCTTCATCCACCAAATACGGGAACGCAAACCCTTTTTCTTTTGCTCTTGCAACCATTTCTTTGAAACCATCTTCAGGTTGTACATTCGGATCATTCGGGTTAATGGCAATTACAGGATAACCAGCTTCTTTATATTTTTTATCGAGTTCTATGATTCTGCCTTCATACTTTTTCGCATACGGACAATGATTACAGGTAAAAACTATGATGAAGCCTTTTGCTTTCTTAAAATCGCTCAGAGAAACCATTTTTCCGTCTACATTTTTAAGCTTAAAATCTGTTGCAACATCTCCTACTTCGTAACCTTTTGTAGAAGTCGTTTTAGATTTTGGCTCTTCGTCTTTATGATTTGTTTTTGTAAAGCTCAGCAAACTTAGACCAACTATTGCTGCGGTCATTAAAATTTTGATATTTTTCATGATTTATAAATTTTTTGTGATAACATTTTCGAGTTCAGTTTTCGACATTTCACCATCGTTGAAGTGAACTTTTTCTCCATTTTTATAGACAATCGTTACAGGAATATTTCCGTCCCAGTTTTTTTCAAATTTAGGAATCCAAGTGTTCATTCTTTTGATATCATCCAATAAAACAACTTCTGCAGTCAGGTTTTTCTTTTTGATGAATTCAATTACACGCTCTTTATCTTTTGCCCGGTCTAAAGAAACCAAAAGCATTTTAAATTTTGGATTATTTTTAAATTTATTATTAACCTCTATAAAATCAGGAAGTTCTTTCACACAAGGTGCACAAGTCGTAGACCAAAAATTTAAAACCAATAAAACATTTTTTTCTTCTTTAATTTTCTGCTCAAGTAATTCGTATTTAATCATCGGTATATCATTTACGATAACCTGCTCTTGTGAATAACAGAGTGAAACACTGAAAACCAATACAATTAAACTAAAAAATTTCTTCATACTCAAAATTACAGAAAGCATTTTTAAACCAATGAGAAGCAGCTTGTTAAATTTTGTTAATTAATTAAAATACACCCGCTTAAAATTTAAAATCAGAATCTCATTTTTTCCAACCTAATTTCTGATTAAGATAACACCCGAAAACCAATGTTCATTTAGTGAATTATTGGTATTAAGTTTGATTACTCTTCATTAACTATACATCTGATAATTATCTCAGAATCAGTATTACTAAAATTAAATTTAATGAAAAAGGCGATTCTTTTCTTCGGTCTGTTTTTCGGAATAATTGCGTCTGCTCAAAACCATGATGGAGACAGCATAAATCAGGGTACGGCCAGTGAAATAAACCAAATTCCCGATTATGAAATCATAAAAAACAAAATAGATTTAAAGGATGTTGTTACGAAAGCAGATCAACTTCCGGAGTTTCCTGGTGGAATAGAAAAATTTAAAAAACGTTTTTTTGAAAGTTTAAAATCGTCAGATTCCAAAAAGAAAAAAGCAAACGACACCCGCTTATATTTTATTATTGAAAAAACAGGATATATAAAGAGTTTCACCGCTGTTGGATCAAACAAAAATGACCTTAAAGAAGCAGAAACAGCCATAAAAGGTGTTTTTGAAAGATGGAAACCCGCTTTAGTTAATGGTCAAGCGGTGCGTTACCTTATTTATTTTCCTCTAGAAGAATCTAATTCTAATATAGAAAACAAAAATATTTCTGAAAAAACTAATAACGTAGGTGCGGACAAAGGTTTGACTACTTCAGGAATCCCTGATTTAGAGTATGTAAGATCAAAAATAGATATCAAAGATGCTGTAACAAATGCTGATGAAAAACCTGAGTTTCCCGGCGGAATGGAGGCTTTTAAGAGAAAATATTTTGAAAGTATAGAAACATTAGATTTAAAAAACAACGAAAAAATAGATACCCGTCTTTATTTTGTTGTTGAAAAAACAGGATATGTAAGAAATGTTGTTGCTGTCGGAAGCAATAAGAAGCACGTTGAAGCTGCAGAATCAGGCGTAAGAGGAATATTTGCACGATGGAAACCCGCAAAATTAAGCGGAAAACCTGTTCGTTATTTATTCTATTTTCCTTTAACGAGTAAAAAATATTAGTTCTAAAGTTTATCTTAGCGAAAACTTTTACCCTGTGACAAAATTTTTAACGCTATTTTCTTTGCTCTTTTTCCGTTTCATTTTCGGGCAAGAAGCCATCAATGGAATAACAGAACTTAATGAATTAGCATTAATTCAAAAGAATGGTAAGATAAAAATAGATGCCGAAAAACCAGCTGTTTTTTCTCTCGGCAATACCGAATTTCAGAATCTCATCAGTAAGAATTTTAAAGTTCGAAAAGTTGTTACGAACTTAGAAAAAGAAACCTGCGAAATAATTTTTATTGTAGATAAAGATGGCTTTATGGTAGAAATTAAATCCTTTGGTACCAACGAAAGCTTTAACAACGAAGCTATAAGAGCCATTTCAAAAATTAAACAGAAATGGATTCCTGCAGAACTCAATGGAGAGAAAATTCGTTATAAATTCAAAGTACCTTTAACAATAAGTTTTAAATAAACTATTTATTACAATTTATCAAAATCATAAACCTTGCAAATATTTTCTATTTTTGGAAAAATTTAATCGTGAAAAAATTTATTCTATTCATTTTTTTAATTTTTAGCGAAATAGCTTTTGGGCAATATACCAATTCTCCTTCTCGCCTACAACTAATAAATATCCTTATCCGACTGAATCTGTAGATGTTGTTACTATTTATGAAAATCCCGATCAGGAAGCAGAATTTTCTGAAGGAAATAAAGTATTCAGGAATAAACTTCTAAAAGAGGTTGTCTTAAAACTTCAGAAAATGAAGATAAACTGAAAGGAATGTTCAGTTTTGTGATTGAAAGAGACGGAAGTATGACGGATGTGAAAGTTACCGGATTAAATGAAAGTTTCAATGCAGAAGTTAAAAGAGCAGTCAGAAGCATTAAAAACAAATGGAATCCAGCCATATATAAAGGTAAAATTGTAAGAAGCAGATTAAATATTCCTGTTTTCATGGCTAATAAACTTTAAATTAATTTTGAAAAGACATTTAACCTTATTTTCAGCTATTATTTTAAATGGTTTTGTTTTCGGACAAATCAGTGCTCCTCGTACAAGTCCCTCAAAACCAAAAGAAATTGATAATATCTCTACAGCTACAATATGTCACGATTTTCCAGATCATAAAGCTTACTTTCCCAATGGTAAAGAAGGTTTCACCAAAAAGATTGAGAATGTTATTACATTGGAATCTGTTAAATTAAAAAAAGGAGAAAAGATTTTTAAAGCGATTCTCAATTTCATTGTGGAAAGAGATGGAACTATCTCAGGAATTCAGGTAAGTGGTACAAATGAAAAGTTTAATAATGCTATTAAACTTGCCACAAAACAAATCAAAGGAAAATGGGTTCCGGCAAAGGAAAACGGGAATGTATTAAGGAGTAAAATGCAGATTCCTATTGTAATAAATTCCCATTAAAACTCACAAACACTCAAACACTCCGATTCAATTACTTTCCAATCATCTTCTTAATCGAATTCAGTTTCATCAAAGCTTCAATCGGAGTCAACGTATTGATATCGATTTTTGTTAATTCTTCTCTGATATTTTCCAAAACCGGATCATCCAATTGAAAGAAAGAAAGCTGCATATTTTCTTCCGTTACTCTTTTTATCGTGTCTGAGCTTCCGCTTTGTGAACGGCTGGCTTCCAAAGTTTTCAAAATATCATTGGCTCTGTTCACAACTTTCGATGGCATTCCGGCCAATTTCGCAACATGAATACCAAAACTATGTTCACTTCCGCCAGGAATTAATTTTCTTAAGAAAATGATATTTCCTTTGTTTTCCTGAATAGAAACATGGAAATTTTTCACACGTTCAAAATTCACAGTCATCTCATTCAACTCGTGGTAATGCGTTGCAAATAAAGTCTTTGCCTGAGTCGGATGCTGATGCAGATATTCTGCAATCGCCCACGCAATGGAAACCCCGTCATACGTTGATGTTCCACGCCCGATTTCGTCTAACAAAATCAAACTTCGATCTGAAATATTATTTAAAATATAAGCTGCTTCATTCATTTCGACCATAAAAGTAGATTCCCCCGCAGAAATATTATCGCTCGCTCCAACTCTTGTAAAGATTTTATCTAAAACTCCGATTTCAGCGTGTTTCGCAGGAACAAAACTTCCGATTTGCGCCATCAGACAAACAATTGCGGTCTGACGAAGGATTGCAGATTTACCCGCCATGTTGGGGCCGGTAACCATGATGATCTGCTGAGAATCTTTATCTAAAAAGATGTCGTTCGGGATATATTTTTCACCTAAAGGAAGTGCATTTTCAATGATCGGATGTCTTGCTTCTTTTAAATCGATTGAGAAACTATCATTCAAAACAGGTTTTGTATAACTTTCAGAAACCGCCAGTTCAGAAAGACCCACTGCGACATCAAGCTGTGCAATGATATTTGAATTTTCCTGAATTCTATCCATATAAATAATGGTATCCGAACACACTTTTCGATACAATTGATTCTCCAGAACACTGATCTTTTCTTCAGCACCCAGAATCTGACTTTCGTATTCTTTCAGTTCTTCGGTAATATATCTTTCCGCATTGACCAACGTTTGCTTTCTTATCCAATCAGAAGGAACTTTATCTTTATGCGTATTTCTTACTTCAATAAAATATCCGAAAACATTATTAAAATCAATTTTAAGACTTGTGATTCCGGTTCGTTCCACTTCACGTTGACACATTTCGTCAAGAAAACCTCTTCCTTTGTTCTGCAAGCCCCTCAAATGATCAAGTTCCTCGGAAATATTCTGTTTGATCACATTTCCTTTTGCAAGATTTACCGGAAGTTCTTCATTTAAATGATTCTCAAGTAATTCAATCAATTCATCTAATGAATTTAATGGTTCAAACCAAGCTAAAACATCTGCATGAGGATGAAGTAATCCCTTAATTTTCTGAATATTAATCAAACTTTGACGGAGGTAGCCCAATTCTTTTGGCGAAATTTTTTCCGCCGCCAGTTTTCCCATCAATCGATCCAAATCTGAAATAGCTCTCAATAATTGCGAAATTTCATATTTCAGATGATCGTTTTCGTTTAAAAAATCAATTAGCGAAAGTCGGCGACCAATTTCTTCCACCGATTTTAAAGGTAAAATAATTCTTCTTCTTAATAATCTTCCGCCCATTGGTGTGGAAGTTTTATCGATAATATCTAATAAAGATTTTCCTTTCGGATGGCTTGGATAAACGATTTCCAGATTTCTCAGCGTAAAATGATCCATCATCAAATAATCTTCCTGCGGAATAATCTGAATTTTGGTAATGTGCGCCAATAATTTATGATGTGTATCTTCAACCAAATAAGCGAAGATTGCTCCTGCAGCCGTAATTGCCAAAGGTAAACCTTCAACACCAAAACCTTTTAATGAATTGGTTCTGAATTGATTCGTGAGTTTTTCGTATGCAAAATTATATTGATACGCCCAATCTTCAAGTTTAAAAACATTTCTGTTTTTTAATTGTTCCGGAATTTGAACGCTTCGCTGATAAATAATTTCACTCGGGTCAAACGTGTTGATGATGTGTAAAATCTTATCTAAATTTCCTTCACTAACCAAAAATTCTCCCGTAGAAACATCAACCAGAGCAATTCCGTATTTTTCTTTTTCTTTATGAAGCGAAAGCAGGAAATTGTTTTTTTTGGAAGTCAAAACCTGATCATTGAACGTAACTCCCGGTGTTACCAATTCTGTCACACCACGTTTTACAATTCCTTTGACGGTTTTTGGATCTTCCAATTGGTCGCAAATTGCCACACGAATTCCGGCTCTGACCAATTTAGGCAAATAAGAATCCACAGAATGATGCGGAAAACCAGCCAATTCGATATGACCATCTCCATTGGCTCTTTTTGTAAGAACAATCCCCAATATTTGAGATGTTCTCACAGCATCTTGCCCGAAAGTTTCGTAGAAATCTCCCACTCTGAAAAGCAAAAGCGCATCAGGATATTTCGCCTTGATGGTGTTGTACTGCGTCATTAACGGGGTTTCTTTCTTCGTCGCCTTTGCCATTGAAATCGTTCTTAAAATTGGGTTGGTAAAAATAGGGAATTTAATTTTGGAGGCAAATGATTGATTTTAAAATCTCCCACAGATTTTCACGGATGATTGAGAATAAAAAATTTTGTAAAACAAATTGCCACAAATTAATTATTATCGTTGCTAAATTCAATTTCACTTTAAAAAATTCGTGCATTCGTAGCATAAAATCTTTTAAAATAAGTGGATAGCTAGAATTTTCATAAATTTAAAAATCTGCGACTTCAGTTTAATCTGCGAGATACATTTAAGCCAAAATTAAAATTTCTACGAAAAACAATAATCCGAATATTTTATCTTTGCACAAGACACGCAAACCATGAGAGTTTATAATACAAAACATTTCCTAAAAATACTGGTCAGCTTACACAAAAGCGACACCATGAAAATCCTTTTTCCAACAATGGTTTTGATGGGAATTTATTCTTTCGGGATACAATATCTCGAAATCGAATATCTTCATTTAACATCGAAATCTAAAGTCAGCAATGTTGGAATGATTCATTCTCTGCTTGGTTTTGTTTTGTCTTTATTATTGGTTTTCAGAACAAATACTGCGTATGACAGATGGTGGGAAGGAAGAAAACTTTGGGGAAAACTAGTGAACGACACAAGAAATTTCGCCATAAAAATCAATATTATCCTTGCCGATGACAGACAGTCTGCTGATCAAATTGCAAGATATTTAAAATATTTTCCACATTTTTTAGCAAAACATCTTTCACAAGAATCGACAAGACTCGCTTTGGATGAAGATTATTCTGAAATTGAAAAATCTTTGAGAAGTCACGGACCGACCGATATGATTATTCATCTGACTTATAAATTGCATCAGCTTAAAAAAGAAGGAAAGATTTCAGATGTTGAAATGTTGTATTTAGACACCCAGATTTCAGGTTTTCTGGATGTTTGTGGCGGTTGTGAAAGAATTAAAAATACACCAATCCCTTATTCTTACTCTTCATTCATTAAAAAGTTTATCATTTTATATGTTTTAGCTTTGCCTATTGCGTATGTCATCAATCTCGGATTATTTATGATTCCGCTGACTGTTTTTGTGTATTACGTTTTAATGAGTTTGGAATTGATTGCTGAAGAAATTGAAGATCCTTTTAATAATGATGAAAACGATATTCCAATGGAAACAATTGCTCAGAATATCGAGAAAAATGTTCACCAGATTATGGGAACAAAAAAGTAAAATTTGTAAATCTGAAAAGACATTAGATTTCGTAAATAATAAATATAAATTAATCTCAACAAATATATAGTGGTACACAAATTAAAACTGGAAGAACTTAACAGAATCGATGTAGAAACATTTAAAAAAGTTGAGAAAATACCGTTGATTGTTGTTTTGGATAATATCAGAAGTATGCATAATGTGGGAGCAACATTCAGAACGGCAGATGCATTTTTGGTTCAGAAAATTATTCTTTGCGGAATTACACCTCAACCGCCGCACCGTGAAATTCACAAAGCCGCTTTGGGAGCAACGGAAAGTGTAGATTGGTCGTATGAAGCAGATATTAATGTAACGATTGATGATTTGAAAAGTCAGGGTTTTGAAATTTTAGGAATTGAGCAGACTTCAAACAGTAAAATGATTTCAAATTTTACGATTGACAATACAAAGAAATATGCTGTAATTTTAGGAAACGAGGTAGAAGGAATTAGTGATGAAGCATTGCCGAATATCGATACATTTTTGGAAATTCCTCAATTAGGAACAAAACATTCTTTAAACGTAAGCGTTTGCGGAGGAATCGTAATGTGGGAGTTCGCAAAAGTTTTAGGTTTAAAATAAAAAACTTTGAGGTCTTTTCTGAGTAGAACGCCTTTGTGAACAAAGAATACGCAAAACAATATTAAAAAAATCTTAGCGAGCTTTGCGTTAAAAATAGTTTTAAAAAAATTCGCAAAAGCCCTAAAATAAAAAAACTGCGTCTGTCAAAAGACAGTGCAGTTTGAAATAAATCTAATAAAAAGTAAAAATGAAAGGCGACAAAGATACATTTATTTTTCACACAAACAAATTATTTTGACTGAATTTTTATTTCCATCAAAAAAAACAACAATTTTAAGAAAAGGATTCGTTTAATTTTTTATAAATTAGCACAATGTTTATCAAAGACTACGTCTCAAAAGATTTTCCTTGCTTTCACCTTACTGACTCTATAGAATCGGCTAGAGAAATGCTCGACGCTTTTGGATATACGCATATTTTCATCAAAAAATCACACCACTTTTACGGAGCCATCGCCAAAGATTTTCTTTACGAAGAAGAAGGCACGTTAAAAAACCTCGAACATCAGATTGAGCGTTTTGCAATTTTGGAGGATAATAATATTATGGACAGTATTCGTCTGTTTTATACCTTCAATACAAACGTAATTCCTGTGATTAATAAAAATGAAAAATATTTGGGATATATCGGTTGTGACGATGTTTTCCAAAATCTTTCGTTATATCCTCTGTTTTCTGAATCGGGAGCGACTTTAACGGTTGAAGTTCCGGCAAGAAGATACTCAATGACTGAAATTGCCAATATTATTGAGAGCAACAACTCAAAATTTTATGGTGGATTTATCAGTTTGATGTCTGAAGAAGCAATTCAGGTTACAATAAAAATCAGCAATGAAAATCTAGCGTCCATTGATGCAACATTCGACAGATATGACTACAGAATTGTTGAAAAATACTATTCTGACGAAAAGACAGATATGTTTAAAGACCGATTTGGTTTTTTACAAAAATTTATAGAAATATAACATGAAGGCAGCCATATATTCTCAGAAAAAAGATCTTGATACTTTTTTATATTTAAGCAAATTTATTTCTGAACTGGAAAGCAGAGGCGTAAAATCTGTTTTGTTTGATGAAATGGCAGAAGCTCTTCAATTCTCAAAAATATTCGAAACTTTTGGCAACAAACAGGATCTTATCGAGAAAAAAGTAGATTTATTTTTCACTTTTGGTGGCGATGGAACGATTGTAAATTCATTAACGTTTATTGAAGATTTAGAAATACCCGTTGTTGGTGTAAATACCGGAAGATTAGGATTTTTAGCAAGCTTCACCAAAGAAGAAGCCTTTAAAGAATTAGATTCTATTTTAAAAGGTGATGTGAAAACCAGCCGTCGTTCGGTGATTCAGGTCGTTTCGCCAGAACTGGATGATTTTTTTCCTTATGCCTTAAATGATGTTACCGTTTCAAGAAAAGAAACAACTTCGATGGTAACGGTAGATTCATATATTAATAATGAATTTTTAAATGTTTTTTGGGGCGATGGTGTTATTGTTTCCACTCCGACCGGATCAACCGCTTATTCTTTAAGTTGTGGCGGACCAATAATTTCACCCATCAATCAAAACTTTGTCATCACTCCTATTGCACCACACAATCTTAATGTAAGACCTTTGGTGGTGAATGATACAGTTGAAATTAAATTCAAAGTAGAAAGCAGAGTTCCGCAATATTCGCTTTCATTAGACTCAAGATTAATTCATATTGAAACTGATAAAGAAATTGTGATTAAAAAGGCAAGTTTTCAATTGTTATTGGTACAACCTAACAATTTAAGTTTCTACGAAACCATTCGCCAAAAGCTACTTTGGGGAAGAGATAAAAGAAATTAATCATTTCTCAAAATTGACTATCTTTACAAGAATTTTTAAAATATACCCTAATATTATATAAAAGCTAAAATATGAGCAGAATTTTCCCGGCAGGAGTTGCCACAGGTCAGTTAGTTACAGATATTTTCCAATATGCAAAAGAAAATAAATTTGCATTACCTGCAGTAAATGTTGTTGGATCAAGCAACGTAAATGCTGTGATGGAAACGGCTGCAAAGCTAAACTCACCGGTAATCATTCAGTTTTCAAACGGTGGAGCATCTTTCAACGCAGGAAAAGGATTGAGTAATGACGCTCAAAAAGCAGCTATTGTTGGTGGTATTGCAGGAGCGAGACATATTCACACTTTGGCTGAAGCTTACGGAGCAACGGTAATTCTTCACACAGATCACGCTGCAAAAAAATTATTGCCTTGGATTGACGGTTTGATGGATGCTAACGAAGAATTCTTCAAGCAAACAGGTAAATCTCTTTACTCTTCTCACATGCTTGATCTTTCTGAAGAATCTTTGGAAGAAAACCTTGAAATATCTGCTAAATATTTCGAAAGAATGAATAAAATGCAGATGACTTTAGAAGTGGAAATCGGTGTTACAGGTGGAGAAGAAGATGGTGTAGACAATTCTGGTGTAGACAACTCTTTATTATATACACAGCCTGAAGACGTAGCTTATACGTATGAAAAATTAAAAGCCGTTTCTGATAACTTCACGATTGCTGCTGCTTTCGGAAACGTTCACGGAGTTTACAAACCGGGTAACGTAGTATTGACTCCAAAAATCTTAGATAACTCTCAGAAATTTGTTCAGGAGAAATTCGGAACAGCTGAAAAACCAATTAATTTTGTATTCCACGGTGGTTCAGGTTCTACTTTAGAAGAAATCAGAGAAGCGATTGATTATGGGGTAATTAAGATGAATATTGACACCGATCTTCAGTTTGCTTATACAGAAGGAATCAGAGATTATATGGTAGACAATGTAGAATATTTGAGAACTCAAATCGGAAATCCTGATGGAGAAGAAAAACCAAACAAAAAATTCTACGACCCAAGAGTTTGGATCAGAAAAGGTGAAGAAACTTTCTCTAAGAGATTGGTTAAGGCATTTGAAGATTTAAATAACGTAAATACGCTTAAATAAAAATTATTAATGATAAATGATGAACGACAATTGATTTCAATTAAACAGTTTTTTCATCATTTATCATTTATCTTTCATCAATTATATTAAGATATGGCATTCGACTGGTTTAAAAGAAAAGCACAAAATATTACCACTTCTACAGACGATAAAAAAGATGTTCCGAAAGGACTTTGGCATCAAACTCCGTCTGGAAAAGTTGTTGAACATGATGAACTAAAGAAAAACAATTATGTTTCTCCTGAAGATGGATTTCACGTAAGAATTGGAAGTGCAGAATTTTTTGACATTCTTTTCGACGAAGGAAAATTCACCGAGCTTGATGCAAATGTTGAGAGTATTGATATGCTTAACTTTAAGGATACAAAATCTTACACAGACCGTTTAAAAGAAGTTAAAGCGAAGACAAAATTAACTGACTCTATCAGAAATGCTGTTGGAACTGTGAACGGAACTGAAATGGTAGTTTCTTGTATGGATTTTGCGTTCATTGGTGGATCTTTAGGTTCTGTAATGGGTGAAAAAATCAGAAGAGCGATTGATTACTGTATCGAAAAAAGACTTCCTTACATGATTATCTGTCAATCTGGTGGAGCGAGAATGCAGGAAGCAACGTATTCTTTGATGCAGTTGGCAAAAGTTCAGTCTAAATTAGCTCAACTTTCAGAAGCAGGTCTTTTGTACATCGCTTACCTTTGCGACCCGACTTTTGGTGGAATTACCGCTTCTTTCGCAATGACTGCAGACATTATTATGGCAGAACCGAAAGCATTGATCGGATTTGCAGGACCAAGAGTTATCCGTGAAACCATTGGTAGAGATTTACCGGAAGGTTTCCAGACCTCAGAATTTTTGCAGGAAAAAGGTTTCGTTGATTTCATCGTTAAAAGAACAGAAATTAAAGATGTCGTTTCTAAAACAATAAATCTTTTAGCCGTAAAAGCTTAAAATTTAAACTAAAAAACATATAATCTCTCTCAATTTGGGAGAGATTTTTATTTTATGAGGACTTTCAAAGTAATTTTCAACACAATCAGAAGCATGAGTTTAAAGAAAATTCTTAAACTCTTATCAGCTGTTTTGCCGCATCCTCTATTTTCTATTTTGAGTTTTTATGCAACGGTGAAAGCTTTTTCTATTGCACAAAATTTATACCCAAAAACCGCATCAAAAAACGGAGAAGGAAATGCTTTCCGTCACGCATTTTGGTGTTGTCTGATTATGATGTACTGCAGTAAGATTTCTTCGGCTCAAAAAGCTTACGATTTCTGCAAAAAAATTACAGATTTGCACGAAGAATTATTTCCAAATCAGCCTTTGGAAACCAAAATGGATCTCCATAATAACAAAATCGGAATGGATTATTTTATGGCACTTTTACCAGGAATTCACCGTCAGTTTTTTGAAAAAAGTTTTTTCATTGATGAATTAAAGAAGAAAACTGCCAATGCAAAGATTTTGAAAAATTTGGATGATGATTTTGAAGGTTTTTTGGTTTATTTGGATGAAAAATAACTTTTAAACATCTTTTCCTTCTTTACTTAATACTTTTAACTTCTTATTGAATCTTAATGGTTTAAATAAACTTCCAATTTTTAACATTAAAATTATTATCTTTTCTAAAAATTAATTTAATCAAATGGTTCTCAGCAGAATTTGGTCGGCTTTCATTATCATTGCCATCGCAATTGCAAGCATAAAATACATTTCGTCAAGCCATTACAAAACCATTTTTAATGATATGGTAGTTGGGAAAAGTGGTGACACCGTGAGAGTTGCAAAACAAAACATAGGTACACTTTCTCCTATTATCAGAGACAGCCTGATGAAAAAAAATGATTTCAGCGAAGGGCATATTCATTATAAAACCGATTCTTTAAAACAAAAAGTAACCACTTACCGCATACAATCGGCAGACGGTGTGATTGGAACTTCCGAAACAGCAGTGAAAATCTGTTTAGGTTTAATAGGAATTATGGCTTTGTTTATGGGCTTTATGAGTATTGCCGAAAAAGCTGGAGGAATCAATTTATTAAGCCGCTTAATTCAACCATTTTTCTCAAAATTATTTCCTGAAATTCCCAAAAACCATCCTGCCTTCGGTCACATGCTGATGAATTTCAGTGCCAATCTTTTAGGTTTAGATAATGCTGCAACGCCGTTTGGTTTAAAAGCGATGGAAAGTTTGCAGACTTTAAATCCAGATAAAGAAACGGCAAGCAATTCCCAAATCATGTTTCTCTGTCTTCACGCAGGTGGAATGACACTGATTCCTGTTTCTATCATTGCTTTGAGAGCCTCAGTAGGGGCGCAAAACCCTACAGATATATTTCTTTATTGTATGATTGCCACATTTGCGGCGACTTTTGCAGCTATGATTATTGTTTCAATTTATCAAAAAATAAATCTTTTACAGCCTGTTCTTTTAGCTTATGTTGGTGGAATTTCCTTATTGATTGGACTGCTTGTTTGGTATTTGACCGGACTTAGCAAAGAAAATTTAGATATTTTCAGTCAGGTTTTGAGTAACGGATTGATTCTTTTCATTTTCTTGGCTATCGTGCTTGGAGCTTTATATAAAAAAATAAATGTTTTTGATGCATTCGTTGACGGAGCGAAAGAAGGCTTTACAACCAGTGTGAAAATTATTCCTTATTTGGTGGGAATGTTAATTGCGATTTCGCTTTTAAGAACTTCAGGAGTTTTTGAGGTAATTATTGACGGAATGAAATGGGTTGCCAATATTTCCGGCTTTGATGCAAGATTTGTAGACGGACTTCCAACGGCTTTAATCAAACCACTTTCGGGCTCCGGAGCTCGTGGAATGATGATGGATACGATGGCAACATTCGGAGCAGATAGTTTTCAGGGGAAATTGGCTGCGGTTTTACAAGGAAGCTCAGATACGACGTTTTACGTAATTGCAGTTTACTTTGGAGCTGTAGCTGTGAAAAACACAAGATATACCGTAATTGCCATGTTATTGGCAGATTTGGTGGGAATTATTACTTCTATTGTGTTGGCGTATTTGTTTTTTGCATAAAAACATATAGTTCTGAAAAGCTTTTATATAATCTTCGACAAATGAAAATCAAATTAATATTATTGGCAGTTTTATCTTTTAATTCCTTGATATTTGCGCAGGGTGGTTGGAATATTGGCTATTTGAAAATTAAAAATGTCACAAAAGATGATGTTGGAAAAACATTTAGAATAGATTTCAAGTCTGAAGAATTAAAAGAAAAAGAACCTTTCATAAGATCTTATTTTCACTCAAAAGATTCCAATTTTCTTTATATTGACAGCAACAAAATAGAATTTATTGAGGTGAGAAAAATCTATACTGATGCAGGATATTATGAAGATCAATTTTTGGTTTGCAAAAAATGCAATACACCTCTACAAATTTTAGATATGATTTTGTTAGAAATTAAAGAAAATACATTAGTTTTCATGGCTGATTTCGAGATTGAAATAAATAATAAACCTGATAAAATAAACTTTAAAAAAGAAGTTGAAGTTCTCAAAAATGAATTGGAAGGATTAATCTTTTTAAATTCAAAATTTTAATTAAAACAAGATTTATGATCACAGATAAAGAATTCACATTGCGATTAATACGCCAGTTATCTCAAGCTTTAGAAAAACTGATTTTAGACAAACCTGAAGAAAGTTTAATGCAGAAAGACCTGGATTTCGACTCTCTAATGAAAGATATTTTTAAGTTTGATTTTAAAGAACTTTCAGCAAAATCAAAAGAAGAAGTCATTGAAATTGTAAAAGAAAGACAGGAAAGAGATCAAAAAGATTATTACGAAATGCTTGGAAATCTTTTTTACTACAACGGAAAAGTATTAGCTAACAATGATTTTTTAGACAAAGCAAAAACCTTCTACGAACTGTATTTACAGACGAGCGGAATTTTTGCGCTTCCCGTTATTAACAGAATTAATGAAATAAAAAAAGCACTTGAATAAAGTGCTTTTGTATTTTTAGAAGGTAATGTTATAACTTCCGGTGGATGAAACACTGGCTTTTTCGGCTTTTACATATTTCTTAACCCATGCAACAGAAGTGGAAACCACACAAGGATCTGAAACTCCGCCCGATCTTCTAGCGGAAGAAACATTTCCGGCTTTATCTACGGTATAAGCAATAGTAATCGATCCACTTGCTGTACAACTGTGACTCGGTTGAGCTCCTCCTCTTCCCATCGTTCCTGGAATATAACCAACTAATCGACGGTCAATTCCTACTTTGCTGTCGCCATTTCCATCTCCGCCTAAAGGATCACCATTATTTCCGATTCCGTCACCTGTTCCCTGACTTCCAGGTTTTGTTCCGCGACCTTTAATTAAATTTCCAATTGCTGCATTTCCTTTTCCGTCGCCGCTTCCAGTTTTAGAATTGGCTGTCGTTGCAGAACTTTTTGTGCTTTTCGTTGTAGAACTTGCCGTTGATTTTTTATTCGTTTTTGAATCTTCTTTTTTAGGTGCGGTAACTTTAGTATTGTTTCCAGTAATGATTTTATCTTTAACCTCCGTTTTTTTTGATTCAGGTTTTGGATCTGGAGTAATTACGGTTTTGGGTTCAGAAACCACATTTTCAACCGGTTCAGGAGCTGTTTCTACCGCTTTTGCAGCCAAACTTCCTTCTTGATTTGCCGGTTCATCAATTCCTGCTCCATTTCGGTTGTCTCCGAAATTAACCAGCATAGTTGTGATAACCTCAGGCTCTTTTTCACGAACCGTAGGTTTCATTTTATAAATGAAAACGAATATCAAAATAGCAGACCAAATAATGATAGAAAGCACTGCGCTTTTTAACTTATCTTTATTTTCTTCGTCTCTATTTATCGTGTAACCTCTCATTCTGACTATTCTTTAACCGTTGCAATCGCAATATTAAATTTATGCTTTTCTGCAATTTCCATTAAAAAAACAACATCTTTATGCATTGTGCTTTCGTCTGCTCTGATGGTAAATGATTTTGCAGATTTGCTCTGAAGATCAGCTACAATTGTTTGTTCTACCAATTCTTGACTTACAGGTTTATCATCTACATAATAAGAACCGTCCGGTTTTACACTTACCGTCATCGGATTCGGAATGTTATCTTCCACACTTCCCGTTTGAGGAAGTTTTACATCAATTGCACTTTGATTAGCCGCCGAAGAAGTAATCATAAAGAAAATCAACATCAGCAAGATAACATCTGTCATCGCTGCTAAACTGAATTCCGGGTGCGCTTTATTTCTTCTCTGAATTTTCATAGATTTATAAAGGTTTATTAATGATATCTAAAAATTCTCCAGAGATATTCTGAGTTCTCAAAACAAATTTATCAATTCTTGTTAGAAGTAAATTGTAGAAGAAGTTCGCCGGAATTGCCACAGCCAAACCAACCGCAGTTTGTCCAAGAGCAGTATAAATACCTTCAGAAAGCGTTTTTGGTGAAAAAGCACCTTCTGCATGAGATAAATCAAAGAAGGCAATAATCATCCCAATAACAGTCCCTAAAAGTCCCAACATCGGAGCAATACTTGGAACAGCCGCCAAAAGATTTAAATGTTTTTCCATATTGGCAACTTCAATCTGAGCCTGAGATTCCATTGCACTTACAATATCAGAAACAGGTCTTCCCAATCTTGAAATTCCTTTTTCTAAAATTCTTGATTCCGGTGAATTTTGCGTTTTACAATAATCTGCTGCAGCTTCTATTTTTCCGTTTCTTATGAAATCTTCAATGTTGTTCATAAAATTAGAATCTGTTTTGGAAGCCATTCTCTGAATAAAGAAAAATCTTTCAAAAAACAGATACACTGAGAAAACTCCCAATGATAAAACAGTTACCATCACTATCTTAGCGAAGATTCCACCATGGAAAAGGATATCCCAAAAAGAAAATTCAATTTTCTCGAGAGGTACAGCAGGTACAGCAACCTGTGCAAATAAAATCTGAGTAAGTTCCGTTAACAGCATCAATTAGTTTATTTATAATGGATTTAAACGACAAAAATAAAGGAATATTATCAATACTTATCTTAAAATAAGCTTAAAATATGAGTTTAAAATAAACATTCCGCCTGAAAACAGCAAATTTCTTTCCAAAAGTATATTTGAAAAGAAATTTACAGTAATATTTGGTAACGATTAGTCTTCGTCTACAATAATTTCGTCTGGGGTAAATTCACACTTTAGTCTGAAAGGAAGCGGTGTATCTGAAGCGGTATAAAAATCATCAATTGTCCCTTTCCAGATTACCTGAAGTTCGTCTTCTTCATTTTTTTCAAAGCAAAGTTCGTTGTCGTAAATGAATGCGTCTTCGTCATCAAATAAATTCACTTCGGTATAAACTTCATCATCAGAATCGTTGATTTCAAATGTTTTTCCTTCAATTTCTGAAGAATCTATAGGAAACTCAATTACTTCTAGCGATAGCTGAGGAAAATTATATTGTAAAGAATCGTCGTCAACATGGTCTAAACTGTCATCTGTAATGACCTCAACTTCCAAAAAATGTTTTTGATTACTGTAAAACGCTTTGCAATAAGTACTTTTAATATTGTATTTAAGCGTTTCGTCCGGATGGTAAATTTTTAAAATCCCTTTCATTATTTCTTAAAAAAGAACTGTAATACTATGATTGTTAAATGCTTTAGGCAAAGATAAAAAAATGTGTGAATTTGAAAACTGTTTTGAAAATTATTTTTGCTAAAATCTCGTCCTAAAACAGATTTGATTTACAATATTGGTTATTTTTGTTAATTAACTCTTTAAAATTAAATGCCATTAACAAATTTTTGTAACAACAATTGCATTTCGTCTTACAAATAGAAAAATAAAGATTATCAATGAAAAATATTGTATTTAAAACCTTAATTGGGCTTGGTTTAGCGGTAACTCTTGCTTCGTGCAAAAAATCAGATTCACCCTTAACGAAAGTAACGCCGACAAATATTGATTCTATCGCCTCAAATTATTATGAACAATATTTAAAACTTTATCCTTTGGAAGCCACTTCACAAGGAGATTTAAGGTACAATGACCAACTTCCCATTAATATTGATAAAGATTTTATTTCTGGCGAAATTGCTTTTTACAATTCAGTTCAGAAACAATTAGAAAATGTTGATTATAAAGGTCTTTCCGATGAAGACAAGGTAGTTTATGATGTTTTGGATTATACTTTAAAAGACAAAATTGAAGCGTATTCTTTTCATCCTGAATATATTCCGTTTACTCAGTTTGGCGGACTTCCATTGAATTTCCCTTTGTACGGAAGCGGACAAGGAAGCCAACCTTTTAATACTGAAAAAGATTACGAAGACTGGTTAAAAAGAATGGAAAAATTCCCTGATTGGATGAATGCTGCAACAGAAAATTTCCGTGAAGGAATTAATAATAAAGTTGTTTTACCAAGAAAATTGGTAGTAAAAATGATTCCTCAAATGAAAGCTGAAGAAATCACTACTTCCGATTTTGAAAAGAATATTTTCTACGGACCAATAAAAAATTTCCCAAAAGATTTCAGCAAAGAACAGAAAGAGAAATTAACAAATTTGTATAAGGAAGCAATTACAAAAAATATTATTCCGGCTTATACAAAAATGGGTGATTTTTTAGAGAAAGAATATTTGCCTAAATCCAGAGAAACAGATGGTTACAACAGCTTACCGAAAGGAGACAACATTTATAAATATTATGCTAAAAGCTGGACAACTACCAATAAAACTCCCGAAGAAATAAATAAAATCGGGCTACAACAAGTTGCGATGCTTCGTAGCGAGATGGAAAAAGTAAAACAGCAAGTCGGTTTCAACGGAACGCTTGAAGAGTTTATCAATTCTGTAAAAACAGATCCAAAAGCGATGCCTTATAAAACCTCAAAAGAAGTTTTGGATGGTTTTAACGGAATTTTAGCTAAAATTACTCCGAAGTTGAAAACCATGTTCAGCGTAACACCGAAAACGAAGTTTGAAATCAGACAAACCGAAAAATTCAGAGAAGCAAGCGCAAGTGCAGAATATATTCAGGGAACTCCGGATGGAAAAAGACCCGGAATTTTCTACATGCCACTTCCGGATCCATCGAAATTCAACGTTACCTCAGGAATGGAATCTCTGTTTTTACACGAAGCAATTCCAGGACACCACTATCAGGTTTCTCTGCAACAGGAAAATACAAAACTTCCCAAATTCATGCGATTCGGCTGGTTTGGAGCTTACGGTGAAGGCTGGGCTCATTATTGTGAAACTTTAGGTCCGGAATTCGGTTTATATACAGATCCTTATCAAAAAATGGGATATCTGAGCGATCAAATGCTTCGTGCGGTTCGTTTGGTTGTTGACACAGGAATTCATACCGGAAAAATGACAAGAGAAGAAGCAATTACTTACTTTTTAAATAATATTGCTTACGATGAAGCCGGAGCAACGGCAGAAATTGAACGTTACATGGCAATGCCCGGACAAGCTTTAGGCTATAAAATTGGCTCATTGAGAATCCGAGAATTGAGAGAAAAATACCAGAAAGAATTAGGGAATAAATTCAGTTTGGCTAAATTTCATGATGAAGTTTTGAATCAGGGCTGTCTTCCTTTAGATGTTTTAAACAGAAAAATGGAGCTTTGGGCGACAAAACAGAAGTAAATTTCTCATAAAACATTGAAGTCACGAATTAATTTTTCGTGACTTTTTGTTTTAAATTTGTTTAAACCAAATCATGAAGCAAACTTTATATTTTTCATCTATTATTATTTTCTTTTCATGCATTGTGAGTTGCAAAAAAGAGAAAAAAGCCCGGCAGAATTTTGAGAAATTTAACATTGACAAAAACCTTCCACAAAATGATACAATCAAGTTGCTATCAAAATATCCTGAACTAAAACTTTATAAAAAGGAAAAAGTAGAAAGCAAAACAAGAACGGCTTATATTATTCAGATTGCAGGACTTTTACCTATGGATAACTACAAGTGTTCTTCTGCTTTAAAGAATGATACACTAGAAATTTTGCTCAATAACAACAATGGCTTTTTCGGAAATGGGATTTTGGTAAAAGTATTTGGAGGTCATTTTTTAATTAAAGATATTGATCCCAAAACCTTACACGGCGAATTAAAATTTATTAAAACAAAACCTGTTTATCAGAAATTAGTTTTAGATAAAAATAATTTTCAAGAAAATGATACCGTTTATGGTTTTATAAATTACAATACAAAAGTTGAAGGCTTTACAAAAGATTTCAGAGGATATTTTAAAGCAACTATTAAATAAAAACATAGAAATTATGACAGAAAGTGTAAAATCCCTGTTCACAAGAGATTTAAATCAATTAAAAAAAGAAATAGAATCCTACCAAAACGAAGACTCAATCTGGAAAATCGATAAAAATATTCTGAATTCTTCAGGAAACTTAACTTTACATTTGGTTGGAAATATTAATCATTTTATCGGAGCGATTCTAGGAAATTCAGGTTATGTAAGAAACAGAGAACTTGAATTTTCATTAAAAAATATTCCGAGAACCGAATTGATTGAGAAAATTGAAAAAACAATTGAGGTTGTACATTCTTCCCTTGAAAAAGTTTTAGAAGAAGATTTGAAGAAAGAATTTCCTATTCAAGCTTTGGGTTATCCAATGACGACAGAGTATTTTCTGATTCATTTGTTTGGACATTTAGGCTATCATTTGGGACAGATTAATTATCATAGGAGGTTGTTGGATGTGGAATAATTTTTAAAACCTTGCATTCTTAAACCACCCCGTCTAAATTTTCTTTGAAAATTTATCCCCCCTCCAAAGGAGGGGAATTTTTTGCATCTATTATATTACTTGTCTTTTTCTTCGAACAACATTTTAGTTATAAAATCCTTCTCTCCTTTTCCTCTTGCGGGAGAATATTCTCTTCCATAAAAGATAATTTGCAAGTGAAGTTTATTCCAAACCTCTTCTTTCCAAATACTTTTGGCATCTTTCTCTGTTTCTATAACGTTTTTTCCGGAAGTCAACTTCCATTGTGTCATTAATCTATGAATATGCGTATCAACCGGAAAAGCAGGAAATCCGAAAGCTTGGCTCATCACGACAGAAGCTGTTTTGTGACCAACTCCGGGAAGTGCTTCGAGCTCTTCATAAGTTTGCGGTACTACTCCATTATGCCTTTCCAATAAAAGTTCAGCCATTCTTTTAAGATTTTTCGCTTTCGTATTGGAAAGTCCGATTTCTTTAATCAGTTCTTTGATTTGATATTCTTCCAATTTTGCCATTCTTTGCGGCGTTCCCGCAACAGCAAAAAGTTCGGGCGTAACCTGATTGACCTTTTTATCGGTTGTTTGAGCAGAAAGTGCAACTGCGACCATCAAAGTGTAAGGATCGGTGTGGTCTAGAGGAATAGGAACTTGCGGATATAATTTCTCTAATTCTGACTGAACGAGCGCCGCTCTCTGCTTTTTTGTCATTTAATCATTAAATTTGAGCAAAAATAAATCATTATGCTGAAAGTTGGAGATAAATTACCACAATTTGAAGGAACAAATCAAGATGGAGAAACCATCAATTCTGAAAACTTTGCAGGAAAAAAGCTTGTTATTTTCTTTTATCCACAAGCAAATACGCCAACTTGTACGGTTGAAGCCTGTAATTTAAGTGACAATTATTCACAATTGGAAAAAGCTGGATTTCAACTGTTGGGAATCAGTGGAGATTCTGTGAAAAAGCAAAAAAATTTCCACAGTAAATTTGCATTTCCCTATGATTTAATTGCTGATGAAAATCGTGATATTATTGAGAAATTCGGGGTTTGGCAGGAGAAAAAAACATTCGGAAAAACCTATATGGGAATTGTAAGAACTACTTTTATCTTCGACGAAAAAGGAATTTGCACAAGAGTGATTGAAAAAGTAACTTCTAAAACAGCGAGTGCACAGATTTTGGAAGATTAATTTTTAATTAAACAGTACGTTTGTCATTCTGAAAGAATCTAAACTGATAATAAGTGTTGTAGAGGTGCTTTCAGCATGACAAACTAAGCATTAACAAAAGAATATGTTTGTTATTCCGTTTCATAATACATTAACTCTTCATCTTCATTCGGAAGTGTCACATATTTCTGGAATTTTAAACCTAATCTTTCAATTAATTTTTGAGAAGAGAAATTGTCTTTTGAAGTGATCGCTGAGATTTTCTTTAACTCAAATTCATCCATCCCGATAGATTTTACTTTTTGAGCAGCTTCAAACATCAAGCCTTTTCCTTCAAATTTTTCAAGCACAGAAAAACCTATATCAACTACGTCTAAACCTTCTCTTTCAAAGATTCCTACAGCACCGATTTTTTGGTTTCCTTCTTTTAAAAGAATCAGATAATTTCCAAAACCCAATCTTTCAATTTGAGGTAAAAATCTATTTCTGATATAGTTTTCAGCATCATAAAGTGTTTTTAGGTTTTTGTCACCAATAAATTTGATGAAATTTGGCATATTGTAAAGCTCAAGAATCACATCTGCATCTTCCAAAGAAATTGGACGAATCAAAAGTCTTTCTGTTTCGTAGAAATTATTTTCGTTTTTTGACAGGTTGTTTTTTGGGGTCATCTTTTGGCTCTTCTTTCTTTTCGATTTTTAAAAGTCGTGGATTATTTTTACAGTTTTTAGTGTAAACTTCAATGTAAGTTCCGTTCTCTTTTACATTTGACACAACACCTGTAGCCTTATTCACCGTCAATGTAAAATGCGACTTCTGGTAAGGACATTCTTTTGAAGTAACTTTCCCCAAATCAAGATAATAATTGGTTTTATCTTCGTAATAATTAGCCGCAACATCTACAAAATGTTCATCTATCAAATAACCGTCTAAAACTGCAGAAATAGCCGCTTCTTCCACGTTATCGATCTTGCCGATAAACTCTTTTAATTCTCTTATGTCTGTTATATAACTGATTTTCCCACCTATGGAAGAAACGATATAATAAAAACTTTCTTCTCCAGGTCTCAGATTAAATCCTGCAAACTGAGGAAGATAATCTTGTTTTGTTCCAGAAACTTTTATCTCTTTATTTTTACCATAGTTATTGTACACTAAAACCCAAAAATCAACTTTACTGTTAGGATTTATTTTGGCTAAAACTCCGTCAATATTTGAGAATTTTTTCTTGTCTTGAGAGAAAACTGAGATTCCCAAAAACAGAAAAATAAAAAGAAAAATGTGATTTGTATTTTTTTTCATAATTTGAAATTCAGACAGAAACTATGCGAATGTTTACATGAATTTCTCTCCTTTTTTAAGACTTTTTAAATCTAAAACATAGTCTTTAATCTGCTGATCGTGTTCTCTGGGGCAGATTAAAAGAACTTTGTCTGTATCTACAACAATAAAATCTTTTAGCCCGTCTATAACGACCGCCTTATTGTTTTTAATATGAACGATATTTCCGCTTGAATCGTATGTAAGTACCGATTTTATATTGACAGCATTATCATTTTCGTCTTTGTCACTGTTTTCGAAAACAGAAGTCCATGTTCCTAGATCGCTCCAGCCTAAATCTGCAGGAATTACATACACATTTTTTGCTTTTTCTAAAATTCCGTTATCTATTGATATTTTTTGAATTTTAGGATAAATCAATTCAATACAGCTTACCTCAGCTTCGGCATTGTATTCACAAGCCGTAAACTGCTGCGTCATATCCGGAAGAAAAGTTTCAAAAGCTTTGTGAATAGATTTTACATTCCAGATAAAAATTCCTGCATTCCAAAGGAAATCTCCACTTTCAAGGAAGCTTTTGGCAATTTCAAGAATCGGTTTTTCGGTAAAAGTTTTAACTTTATAATAATCTGAATCTTTTTTATCAACAAACTGAATGTATCCATAACCTGTATCTGGTCTTGTAGGCGTAATTCCCAAAGTCACCAAATAATCATTATTTGCAGCAATATCAAATGCCAATTCAGCTTTTTGCAAAAAAACATCTTCTTTCAAAATCAAATGATCTGCAGGAAGTACAATCATCGTCGCATTCGGATTGATTTCTTCAATCTTATTCGCCATGTAAAGATTGCATGCAGCGGTATTTTTCATCAAAGGTTCTCCTACAACATTATCCTGTGGAATTTCCGGCAATTGCTGATGAGAAAGAGCTATATATTCTTTATTTGTAATTACAAATATATTTTCATTGGGAATAATTTTACTAATCCTATCATAGGTTTGCTGAATCATAGTACGACCCGTTCCTAAGATATCCTGAAATTGTTTAGGGAATTTCTGTGTGCTTAAAGGCCAGAATCTGCTTCCGATTCCTCCCGCCATAATCACACAGTATTTATCTGAATTTGACATATTTAACTGCATTTTTTCACTCTTGCCAAAGGTTTGAAAGAATACTTCCGTCCTGTAGCCAGATTTACACAAAGATAGTTTTTTTTGATAAGACCTTCCAACAAATACTTCTCGTTTCTGTAAAGGAAATGCTCACCTTTTGTTAATTCTTCGATATATTGAAGTTCATCATCATGATTTTCAATGTGGAAGTATTTCACCAAATCCGGACTAGCCATAAAATTAGCTTTTGGAGAATAAGAAAATTTAGAAATAATCGGTTTTAAATCTTCTTCATAAACATCAAGACTTTCCAAAAGCATTTCTCTGAAAGTAAGCTTCCATTCATTTCCATGTGGAGAAATTCTTCTTCCGTATTTTTCGAAAGCGATAAGATGCGCTAATTCGTGAGTTAAAACGAAAAAGAAAAGCTGTGGAGCCAAAGTAGAATTGATGGTAATTTCATGCGATTGGTCACGAAGTTTTCTATAATCTCCAAGCTTTGAATTTCGGTTTTTTGTTACTTTAATATGAATATAATGACCTGAAAACCATTTTCTTAAGTATGAAAGTGTATTTTGAGGTAAATATTTTTCTAAAGACTGAATAGACATTTTACAAACTTAACGGAATTCCTGAATAGAAATTCAATAATTTAAGACTGAAAAGATAGTTAAATTTCGCCTGTTGCACAGAACCTTGAGCATTGGCGTAGTTATTTCGGGCAATATTCAAGTCAAAAATTGTTGTACGGCCTGCAGCATAGCTCTTATCTGCAAAATCCATTGCAAGTTTTGTGCTTTTTTCGGCTTCTGTTGCAGCAAGATAAATCTCGTAATTTGCATCAGCGTCAAACTGAGCCTGTTGTACATTTTGTCTTACCGTTAGTTTTTGCTGTTCTAAAGTTGTTTTAGCAATATTTTCATTGATTTTTGACTGCTCCACCTGAAGTTTCGTAATTCCTTTATTGAAAATTGGAATATTTAAACTTACTCCGCCTTGTTGCCCAAAGTTATCTTTATACTGATTGAAAAAACCACCTTCTTTTACGTAGAAAAATTCATTTCCTACATTATTTGTATTCAGCAGATTATTATAAAAAGTTCCTACACCTATACTCGCAGTAAGGGTTGGCCAAAAAGATGTCTTGGTAACTTCAGTCTGTGCTTCTGCCGATTTTATTCTGCTTAATGCAGCTTTTATTTGGGGTTGGTTTTCGTAAGCTTTTTCTAAAACATCTTCTACTGCAAGCAATTGTGGCGTTAAGCTTTCAGAAACCTCAACATCCATCACATCAAAATCTTTATAATCTTTTAACTGAAGCAACTGCGCCAACGCAAATAAACTTCTTCCAACATTTACTTCTGCCGTTTTAAGATTTTGTTTTTCTCTTGCCCAAGCTGCCTCTGCTTCCGCCTTCACAGTTTGAGCTGTTGTACCAACTTCTGTCGTGATTTTTGCTCTGTCTAACTGTTTTTTGGCATTTTCAGTTGCACTTTGGGAAATTTTCACAATTTCTTTATTTAGCAAAGTTGTTAAATATTGTTGTGCAATCTGAAGAGAAATATCGTTTTGAATGGTCTCAATATCATACTGACTTGCTTCTACATCGAATTGAGTTTTTCTAATTGTTTTTTCAAGTCTTCCGTTGTTGTAAAGTAAAATATCTGCAGAAAGATTAGCATTATTACTAAATCTGTCGTTTCTAATACTTCCCGTTCCCAAAGAAGCCTGCCCGAAACTCACATTATTTCCCACACTTGCATTGACAGACGGAAGATAATTCCTTTGAGCAATCTTAAGATTAGAATCCTGAATCTGTTTCGAGTATTCATTTTGAATCACCTGAAGATTGTGCTTCACTGCATAGTCTACACATTCACGCAAAGACCATTTTTGCTGAGCATTAATTCCTGCGAAGGCTAATCCCAAAACTACAATCAAAACTCTTTTCATAAGGAAATATTTATGTTTTTAATCAACATCATCACTACTTTAAAGCATAAAAAAAATTTACTGCGACGATTTTGAATTCTCTTTTTCCACATTAGACGCTAAGATTTTGAAAAAGTTACAGATTTAGAAAATTATTGTTTCATTTTAATGAAAGTTTTGAGAATTTTGTGGCATGACAAACGAACAATATCTTGAAGCTGTAGAATGGCTTTTCGTTCAGGCTCCAAATTATCAGATTGATGGTGAAAAAGCATACAAACCGGGACTGGAAAACATCACAAAACTTTGTGCTTTTTTTGATAATCCGCAAGATAAAATAAAATGTATTCACATCGGAGGGACAAACGGAAAAGGTTCTACAAGCAATATGCTGGCTTCTGTCCTTCAGGAATCTGATTACAAAGTTGGTTTATACAATTCTCCACATCTCATTGATTTTACCGAAAGAATTAAAGTAAATGGTAAAAATTGTGATAAAGAGTTTGTCTATCAATTTATTCAAAAACTAAAAAAACTTCCGGGAGATATTTTACCTTCTTTTTTCGAGTTTACAACTATTATGGCATTTGAGTATTTTGCTCAACAAAATGTAGATGTAGCAATTATTGAAGTTGGTTTGGGTGGAAGATTAGATTCAACCAATATTATTAAGCCTTTACTTACTGCAATTACAAACGTACAGTTAGATCATCAAAACATCCTAGGAAATACGATTGAAGAGATTGCAGGCGAAAAGGCAGGAATTATCAAAGCTAATATTCCGATTATCTTTGGAGACGATAATAAAACGGTAAAAAATATCATTAAAACTAAAGCTGATAATGAAAATGCACCATTTATTAACGCTACTCTACTTAAAACCGGGCTAAAATCAGATTTAAAAGGAAATTATCAGGAAAAAAATATTAAAGTTGTTTTAGGCATAATTGAAGAATTAAGAAAATTAAACTTCACGATTTCCAATAAAAACATAGAAATTGGTCTTCTAAATGTTCACAAAAATACCGGCTTTATCGGTCGTTGGTTCGAATTTTCCCAAAATCCTTTGACAATTTGTGACACTGGACATAATCAAGCCGGTTTGGAATATGTTTTTTCGCAGCTAAATTCTATTGAAAAGCGCAAACATATTATTTTAGGTTTCGTCAATGATAAAAAAATCGATGAAGTAATGACTTTACTTCCTAAAAATTCTGAGTTTTATTTTGCAAAACCATCAATAAACAGAGGAAGACACCCTCAAGATTATGAAGATTTATTAATTGACGCAAAAATAATTTACAAAATTTTTGAAACCGTACAGGATGCGTATCTTTCTGCAAAACAAGAATGTACCAACGAAGAAATGATTTTCATTGGCGGAAGTAACTTTGTCGTAGGAGAATTTTTAGAAAAAAATTTGGAGATTTCCGAATAAATCGTATATTTGCACCACTCTAAACAACGGTAACGTTGCAGAGGGCGATTAGCTCAGTTGGTTCAGAGCATCTGGTTTACACCCAGAGGGTCGGGGGTTCGAATCCCTCATCGCCCACAAAAGTTCCTAAAACTTTTAAAAAATTTAGGGCTCTTAGCTCAGTTGGTTCAGAGCATCTGGTTTACACCCAGAGGGTCGGGGGTTCGAATCCCTCATCGCCCACAAAAGTTCCTAAAACTTTTAAAAAATTTAGGGCTCTTAGCTCAGTTGGTTCAGAGCATCTGGTTTACACCCAGAGGGTCGGGGGTTCGAATCCCTCATCGCCCACAAAAGTTCCTAAAACTTTTAAAAAATTTAGGGCTCTTAGCTCAGTTGGTTCAGAGCATCTGGTTTACACCCAGAGGGTCGGGGGTTCGAATCCCTCAGGGCCCACAAAATCTCTCAATTTATTGGGAGATTTTTTTGTTTTAAATATTCTAAAATTTATTTTATTTTCTTCAACAATAATCCCAGTTTAAACAAATCCAGATAGCTAAGATTCGGATTTTCGGAAAGTAAATTCTTTTTAATTTTAGTCTCAAGTAAACTATAGAAATTTAGAAATACATTCTTCAACCCGAATTTTATGATTTTTTTTGCGACTTTGAAAACCTTAATGTCTTTAATGAATAATTCATTTTCAGAATTTTGGTAAAGCTGATAAAGAGAACTAATAGCTGTTTCAGTTTTGTTTAAAAAAACCTCATTGGAAGTATCATCAACATGAATGACAGGATTTTGAATTGCTGAAAACTTCACATTGCCAAACTCCAAAGTTTTAGCAAATACAAAATCTTCGTAACCGTAATTTACCAAATGTTCATTAAATGGAAATTTCTTAAAAATATCTCTCTTAATTATAAAGTTTACGGTTTTTAGAAGTGAAAAGTCGGATGATCTATCAACAGAAAAAATTTCTTTTTCAACAGAATATCGGTTTCGTAAAGTTTTTGAATACGTTAAATCAATTTTGAAATTACCATATACAACCTCAACTCCCCTATTTCGCTCAATTTCCTTTAAATAGTTCGTCAGAAAATTTTCATTATCTATTTTGACATCACAATCCAAAAATAGCAGATAATCACCATCTGCGTGCTTCAAAAATAAGTTTCGAATTTTAGATCTGCCTACATTTTTCTCAAGTAAAACAAATTGCCCTACTCGATCATTAAGTTCTTTGTTTATTTGTTTGAAATTCTCCTCAGAAGCATCATCAATAAGAATAATTTCTGCATCGATTGATTGGTTTTTTATTTCCTTTTTAAGGTCGTAAACCAATTCTCTTACATCAAAATTATAAATGGGAATACAAACAGAAATTTTCATCTGCTAAATTTTATCAATGATTTGTTGCACATTGATTTCCTCTAAACATGCCCAATCTCCACGGAAACACTCTTTGTCACCGAACACCGAACAAGGTCTACAGGTAAGATCTTTAATTTGTACCACGTCGCCCTCGCTTTGTCCGAATCCTAAAAACCCGGCATAAGGATGAGTTGCACCCCAAATGGAAACACATCTAGTTCCTACAATACTGGCTAAATGCATATTAGCTGAATCCATCGAAATCATCACTTCAAGTTGAGCAATTCGATTCAGTTCCTCAGAAAGATTCAGTTTTCCGGCTAAACTTTTGGTGTTTGGAATTTGCTGTTCCCAACTTTCAAGGGTTTCAGCTTCTTTTTTCCCGCCTCCGAAAAAGTAAATCGTGTTTTTTTGTGCTAAAATTTTCACCAACTCGAAAGACTTTTCCAAAGGAAGCATTTTTCCTTTATGCTGAGCAAATGGCGCAAAACCAATTCCCGATTTTTGTATAGTTTGAGGTCTTAACTGATGTGAAAGTTCAAGTTTAAAACCCATATCACGAAAAACATCTGCATAACGTTCTACCGTTTTTCTAAGCTGAACTTTATCTAAATTCCAGACATTCGTAAGATTTTCTTTTTCTTCTTTGCCTTTATTTATTTTAAAAACTTTTAAACCCTTTCTTACATACAATTTATCTAATATCTTAGAACGGATTACATCATGCAAATCAGCAACATAATCTGGTTTATATAGTTTTAATAATTCTTTTCCTAATCTTCTGATTCCTAAAAAGCCTTTGTATTCATCCAGATCAATTCCATGGAATATAACATTCGGAATATCAGCAAATAAGCTCTCGAAATTATTACGTGAAACCATTACAATTTCCACATCGGGATTTTGCTCTAAAAACTCGCGAAAAACAGGCATTGTCATTGCAACATCACCAAAAGCGGAAAAACGGTATGCTAAAATTCTGGTCAAAACTATGATTTCAGTTGATAAGCAACAGCGTAAAATTTAATTTGTTTGGTCATTGCCATTAAACCA
Source organism: Chryseobacterium formosum (assembly GCF_026460885.1). Taxonomy (GTDB): domain Bacteria; phylum Bacteroidota; class Bacteroidia; order Flavobacteriales; family Weeksellaceae; genus Chryseobacterium; species Chryseobacterium formosus. The sequence continues at coordinate 322,035 of NZ_JAOVZW010000001.1, forward strand.
TTGGCTCTGGAAGGCGATAAAAATTCCTGTAAACCGATTTCTGAGATGAATTCAAAATCAGAATCAAGAATTTCCTGCATAGAATGGCCACTGTAAATACTTACCAAAAGAGAAACAATTCCTTTTGGTAAAATTCCATCTGAATCTGCATTAAAGAACAGTTTTCCATCTTTATATTCAGCATCAATCCAAACTTTACTTTGACAGCCTTTAATTAGATTTTCATCGGTTTTTTTGTCATCAGACAAACCTTTTAATTCTTTACCAAGATCAATAACATATTCATATTTCTGCTCCCAGTCTTCCAAAAAGGCAAATTCATCGATTATTTCCTGCTGTTTTTCTTTAATGGTCATTGTAAACAATTAATTTCAGCAAAGATACTAAATTTAGAAACTTAAATTTTTCACTGAGATATTATTGAAATAATAAGGCTATTAAAGGCATAAATTTTATGGGGAAAAATTAATGCCTTATTTTTGAGAAGCTTTTTCGAAAACATTGAGCAATTTAATTTCTTCATTTTCCCAACAAAGAATTTCAGAAGCTTTTTCCAACTCAGGTTGATAATTTACTCTTCCTTTATCTAAAACTTTACGAATTGCTGCAGCAATATTTTCAGGTTGATGATTTTCAATAATTTCTCCGACATCAAACTGATTTTTAATGTTTAACATTTCCGGCAAATTTGCCATAATTAATGGAACTCGAGCTTGAATGCAATCTAAAACTTTGTTGGGGAGCGAATATAGATAACTTTCGCCACCATTTTCTTCAATACTCATTCCCAAATCAACAATAACAGTAATTTTTCTTAAATCTTCAGGCAATAATTTCCCTAAAAACTCAACTTTATTTTGAAGGTTTTCTTTGATAACTAAGTCTTCATATTCCTTCTTTCTCGGACCGTCGCCAGCAATTTTAAAAATAACATTTTCGAGATGATGCATTGCCAAAATGGCTTTATCAATTCCACGAAAGGGATTAATTGCGCCTTGATACAATAATATTTTAGGTTGATTATCCGGAATTTCAATCGTGAAATCTATTTTTCTCGGAGCATTTTGAACAATTATTGGTTGAATTCCATATTTATTCTGAAACCATTTTCCATAACTTCCGCTTGCGGTAATCATGAATTCGATATTCGGAACGATCTTATTTTGTAAATATCTCCACAATTTCTGTGACATTTTGCCCTGAACTGCAGGCATTTCAGAAAAAATTTCGTGACTGTCAAAAACTAAGGGAATTTTATATTTTTTTGAAATCAAATAATTGGGTAAAAGCGCATCCAAATCATTGGCATGAAGAATAACATTTTGATTTTCTTTTACTTTTCCATACAGTTCCCAATATAATTTCCAGTTAAATTCAAAATAAGCAGTTTTCAAAGTTTTAGAAACAAGAGAAATTCTAGAGAATTGATACGGGCGTTCTATTTTTTCTTCTCCGCCCCAATTATTTCCTATTAATTCAATTTCATAACCATTTTCATGTAAAGTTTGGCAGACTTTCTCGATTCTTTGGTCTGTATAAAGATTACTGAATGCGGAAGTAATGATTTTTTTTCGATTCATTACTTTTTCTTTGCAGTCAGTAAATGATACACCTGTACGAAACAAATTATTGCATTCGGAATAATTACCGGCCAAAGCATTCCGCTAAAAATACCATAAACGACAAAACAGATGCAACCAATCAAATTGACAATCCTGATTTTGGTTAAATCTTTAAGGATGAAACTTAAAACAATAAAAACTGAAGCGGCATAACCGATGTAATTTGTAATTTCGGAACTCATTAGAAAAATTTGAGGAAGACAAACTTAGTCATTTTCAATAAGATAAAAAACATTTATCTGCCATAAAGTCATTCTTTGTTTTTTGGTAAAATATTTGTAATTTAGATATTGATTAAAAGTAATACTGCTTTTTTTCTAACGAGATACATTATGGATTATAAGTTTTCACAAGGTTTGAGCCAAGTGTTCAAACAAAGCAAAAATGAAGCTAAGCGGCTGAAAAGTGAATTTCTTAATACAGAACATCTACTTTTAGGTATTATAAAAACAGAAAACTCTGCAAAAGAAATCCTTCAAGGGCTGAATGCCGATTTAACACAAATCAGAAGAAAAATTGAAACTTTAAATACAGCAAGTCTAAATCCTATTTCTGAGGAGGTCACCAATATTTCATTCACTAAAATGGCAGATCATTCCATTAAACGTGCAGAATTAGAGTGCAGACAATATAAAAGCAACGAAATTAATACCGTTCACTTGCTTTTGGGCATTCTATACAAATATGAAGATCCTACCTCAAATATTTTGGGAGCTTACGATATCGACTATGAAGGAGTTTCGAGAGAATATCAAACGATGCTAAAAAATTCCGGAGAAGCCCCACAAAATTCGGCTTACGATGACGATGACGACAGAGAAGAATTTGAGCAGATGAGAAAACCTACAGGTAATCTTGGTTCTGCGAAAAGTAAAACCCCTACATTGGATAACTTTGGTAGAGATTTAACTTCTTTGGCAAGAGACGGAAAATTAGATCCTGTAATCGGACGTGAAAAAGAAATCGAAAGAGTTTCTCAGATCTTATCAAGAAGAAAGAAAAACAATCCGTTGTTGATTGGTGAGCCTGGAGTTGGTAAATCTGCCATCGCTGAAGGTTTAGCCTTAAGAATTCAACAGAAAAAAGTTTCAAGAGTTCTTTTTGGCAAAAGAGTAATTACCTTGGATTTGGCGAGCTTGGTTGCCGGAACAAAATACCGTGGTCAGTTTGAAGAAAGAATGAAAGCAATTATGACGGAACTTGAAAAGAACCGTGACGTAATTTTATTCATCGATGAGCTACATACAATTGTTGGAGCGGGAAGTTCTACAGGAAGTTTAGATGCTTCAAATATGTTTAAACCAGCTTTGGCGAGAGGTGAAATTCAATGTATTGGTGCTACAACTCTTGATGAGTATCGTCAATACATCGAAAAAGACGGTGCTTTAGAAAGAAGATTTCAGAAAGTAATGGTTGAGCCTACTTCTATCGATGAAACGATTCAGATTTTGAATCAAATTAAAGATAAATACGAAGAGCATCACAATGTAGTTTATACTGAGGAAGCAATTTTAGCTTGTGTCAATTTGACATCAAGATACATTACAGACCGATTTTTACCGGACAAAGCAATTGATGCGATGGATGAAGCGGGATCTCGTGTTTACATTAAAAACATGAAAGTTCCTACTGCTATCATTGATTTCGAAAAGAAAATTGACGAAATTAAAGAATTGAAGCAGAAAGCTGTAAAAGCTCAGGACTATCTGGAAGCAAGAAAACTAAAAGATGAAGAAGAGCGTTTGCAAATGGAGCTGAATTCTGCACAAGATCAGTGGGATAAAGATGTAAAAGAGAAAAAAGAGGTTGTATCTGAAGAAAGTGTTGCTGAAGTAGTTTCTATGATGAGCGGCGTTCCTGTTACGAAAGTCGGTAAAAATGAGTTGGATAAACTAGCTCAGATGGACGATAATATGAACGGGAAAGTGATTGGTCAGGAAGATGCAGTAAGAAAGGTTGTAAAATCTATCCAAAGAAACAGAACCGGCCTGAAAGATCCAAACCGACCAATCGGAACATTTATTTTCCTTGGTACAACTGGTGTTGGTAAAACTGAGCTAGCAAAAGTAATGGCAAGAGAACTTTTTGATTCTGATGAAGCACTGGTTCGAATTGACATGAGTGAATACATGGAGAAATTTGCGGTTTCGAGATTGGTTGGAGCGCCTCCAGGATACGTTGGATACGAAGAAGGTGGACAATTAACAGAAGCTGTAAGAAGAAAACCTTATGCAGTTGTTCTTTTAGATGAGATTGAAAAAGCGCATCCTGATGTTTTCAACATTCTTTTGCAGATTTTGGATGAAGGTCACGTTACCGACAGTTTAGGAAGAAAAATTGACTTTAGAAATACAATTATCATCCTAACTTCAAATATCGGAACAAGAGATATTAAAGATTTCGGAGATGGTGTAGGTTTCGGAACCAATGCTAAGAAAACAAATACAGATTCGCGAGCAAGAAGTACTATTGAAAGCGCTCTTAAAAAAGCATTTGCACCGGAATTCTTAAACAGAATTGATGACATTGTGATCTTTAACTCGCTTGAACAAAATGATATTAAAAAAATCATTGATCTTGAATTAAACAAACTTTATACAAGACTTGATAAACTAGGCTACAAAGTTGAATTAACTGAAGAAGCCAAAGATTTCATCTCTGAAAAAGGTTGGGATAAAGATTTTGGAGCAAGACCATTGAAGAGAGCTATTCAGAAATATATTGAGGATTTGTTGGCAGAGATGTTGGTTAACAAGCAATTATCTGAAGGTGAAACCGTAATTTTAGGTCTAAATGAAGCTAAAGACGGATTGGAAGGAAAAACCCAGAAGACAAAAAAGTCTGCTGAGAAATCTTCTCAATAATCAATTTTTTAAAATAAAATAATGAAAGCATCGGATAATTCCGATGCTTTTTTTATTAAAATAACTCCCACGGATGACACAGATTTTCATGGATTATATTTTTAAAAACCTGCATAATCAGCACAATCTGCGAGAGGAAAATGTTTTTTAAGAATAAGTGGACTTTTTAATAAAATCCTCAACAATTTCATTCTCAATCTTCTGTGAAATCTGTGGGATTAAAAAAAATTAAAGTCCCACCACAAAACCCACACTCGGAATCAATCCACCGGAAAAAACACTGCTGTTTTCTTTATACAAAACATTGTACATCAAACCGATTTGCATAAAAGAATTATTTCCGATTTGTTGCATATAACCTCCTCCTAAAAATAAAGCAGTTTCTTGCTGATTATTTTTGAAATCGTAATACTTATCTTCATAATTGATGAAAAAATGCTGCAGATTTCCACTCACAAAGAAAGATCTTGCGAAATAATAATTTACGAAAGGACCAAAACCAAACATTGTCGATTTATAAAAATCTGAAGTCTGCCAGGAAACACTTCCAATTAACCCCGCTTCCAAATCGTTTGTCAGTCGATATCCAACTCTTGGTGCAACCTGAAGATTAAAATAAGAATTGCTTCCAAAACCAACGCCTAAACCTCCTCCAAAAGTCCATTTCTTGGTTTCAGTGGTTGGTGTTCCTACTGCAACTTGAGAAAATGATAATCCGGAAATCAGGATAAGTGAAGAAATAAACAGTTTTTTCATATTAATATTTTTTTGTGAACATTTAAACAACGATTTTATGCTGCTATCGTTTTTATCAATCCATAAAATTATCATTTTTTTTGTGAAAAGGATTATCGTAATTTTGCGGCTCAACTAAGAACTCCCGTTAAGAGTTTCGTAAAATTGAAATAATGAAAGTAGTAGTAGGCCTCTCAGGAGGCGTAGATTCGAGTGTTACAGCGTATTTGCTGCAACAACAAGGGCACGAAGTCGTAGCTCTTTTTATGAGAAATTGGAATGATGCTTCTGTTACATTGGAAGATGAATGTCCGTGGATTGAAGACAGCAATGATGCTTTAATGGTAGCTCAAAAGCTTGGAATTCCGTTTCAGGTAATTGATATGAGCGAACTTTACAAGGAAAGAATCGTTGATTACATGTTTGATGAATATCAGAAAGGAAGAACTCCTAATCCTGATGTTTTGTGCAACAGAGAAGTAAAGTTTGATGTTTTTATGAAAACTGCAATGTCTTTAGGTGCAGATAAAGTAGCAACAGGACATTATGCGAGAGTAGATTCTACTTTTGATGAAAACGGAAAGGAAATTTTCCATCTTTTGGCAGGAAAGGATAACAATAAAGATCAGTCATACTTTTTATGTCAATTAAGTCAGGATCAATTATCTAAAGCTTTATTTCCGATTGGTGAACTAACTAAGCCTGAAGTACGAGAAATAGCAAGAGAAATGGAATTGGTTACGGCAGATAAAAAAGATTCTCAAGGATTGTGTTTTATCGGAAAAGTAAGTTTACCACAGTTTTTACAACAACAATTGGTTCCGAAAGAAGGAGAAATTGTTGAAATTTTCAAAGATTCTCCACTTTTTGCTCAGGAAACTCCGGCTTTTGCATCTAAAGAGGAAGAGTTAGAATACTTAAGCAGAAAAATTAATTATAAAAAAGCTGACGGAAAAGTAATCGGAAAGCATCAAGGTGCCCAATTTTTCACGATCGGACAAAGTAAAGGATTAGGAATTGGCGGACATAAAGAAAGCTGTTTTATCGTATCAAGAGATATGGAAAACAACATCATCTTTGTTGGTGAAAGCCACAGTTTCCCAGGATTGCATAAAAAGGCTTTGAAAATCGATAATTCTGAATTGCATTGGGTTCGTGAAGATCTAAGGTTACAAAACGGAGAATCAATGGAAGTAATGGCAAGATTCCGTTACAGACAGGCTTTGGATAAAGCAACGATTTATCAGTTTGAAAATGCATTCTACATGGAATTCGAAAATCCACAATCAGCCATTGCAGAAGGTCAGTTTGCAGCTTGGTATCTTGATGATGAATTGATTGGAAGTGGTGTAATTGCTTAATATCATTTTTACATTGTCATTTGTTTGACAAACTTTAATAAACTCAAACGTCATAGATTTCTAAAACCTATGACGTTTATTTTTTATGGCAGTCGCAATTTATTAGCCCCGATTGAACCGCATGTTTGAGCTCTTTTCGTGTTTTTCTGCGCGGCGGCAAAGCCGCCGCGCAGAAAAACACGAAAAAGCGAGTAGTGAAAGCGGGAATTAGCTCCTTAAAAAAAGAAAGTTTTCATTAGTCGACAAAATTTTATTATTCGTCGATACAAAAAGCTTATACTTCTATAAGCCTTCATTTATGGCGTTTTCGGGCATATCTATTGATGGTTTTAAAGTAAGAAATACAAACAATATATCAAACTTTAAAATTTAGAAATTATGAAAAAGTTAGTTTTAGTAGCAAGTTTATTTATCGCATTCGCTACAGATGCACAACAAAGAAAACAAGACGTAAGAAACGACAGAAACGATAGAACTGAAATTTATCAAACTCAAGGAAACTTTTCAGGATTGAGATTGACACAGGCTCAACAAAGAAGAATTGATGCTCTTTCAAAAGAAAGATTAAGCCAAAAAGCTTACGACGCAAGAATTAAAAAAATTCTTACCAGAGAACAGTATGCAAAGTATATCTCAAACGACTTTAAACATGACAAAAAGGTCTCAATGAGAAATCCTGCGAGAAGATAGTTTGAAGATTTTTGTAACATATTTGAAGTTGTGATACTTACTTAGTAAATAACAATAAAAAATATCTATTATGAAAACTATTCTTACGCATCAGTACACTTCTCTTTACCAGTTTTTAATTGCAATTACATGTGCGGTTTTAGGTTACAATCTTTATCAGGAAATTGTACATCCTGAAAATTCAAGATTGACTTTGAGTATTATTCTGGTTGTTATAACTTATTTTACAGCCGAAAAGTATGGTCAGAAGGAGAAAAATAAAATTTAAAATTACAATAAGAGAGGTTTGAAGAGATTTAAGCCTTTTTTTTTGATTTTAAATAAATTAGTTCACCAACCAGTCTTTGAAATCTTTTACACGTTCCCGACTAACAGTAATTTCTTCGTTTGGCTGAAAATTGAGCTCCACTTTATAATTAGGTGAAGTATGAATATTTTTGATATAATCTGAATTGATAATAAACTGCCTGTTGACGCGGAAAAACTTATTATCATCAAGAACTTCGGTAAGCTCATCTAAAGTAAAATCTGAAGGATAAACCCTATCTTGAGTTTGCAGATAAACAATCTTGTTTTCACTATAAAAGCAGCTGATTTCGTGTGTCTGAACAATTTTTAAATTGTACCCAATCTTTACCAGAATTCTTGAAAGTGTAGATTTTTCTTTCTTAATAAGTTGTTTAATATCATCAGAATTCACAGACTGATCTGAAGGAATAAATGATTTAAATTTCTCAATCGCTCCCGCAAGATCTTCCTCCATAATGGGTTTCAGAAGGTAATCGATGCTATTAAGCTTAAAAGCTTTCAAAGTATATTGATCAAAAGCGGTTGTGTAAATGATAAATGCTTTTGTTGAAATTTTCTCAAAAATGTCAAATGAAAGTCCATCTCCGAGAACAATATCAGAAAAGATAAGTTGTGGATGCTCATTCTCTGAAAACCAGTTTACTGCATCTTCTACCGATTCGAGGTTCGCAACCAATTGCAAATCAGGAAAAAGACTCAACATTCTTTCTAATTTTCTTGCTGCAGGTTTTTCGTCTTCGATAATGACAGTTCTGATCATTGAGTTAGGTTTTTAGCATTAATTCAGATAAAATTAATTAAATCTTCTCAGTTTTAAAAATTAATCGGCTTTTTAGTTTTTTGAAGTTCTTTTTCAATGATTTTATTTTCCCATTCAGCATCAAAAATAAAAAGTTTTACCGCTTTTACTGCTAAAATAATTCCCCAAACTGTTAAGATAATTGAACCGTGGAAAACATGATCCGTTTCTATATACTTTACGAAATTTCTTAGCAAGATAATTCCGGCAACGATTCCGAACCACATACAGTTTTTGTAGAATGATTTTAAATCTTTTACTCTGTTTTTTGCGTTTTTATAGTCCATTGTATTAAGTTTTTATTGATTATTAATTAAAGTGATTTTGAATTTATTTTTTCTTTTTCCAGTAAGTCTTTTATCTTCTTTTCTTCCCAATTTTTACCTATAAAAAGATAAAATGCATATCCAAAAACACTTACCGCAAAACCAAATATTGGAAACCAAAACCATTGAAATTCTGGATTAACTTTCATGTTGATAAAAATTAAGTAAGGTGTCAATAAAATACAACCAGTAAGCATAATGTAAAATGCTTTTATTTCTTTCATTCTACTCTTAGCATGTTTATACTTTAGGTTTTCAAGGTTGATTTTCATGGCTAATTATTTACTCGTATTTCTCCTCTCTTCATCCATCAACTGCTGAATTTTCTTTTCTTCCCAGTCTTTTCCGATTCCAAAAACATTTACTGCATGAGCAGCAATCCCGATTCCCCACCCTAACATTGGCCAGTAAAACCATAATTCATTTGGAGATGTCAAAAGATTAATGACCAATAAAAAAGGAATGACAAGGCAATATGAAGTAAGATTTCCATAGAATCCTTTCAAATCTTTTACTCTTTTTGCCGCTTTGCGATATGCTAAATTTTCCTGATTAACTGATAAATTTTCCATGATGTATTGTTTTAAAATTAGTATTTGTTTGTTTTTGTTGAGACAAATGTAGAACAGATTACTTTCTCAAATCAATTTAATATGACCGAACTGTAGAATTTAATTACCGAACTGTAAAAATGAAATATGAGCAGATTTATAAAAACAGGAACTATTAAATCACATTTAGAAGAATTTCATATATTTACATCAACATCAAACCAAAATACTTATGAAACAGACTTTACTTAAAATAACCAGTGTTTTATTATTTACAATATTATTAAATTCAGTTTCAGCACAGGAATATGAAAGAAGTTGGGGAACGTATTTTGGTCCTGCAGGTACCGATGTTACAGGACATTATGTTCCTCAGGGAATTATTCTCGATTCTCAAAAAAATATGCACGTAAAAGCGAATGTTTTCTCTAATAGTCTATATACAGCTTCTTACTATGATCAATTTGTAGTTGCCGGAGGTGGAAATTATACTATAAACAATGGTTATTCTACTCGTATTACGCCTACAGGAACGGTTGATTATTTTGGTTATCATCCTTTTAATGTTAACACAAATAATCAAGACTTCGAATTATTAATGGCAATTGATGATCAAGACAACAAAATTTCCAGATATTTAGGAACTTCCACATCAACTATGAACCCGACAACAGGAACATGGTTACAGACAAATCCACAAACATCGTTGAAACATATGCTTGTGAAAAAATCGCCAACCGGATCAATAATCTGGGCTACATATTTACCTGATGAAAGTTTATATGCTAATGTGATAGCAGACTCTGCCGGAAATATTTACATTACGGGATCAACCATTCAGCAAAACATAAGTACGCCGGGTGTTTTTCAGGAAGATTTTGATGTAGTTTATTCTCAGGGAAATATTCAGCCTAATAATTATTTAACTAAATTAAACTCAAATGGAGAGCTCATCTGGTCAACCTATTTACCGACCGCAATCTTTGCTATGAAATATTATGATGGTGCACTGTACATGATAACAACAACCAATACCAATCCGTCACTCAATACGATAGCTACTGCAGGAGCATTTCAAACAAACACCTCGGATTATTCTATCACAAAAATGAACGCTCAGAACGGGCAAAGAATATGGGGAACTTATTATGGGCCTTCAATAGGGACATCTCTTTGTTTTTTGTATGATTTGTCTGTAAATGAAACAGGAATATATATTGCAGGTAACGATTATAATTGGAACAACTCAAATTTTTTTGCAACACCTAATGCTTACAAAACACAAGTAACAGGTGGTTCAGATATATTTATTTCTAAATTTTCGCATAATGGAAATAAAGTTTGGAGTACTTATTTTGGAGGAAATGGTGATGATATGAATACTTTCGATAAAGTAATTGATGTAAACGGAAATGATATATTCATTTCAGGAATTACAATGGGATCAACAGATAATATTGCTACTCCGGGATCTTATCAAAGTTCACCTCAAAGTTTATCCAGCAATATGACCAATAATTTCTTTGCTAAATTTAACTCTTCAGGAAATCTGGAATGGAGTTCTTATTATGGTGGAAGCTCAACAAATACTCCTTATCTGAAATCGATCAATGTTAAATATGACAATAATTCTTTGTTTCTTTTCGGAAATACCAATTCCAACATTGGCTACACAACAGAAGGAGCTTTTATGCCACATAGAATCCCAAGTACAACAACAGAAAATACAGGTTATATTGCAAGATTAAATAAAAAAAACGAGCTATCTCTTGAAGAATTGAATGCTAAAAAAGATTTGATTTTGTATAATAATCCAAATAACGGAAAATTTAGTATTTCCGGAAGTATTTTACAAAATGAATCATGTTCCATCAATATTTATGATATGTCCGGAAAGCTTATCGTTAAAAAGAATTTTGAACGTAAAAAAGAACAACAATTTGATTTGAAGAGTCTTTTAACCTCAGGAAATTATTTAGTACAAGTAAATAATCAAAAAGGAGAAAAACTCAAAGTATTTAAAATGACCGTAAAAAAGTAATTTAATTACTAAAAAGTCAGCATTTTTCAATGCTGACTTTCTATTTATTCTTATCCATTATTTCTTTAATCTTCTTCTCTTCCCACTTCTTTGCAAAGTCGAAATTAGGCAGGAAAACAAATAAAGCATGAGCTAAAAGCCCTATTCCCCAAAATGTAGCAGTAAAAAAGTTTTTGAACTGAAAATAACTTTCATTCGGAGCCAAATTGCTGTAATTAAAATAAGCAATCATTAAATTCACACCTACGTAAGAAAACAAATGTCCATAAAAACCTCTCAGCTTATCTACTTGCTTTTTTGCCTGTTGGTAATAAATATCATTTTCGTCAAATTTTTCCATGATGTTTGTTTTTTTGTTTGTTCATAATCTCCTGAATTTTTTTTTCCTGCCACGATTGACCGATTCCAAAAACCTGAAATGCATGGGAAGCAACCCCGATTCCCCATCCTAAAAGCGGCCACCAAAACCAGTGGTATTTATTTTGAGTATAAAGATTTACAAATATTAAAAAAGGAATAATAATGCAGTATGAAGCAAGATTTCCATAAAACCCTTTCATCTCTTTTACCCTCTTTCGGGCTCTTAAGTATGCTTTATCTTCGTCATCACCATTTACACTGATAACATTAGGTTTATCAATAAGAATCGGAAGTTTTACTTTAAAATAATCATCAGATTTTTCTATATAAACATTTCTATTGGTCAATAAAGAATAACGCTGAACAATATTTGCCAAACCGATTCCCGCACTTTCTTTTATCTGTTCACGAATCTGCAGATTATTTTCAATACATAAAATATCTCCTTCCGTGAAAATTCTTATCAATAATGGTTTCGAAGAAGTTGCCAAGTTATGTTTAATACAATTCTCCAAAAGCAATTGCAGAGAAAGCGGAACTACAAATTTTCGCAGATTTTCTTTATCAACATCAAACTGAAAATTCACGCTGTCTTCAAATCTTGTTTTCAGTAAATCACAGTAGATTTTTGCAAATTCAATTTCGTCTTCAACAGTAACCAATTCTTTATCTTTCTGCTCAAGAACATATCGGTAAATCTTTGACATTGAAGCTGTAAACTTCTGCGCCTGAACAGGATTTTCATCGATTAACGAACTCAAAACATTTAAAGAATTAAATAAAAAATGAGGATCGAGTTGGTTTTTTAAACTTTCAAACTGTGCATTGGCAGATTTAGCGATTAATTTCTGCTCTACAACTTCTTTCCTAGATGTTTTTTTCAGTTCATCCATAAAACCTTTCGCATGAAGAAAAGCCGAAATCAGAAGTGCAATATTGATGGTAAACCAGTTGATAAAATTATATTTTCCCTTAAAATATTCTGCCGTAGTTGCTCCTTTTTGAAGAACTACAAAATTCATATAATTACAGAAATAAACCATGATAATATTAGCAATCAATATCACAACAATACTGATAATTCCTCTTTTGGTTGTCGCTTCAGACCACGGAAACTTTTTGTTGAGAAAGTCGTTTATTAAGCCGTTTCCACCACCCAAAACAAATGAATACATGAATGAAATAATAATCGTGTATAGAAAATTCTCTAAATTTTTCTCGTCGGTAAAGACAAAAAAGAAGAACATTGATGTACCAAGTGATACCCATGCTAATGTTATAAAATTTTTACGTTTCATAAATTGGTTTTCAAGCTTAAAAAAAAGCATTATTTGAAAGGTTATTGCTGACAAAATTAAATATTTATTTCTCTGCAGCCTGACTGATAAAATATTCAGCCTCTCCTCTACCCCAATTTGGGTCTAAAGCTGTTTTGGGTTTAAATGAATTGAATTTATCCAAGGAAGCTTTAAATAATTCCATTCCTTTCTTTTTACTACCACCATATTGTTCAGGAGTAAAATAAACATCTTCTGCTTTAATCAAAGTTACTCTTGGATTTTGAGGGTTTAATTGTTCTGCTTTTTTAAGCGTTTCATCAGCTTTTGCACCGAAAGTCATGTATCTTTCCATAGGATTAACCATCATTTTGAGAGAATAAATCATTTTCTGCAAAAGATAAATTTCAGAATTGTTTTTGTCTGTTTCTTCTGCTAAATCTACAAATTTCTGAGCTTGGTCTGCAACGGCATCAAGTTCGGTCATCTTATTTTCACGCATCAAAACTCTTCCTTTCTGAATCTGTGAAAATGCAGCGTAATAATTGGGTTGCCATTTTCCTTTTTCTTTATCGGCAATTCTCTGAAAATCGTTTGATAAAGCATTAAAATCTTCTGTCGTTTTGCAGGTTTCAATTTTAGCGATTTTTTCTGTCATTATTTTTTCATACTGACCTTGAGCAAAAGAAGTTAAACTCAACATACTTAAAGCAAAACTTAAAATTAATTTTTTCATGATTTCTAAATTTTAATTGTTTGATATTTTATTATTAATTCTTTTTACCGCAAAAGAGACAAAAGATTTTCATTTCTGTTTGTAGTTATCCAAAAGCTATCAAAAAAAGATTTTACATTTTGTAAACTTTTGAATTTTATTTCAGTTATTTCTTTTGATTCTTTTGCGGTAAAAAAGATGATTTTAAAGATTATTATTAATTGCATCCTGCGTTTTATCCACTCCAAAACTGATAAAAGCTCCCACAAAAACAAATGTATTAACGGGCGGAACAACTGCCGATCTGAAATTTCCGTCATTTGAGAAGTTATAACCGTACATATTTTTTCTGCCTAAAACATTAGAAACGCTCAAAACAAAAACCGTAAATGCTTTAGCATCTTTTTTACCGATACTTGGGAGATAATTGAAACTAAGATTCAGCGAACTATAATCTTTCAGACTGCCTTCATTTCGGATCATATTGGCTCCATTTTCGGTAACAATATCGTAATAAGGTCTTCCTTTCGCATAATTAAATGAAAGATTGGTCTGGAATTTCAGTTTTGGAAAAAATCTTTTCGCTACAACAGAAACCGTATGTTCAGAAGCAAATCCAGGTTTTAAAGTTGTTGGGTAATTCAAAAAATTTCTTTCAGAATCGAGATAAGAATAACTTATCCAGTAATCAATATTTTTAATCGTTTTTTTGTCTCTCCAAAACAGTTCAACTCCTTTTGCAAAACCGTTTCCAAGATTATTAACTGCAGTTTGTACCGGTTGATATTGCCCGGGAATATTAGCAATATTCTGAACTTTAATCAAATCATTATATTTTTTGTAAAATGCTTCCAATCTCAAATTTCTTCCTTCCACAGTTCTCTGAACCTGAAAAATATAATGCTGCGACTGCTGAAAATCGAGTTTTGCACCTGAATTGATGTATCTGCTTTCAGGATTTTGGTAAAAAATTCCATAGGCAAATGATGTTGTCCAGTCTTTATCTAAACGATAAGCGAGTGCAAAACGGGGCGCAAAATTGCTTTCTTTTAGATAAGATGAATATTCTGCTCTCGCTCCGGCTTTTGCTGAAAATCTGTTGCTAAAAGCAATGTCTGTTTCCAGAAAAGCAGAAGAGATTAAATCTTTATAATCTTTACGGACTTCTTCAATAGAAAGTTCTTCATGAGCCTGGTTTAACTCAAAACCTCCTCTTGCAGTAACTCTTCTGTTAATTTTTCTTTCTAGAACCGTTTTAAAATTCAAATAATTTCCATCAGTTAATAATCTTGTTGGCGAAGACTTAATATTATTCGTTTCACTTGAAAAATTTAAATCTGACCGGTTAAAAGAATAAGATGCTCCAACATTCAAAAGATATTTGCCAAATTTTTGCTTAAAAGAAAGATTGTGAAATGTGTTTTTACCTTTTAAATCAACTAAAAAATATTGAGAATCGGGTTCCAGACTTGCTGTTTTCACGCCCATCACATCATTATTAAACATTCCATAATATTTAAACATTCCCCCTGATTTTGTTTTAAATCTAAAATTCAAATCTCCATTGAAACCACTTGGAGCTTCGTTGAAATCTGTATTAAAATTCAAAACTTCCTGCATCAATTTTAAATTGGAATATCCCGCACTCACTCCATAAGAAAATGTTTTTTCATCATTGACTTTCTGTAAACTTGCATTTAAAAATATAGGCGAAATTCCGAAATCATAAGAACTCTGATCAGGAAAATCTACACTTTCAAGCATTAAAGCTCCGGAAAGCGCCTGTCCGTAAAGCGCAGAATATCCACCGCTGGAAAATACATTTCCTTTAAAAAGAGACGTATTGAAACGGTCACGACCAGCAATTCCGGGAACAGAATTCGAAAAATAATTATTAATTAAACTTCCATCCATAAAAATTTTGGCTTCAGAACCCGTTCCTCCACGGATAAAAAGTCCTTCCGTCTCTCCTACTTTCTGAACTCCCGGAAGATACGTTACGTACGAAGAAATCTGCGCATCTGCACCGGCTGTTGTATAAACATCTAAAGGACTAATAATTGCCGACCTGTTTTTGTCACTCGCTTCAATTGAACCTACCGTAATGATAACAGCATCAATTTCATTAACTTGTTCTTTTAATTCAGTATTAATATTTAAATCCTCATTTGAAATGTTTACGTCTTTTTCAACACCAATATATTTTGAATGTGAATAGGTAAGAATATGATTTCCTTTTTCTGAGGTTTCAAAAGAGAAGTTACCATCTTTATCAGTCGTTGCTCCGTCGTAAGTATCTTTTAAAGTGACATTCACTTCAGATATTCCTTTGTTTTTATAGCTTACTTTTCCTGTAATTTTTATCTGAGAAAAGCTCAGAATAAATGCAAAAAAAGAGAGAAGAAATAATAGTTTTGTTTTCATAGCTGTATTAATTCGAATCAAAAATATGATGAATTTTTAGGGGTTTAAATTTTTTGTTACTGAGCTGTAGAATTTGGAATCTGAATCGTTAATATGATTTTCAACCTGAAAGGATTTCAAAGATTTTATAAAAAAGATGTCAAAATTCTTAGAATCCTGACATCTTCTGCCCAAAGAAAAGGCGTTGTATAATGGTCAACTTTATTAATTAATCGGGATACAGAAATCTACCAACACCTTCCCTTCAGGATGTTCTTTGAAATTTGAATGATAAATCTCAAAAGGAAATGCTTTTCGAGTTGAATAACCGTTTTCTTTCATCCATAAGAACAACGACACCCAAGATTGCTCGAAATCAGCAAGAGTAACTTCTCCGCTTCCAATGATAAATTTTCCGGCTTCAACGGTTTCAGGAAACACTTCCCCTTCCTGTTTCTCAAGTTTTTCATCTAAAAGCATACATGCATGGATTCTCACTTTATCTGCTGCTGTTACTTTAAAACTGTCATGATAAACAGAAATCATTTTAAGATTTTCTCGAGGGAATAATTGTTTTTTCTTTGCCCAATCGATAAGAACATTGAAAGAAGATTCTACATTCGCAATACCAAGACTCATTACAGCCGCAAGATTCATTTCCTGAAGCTGCATTACTTTAATTTTTAAATTCATTGTAGTCCAATTTAATAGGTTTTCTATATTGCAAATGTATTGGTCGAAAACCGTATCTACTTGTCCGTTCTTGCGATGTATCTGAGAAATTGTATGAAATTTTTCAGGACTGAGTTTTCTAAATTCTGAAGGAGATTTTCCGTAATATTTTTTAAAAACTTTATTAAAATCTGAATGACTAGAGAATCCTAAATTCAGATAAATATCTTTTACTGATAAGTTTTTTCTTAGTGAAAGGTAAAACGCGCTTTTCTCAATTCTCTTTCTAAAAATGTAATTCTGTAAAGTTTCACCAACAATTAACTTAAAAATTCTGTGGAAATGAAATGGCGAGTAAGCTGCGATTTCCGAAACTCTTTCTAAACTTAGTTCGGTATCAAGATTGTTATCTATGTATTGAATGATTTTTACCATTCGATTTTTATACTCTTTCAAAACAATTTTTTGCAAAGGTATCAAGATAAATTAAGGCCGATTTGTCTTTTATTGCTAATTACCGTAAACAATTTCAAATCATAAACGGTTCTGAAATTGTTTATTAAATTTATAATCACAACATTTAAATATTAATTTATGAAACTACAAACATTAACATTATTAGCCAGTTGCGCTTTATTTGCAGCTTCTTGCAGCTCGAGTAAAACCTATAACGTTATCGCAAAAAGCGGAACAGAAACAGGCGGAACTGCAAAATTTACTCAAGATGGAAATGAAGTTATTCTAGATCTTGAAGTCACAAAATTAACTCCGGGAATTCATGCGGTACACATTCATGAAAAGGGCGACTGTTCTGCTCCAGATGGTTCTTCTGCAGGAGGACACTGGAATCCCGGAAGTCACAATCACGGAAAATGGGGCGAAAATCAATTCCACATGGGCGATATCGGCAATCTTGTAGCCGATAAAGACGGTAAGGCAAAACTTACTTTTAAAACTGATAAATGGTGCCTTGATTGCGTAGAAGAAAGTAAAAATATTATTGGAAAGGGGTTAATTATTCATGCTGATAAAGATGATTTCCAAACACAGCCGACAGGAAATGCAGGTGGAAGAGTTGGTTGTATTGAGATTAAATAAATTTCTTTTTATCACAAAATAATCAATCTACAAAATCGTCTTGATGAGTTAATCAATTCATCAAGACGAATTAAGAAATTCTCTTTGATGACTTTGCAAACTTATCAAGGTAAGTTTAGAAAATAAAAAAACCACTAATTTCCATTAGTGGTTTTTTCGTTATTTATGCGCTTTATTGCTTTGCTTTCATGTCTGCAATGATGTTCATCGCTTCCTGTAAGTAAGAATCTTTTCTTAGGTTTTTCACCCACATTTCAGATTTCTTTTTGAAAACTTCATCCTTTTTCTCTCTTTCGATTTCTGCAGGATACATTTCAAATTTCAATCCGTTATCAAATTTCGTCAGTTTCTTGAACTTTTCGATTTGAGCTTTTCTTTGTTTCATCAAATCATTAAACTTATTAACGTTTAATGTAATAGTTTCTTCCTTATCCAATTGCTCTCTCCATTGTGCAGATTCAAGCAATAACTGATAATTTGCATTTTTCGCCATTCTGTCGTTGCTCGCTTTTTCTAACGCTTTCACATCAAAATAGCTTAGCTTCTGGAAAGATGCACTCGGAATTTTATCCCAAGCTAAAGCAAAATCATCATATCTTTCACCGATTTCTGCATAAGTAAAGAAGTCTTTCATCTGAATATCAGAAACAATTCCTTTTCTTTGGTTTGACTCTCCTGTAATTCTGTAGAACTTCTGAATCGTCAGTTTTAAAGAACCAAAATCATCTTCAGTATTTAAGAATCTATTTAAATCAACAAAAGTTTGTACCGTTCCTTTACCATAAGATTGAGGCGAACCAACGATAATTGCTCTGCCATAATCCTGCATTGCTCCCGCCAAAATCTCTGAAGCCGAAGCTGAAATTTCGTTTTGCATAATCACCAAAGGACCCGTCCAAATTGGAGTTTCCTGCTTGTTTTTTAAAGTCTGGATTTTTCCGTTTCCGTCTTTTACCTGAACATAAGGACCTGCATTCATAAATAATCCCATGATATCACCAACTTCCGTTAATGAACCACCACCGTTATTTCTAAGGTCTAAAACAATTCCTTCAATATTCTGAGCTTTTAATTTGATGATTTCATTTTTGATGTCGTCAGAAGCATTTCTTCCTTTCTCATCTTCAAAATCTGCATTAAAGCTTGGTAAATTGATGAATCCGTATTTTTTTCCGTTTGGAGAATTTACAATAATACTTTTCGCAAAAGTGTCTTCAATAGCCACTTCTTCACGAATCATCGTTACTTCTACAATTGTTTTATCTTTTTTCTGAACCGTTAACGTAACAGGAGTTCCTTTTTCACCTCTGATTAAACGTACTGCCTCATCAGAAAGCATTCCCACAACATTTACATGGTCTTCTTTCGGTTTAGATTTTACTTTCAAGATTTTATCGCCTTCAGAAAGTTTCTTCGATTTCCAAGCCGGAGCTCCGATCGTTAATGCACCTAAATAAAGATTTCCTTTTTTCTCCTGGATAATTGCCCCGATTCCGATCACTTTTCCTTTAAACTGAGTATCAAAATCCTCTTTATCTTTAGGGGAATAATAGTTGGTGTGTGGATCAAAAACTTCTGTATAAGCATTCATATACACAGAAAACCAATCCATTTTCTTTCTTTTTTTGAATCTTGTGAAAGTTTCCTTTACCAAATCTTTTACTTCATCAGTAGCTTTTGTAAGCTTCTGTTGAGGCGAAAGAATTTCAAGTTTGATGGTATCTTTCAGCTTAAATTTCTGTACAGAATCTTTCTTTTCTTTCTGAGCTTCTTCTTTGCTGTTCATCGATTCAATTTCCTGAAGAATATTGTATTTGATGAATTTTTTCCACTCATTATACTGTTCTTTTTGATCTGCAGGAACTTTTTTTAGCTTAGATTCCAACGTCAAAGTTTCGTCTTCTTCTAAATTAATTGGCTTACTGAAAATTTCCTGAGTAATTTTATCGATTTCGTCAACTCTTTGGTATAATCTGTCGATTGTTAATTTATAAAACTGCAAATCACCTTGGTTGATATAATCGTCAAGTTTGGTTTCGTGCTTACCAAATTCGTTCATATCAGACTGCAGAAAATATCTTTTTCCGGGATCAATCATTTCAAAATAATGTTTGTAAACATCTTTTGAATAGGCATCGTTGATAGGTTTTGGGCTGTAATGTAAGTATGAAAGAGTGTTTTTAACGCTCACCATTATCGTCTGCATTTTTTCATCATCATTTTTAGGCGAATTGAAACAAAACATAAGACTTGTTAATGGAATAAAGAGTAAAAATTTATTTAGCTTAAAATTTTTCCACATAAATCTGTAATGTATTTTTATTAATTTCTTTAAAAAGTATTTTAATTAGTAGTAACAATTAAATTTCTGTTACAAACTATCAAATTTAATACCTTATTTAGAAATAATCATTAGTTTTCAGTTTTTTTTAATATTAAAACAACTCGAAAGTTAATACTTTGATTTTCATTATAATTTTATTCATTATTAATTAAATTGAACTTGTTTTATAGAGCACTTCTTAATTCTTATCTTTGTTAAAATTAAATATACAATATGGAAAAACCACTTATTCTGGTAACAAATGACGACGGAATCACGGCTCCGGGTATCAGAAACTTAGTAGAATTTATGAATGAAATCGGAGATGTAATTGTGGTTGCTCCCAACTCGCCTCAAAGCGGAAAAGGTCACGCAATTACCATCAACTCTACATTAAGCTATGAAGAAGTACAGCTTGAAGGTCCACAAAGAGATTTTTCTTGTAGCGGAACTCCGGTAGACTGTGTGAAAATGGCTTTAGATAAAATCCTTCCAAGAAGACCGGATATTGTAGTTTCCGGAATCAATCACGGTGCAAACTCATCCATCAACGTAATTTATTCGGGAACGATGTCTGCTGCTGTTGAAGGCGGTGTAGAAGGTTTACCTGCAATTGGTTTCTCACTTTTAGACTTCAGTTGGGAAGCAGATTTTACGCAGGCTAAAGAATATATTCAGGGAATTGTAAGAAAAACTTTAGAAAACCCAATGCCTAAAGGTGTTGTATTAAATGTAAATATTCCGAAACTTGCGAAAGAAGAAATTAAAGGTGTGAAAATTTGCAAGCAAGCCAATGCGAAATGGGAAGAAAGTTTTGACGAAAGAATCAACCCTCATGGTAAAAAATATTATTGGTTGACAGGATATTTCAATAATATGGATGAATCTGAAGATGCAGATGAAACGGCTTTGGCGAATGGATATATCTCAATTGTTCCTGTAAAATTTGATCTTACCGCTTATGAGTATATGAATACTTTGAATGAGGTGATGAAGTTTGATTAAAATTTTTTTGCCACGAATTCACGAATCAACAATTTAATATAATTTTAAATATAAAAATTCGTGCATTCGTGGTAATTTTATTCCCAATTATCAATACAAATCTGTGGGAATTTATTTAAAACAAAACCCTATCCTCCTTTCTCAATTCTTCCAAATATTTACTTTTATCATCCCGATAAAATAAATTCATCGTCTCAAAGGGAATCATTTTTAAATCTTTATTCACGATATGAACGCAGGATTTTTTCACGGCACGAACATCAAAATCATGCGCATCCATAAAATTCATAATAATGATTCTGAAAAGATTATCGTAATCTAAATTCGGAGCGGAAACTTCAGGAAGACAACACAATAACTGATTTACTTTAGGTTGAACTTTATCTACAGAAATTCCCGTACTAAAAATATCCAGAAGCTGCATTTGCAACCCTGTATCCTGTTCGTAAACAATTGTGTTTCGTGTTTCATTGTTCAACAAATCAGCGGGATTAATGTACCTTGTTAAAGGAATAATTTCACCTTGAAGTTTTAAAATATATCCCATCGCCAAAGCATCCGGATTACACGGAACAGGAATAATGTCATCTGAATTTAATAGAGGAAATTGATTTAAAATTTCCTGCCTTACTTCAGTCAAAGTAATTTTTTCGTGAGCAGAATCGTCACGGTTTCTTCCGGCAATTTCTACAGGCTGAAAAGTAATTCCTCGGACGCATTTTTGTTTTAGAGCAAAATCAATGATCTTCCCAATTTCATCAATATTTTTATCTTTTTGAAGAACAATTACGAGTGTCGTGGAAAGGTTTAAAGCATTCAATTTTTCCAAAGTTTTCATTCGAACATTCGTAAGATCTTTTCCTCTGAAATCCTGTAAAACTTCGGGCTTAAAAGAATCAAACTGAAGATAAATTTCAAATTCTGGAGCATAAGTTGCCAATTTTTCTGCAAAACCTGGATCATTGGCAATTCGTACTCCATTGGTATTTAGCATTAAATGCTTAATCGGTTTCGACTTCGCAATATCCATGATTTTAAAAAATTCCGGATGAATCGTTGGCTCTCCTCCACTGATTTGAACGACATCGGGTTCACCTTCATTTTTGACAATAATATCAAACATCGCTTCAATTTCTTCCAAACTTCTGTGACTTCCGTAATGCGGAGAAGACATGGCATAACAAGTCGGACAAGTAAGATTACAACGATCGGTCACTTCCACAATCGAAAGACAGCTATGTTGCTCATGATCAACACATAAACCGCAATCATAAGGACAGCCATATTCTACATCTGTCCCAAAATGAACCGGCATTTCTGAAGCTTTATTGTAATTTCTAATGTTTTTGTAATAATGAACATCAGAAGCAATTTTCGTCTTGAAAAATCCGTGGTCGGGACATCTTTTCGTCATAAAAACCGCTTCATCTTCAATAATGATTTTTGCTCCAACCCTTTTCAGACATTCCGGACAAAGACTGATCGTATAATCGTAATAAGTATAATTTCTTACTGGCATAATTTCTCTTATAAGTTAAATCCACAAATGCACCCTCCTGCAATAAAAACTAAAATTCCCGTGAGAATTCCTATCAAAGATGGTTTGAAATTGTATTTCTTTTCTGGATTAGCAGCCGACATAATTCCTAAAACTACAGCAATAATAATTGAGATAATAAATACCACAAGACCTATAAACAAGAAAATCAAGCCTAATCCGGCAAGTTCTCCCCCAAAGCTACCAACTTCTAATAATTTCATATTTGTTGTTTTTTAAAAGATAAATATAATAAATGATAATCAGACAACATACTATCTGAATTGTACTTAATCCAAAAACAATATCATATTTTAGCTTTAGAAAATCAATAATAAATCTGAAAGTAAAATAAAACAGCATAAATAACTGAAATAAGACACCAGATTTATAAATATAGTTTGTCTGAAACTTTTTTAGAAAAATAAATAAAACTGCCAAAAAAAACATTTCATAAAGGGCAACCGGATGTCTGAGATATTGATCTCCCAAATACATTCCGAAAATGGTATTAGTAGGTAATCCATAGGTTTCTTCATATACGCCCGTAAAAAAGCATCCGATTCTGCCAATAAACATTGCTAAAATCAAAGGATAAACCATACGATCACCCGTACTCTCTTTTTTTCCAATAATTTTTTTCATGATTTCAACGCCAATCAAACCACCTGCTAAACCTCCTACAATTGTATTATTTAGCCAAATATACATCCACAAATTCTGCGTTTTTATCAAATCATCTGGTCTTTCTAATGAACCAATTGTATGAGATCCTATTAATGCACCAAAAGTTGCTGCAATAATAACCAATAAGGAATTAGTACTGCTAAATTTCTCTTTATCCTTTCTTTTTAAAAATGTGTAATAACGCATTCCTACGAAAATCCCTAAAGATTCTGTAATAGGATGAAGCAAAACTTCTTTACCGAAAATTTGAAAAGTAACAGGAAAATCCATAAAATCAAAAATAGGATATTTCATTTGATGTTGAGACAATGATTTTGATGGATTGTATTTTTCAGCAGATTGTTTTGCCACTAATACACGAATTTTTATAACTAAAATGGGTGTTAATCTTTTTTGAGATAAAATTAATTTGTGCATTCGTGGCATTTTTTATTCTCTATTATCCGTGAAAATCTGCGGAATCTGTAGGACTTTTATTTTTAATATTTATCATAAATAAACTTTAAAATCATTTCTTTTACTCTTTTCTATTATTCTTTTCCCTAATTTTAATTAAAATAATTTTCCAAATTATGCGAATAGAATATGATATAAAATTGGGATTCAAAGATGTGATGTTCAGACCAAAACGTTCTACTTTGAAATCCCGCTCAGAAGTAAATCTTGAAAGAGAATTTACTTTCAGACACACCAAAAAAAAATGGAATGGAACTCCGATTATTGCAGCCAATATGGATACAGTCGGAACTTTCGAAATGGCGGTTGAACTAGCAAAAGACAAGATTATTACGGCTGTTCACAAACATTATACTCCAGAAGAATGGAGCAATTTTTTAAATAATCAGCCCGAAGAAATTCATCAATACATCGCTTTAAGCACAGGAACAGGAAAATCGGATGAAGAAAAAATTAAAATTATCTTAGAAAAGCATCCAAAAATTGAGTTTCTCTGCATTGATGTTGCCAATGGTTATTCTGAACATTTCGTGCAATTTGTGAAGAACGCAAGAGCCAATTTTCCTGATAAAATTATTATTGCTGGAAATGTAGTTACGGGAGAAATGGTTGAAGAGCTGCTTTTAGTTGGTGCTGATATTATCAAAGTTGGAATTGGCCCTGGTTCAGTTTGTACAACGAGAGTGAAAACCGGAGTTGGTTATCCGCAACTTTCCGCAATTATTGAATGTTCTGATGCTGCTCATGGTTTAAAAGGTCATATTATTGCAGACGGTGGTTGCAAAGTTCCGGGAGATGTCGCCAAAGCTTTTGGTGGCGGCGCCGATTTTGTGATGTTGGGTGGAATGTTTGCCGGTCATGATGAAAGTGGTGGCGAAATGGTGGAAGAAAACGGCAAAAAATTCAAGCTTTTTTATGGGATGAGTTCTAAAACTGCAATGGATAAACATTCGGGAGGTGTTGCAGAATATCGAGCTTCGGAAGGAAAAACAGTTAAAGTTTCTTACAAAGGTTCGGTATCAGAAACGGTGAAAGATATTCTGGGTGGAGTTCGTTCTACTTGTACTTATGTTGGTGCTTCAACGTTGAAAGAATTGTCAAAAAGAACAACTTTTATAAGAGTTCAGGAGCAGGAAAATCAGGTTTTTAATGATTAACTATTATCTGATTTATTTTAAATTAATAATTTCTAAATATTGATAAAGCCTTTTAAATAAAGGATTTAAGTAAATAGAGGGCAAAATGAGGGGCACTTATTTTGTCCATTTTTTATTTTTTTCATCTATTTGTGCTGTTCGAATGAAAATACGAATGATGGAAAAAAAGATTAATCTTCGGAGATTTTAAGCTATTGGTTTGAAATCTCCGGAGATTTTTTATTTCTGCTGAATTTTTTTTTACAATTTTTAAAAGTCATCACAAGATGATTTTTTCTAATCATTTAAAAATCTTAATTTTGCATTCGTAAGATTTAGAATTCTTCATCAATTTCTAAAATAACAATCTGTTGAATTTTTTCCTAGAAATCAAAACAGGTAGGGAATGAGACGAAATAATTTAATGATCTTAGCTTAAAAACTGAAACTGAAGAGATGAAAAAAACATTTTATTTCATTCCTATTCTGCTTATTTCAAATTTTACATTTGGACAAGTAGGGATAGGAAAGCAATCTGTTAACGGAAACAGCACAATTTTAGACTTTGAAGATTCAAGCTCAAATACAAACGGAATTATTTTACCAAGTGTAAATAATACAACTAATGCTTTAGCTTCTACTCCTTCAAATAACAACGGAACTTTTTTATTTGATAAATCTGACAGCAAAGTAAAATTCTACGAAAATTCTGTATGGAAAGACCTTAGTAATGCCGGAAGTTCTACTCAAATTACAGCAAATGTTTCTTCAGAATCAAGCAATTCTCAAGGTGTAATTATCGGAAGTTCTACAAGTAATGCCAAAGGAGCGCTAGTTTTAGAAAGTACAAATAAAGCGGTAATTTTACCAAAAGTTTCCAATCCGCATACTAATGTGAAAAATCCTTACCCAGGAATGATGTGCTATGATACAAACAGTAAATCTTTGGCTGTTTATGATGGTTCTGCATGGAGTTATTGGAAATAATTTAAACTAAATCTTAAATAATTTATTTTAAACTCATTAAAATGAGCAGGTTTGCATTGGTACAAAAATTGTTCGAAATTTAAAGTGAAAAAAGCGTATAAAATGCGCTAAATATTACTTTTCTTATATTTAATATTTATTTGATTTAACTTTGCGACTTACAAAACACCAAATTATTTAAATGGGTTACCTCCATTCTTATAGATATTTTTTTGTTCTCATTCTTTTGAGCAACTTTTTATATGGTCAAAACAAAAATCAAAATCAATCTGAAGTTGATTTTTTGGTAAAACAAATCAATGCTATTCAGTTATCTGGAAAATCTGATCAGGTTTTAGAAGCGTCTCAAAAACTTTTAACGTTATCAAATAATTTGAAAAATGAGAAAGGGCTTTCTTATGCAAATTATTATTTAGCACAATATTATTACGATCACGCAAAGTTTAAGCAAAGTATTGATTACGCTAAAAAAGCACAGAAATACACTCCATATTTAGAAAAAGATAAAACACATTCAGCGAACATTTCATCATTATTAGGTGGAAATTATTTACTTCTTGAGCTTTACAGTTTATCTTTTGAAAATTACAGAAAAGCCCTCAAAATTCTCGAAACAAAAAATAATAAGACATCAACCGATTCACTTACACAAAGTTCTGTTTATTCCCATTTAAGCTACATTTATGAGAATATAAACAAGCCGGATTCGATGTATTATTTTCTGCAAAAAAAAAAATATCCTAAAAACAATCGATTTGCAAGATGCTTATATTCAAAAAGGCTGTTCGTGTTTAGGTTTTGGAAACTATCATTTAAATCAAAATAAAATTGATTCAGCGCAACATTACTACAATAACTCGTTAAATCATTTTAAAGATAAAGAACATCCTTGCAAAATTGAAGCATTAATTGGTCTGGGAAATCTAAATGCTTCACAGAAAAATTATTCTGAAGCTCAAAAATTCTATGATTTCGCTTTAAAGAGTTTCGATCAAAATCATTTTCCGGATATTTTGAGCGAATTGTATAAAAAAATTGCTGAGCTAAAAATCTCTCAGGGAATTGCAACAGAAGCTAAACATTACTCTGATTTGTATCTTAAAACCAATAAGGAACTTAATGATCAGATGAAAAAAGAAAGAGATTTTGTGCTGAATGAAGCAATGAAAGAGGAAAAAATAAAATACAATCTTGAAGCTAAAAAAACAAAACAAACCACTTTAATTATTATTTCTTTGCTCGTAATTATCACGGCAATTATTATTTATCTTCTTAAAAAATCTAAATCAAAGAATCAGGAAACAATTAAAATCACAGAAAATTTAATTAAAGAAAAAGAAATCCGAGAACAGGAAACCCACAAACTGAAACAACAGATCAACGAAGCTTTTGATGAAGTAATACAATTGGCAAAAGATAATAATCCGTCATTTTACACACGATTTCATGAAGTATATCCTAAATTTCAGTCTAAAATGTTACAATTAAATGAAAATTTAAAACCAAGCGAACTGACTTTTGCAGCGTATGTTTATTTAGGATTTTCAACAAAAGAAATTGCAGATTACACTTTTAAAGCCTCAAAAACAATTGAAAATAACCGTTATAATTTCAGAAAAAAAATCAATCTTTCTCCTGAAAAAGATCTTCAGATTTGGTTGAGAAACTACATTGATTCAGAATAAAAAATCCCTTTCATAAAGTTTATGAAAGGGATTGTATTTAAATTTTAAATTTTCTTAAGTCAACATTCCTCCGTCAACGTTTAAAACCTGACCGGAAATATAAGAAGACATTTCGCTACCAAAGAAAACACAAGCATTTGCCACATCTTCAGGCTGTCCTCCTCTTTTCAAAGGAATACCATCTCTCCATCCCTGAACTGTTTTTTCGTCTAAAGCAGCTGTCATTTCAGTTTCAATAAATCCTGGAGCAATTGCATTACAACGGATATTTCTAGAACCTAATTCCAGAGCAATAGACTTGGTAAATCCGATAACTCCAGCTTTAGAAGCAGCATAATTTGCTTGTCCGGCATTTCCTTTTACACCAACTACAGAAGTCATATTGATGATAGAACCCGATTTCGCTTTCATCATCGGCTTAATTACCGCTTTCGTAAGGTTGAATACTGAATCTAAATTAACCTTGATAATTGTATCCCAATCGTCTTTTGACATTCTCATCAAAAGATTATCTTTTGTAATTCCAGCATTGTTTACCAAAATATCAATTTTACCAAACTCAGCCATTACATCATCTACCAATTTTTGAGCTGCATCGTAATCTGAAGCATCAGACTGATAACCTTTAATTTGAGTTACAGAACTTAAAGCAGTTTCTAATTCTTTCGCTTTTTCCACAGATCCGGCATAAGTAAATGCCACTTTCGCTCCCTGTTGAGCAAAAATTTCGGCAATACCCTTCCCGATTCCTCTTGTAGCTCCGGTTATTAGCGCTACTTTTCCTTCTAATAGTTTCATATAATGATTATTTATTTTAAACTTAAATAATTTAGTGGTGTAAATTATCAGTTTGCAAAGATATTATAATTTGCTGTCTGTGATAAATCAACAGCTTATTTTCTTTTATTTTAGTGAATTATTTACGATCAGCACAATCTCTCCTTTCAAAGTTTTACTTTTAGAAAACTCAATCAGTTCATCAATTGTTCCTCTTTTTGTTTCTTCGAATTTTTTTGAAATTTCTCTGCTTAAACTCGCTTTCGTTTCATCCCCAAAAAATTCTTTTATTTGCTCTAAAGTAGTGTTGATTTTATGCGGACTTTCGTAAAAAACAATAGTCTTTTTCTCTTCTGCAAGCTGCTTCAATTTTGTTTGTCTGCCTTTTTTGGGAGGTAAAAATCCTGCAAACAAGAATTCATTATTTGGCAAACCTGAAACTACCAAAGCAGGAATCAAAGCTGTTGCTCCCGGAAGACAAATCATTTCTATATTATTGTCTGAACCAGCTTTTGCCAATAAATAACCCGGATCTGAAATTCCCGGAGTTCCTGCATCTGTAATAATTGCAATATTTTGTCCGGCTTGAAGATCAGAAATCACTTTCTCCGTTGCAGTGTGCTCGTTATGTAAATGATAAGATTTTAAAGGTTTTGAAATTTCGTAATGTTTCAAAAGTACTCCCGAAGTTCGTGTGTCTTCACACAAAATATAATCGACTTCTTTCAGCACTTTTATGGCTCTGAAAGTCATGTCTTCTAAGTTCCCGACCGGTGTGGGAACGAAATATAGAATTCCACTCAAAATTAAATATATTTATTTTCTACCAATAACCAAAGTCTTTGCGCATATTCATCCACTTTATCCCATTTTTTATCGTAATAAAGCTCGCTCAGATATTCTTTGGCTTCGTTAATATTTCTGCATCTGTTTAGCTCAGAAACGGCATCATTTAAGTCTGTCTGACTTCCGCCGAAAAGTACTTTTGTGAAAGCAATTCTATCGTTCAGATCAAGTCTGAATTCTGGTCTTTGCTTTTCAGCTTCCATAAAGTTTATCGGAATATTGGTTTTAATCAAACTTCCGGTGTCTTCTTTTACAACTGGAATTTCGACTTTTTCATGCGGAGTTTCTCTTTCCAAAGGATCATCATCAAACAAGGTCTGAATATTTTTTAAACCTCTGATATTGGCCAGTTTTATTTTCTTTTCCTGACGATAAGCCTCAATATTTTCGAAACTTTCGTCAGATTTTAGATTTTCCTGATTTACTTCTGATGGTTTATCAATATCAACAATTTTCCTTCTGTCTGAATCTTCAGATTTTACTTCGATTTCTTCAGCTTTAATTTCTTCAACTTCAGAATCTTTTTTAATTTCAGTTAAAATCGCTTCAACATTAGAATTTTCAGTGATAATTTCTTCCTGATTATGATTAAAATCATTTGATTGATATTCACTTTCTGTTTCTTCAATCAAAATTTCATCTTCATTTTGTTCCGTTGCAAAAATATCAGCAATAACATGAGTTTCTGTTTCTGCGGAATCCGATTTCTGAATTTCCTCTTCAGTAATTTCATTTAATTGATCATTAAAAACTACCTCTTCTTCTGTAACTTCATTGTTGAAACTTTCTTCAATAAAATCATCATCACTTTCAGGCTCAGAATCTTCAAGAATTCGGTCTTCATCTACAAAACTTAAAACTTGATCGGTATTTTCCGGTTCTTCATCAATTTCATTCAATTGGTTATTAAAAACAGCTTCTTCTTCCAATTCCAAATGATCTGAAATTTCATCTGAGACAAAATTTTCGTTCGCTTCAGGTTGATTTTCTTCTGCTAACTGAACAACATTTTCATGGAAATCGCTTTCGATAATTTCATTCAGTTGATTATTAAAAATAGCTTCCTCCTCTTCTACCAAAATATTATTTTCAGTTTCTTCAAAAGATTCGGAACCAATTTCTTTGAGTTCATTGTTGAAAATTGCCTCTTCTTCTGTTACCAAATGATCTGAAATTAAAACTTCAGTTCTCTGATAATTAGAAAAATTTGAATTTTCTTGGCTGTAATGTTCCAGATTTTTATTCAACAATTTCAAAAAAGCAATTTTTTCGGCAAGATCATTCAGCAGATCGTGCTTAGAAATCAGTTCGTCAACGTTGTTTGTTTTGCCTAAAATATCAATGATATTCTTAGATTCAAAAAAAATCTTATCCTGTAAATCTTGAATGTTCTGCATCGTAGATTCTTATTAAAATTGCTTACTTTTGATGTTAAAATATTACGGCTAATTTAACAAATGTTTTTAGAAAATACAATTAATCATTCCAAACAGAGCGGTTGGATGGAAGTTATTTGTGGCTCAATGTTTTCCGGAAAAACCGAAGAGTTGATCCGACGATTACGAAGAGCAGAAATGGCGGGGCAGAATGTGGAAATTTTTAAACCTAAAACAGATACAAGATATTCTGAAGAAGATGTTGTTTCACATAATAAAAATAAAATCCGCAGCACTGCTGTAGAAAATCCTAATGAAATTATTTTATTGGGATCAAATTGTGATGTAGTAGGAATTGATGAAGCTCAGTTTTTTGACGAAAGCATTGTAGAAATAGCCAATCAATTGGCAAACAGCGGAATTCGAGTAGTAATTGCAGGTTTGGATATGGATTTTCTTGGACGACCTTTCGGACCAATGCCGAATTTGATGGCAACAGCAGAATATGTGACGAAAGTTCACGCCATTTGCAGAAGAACAGGAAATTTAGCCAATTATTCCATGAGAACGTCTTCCGGAAAAGACCTTGTAGAATTGGGAGAAACAGAAGCTTATGATGCTGTGAGCAGAAGGATTTTTGTGGAAGAAGTTTTAAATAAGAAATAAGGTTAAGGCAAATTAATTCTTTGAAATCAAATTTATTTTTTAATTTTTTTATCACACTTAGCCTGCCGAAGTGCTTTTAAATAAATAACTTACTTAAATTAAAAATTGCGCCTTTGCGATTAACCAATAACACCAAAAAAATAAGCAGAAAGGGCACCAATGAATTATACCATCAAACAAATTGCAGAGATTGCCAACGCAAAAGTCATTGGTGATAAAAATTTAGTTATAAAAAACATAGCTTTTGACAGTAGAATTATTTATTCTACGAAAAATACTGCTTTCATAGCCATCAACACGAATAAAAATTCCGGAGAAAAGTTTATTGAATCTGCGATTGACAGAGGAATCAACGTGATTATTTCAGAACACCACTTTCCTCAGTTTGAAAATGTCAATTGGATTATTGTTGAAAATTCTGTGGAATTTCTTCAAAAATTAGCCAAATTTCATTTCGAAAATTCACTTTTAAAATCTATTGGAATTACCGGAAGCAACGGTAAAACGATTTTGAAAGAATGGCTTTACCAATGCCTTTGGAATGAATTTCCGACCGTAAAAAGTCCGAAAAGCTTCAATTCTCAGATTGGTCTTCCACTTTCTCTCCTTCAGATTAATGATTCTCACAAACTTGGAATTTTTGAAGTAGGAATTTCGAAACCTGATGAGATGCAGAAACTTGAAAGGATTTTTAGCCCTCAAATTGGTTTACTAACGCATATTGGAACTGCTCATCTTGCTAATTTCAAATCGGAAGAAGAATTGATTGATGAAAAAATCAAACTTTTTAAAGGTTCTGAAGTGATTATTTTTAATGGAGACAATCAATTGGTTTTAAATAAAATAAATAATCTATATTCAAGTAAAAAATTAATCACTTACGGTTTTAAAGAAAATAATCAGGTTTACTTTAAAAATTTAAATTCAAAAGAAGAAAATCTTATTGTAAAATATTTTGACGAAGAAATTTCTTTCCCTGTTCATCAAAGAGACGAAGCCACGTTAACCAATGCTTTGGCTCTTGTAACAGTTCTAAAGGAGCTAGGAATCGAAAATCAAAAGATTGTTGAAAAAATCAATACTTTAAAGGCCGTTGAAATGCGACTTGAAGCTATTGAAGGAATAAAAAACAATATCATCATTAATGATTCCTTTAATCTTGATTTAGATTCATTGAAAACCGCACTTCAGTTTTTAAATGAATACAATAAATCTAAAAAATCTTTGGTTTTAACTGATATTTTTGATGTCAATTTTAATTCTAAAGAATTATACGAAGAAGTTTCAGATTTGGTAAACGAACAAAAATTTGATTCTGTTTTCTTAATCGGCAACGAAATATCAAATTTCAGTGATTTATTTAAATCTAAAACATATACTTTCATTAATACTCATGAATTAATTGACAGTAAACATCTTACAGAACTAGAAAATCAAATCATTTTACTGAAAGGTGCAAGAAAATTTGAGATTGAAAAAGTAAAAGATTTACTTGAGCTTAGAAAACATGATACAGTTTTAGAAATTAATTTAAATGCACTTCTGCATAATATTAATTATCATAAATCCTTACTTAAACCAGCCACAAAAATGATGGCAATGGTAAAAGCAAACGCTTATGGATTAGGAAGTTATGAAATTTCAGAATTTTTGCAGCACCATCACATTGATTATCTTGGAGTTGCTTTCGCAGATGAAGGTGTTGAGCTTAGAAAGAAAGGAATTACGGTACCTATCGTTGTAATGAATCCTGAGCAACACAGCTATGACACAGTGATTGAATACAATTTAGAACCTGAAATCTACAGCTTCCGTGTTCTAGAATTGTTTTACGCAGCGGTTCAAAAATCGGGTTTTGATAAAAAATATCCTATCCACATAAAGCTTGAGACAGGAATGCATCGTCTTGGTTTTAAAGGTTTCGAGTTAAATGAGCTGAGCGAAACTTTAGACAAAATGAATGTAAAAGTTCAAAGTATTTTCAGTCATCTTTCGTCTTCAGATATACCAGAGGAGAAAGAGTTTACATTAAATCAGCTGGAAACATTTGAAAAAAATTCAAGCTATTTGATTAAAAAATTGAAATACACTCCTATCCGACATATCTTAAATTCATCAGGAATTACAAGCTACACCAATCATCAATATGATATGGTGAGAATTGGCATCGGAATGTTGGGAGAGTCACCAAATAGTGAAATACAAAAACAATTACAATCTGTTGTAAGTTTTAAAACCGTAATATCACAAATTTCTTTAGTAGAAAACGGAGAATCTGTTGGTTACAGCAGAAGATTTAAAGCTGATCATAATACAAAAATAGCCACAATTCCCGTTGGATATGCAGACGGAATTCCGAGATTAATTGGAAATCAAATCGGAAATGTTGGCGTTAATAAACACTTAGCTCCCATTGTAGGAAGCATTTGCATGGATATGATGATGATCAATGTTGACCATATTCCGAATGTAAAAGAAGGTGATACCGTTACCGTTTTTAATGCAAAACCAAGTTTAAAAGAATTTGCAGAATACTGTAAAACCATCACTTATGAAGTATTAACCTCCATTTCACCTCGTGTAAAACGGATTTATGTAAAAGATTAACTATGAGAAAACTCCTGATTCTTTTATTTGCATTTCAATTACTTTTGATTCAATCTCAAGTAAAGAAAAACTTGGTCATTCCAAAAAATCCAAGAATAGGACTTTCACTTGCAGGTGGCGGAGCAAAAGGATTTTCTCATGTAGGAGTTCTAAAAGTTTTAGATTCTTTAGGTGTAAAAGTCGATTACATTTCAGGAACAAGTATGGGTGCAATCGTCGGTGGATTGTATGCATCAGGATATTCTGGAAAAGAAATTGAAAAGATTGTGATGGATACAGATTTTTATTCATTAATCCGAGATCCTAAATCAAGAAAAGAAAGTTCATTTTTTAATAAATCAGTAGATAAATATTTATTCTCCATTCCATTAAAAAACGGAAAAATTACACTCCCCTCTTCCATTAGTTCAGGACAGAAAAATGTCTATCTGTTGAAAGAATTATTTAAAAACGTTTCCAACGTGAATGATTTTTCTAAACTCCCTATTCCATTTCTATGTGTTGCCACGAATCTTGAAAGTGGAAATATGGAAATTTTTGAAAAGGGAGATTTAGTACAATCAATTATGGCAAGCTCAGCATTTCCTTCATTAATGGATCCAGTGAAAATTGGTGACAGTATTTATATTGACGGAGCAATGACGGTAAATTATCCTTCAAAACCATTGAAAGAAAAAGGAATTGATATCGTAATTGGTGTAGATTTAAATCAAGATCTTTCAAAAAGAGAAGATTTAAATAATATTATTTCGATTTTAAACCAAGTGATTGATTTCGGAATTCAAAAAGATACGAGAAGACAATATAAGTATACTGATATCAATATCAAGCCAAATCTAATAGGAATGACCGCAACAAGCTATGACGACAAGAAAAAAATTCTTGACAGCGGTTATGTTGAAGGTTTAAAATATTCAGCAGTTTTAGATCAACTTCCAAAACGTGAATTTGACCGTCTTAGACAGCCCGTAAATCCAATTTATTCCAATGTTTATAAGATTGATAGTATTTCGATAGATGGAGGGAAAATCTACGGTAAAAACTACGTTCTTGGTAAAATGGGGCTTCGTCTTCCATCTATGCAAACTTATGGAAGTATTAATAAAGGTTTAGACAAATTGGTTGCAACTAATAATTATCGTTTTATCAATTATGATATTGTAACAGAAAACAATTTCAATTATCTCAAATTATATGTAACCGAAGATGAAGCCAGACATTTCCTTAAAATTGGTTTACATTATGATGAGATTTTTAAAACCGGACTTTTATTAAATTATTCTGCGAAGCGTCTATTATTTAAAAATTCAAATCTTTCCTTAGATGTAGTTATAGGAGATAAACCTAGATATTATTTAAATTATTTTGTTGATAACGGATATATTCCAGGGTTTGGAATTTATTCCTCAGGGATGAGTTTTGATTTAAAAGGAGACAACAACATCAATGTAGATAAATGGGAATGGCTTCGAAATGAAGTTTACATACAATCTGTTTGGAGAGATAAATTTGCAATCGGAACAGGGCTTAGTCATGATTATTTCGAAGCTGATATGAATGGTACAAACAAAAGATATAATCGCTTTTTAAATCCTTATGTTTTTGTAAAAACAGATACTCAGGATGACAGAGATTTTCCAACAAAAGGAATTTATCTTAATGCCGAAGGAAAAGTAATTGATTTACTTAAATCTGATGTCGAAAAACGTTTAATTCAAGTTAAAGCAGATGTAAGAGTAAATGTTCCAATCACAAAACAATTGAGTTATCATCTGAATCTTTATGGTGGGCTTACAATTGGCGACGACCTTCCTCAATATTATCAATACAGATTAGGAGGAATTTTCGAACAAAATATCATCAATTTCAAAAACTTTTCAGGTTTTTATTTTGCACAGCTCAATACGAATAACGTTGTGATGATTTCAAACGATTTGCAGTATAAATTTTATAAGAACTTATTTCTTAGCGGTAACTTCACTTTTGCTAATCTTTCAGATGATATAAGTTTTGAAGACGCTGTAAAAGTTAATTACAGTTCTGTAGGAGCAACTTTAGGATACAAATCTCCTTTCGGGCAAATAAAACTGAATTTCAGTCACTCTCTCAAAAACAATCAAAAAGGTATATTCAGTGTTATATTAGGACACTGGTTTTAAAATCATGATACAATTCTTTTACGAAAACATATCCGAATCTGTCAATACAGATTACACAAAATGGCTGGAAGAAATCATTCTTTCAGAAGGAAAAAAATTAGGTGAAATCAATTATATCTTCTGTGATGACGAATATTTACTGAAAGTAAATCAAGATTATCTTCAGCACGATTACTACACAGACATCATCACTTTCGACTATGTAAAAGGCAAAACCATAAACGGTGAGATTTTCGTATCTTTGCAGCGCATCTCAGACAACGCTTCTACTCTATCGAAAGATTACGAAGAAGAACTGAGAAGAGTTTTAGCTCATGGCGTTCTTCACCTTTCCGGATATAAAGATAAAACCGAAGAGGAAGAGCAATTAATGCGAAGCAAAGAAGATTTTTATTTAGCGAAATACAATTAAGAAATTGAAAAATTAAGTGATTAAGAAATTATATAATATCTAAATTTCACAATCTTTTAATTTTCTTAATTTATTTAAGAGCTTAATCCCGCTTCCGCACTCGCTATTATCTTTTATCAAAGAAAATGATCTCAAACAAATGCTACAATCGGGGCTAAAAACCCCACACACAAGCCTATTTAGCTTGTAATTTAAAAGAATGTTTCACGTGAAACATTTATATAAAAATTAAAATTTAAGGCTTAAAATAAGCAATAAAATATGATTTCAGAAATATATGATGTAATCGTAGTTGGTGCCGGTCACGCAGGATGTGAAGCAGCAGCTGCAGCAGCGAATTTAGGTTCAAAGACGTTGCTTGTTACAATGAACATGCAGACCATCGGACAGATGAGCTGCAATCCTGCGATGGGAGGAATCGCAAAAGGACAAATCGTAAGAGAAATTGATGCGATGGGAGGATATTCAGGGATTATTGCAGATAAATCTGCGATACAATTCAAGATGCTAAACCTTTCAAAAGGTCCTGCAATGTGGTCACCAAGAACACAAAATGACAGAATGCTCTTCGCAGAAGAATGGCGTTATGCATTAGAAAACACCCCAAATCTAGACTTTTTCCAAGATATGGTTAAGAGCTTAATTATTGAGAATAATAAAGCTGTTGGTGTAATAACTTCTTTAGGAATTGAAATCAGATCTAAATCTGTTGTTCTTACAAATGGTACTTTCTTAAACGGTTTAATCCATGTCGGAGATAAACAATTAGGTGGTGGAAGAATGGGCGAACCAAGAGCTTTTGGAATCACTGAACAATTGGTTTCTTTTGGGTTTGAATCTGGAAGAATGAAGACGGGTACTCCACCTAGAGTGGATGGAAGAAGCCTTGATTATTCTAAAATGGAAGAACAAAAAGGAGATGAAAACCCTCAAAAATTCAGCTATTTAGATAGTCCTAAATTAACTAAGCAATTAAGTTGTCACATTGTCTATACAAACGAAACTGTACACGATATTTTACGTGAAGGATTTGATAGAAGTCCAATGTTCAATGGTACAATTCAAAGTTTAGGACCAAGATACTGTCCATCTATTGAAGATAAAATCAACCGATTTGCAGAGAGAAACAGACATCAGTTATTCGTAGAGCCTGAAGGTTGGAAAACTGTTGAAATATATGTAAACGGATTCAGTTCTTCTTTACCTGAGGATGTTCAGATCAAAGCTATGAAACATATCCCTGGATTTGAAAACGTAAAAGTATTCAGACCTGGCTATGCTATTGAATACGACTACTTCCCTCCTACCCAATTAAAGCATACTTTAGAAACAAAATTAGTTGATAATTTATACTTTGCTGGACAAATAAATGGTACGACAGGTTATGAAGAAGCGGCAGGACAAGGCTTAATTGCTGGTATAAATGCTCACAATAAAGTACATGAAAAGGATGAATTTATCTTAAACAGAGATGAAGCGTACATCGGTGTTTTAGTAGACGATTTAATAACAAAAGGTACAGAAGAACCTTATAGAATGTTTACTTCAAGAGCTGAATATAGATTGCTTTTAAGACAGGATAATGCTGATATCAGATTAACTGAGAAAGCTTTTGAATTAGGCTTAGCAAAAGAAGAAAGATTGAGAAGAGTTGAAGAAAAAATAGCTAAAAGTCAGGAACTTGAGGCATTTTTACGAGAAACTTCTTTAAAGCCGGGAATAATTAATCCTATCTTAGAAAGTATGGAAAGTAATCCTGTAGATCAAGCTTACAGAGCTTCACAATTCCTTACAAGACCAAATATTACATTAGAAAAGCTTGACGAAATTGATACAATCAGAGAATTCACTTCTCAATTCACTGATGAAGTTCGTGAACAGGCTGAAGTAAATATCAAATATAAAGGTTACATTGAAAAGGAAAAAGAGAATGTCGCAAAGCTCAACCGTCTGGAAAATGTGAAAATTCCTGAGGATTTTGATTATTTAAAAATATCAAGTTTATCTTCAGAAGCTAAGCAAAAAATGAACAATGTCAGACCAAAAACAGTTGCTCAAGCTGGAAGAATTAGTGGTGTTTCTCCTGCTGATATAAATGTTTTACTGGTCTATTTAGGACGTTAAGTACAAAATGTTTCACGTGAAACATAGATAAAATAAAAGCAAATTTTAAGGTATTTCTGAGCTTATTAAAGCCTCTAAATATCTTAATTTTATTATTTAAAAGAATAATTCAAATGAAAATTAAAGATCATTTTCTCTCACAGGAAATATTTGAAATAAAAGAAACAGATACAAAAGGTGTTTTTAAAACCTCCCCTATTCCATCTAATATTTCAAAATATTATGAAAGTGAAGATTATATTTCTCATCATCAAGATTCAGGAAGTTTAAAAGAAAAACTATATAAATTTCTTCAGTCTTTTAATTTACAGTACAAAAAAACAATACTTTTAGATCGAATTAATAAGGGTTCAAAAGTTTTAGACTATGGTTGCGGTGCAGGAGAATTTGTAAAATATATAGAAAATGATTTTGAAGTTTTCGGATTTGAGCCCAATTCTGATGCAAGAAATGCTGCTCAAAATAAGATTTTAAAAGCAACAATTTTAGATAATATCAATATAATTGAAGATCACAGTTTGGATGCAATTACACTTTGGCATGTATTTGAGCACGTGGAAAATAAAGATGAAATGCTTGAAATTTTCAATAAGAAGTTAAAAGAAAAAGGCTTATTAATTATCGCTGTTCCCAACCCTACTTCTTACGATGCAAAACATTATAAAGAGTATTGGGCAGCTTACGATGTACCAAGACACATTTATCATTTTTCTAAAAAAGGAATGGAAAATCTTATTTCAAAGAAGCCAAATTGGAAAATGAGAAAAATTAAACCTTTGGTTTTAGATTCGTATTATATCTCGATGTTGAGCGAAAAATACAAGAAATCTCCTCTTTTTTGGCTAAAAGCAACAGTCTACGGAACGATTTCTAACATAAAAGCCCTTTTTTCTAACGAATTTTCAAGTTTGATATACATTATCGAAAAAAAGTAGAAAATCGATTTTTGATCTATTTCTAAAGGTTAATTTTTATCATTTACATCATAAAATTTTAAAAACTCAGGAATCTTTATTGAGTTTTTGTTTTTAGAACTATCAATTTAAATTATTTTATTGTTAAGAATCTGAAAGTTTTACTTCTCTCCTACCCTATTACTATTTCATATAAAATATTTCATTGATTATTAAATAAGGAGATCTTAAAAATTTATAGTGTCTTCTGAAAATTTACATTATTAATTTAAAGGCTAAATTTTTATCATTCTTTAAATTGAAAATAAATAAACTAAATTTGAAAGTTTTAAAAGAAAAAATTCACTGTTTAGTTTTAGAACAAGATAAAAATAGAAAAAAATTGTAAATTTTGAGTTTTAAAAAGTAAATTCTAACAAAAACCATCTATTTTAAGCTTTATTTTAAATTTATATATAAATACTTTAGAAAAATCTATTTATGGATTTTAAGCATATTTCTGAAAGTCAATTTTCCAACATTTTTCATGAAAAATAAAAATTTAATTGATTTTAAAGAAAAATAAAAAAGTCTGTCGGAAATTCCAACAGACTTAAAATTTATAAAAAATAAAAATTTCTTAATTATTGATTGCAGCAACTCCAGGAAGTTCTAAACCTTCCAGACTTTCAAGCATTGCTCCACCACCGGTAGAAACATAACTTACTTTTTCACCATAACCGAATTGCTTAACAAAAGCTACACTATCTCCTCCTCCAACTAATGAGAAAGCTCCCAATTTTGTTGCTTCAGCAATACTGTCACCTAAAGCAATAGTTCCAGCCGAAAAATTTGACATTTCAAAAACTCCGATTGGACCATTCCAAAGAATAGTTCTTGAATTAAGTAAAACATCATTAAACTGGTCTCTGGATTTTACACCAGCATCCAATCCCATCCAACCTTCAGGAATTTCATAGATACTTACTTCTTTTCTTTCAGCATCATTATTGAAACTTTCAGCAATAATAGTATCTGAAGGAAGATAAACTTTTACATTATGTTCTTTTGCTTTTCCTAAAATCTCAAGAGCAAGAGGTAATTTATCTTCTTCAACCAGTGAAGTTCCAATTTTTCCACCTAAAGCTTTAATAAAAGTAAATGCCATTCCACCACCAATGATTAAGTTGTCGATTGCTGGCAAAATATTTTCTATAATGGTAATTTTAGTTGAAACTTTAGAACCTCCAAGTATCGCTGTAACAGGCTTTTCACCGTTTTTTAAAACTTTATCGATTGCCTGAAGTTCTTTAGCCATCAGTAAACCGAAAGATTTAGTTGATTCGAAAAATTTAGCAATTACAGCCGTAGAAGCATGTGCTCTGTGAGCTGTACCAAAAGCATCATTCACATAAGCATCAGCTAATTTAGAAAGTTGTTCAGCAAAAGCTTTATCACCTTTCTCTTCTTCGCTATGAAAACGTAAATTTTCCAATAAAAGAATTTCTCCGGCTTTTAATTCAGAAGCAGCTTGCTCAGCTTTTTCACCAACACACTCATTTACAAATTTTACTTCTTTTCCTAGTACGTTAGAAACCTCTTCCACAATATGTTTTAAAGAAAATTCATCCTTAACCTCTCCTTTTGGTCTTCCTAAGTGAGCCATTAAAATTACAGAACCTCCATCTTTAAGAATTTTATCAACTGTAGGTTTTACAGCAACAATTCTTGTGTTGTCTGTAACTTTCAGCTGGTCGTCTTGCGGAACATTAAAATCTACTCTTACAAGAGCTTTTTTATCCTTAAAATTGAAATCATTGATTGTTTTCATATGCACTTATATTAATT
The DNA here is from genome assembly GCF_026460885.1 of Chryseobacterium formosum. Classification (GTDB taxonomy): domain Bacteria; phylum Bacteroidota; class Bacteroidia; order Flavobacteriales; family Weeksellaceae; genus Chryseobacterium; species Chryseobacterium formosus. The sequence goes on from NZ_JAOVZW010000001.1 coordinate 363,382, forward strand.
TCTACAGTCATAGAAAATCAACTTGCATGTACAGTTCACAGAAACTGGAGAGGCAGGTCGATTTCTTAAATTCTTTTTGATTTTGTTTCACAAATGTAAGATTTTAAAGTCTCGCAAAAAATCGAATCTTTCAAAAGTTTTCAAAATTTTCTAAACAAAGCAACACTCATCAATCAACACTATCTTCTTTTTTTTAAAAGGAAAGAATGAATACTGTTGTTAAGTGTTGTGAGTTTCGGGGATAACTTTAAAGTTAAAACTTCATAACACTCAATTTATTTATAATTCATATTTAATTAACAAAATAAAATGCTGGAAATCTGATTTTTCGGACACTTACCAACAAATATGGATAACTTTTCCACGATTACAATTCTTAATAACCTATTTATGGAAAAACTAAAGAATTGTGTGATGAAAGTTTTTGAAAATTTCTGTCTGAAAATTTGGAAGCAACTTTCATTAATCAATTTTCGGATTAAAAAAAACATTATTTTTAACAAAGTTTTCCACACTTATTCACAATGCTTTTAACAATTTGTTAGAATTTAATTAACAATTATTAAAATTTGCGGAAAATCAAAATTTTAAAATTTTAAATATGGTGAAAATCAATGTATTGGCTTTTGTATTGGTTATTTCTAACTGCTTCGGACAGGAAAACTATACTACAACGAATTCCAAAATTAGAGAAGCAAAAATCTATTCAAATGGTGGAATGCTGAAACAATCATTCTCTGCAGAGGTCGTTCCTGGGAAAAATTTTATTATTGTCAATGAATTTGGAAGAAACCGAGGAATTGAAATTTCTTCTTTTAAACCAGACAAAAAGATTACTCTTATTAAATATGAATCTTACAGCAATAATCCCACTCTGTATGCTGATAAATTAGGAAAGAATAAAAAAACAGAACTGTTGAATGACAGTATTGAAGTTTATAGAAAAATCAACAAAGATTTCGATCAAGAGTTGCTATTGACAAGAAATTCTATTGGAATAATTCAGAAAAATCAGGCATTGGGGAATCCTTCGTCTACTGAAATTATAAAAATGATTGAGTTCAATAAAGCAACTTTAAAGAATTTATACCTTGAAGAGCAGACTTTACAGGCAAAAATTGCTGTGAATCAGGCAAAAATTTCAGCATTAGAAGGGAAAAGATATTCTTCCACAAGAAATGATGAAACAAAAAATAATAATATTATCGTTCTTCAGGTTAATAGTGATAAAAAACAAACCGTGAATTTTGAAGTTAATCAATATATTCAGGAAGCAAATTGGCGACCTTTTTATATTATTAAATCAAATGGAATTAAATCTCCTTTAAAAATTTCCTATAAAGCTAAAATTCAACAAAATACAGGTTTAGAATTTAAAAATATTCCGATTAAACTGATTAACGGAAGTTTCAGTGCTGAAGAAAGACCTTATGATTTACAACGATGGTTTTTGAGAACGGAGCGTGATCAATATGTTTCTAATTTGGTATATCAAAAGCCAAAAGTAAAGTCAAATCCAAGAGAAAAAAACATTGAAGAAGTCGTTTTATTGGGAGAATCAAATAAAATAGCTCAAAGAACGATGAAAACAGAAATTTCTTTGGATAAAAACGTTATTCTTCCTTCAGATGTAGAAGTTACTGAAGATCTGAATGATTTTGAAGTAACCACGACTTATAAATATATTTCTACTCCAAAATTGGATAATAAAACCTTCCTTTTAGCTTCAATAAAAGATTATTCTAAGTATAATTTTTTACCTGGAGATGCCGATATTTTTATGGAAGATTTACAAATTGGAACTGTAAATATTGATACTAATCAGTTAACAAGTGAAATGTTGATCAGCCTTGGAAGTGACCCAAATGTTCTAACCAAAAGAGAACTGGTAAATAAGGAAACTAAAGATTTAGGTGAAAACGGAAAATTTGAAAGTTATTCCTATGAAATTACAGTTAAGAATAATAAAAGTGCAGCGATTGTTTTGGAAATGAAAGATCAAATTCCGGTTTCTACTGCCGAAAATATTAAAATTGAAGCTATAAATCCTGATAATGCTAATTACGATAAGAGTTCAGGGTTTTTGACTTGGAATTTCGAGATAAAACCTAATGAAACTAAGAAGATTAAATTCGGATTTAACGTAACTTTGCCGAAAGATTTAATCACATTAGATATCAAGTAAAATAAATTTAAAAGTAAAAATGAAAAGAAAAATTGCTATTGCAGGAGACCACGCCGGTTTTGAGTATAAGGAAATTTTAAAGAAACATTTGGAAGAAAACTTTGAAGTTCAGGATTTTGGAACTTTTTCTACAGATTCCGTAGATTATCCGGATTTTGTACATCCAGCTGCAACTTCAGTAGAAAATGGAGAAAATGAATTGGGAATTTTAATTTGCGGAAGCGGAAACGGCGTACAAATAACAGCAAACAAACATCAGAAAATAAGATGTGCATTGTGTTGGATGCCGGAAATTGCAGAATTGGCGAGACAGCATAATGATGCAAATATGATTTCTATTCCGGCAAGATTTATTGCAAAAGAAGTAACGATAGAAATTGCAAATAAGTTTCTTTCTACAGATTTTGAAGGTGGAAGACACCAAACCAGAGTTGATAAAATTGCATTTTGCTAAATTGATAAAGGCTTGTAAATCAAATTACAAGCCTTATTTATTTTTTATTTTATATATTTGCATTGTCAAATGGTAATTACCAAGCTGTTGATTCCATAAAACTTTCAAAGTTCCAACTGAAAGTTTATCTCTCCTTCTCCACTTTTTTGTTTTAAATTTAACTGAAACTTCCATTGTGAAAACTTTAGATGGAATTGATGTTTTTTGATTAAAGAATTAAGCTTTAAATGAAATTTGTATTTTCTTTTTTATCGTTATTAAGTTTTTTGTGCATTCAAGCACAGGAAAATGATTCTATGAGGATTGATAAAATTGAGGATGTCATAGTAGTCTTAGGACGAAAAAAAATAGTTTGTCAGAAAATTTATGATCAAGAAAAAACTATTTATGAAAAGCAATCCAAAGAACTTAAGAAATTAAATTTTGAAAAACTTTTTGATGAAATTTTAAAGTTAAAAGAATTGCAGAAATTAAAGTCTGATGAGCGGAAAATATTAGTTTTTAATCCTGATTATAAAACGGTTATTTCTATTTGTGGAAACGATTCTTATTATGAATGTAAACATTACGAAAAGCATATTCAAAATGAAGTTTTTGAGAAAGTCTGGAAGAAAAATAATTATCTGAAAATTCAAAAATTCTTTGATAATAAAGTAATCATTCCTTTGATTGGATCGCCATTTTCTTCTTTTGAGCAAAATATGAATGATGAAAATAACTATCTTAAAAAACACAATATTAAACCTTTACTAAAAGGGATTTATTGGGATTTAAATAATAAGAAAAAAGAATTTTATTATTCATTCTATCAAAAATCTACTGAAAATTTAGAAGTTCATCTTCAAAAAGATAAAATGATGTCTGAAAATTATCATCAATTGGATATGAATATATTTCCTGTTTCAGAAGAAAATTCTATTATTTATAGAGTTAAGATTATTGTTGCAAACGAAGAAAAAGAGCTTAATCGACTGGATATTTTATATCAATACAAAGATGGAAAGTGGATATTTTTAAAAGAAAGAAATTAATTTTATTATGATGAAAAAATATCTTTCTTCAATTTTTATTTTAATGTTTTTGCTGAGTTTTGGACAGGTTGACCATTATTTGAGAGACAGCATAAATGAAGCGATAAAAACTAAATTTTTTATTGAAAGAAATGAAAAATATGGTCTGAAAGATAGTTTAGGTAATCTTAAAACCAGAATTGAGTTTGATGATATCTCTATTTTTGATACTAAATATTTTCTCGTAAGAAAAGATACATTGTACGGCGTTTATGGAAGAAACGGGAAAAATATTATACCTGTTAATTACAGGGAAATTAATAATATTTTACCAAATTCAAGAAATTACCAAATAGCAGATTACAGATCGGATAACTTTTGGTATGCCTATAAATACAATCCAAATATCGATCATGAAACGTTTGGGATTTACTCTAAAAACGGAGAAAAAAAATACCCTGAAAAAATATCTTACAATCGCGGAATTTATGAATTAAATAATATACGTTTCGCAATTGTAAGCATTGTTGATGACCAGTATTTCACATACTATAATGACAAAAAAATTAATACGTACAAAGATGTTGTATTAAAGTTTAATAAAAACGATATTAGTGAATATGAATTGCCTTTTGAATATAAACATTTACAATTTTTAGAAATTCAGGGAAACAAAATAGTAGTTTATACTTCTCCAAATGGTTTAACAGGATTTATTGATCTAAAAAGCAATAGAAAAATTGAACCGAGATTTAAATCATATATTTTCAACGATAATAAAATTTTTGCTAAGGAAAGAGAATTTTATACGACAGAAATAGATAAAAATCTGAATTTTAGAGAAAGAAATGAAAATATTATTGCGGCTTTAAAAGAATTTGAAATTATTAAATACAATGAAAATATGAGTGTTTTAAAAGGAAATACTCAGGCAAATTTTTCATTTCCAATTATTTCTTTTCAGGAGATAAAAGATAAAGAAATACCTGTACTTTTTAAGTATTTTTTAGATAAAGATCAAACAGAAAAGAAATATACTCAACCCGGCATTATCAGTTTTGATGGAAAAATACATATAAAACCCAGTAAAAAAGGTTCTACATCTTTTAATCTTATTAACGAAGGTTATCACATTCTTGATCAAATTGAAAATAAAAACAAAAAAAATGAAGTTTTTCTAGTAAAGGAATGGAGAAGTATATCGCCTAAATCAGATAGTATAGAGATTACTTTTTACAACAGAGAAGGAAGTGAAGTCATGCATTTTGACAAAGATTTGTATGATAAATATTTAAAAAATTGCATGCAAAAAACAATGAGCATTAAAGATAATTTCTTATTTGCAAACTGTTACAAACATCCTGATCAATACTTTTTTGTGTATAATCTTACATCGAAAAAATTTATATTTAAAGATAAAAAAGGATATTTTCAGCCAGAAAATGATGGGAAATATAAAATAACCAACTATGACAAAGAATCTAAACAAAGTACGGACGAGTTTTACAGTAAAGATTTGAATTTTTTATATAAAATCATAAACAAGAGTCAATGAAAATCTATTTAACCTTCTTTTCGTTATTTGTTATTTTCTGTGCGAGTTCACAGGAAATTATCGACAAAGAAGGTTTCAAAAAATGCAAAAAAGAGTTCAGCAAAAAGATTTGTCTTTCGGATGAAGATGGAGATAGTGTTTTATTTTATTTAGACCAATGTCCAAAAGAATCAGGAGTTGTAGAAAATCATGGTTGTCCTTTGCCAGATTCAGATGGTGATGAAGTTTTAGATAAAGATGATGCATGTCCTTCAATTGCAGGACCTTCGGAAAATAACGGCTGTCCTTGGCCGGATACTGATGGAGATGGTATTTGGGATATGGAAGACGCATGTCCAACAGTTTCAGGAGCGGTAGAAAATCATGGTTGTCCGATTCAAAAACTGGATTGTACCCAATTTTATGAAGAAGAGAAACTAAAGTTTGAAAAGTTTAGAGAAGATAATTTAAAAATTGAAAATCTTTATAATAAACTAAGTAGCAATTTATTAAAATATTTTACAGAGAAAAATAAAAATATAAAAGTAGATCAGGTCTATATAAAATTTTTAGACTATGGCCCTTCATGTCTATATTATTCTAGAAATTACGTTCCGACTTGTACAAGTAGCAGAAATACAGATGAGTATAATTTTTTAGTTACTAAATTTTGGAATAATAAAGCATTAGAAATGTTTTCCCAAAAAAATAATGTTGTTATATCCGTCAAATATTTATTTAAAGAGTATGACAATAGTTATAGTGCAATTTTATCAGAAGAATTACACAATTACTTGAAAATGAATTATTCTGGAAATACATCGTATATTTTTCCTAAAGGACGAAAAAAGGTTAAACCTAATTCAGTCACAATTGGAATAGATATAAGGTTTTTGAGCCCTTACATTTTAGAGATTACTTATACTCCTCATTCTGGAGGTTTATACGGCCTAACTAAAAAATTGGAATACAGTAAGGGGAAATGGAATGAACTAAAAGATTAAAAAACTATCAAGAAATTGTAAGGTTTAATCTCACACATACAATAAAATGAAATGAAAAAAGAATTAGTTCTTAGTACATAAGTAAAAATTAATATTGATGAAAACCTATTTCACTTTCTTCTTTTTCCTGATAATTTTCTTTGCGAATGGGCAAGAAATTATTGACAAAGAAGCTTTCAAAAAATGCAAAAAAGAGTTTAGCAAAAAAATATGTCTTTCGGATGAAGATGGAGACGGTGTTTTATTTTATTTAGATCATTGTCCGAAAGAAGTAGGATCCGCAGAAAATGATGGTTGTCCTTGGCCGGATTTTGATGCAGATGGAGTGATAGATAAAGATGATGCCTGTCCTACAGTTGCAGGACCTCCGGAAAATAATGGCTGCCCTTGGCCGGATACAGATGGAGATGGAATTTTAGATAAAGATGATGCGTGTCCTACAATTCCGGGAATACCCGCTGAAGAGGGTTGTCCTAAGAAAAACTTTTATCCATCTCACAGTTATTCGAAAGAAGAATTGGATGAAATAAGAAAGAAATTTTTAGAAAAAACAAAAAATTTCGATTACGATAAGCTTGCAGATTTTATTTTTAATAAAATTGATTTAAAAGGATTTAAATCAAAAATGATTACCTTAGAAATCGCAAGTTTTTCACAAATGGCGGGTTGTGGACAGGATAGAACAGATTACTCTCCAACAAATCTAAGAGTAAATTTGGCTTCAGAATTGTTTTGGAATGAGAGAAATTTTACAAAATTTGTGAATAAATTTCCTTCAAAGATCGTTTTTCCATACAGCGAAAATGAAGATGTAAATAAAAAAATACAATCATTTAAAAAGATTTATTCTAAAAAAAGTGAAGGAATAACTTTTTATAATGCAAAAAATAATTTTAAAGAATTAGATAATAAACAAATTGACCCTTACAAAAGCTTTCAGATATATATTTTCTTTCAAGGAAATGATGAAATTTTTGTCAAGGTAAATGAAAATTCAGATTTAGAAAGAAAATATTTTCTATTACAAGCTAAAGGAAATACCTTTATACAATTAAATTAAAAAATGGCAAAAAAGAAAAAATATATAAGTCAGAAAAACGATCATAAATTAATGGAAATCGGAAGATTGATCATGAAATTTATGAATCAAAATCAAACCAAATTATACAATTACAAACAGATCTCTGACGGAATTGATCACAAAAATCCTCGTCAAAGAGAAATGGTAATTCAGGCTTTGCACAAATTGTTGGCAAACCAAAGAATTAAAGAAACCGAAAAAGGCAAATTCAGTATTAATCTTAATATTGAAGGTACTTTAACGGGAACTATTGATTTCAACCAAAGCGGAAATGCTTACGTTACTGTAGAGAATTTAAAAGAAGATATTTTTGTTCACTCAAAAAACGTGAAAGACGCTTTACAGGGCGATAAAGTTCTGATTGTTACTTACAATTTTAAAGGTAAGAAATTGGAAGGTTCCGTTTTGGAAGTTCTGGAAAGAAAAAGATCAGAATTTGTGGGAACTTTCCAATTGGTTCCTCATAAAGAATTTGGTTTTGTAGTTTGTGATAAAAAAACAATCAACACAGATATTTTTATTCCAAAAGGAAAAATAAACGGAGCTGAAAACGGTAATAAAGTCGTTGTAAAAATGACAGAATGGAAAGCCGGAGACAAAAATCCTGAAGGAGAAATTCTACAGGTTTTAGGTAATCCGGGAGATCATGAAACTGAGATCCATTCTATTCTTGCAGAATACGGCTTACCATACGAATTCCCTGAAGAAGTGGAAAGAGATGCTGATAAAATCGACCGTAGAATTACAGATGAAGAAGCGGCAAAACGTTGGGATATGCGTGATGTTTTAACATTTACAATTGACCCGAAAGATGCCAAAGATTTCGATGATGCTTTATCGATGAGAAAACTTGAAAACGGAAATTGGGAAGTTGGAGTTCACATTGCAGACGTTTCTCATTATGTAGTTCCGGGAACTATTTTGGATGATGAAGCGTATGAAAGAGCAACTTCAGTTTACCTTGTAGACAGAGTTGTACCGATGCTTCCTGAAGTTTTGAGTAATGATGTTTGCTCACTTCGTCCGAATGAAGATAAATATACTTTCTCAGCAGTTTTTGAATTGAATGACAAAGCTGAAATTCAGAAAGAATGGTTTGGTAGAACGGTCATTCATTCCGACAGAAGATTCACGTATGAAGAAGCTCAGGAAAGAATTGAGACCAAAGAAGGCGATTTGCAGGAAGAAATTAATGTTTTGGACGGATTAGCCAAAATCATGCGTGGTGAACGTATCAGAAACGGTGCAATTACATTTGACAGAAGTGAAGTTCGGTTCAATTTAGATGAAAATAATCAGCCGATTGGAGTTTACTTTAAAATCAGCAAAGATTCGAATCATTTGATTGAAGAATTTATGTTGTTGGCAAATAAAAAAGTATCAGAATTTGTTTCGCTGAAAAATGGAAGACCAAACGGAAATACCTTTATTTACAGAATTCATGACGATCCGGATCCTGCAAAATTGGAAGCTTTAAGAGATTTTGTTTCCACTTTCGGATACAAAATAGATTTGGCAAACACCAAAAAAGTAGCAGAATCGTTAAATACTTTGTTGAAAGACGTTAAAGGAAAAGGAGAAGAAAATATGATAGAGACTTTGGCGATGCGTAGCATGAGCAAAGCGGTTTATTCTACCGAACCGATTGGTCACTACGGTTTAGGATTCGATTATTATTCGCATTTTACCTCTCCTATTCGTCGTTATCCCGATTTGCTTGCTCACAGATTGTTGCAGCATTATTTGGATGGAGGAAAATCTCCCGACAGAAATGAGTTAGAAGAAAAATCTAAACATTGCAGCGCCAGAGAACGTTTGGCAGCCGATGCTGAGAGAGATTCAATTAAATTCATGCAGGTAAAATTCATGGAAAAACATTTGGGAGAAACGTTCACAGGCGTAATTTCCGGAGTCGCAGAATTTGGTTTTTGGGTTCAGATTCCTGAAAATGGAGCTGAAGGTTTAATTAAATTGAGAGATTTGATGGATGATTCTTATACCTACGACAAAACGACTCATGCCGTTTATGGTTCCCGAACAGGAAACAGATACCAATTGGGTGACGAGCTTCAAATAAAAGTTATAAAAGCAAATTTGATTGCAAAACAACTTGATTTTAAGATTGTTGAATAATGACGAAAGTTGACAAATCAATCATTTTTAGTATTTTAAACATAGTTTTACTGGTCACAATAGTCTTTAAAACAGTTCTCAACTTTTATTGGTTTGTTGCAATTATCGGTTTACTTTGTGTGATTATTAACAGATTTATTAATAAAAAAATTATTAAGATTAAAAATGAAGATAAGAAGTACTTTTTTGGAGTCATTTTTCCATTTTTAGTTAATGTTTTTTTTATGATAAATTATTTTACGGGAATGAATCCCCAAAAAGAAACATATTGTTTTAAGAACATGATTGCTGAAGTTGGTGGAAGAAATAGTCATCAAAAAGGCAAAACCACCTATATTTATTTAAGTGGAGATGCCTATAAATATTCTTATATGACAAGAAGTTTTTTTATTGATTACAAAAAAATGTGGGGTAATAATGAAATCATTTACACTTTTGAAAGAGGTATTTTTGGATTAAAAGTGAGAAAAGATTTTAAATTTGTTTATAATAAAAATTGCCCTGATAATTATTTGAATTTTTAAAACTTAATACAATAATTTAAAGACTGCAGTTTTGCGGTCTTTTTTTGTTTTTGAAATCCTAATTTTTTTAATAGTGGTTAATTTCACGCAGATAAAGCTAAGTACGCAGATTTTTTAATGATAGAAATCTGTTTAATCTGCAAAATCAACGAGAAGTTTAGAAATAAATTCAATGTATAAACCCAATAAATTCTTTATTTAAAACTCCAATAAAAATATAATCTTTAAATTTGGGTTTGAAACAAATTTTTAATGTTTGAACTCATATTTTCTGCCATAGGTTTAGGCTTTATGCTGAGTCTCGTTTTTATCGGGCCTATTTTTTTTCTGTTAATCGAAACCAGCTTTACAAGAGGTCCAAAACATGCTTTGGCATTAGACTTTGGTGTTATTACGGCAGATTTGTTGTGCATTATTGCGGCTTATTATGCAAGTGCAGATATTGTTGATTTAATCGACAAACATCCAGGATTTTACAGAATTACCTCAATTCTTATTCTCACCTACGGAATTATCATGATGGTTACGAAAACCAAAATGCACATGCCCGGAGAAGAGAAAATAATCAGTCAGAATTACTTTAAAACATTTCTCAATGGTTTTTTATTAAATCTTTTGAATGTAGGAGTAATTCTTTTTTGGTTAGTGACAGTAATTGGGGTGAGAAATCAATATCCGGATACAGAAACACTTATTTTATATCTAGCAATCGTTATTACAACCTATCTTTTGATAGATTTTGCTAAAATTTTCCTTGCAAAACAGTTTCATGACAGACTCACACAAAAATTGGCAAACAATATTAGAAAAGGAGTTGGAGTTGTTTTGATTATTTTCAGTTTCTTTATATTCCTTCAAAGTTTCAAAATGTTTAATCAATTTGATAAACGTCTGGAAGAAGCCGAAAAAAAAGAATTGAAATACAAAAAGGAAAAATAAATATCAGTTAGAAATATCCAATATTAAAAAAATCCCTGCAAACTTTACAAATAAAAACAACAATTGATTAATGAAAATATTTCCGAAACCACTTAAAAAAGGCGACAAAATAGCTATTATTTCTCCTGCAGGTTCTGTAGAGCCGACTCAGTTAGAAAAAGGTATTGAAATGATTAAATCTAAAGGATATGAACCTGTTTTAGGCGATAATCTTTATACCAAATTTTCCAACGGCTACAATTATGCAGGAACCGAAGAACAAAGATTGAAAGATATGAATTGGGCTTTAAATGATCCCGAAATTTCTGCAATCTGGGCTTCAAGAGGTGGTTATGGATGTCAACATTTAATTGAAAGTTTAAATTTAAAAGAATTTACAAAAAACCCGAAATGGTATATTGGATATTCTGACAATACAGTTATTCAAAGTTATTTGTTGAAAAAAGGTTTTGCTTCCATTCACGGGCAGACCATCAAAACTTCAAGTTTTGGGGTAACTGAAGAAAGTTATGATTTACTTTTTGATATTTTAAAAGGTAAAAAGCCAAAATACGGCTTAAAATCGAATCAATTTAACAAGCAAGGAAATATTGAAGGAGAATTGGTCGGAGGGAATTTAGCCTTGATTTATGCTCTTCTGGGAACGAGATATTCCTGTGATTTTAAAGATAAAATTTTATTCATCGAAGATATAGGTGAAAACTTCTATGCTCTGGATCGAATGATTATGAGTTTGGAACTTGCCGGAGTTTTCAAGAAGATTTCTGGATTAATTATCGGTGGAATGACCAATATGGGCGATGAAAAAGAGAATAAACAATACGAAGAAAGCTTCGATGAATTTGCTTATAAACTGATTTCAGATAGAATTTCAAAATATAAATTTCCCACAGTTTTTGGTTTTCCGAATGGTCACATTAAAGATAATCAACCGTTAATTATTGGTGGTGAAGTCTCATTAAAAATAGACAAAACAGTTTCAGTAAATTTTAAATAATATGTTTTATTCAAAATTTTTACTTTCGTTTTTACTGATTTTAGCTGGAATTTTACATTTTGTGAAACCTCAGTTTTTCATGAAAATAATGCCCGATTACATTCCTCTGCATTTGCAGATGGTTTACATAAGCGGAATTGTAGAAATTTTGTGTGGCACTCTTCTTCTATTTCCGGAAACTCAAAAATTAGGAGCTTATCTTTGCATAGTTTTATTCATTGCTGTTTTTCCGGCAAATATTGAGATGGCAAAAAAGTTTTATCAGATTCACCACAAATATTTTTGGTTGACAGTTTTAAGACTTCCGTTGCAGATTGTTTTAATTTGGTGGGCGTATCAGTTCAGAAAGTAAAATGAAGAAACAAAACTCTCATACATTCCAACCCTAGAACACTCCCACTCAATAATGGCAGATCACAACGAATTAGGAAAAGAAGCAGAAAATCTTGCGGCAGAATATTTACTTAAAAATGAGTATAAAATTCTTGTGAGAAATTTTCGTTTCAAGAAAAATGAAGTTGATATTATTGCTGAAAAAGATAATTTGATTATTGTGGTGGAAGTTAAAGCTCGCTCAACTGATTTTTTCATTCTTCCTCAAGAAGCAGTCACAAAAGGTAAGATAAAAGCAATTGTTTTGGCCGCCAATCATTTTATGGAAGAGTTTAATAAAAATCAGGAAGTAAGGTTTGATATTATATCCGTTCTTCCCGACAAAAAAGGAAACTTAGAAATTGAACATATTCCAAATGCTTTTGAAGCATTCGATGCAAATTAACTTCTTGCTTTTGGCAATTAGCGATTTGCTTTTAATTAAATAGAAAGCCTGAAGCTAAACGCTAATGGCAAAAGTTAAAATTATGAAAACAATACTCATCACGGGAGCCACTTCCGGAATAGGAAAATCAACAGCAGAACTTTTGGCAAAACAGGGAAACAGAATCATCATCTGTGGAAGAAGAACTGAAGTTTTGGAAGCTGTAAAAATAGAATTATCTGCACTAACCGATGTTTTTAGTTTAAAATTTGATGTAAGAAATTTAGAAGAAGTTGAGAAAGCTATTTCATCTCTTCCTGAAGAATGGAAAAACGTAGATGTTCTCATTAACAATGCCGGAAATGCACACGGTTTAGAGCCACTTTCAGCAGGAAGTACAAATGATTGGGATTCTATGATCGATGGAAATGTAAAAGGTCTTTTATATGTTTCTAAGACTTTAATTCCAATGATGAAAGAAAGAAATTCAGGTCAAATTATTAATATCAGTTCGGTTGCTGCAAGACAAACTTACGCAAATGGAGTTGTGTATTGTGCTACAAAAAAGGCAGTTGATGTAATCTCCGAAGGAATGAGAATTGAATTGACAGAATTTGGAATTCGAGTGACGAATATTCAACCAGGAGCGGTGGAAACAGATTTTTCTTTAATCAGATTTAAAGGAGATCAGGAAAGAGCAGCGACAGTTTATGCAGGTTATGAAGCTTTGAAGGCTGAAGATATTGCCGATGCGATTGCTTATTGCATTAACGCTCCACAACATGTGACAGTTTCAGATATGACGATTTATCCAAGTGCTCAAAGTGAACCGAGAACGATTTACAGAAAAGGATAATTTGATTTGAAAATGAGATTCTTTCCTATTTTGTTCCTTTTTTGTTGTGTTTTTGGTTATTCTCAGAATTATTCAAAACAGGAAAAGCAATTGCTTTCTCAAACCAGAAAATTAGATTCTTTAATGCAGAATAATGATTCTAAAATTTTAGAATTGTTTGAAAAGGATGTTTCTTTTGGTCATTCAAATGGCTGGGTTCAGAATTTGGAAGATTTTAAAAAGGATTTCTCTTCTAAAAAAGTTGTTTACAAAGAAATCATGCAGGCTGAAATTTCAGAAATTAAAAACTTTAAAAATACTTTCAGTATCAGAAGAAAAATAAAAGTTTCAGGTTTGTATAAAAATCAAGGTTTTGAAATGAATTTAGCATTACTTGAAATTTGGATTAAAAACAAATCTGTATGGAAATTGTGGAGCCGACAAAGTGTGGAAATAAACCAATAAATTAGCATAGAATATCGACACAATGAACGAAGAGATTCAGAAATTTTTAATTTATAACACACCTAATGAAAAAGTTAGGGTTGATGTTTTTTTACAAAACGAAACACTTTGGCTTACCCAAAAGGCAATGGCGACTTTGTTCGATGTTGCTAAATCGACCGTAAGTGAACACCTTACCAATATTTTTAACACAGAAGAATTAAAGAGAGATGCAACTGTTCGGGAATTCCGAACAGTTCAAATTGAAGGAGAAAGAAATGTTACCAGAAACCTTGAATACTACAATCTCGACGCAATAATTTCAGTTGGTTATCGTGTAAATTCATCAAAAGCAACGCAATTCAGAATTTGGGCGACCCAAACTTTGAAGGAATTTATCATCAAAGGTTTCGTGATGGATGATGAAAGATTAAAGCAAGGTCAGAATGCATTGCAAGTGAAAGGAGAGTTTACCAACAAATCACCGATATTTTTGCTGAATGTAGTATTGATTATGATAGGAATTCAGACATCACAAAGAATTTTTATGCAATAGTTCAAAATAAATTTCACTTTGCCATAACGGGTAAAACTGCTGCAGAAATTATCTATCAGAAAGCTGACAGTAAAGAAGAAAATATGGGTTTAACGACTTGGAAGCATTCACCAGACGGAAGAATTTTAAAATCTGATGTGATTGTTGCCAAAAACTATTTATCTGAGAAAGAAATCCAACAATTAGAAAGAACTGTTACAGGTTATTTTGATTATATTGAAGGTTTAATTGAGAGAGAAAATACCTTTACAATGGAATCGTTAGCAAAAAGTGTTAACAGATTTTTAGATTTTAATGAGTATAAAATCTTAGATGGAAAAGGAAAAATTGCAAAAATTGTAGCTGATAAAAAAGCAGTTTCTGAATATGAAACTTTTAACAAAACTCAAAAAATAATTTCTGATTTTGATAAAGAAATTAAAAAACTTGGAAAAAATCTTGAATCTTAAACTTTAGAATCATTTTGTAAACTTTTACAATACTTTTATTCAATCATTTCTTTTGGTACTTTTGCGGTAGAAAAAAGGCTAACTCTATTTTCCGGTTTAAATTTAATTAAATGAAAATATTATATCTTGAAACTTCCTCAAAAAACTGTTCTGTAGCCATTTCAGATGATGAAAAACTGCTTTGTGTAGCGGAAGAAGTTTCAGAAAACTATAAACAATCTGAAAGTCTTCACACATTTGTTGAGTGGGCTTTGGAAGGTGCAGAACTTTCAATAAAAGATATTGATGCCGTTTGCTTGGGCAAAGGTCCCGGTTCTTATACGGGATTGAGAATTGGAGCTGCTTCAGCAAAAGGTTTTTGTTATGGCTTAAAAATTCCTTTGATTGCCGTAAATTCTATGGAAAGCATGATTGAGCCATTTTTAGGTCAAAACTATGATCTTATCATTACATTGGTCGATGCAAGAAGAATGGAGGTTTATACTGCTGTTTACGACGGAATTTCGGGGGAAGAAGTTAATCCTACTGAAGCAAAAGTTTTAGATGAAAACTCTTTTCAGGAATTTAAAGACAAAAAAGTGCTTTTTGTTGGTGACGGCGCTTCCAAGACAAAAGAAATTGTACAGCTTCCTAATGCAGAATTTAATAATGATATCTACCCTTCTGCACAATATTTAGTAAAGAAAACTTTGGAAAAAATAAAGAATGAAGACTTTGAAGATATTGCTTACTTCGAGCCTTTTTATCTGAAAGATTTTCATGGAGTAAAAAAGAAACAAAAAAGCGAAGAATAATCTTCGCTTTTATTTATTTACCACTCGCCTTCACTTCTTCTGGAGACTGCAGCTTTTGCATTTGATTTAACTGCTTTTTTTGGATATTATTGTTTTGCGGAGTATTATTCATCATCTGACTATTATTGTTCACTTTATTACTACCCGGAGCAATATTGTTTTGATCAGTTTGAGGCATACTCGGTTGTCCTGGTCCGTTGAAAGGATTATTAGGCATCGTATTTCCTTTATTATCTGTTGGCTGGAATGCTAAGTCGCTTTTCAAATAATTCAGCATTTCTTTAGCCTTAATTCCTTCAGGAGTTTTAGCATAATTCAGAACGATTTGTTCAAGCTGCAAAATCATTACTTCTTTTCCGCTTGTTTTTCCGGCATTAATTGCATTCAATAAATTGAGTTTCGGAATTAATGCATCTTTAGGATACTTCAAAATAATCTGTTCAATTCTTCCCTGACTTTCTGTAAATTTTTCAGACTCATAAAGAGCATAAGCCATTTTATATTCGTTTTCGACTTCTTCTGAAGACTTTACAAATGTGTTATTTTTAGGATTTCTTACAAATTCTGCATAAGATGTATAAGGGTAATCGGTCAATAAAATCTGTTTTGCTCTGTCTGCAATCTGCGGATTTTTCTCATAATTCATTGCAAAAATTTCGTACAAAGCCTGTAACATCACTTTTTCTTCAGGTTTTACATCTACCAAATTATAGAGCGTTTTTGTTGCTAAAGATGTATTGGTAAAATAATTCTGATACATAATTCCAAGTCCTAAAGAAGCGGTATCTCTGTCTTTTTTCAACTGAGATAATTTTCCTAAATCTGCAGGAATTTGTTCAATGTAATATGAAGGTTCAAAACGTCTCGGATTCGGTGCTGAAGTTATTCCTAAAGCTTCGTTCTTCATGTCTTCTATCGTCGCCATTTTTTTAGAATAACGCCAGTTATCAACCAAAGCACGATCTCCCCAAAGCTGTTTAAATGATGAAGTTCCCTTACTCACCGTACCTGTATTACCGAAATAGAAACCTTTTGTTGCAACTCCGAAATCTTCAAAAGAATTTCCACTATTAGCAAATAAAGAATTCGCATTGTAATCTCCGGTATCAAAACCTTTGTTTCTTTCTGCACGTCTTCTTTCAAGTTCTTCTTTCTCTTCTTTTATTTTTAATTTCTCAATATACTTTGCAAAATAATCAGTTTTTTGAGCATCAGACATTTTTGCCAAAGAAAGAATACTGTCGTTTTTCTTGATTAAATAATAATTTTTAGAGATTTTTTTGATGTAGTTAGATTGATCCTGCAACAATATTCTTGAAGGCTCATACGTCATCGCAACCAATGCTGAATCGTAATATGCTCCTGCTCCGATGTAATCGTTTCTGTCTAAATAATCTTTACCAATCTCATAATAAGCCAAACCTCTTACCTGTGCATCTGAAACCTTTTCAAGCAAAGATTTTTTGAAAAATTCCTGAGCTTCTTTTTTCTTTCCAGCTTTGTTTGCCATCAAGCCTAAAGCATAGTAAAACTCATTTTTTCTAGATCCGTAAGTTCCTTTTTTACTTATTTTTTCAAGATAATCTTTAGCTCCTTCATAATTTCCTTTTCCGTTGAACGTTTTGGCAATTTCGATTTGAGATTTTACTTCAAATTCGAAATCGTTTGCATATTTGTAGGCAGCTGCAAAGCTTTCTCTTGCCAAATCAGATTTCCCTGTTTCCTGTAAAACCTGACCTCTCAAAAAGGCAATTCTACTTTTTAGTTTTCGGTTACCATTTAATTCAAAAGCGCGGTCTAATTCCTTTATAGCAGATTCTTTTTTACCAGCATCCAAAAGAGATTCAGCATAATAAATACTCAGAAGTTTCTCGTGATCTTTACTGATTTTTTCACTTTTAAGTTTATCAAAAATTTCATCAGATTTATGGTAGTTTTTAAGTTGAGAATAAGCTAAACCTTCATAAACACGAGCTAAAGGAAGCCTTTTGTCTTCTTTCATGTGAGTGAAAACATAGTTTAAGGCATCCAAAGCTTTCACAGATTTTCCCTGATAAATTCTTGATTGCGCTAAAATAATATACGCATCAAAAATCGTTTTGTTCTTCTCCTCTCCTTTTCTGATAACAGAATATTTGTTAATTGCTTTTAAAGCTTTTGCTTCGGCAATTTCTAAAGTAGTCGCTCCTTTATTTCCTTCAGGATTATTGGGATCTTGAGGCATATTATTACCGGGAATTCCAGGCATTCCGGGGCCATTTGATGGCATTCCAGGACCGTTCTTTCCATTTTGAGGTCTGTTTACTTCTGCCATTTTCATAGAATTTTCTGCAAAAGCTGAAGACTGACCTAAGTCGCTTCCTAAAGGTTGCTCTTCATAAGTCAAAATAGGAATATAAGGCGCATAAAAATTATCTTTATGAGCTTTGTCTCTTTCGGTAAACTCACTGTTCAATGCATCTTTAGCGTTAAAAAGTGTGTTGTAATATGTTGAAAATCCTTTTAAAAACTTTGATCTTGCTTCCGGTTTTTTCACTCTCGTGCTACAGGAAACAACAACAATCGCTGCTAAAAGGAAAACTATTTTCTTTTTCATTATTTCAATATAACTCGCTAATTTACTTTTTATTATCAGCAGTTTGATGATTTTGTAAAAATAATAAAATTTTATTTTGAAAATTATTATAATTCCTTCAAAATTTTATAAACCAAATGTGTTGGAAGTCCCATAATCGTATAGAAGCTTCCATTTATTTTTTTAATTTTCGACATTCCGAGCCATTCCTGGATTCCGTAGCTCCCTGCTTTGTCGAAAGGTTTGTAATTTTTAATATAAAAATCGATTTCTTCTTCAGAAATTTCATCAAATTCTACATCGGCAACATCGGTTTCTGTAATGGTTTTATCTAAAGTTTTAATGGTAATTCCTGTATAAACCTGATGCGTTTTTCCGGATAATGACTGAAGCATTTCTTTGGCTTCAATTTCATCTTTTGGTTTTCCAAGAAACTGATTTTCGTTGGCAACAACGGTATCTGCGGTTAATAAAATTTCTCCTTCTTGTAGATTTTGGAATGCATTCGCTTTTAATTCAGACAAATAAGCTGCAGCTTCCCCTATTTTTATATTTGCGGGTAAAATTTCTTCGCAGTCGATTTTCACTACTTCAAATTCAAAACCTAAACTCGAAAGCAATTCTTTTCTTCTCGGAGATTGCGATGCTAAAAGTATTTTCATCATTAAATTTTAAACAGATTGCGTATTATCATCATGCCATTTCCCCTGAACTTTCATTACCTGCTCAATCACATCACGTACTGCCCCACTCCCCCCTTTGATTTGAGAAATATAATCCGCAATTACTTTTATTTCGGGAACGGCATTTTCCGGACAAGTTGCAATTGCTGAATTCTGCATCATGTGAAAATCAGGAATATCATCTCCCATTGTCAGAATTTCTTCATTTTTAAGATTATATTTTGCTTTAAAATCTTCATAATCCACCATTTTATCATGAGATTTTGCGTAATAATCCTGAATTCCGAGATAACTGATACGATGTCTTACCATTTCATCATTTCCACCAGTAATTACTCCGATTAAATAATCATTTTTTAAAGCTTTTACAACGGCGTAACCATCCAAAACATTCATCACTCGGCTCATATTTCCACCGGGCATTAAATAAACGCTTCCATCAGTGAAAACTCCGTCTACATCAAATACAAATGCTTTTATATCTTTTAATTTCTCTTTATAACTCATTTTAATTAATGATTGATAAATGATAATTGATGAATGATAAGATTCAAATCAATCGCATTCATTAATCGCTTGTTTTGTTTTATTAATAAATTATTTTAATCAAGATTATACGTAAGTCTTACCGTGATTCTCGCAGATTTTTCCTTGCTTGAAGTATCAAAATTTCCTCCATAACTGTCTTCATCGGTAGAACCTTTTGCGGTAATCTGGAAAACTCCCATCGAAGCATCTTTTAATTTTCCTAAATCTCCGTCTGCACTTTTTACAATTTTTTCAGCTCTTTGTTTGGCATCTTTTGATCCCGCTTCTATCAAACTATGCTTCAAAGATGAAAGGTCAGAATACGTATATTGTGCCGAAGATGGCTCAAACTGTACTCCACTGTTGATAAGCTCAGCAGTTTTATCAATCACACTTTCAATTTTCTTCATCAAAGCCGGATTTTTCTTCGCTTTGAAAAATACACTTTGACTAGCTTTATAACCATCAAAGATTTCTTCAGACTTTTCTGATCCATCTGCTTCTTTTGTTGTAACGGTACGATAAGATCTAGAAAAATTAACTCCATCAAAAGCAAATTCACCCGCTTTGAAACCTTTGCTGTAGAAAAATGCCTTTACTTTTTCTTTATCTTGCGAAATCAAATTATAAGCTTCTTTTGCATCCATTGCACTGGCGTCGAAACTTCCACCCCAACTTATTTCGTCTGAAATAAAATCTTTTGAACCAAGACCTGTAACGGATATTGTGTCCTGTTTTAAGTTTCTGTTTTTAAAACTTGAACCTAATACGAAAGCTGTGGTAACGATGGCTGCTCCGATGATGAGGGAACGAATGATGTTTGTATTCATTTTTTTGGTTTTCCTCAAAGTTAAAACTTTATGGCAATTGATACATTTTTTTGATAGAATGGTTCATGGTTTTATAAATTTCAAGACTTTCATCCTGTAATAATTCTTCGTGTAATTCTAAAACTCTTTTGTCGTTTCTTACAGCTGGTCCGGTTTGGGCTGATTTTGGTTCAATCTCATGAATTTTCTGAACGGTTTCATCAATCAGAGGTAAAAAATAATCAAATGGAATTTCCTGTGCATCTGAAATTTCTTTAGCTCTTGAAAAAAGGTGATTCACAAAGTTGCAGGCAAAAACTGCGGTCAAATGAATATATTTTCTCTTTTCATAACTGCCTTCCATCACATTTTCTGAAATCTTAGAAGCTAAGTCAGTTAAAATTTTCTGATCTTCAGAATTTTCAGTTTCAATAAAGAAAGGAATTTTTTTATAATCTAATTCTTTTGATTTTGAAAAAGTTTGTAACGGATAAAAGCTTGATTTTCTGTACTCTCCTATCAATATTTCTTTTGGAAGAGAACCTGAAGTATGAGCAACCAAACAATCTTTTTTAGATATAATTTTAGAAACATTTTCCACAGAATTATCACTTACACAAATGATATATAAATCTGCATCTTCCAATTTTTCTGTTGAGTAAGGAATATTTAATTCAGAAGAAATTTTCTGAAGTTCAGTTTCGTTTCTGCCAAATATTTGATTTAAAGGAATCCCATTTTGAACGAAAGCTTTTGCCAAATGATAAGCTACATTTCCGGAACCGATAATGATTGTTTGCATCTAACAAAGATAAATATTTTGATTGGGTGATGGAAGCTGGATAAAGGATGTTTTTGATTTTTAATGATAAGAATCTAAATTATAGCACAAAAATTGAATAAGTAATTTAACTTTTAGATATTTTTGTAATCCAAAACAATGAAAGCATCTTATGAAGATTAAAGACGCAGAAATTATTGCGCTGATGCAAGATCCTCGAACCCTTGAAAAAGGACTTCGAGTGTTAATGGATGCTTATCAGAGTAGATTATATTGGCACATTAGACGTATTATTGTAGATGCAGACCTTGCGCAGGATACTTTGCAGGAAACATTTATAAAAGCGTATCAGAATTTTCATCAATTCAAAAATGATAGTCAGCTGTATACCTGGCTTTACAGAATTGCGACCAATGAAGCGTTGCAGCAGATCAATAAGCTAAAAAGAATGCAGAAGACCGATGAAGATCCTGAGTATTATATGCAGAATCTGGTTGCCGATAATACAGAAGGAGATGCAGAAGAAATACAGGTTTTACTGCAAAAAGCTATACAAAGTCTGCCCGAAAAGCAGAAACTAGTATTTATGATGCGGTATTATGACGATTTGCCTTACGAAGAAATATCTCGAATTGTAGATATGTCTGTAGGGACTTTAAAAACAAATTATCATTATGCCAAACAGAAAATAGAAGAATATATCAAAGAAAATTACGAGAGATAATTTTTGAGAAAACAAAGTATGAAAAATTTTGATCTAGATAATTTAGAACGCAAAAACATTTTTAAAGTTCCTGAGAATATTTTCGAAAATATTCAGGAAAGAGTGTTGAGTGGAGTGAAAGATTTCGATCTGGAGAACTTAGAACGCAAAAATATATACAAAATCCCTGAAAACTTATTTCAAACAGTTCAGGATAGGGTATTGAGCGAAGTGAGAGAATTTAATCTAGAAGAATTAGAACGTAAAAACATTTATAAAATTCCTGAGAATTTGTTTGAAAAAATTCAGGGGAAAGTTTTGAGCGAGATAAAAGTTGAGAAAAAAGCATCGATTTTCAAATTGAATTGGGGATATTCTGCAGCGGCATCTTTAGCTCTTATTTTTGGGTCAGCTTTTATTTATAATTTAAATTCAGATTCTGCAATAAATTCAGATTCAGCAAATAATATTGCTGATAACAGAACTGCGCCCAAAAAAGAAAGTCAGGTAGCTTATGAAACTTTAGCATCAGATTTAACTTCTGTTGAAAATAATGATCAAAGAATTGAAAGTCAAGCTAATATAAAGCCTATGGTTTCTCAGGCAGTTAATAATAATTCTGTAAGTCAGACTAAAAAAACGGTAAAGCCAGCGAACGAAATTCATATGAATGAATACATAGAGTCTCTTACCAGTTCTGAAATTGCAGAGTTAGCCAATAACTCAAGTCAGGATGTTTATTTAGACTTGTATAATTAAAAGAAAGATGAAAAAAATATTATTTACACTTTTTATAATTTCTGGGTTTGGGCTTAATGCTCAGATTAAAGATTATGACTGGAAGAATATGAGTCGTGAGAAAAGAAAGGAGGTAATAAACAATCTTTCTCCGGATGAAAGAAAAGCACTTCTTACCCAGTTTAGAAATAATATGGTGGTTGATATGTTGGATGTTGCACCGCAGGATAAAGCAGAATTTACGGCGATGTACAACGAATATCTTGATAACCAGAAAAAAATAAAAAGTCAGTTCGATTCTAATTTTGATCCTGAAAAATTGACCGAAGAAGAAGCAAAAGTAAAGCTTCAACAGAGTTTTGATATGGGACAAAAATTATTCGACAATAGAAAAAAATATGCAGAAAAGATGCAGACTGTAATACCTTGTCAGAAAGTCTTGAAGCTTTTCAATTCTGAGGCGATGATGCGTGATAAAATGAACGAAAAGAAATCTCATGATGGAAAGAACAATTCGAGACCTAAGCAATCTCCATAATAGTTTATTTTTTTAATGTTGGACGACTCTTGCAATTTATTGTAAGGGTCGTTTGATTTAAAAAAGCATTAAATATTTATAAAAATGATTTATTTCAAATAAAATAGTAAGCTAATTCTTATTTTTGTGAAGTAAATTTAATTTGGCTAATGTTTTGTTTAAAGTGAAATTGAATTTTGTAAAAATGATCAGTATGAATAAAATAATTTTCTTTCTATTAGTTTCAAGCTTATTTTTCGGGCAGAAAACCGAAGTGATTGATTTATCGAAATCTATAAAAGACAGTAAAAACACAATTAAAACTTTCACAGTAATCGATCAGCGACCAAACAAAGATATCGGGAGTATACTATTTCACAAAGAACAAGTGAATATTGTTTTTGAAAACGATGCAAGTAAAGATATTTCAAACTGGTTTTACAAATACAATACAGTAAAAGGAAGTGAAGAGTTGGTTCTTTTATTAGAAAATTTAAATATTTCTGAAGACATTAAAGAAAAATATTCTATCGGAAAGCTTGAATTAAAAGCGAGTACGTTCATCAAAAAAAATGACGGCTATTATTTTGTAAACAAAATAGATACTGTTGCAACAGTATCGTCAAGGAACACGCCATATTTAGCTCAAAGCTTATCGAAAAAGATCACATTGTCATTGGCAGATTTGTTGAAAGATTCGTACAATAAAAGAACTTGGGAATTTGGTATTTCAGAAAGTGAACTTGCAAATTATAATTCCATTTTAATTGATAAGCTTGATGTTTTAAAATCAGATTCTTTGAAAGAAGGAGTTTATAAAGATTCTTACAGTTTTTTCACGCACAACCCCGAACCTGGTTTTACAATTGAAACCAATAAAAAAGGTGTTGTGACAAGAGCAGTAAAGGGTGAAGATAAAAAGTATATTAGTAACTTCTATGCATTTGTTCATAATGGTGTTCCGTTTAAAGTAATTCCGGTTGGTTATGTTGAAATTTTCAGAGATGATCAAGGACTTTTCATTGAAGTTAAAAAAGAAGAACTGTTTCCAGAATCTAATTCTCCGTTTATAATGGTAGGCGGTGGAATTGGAGGTTTGGTAGGAAGTTTAGTTGCAAATGTTGCAATTGCAGCTATTGATTCGAAAGCAGCTCAAAAACGAAGAGGAATGCCAGGAACTTATGTCTCGCTTGATCCTTTGACAGGAAATTATATTTTGCCTGAAGATTTTGGCAAATCTAAATAAAGATAGAGAGGCGATTTGTCTCTCTTTTTTATTGAAGTACAGAATTTCTCCAGAATTCGTTAAGAAAAATTAAAAACGAAATTCTCCTGCATTTTTTTATCTTTGCAAATTACATAGTTCTTAAATGAAAAACATACGAAATTTTTGCATAATCGCCCATATTGACCACGGTAAATCTACTTTGGCAGACCGTCTTTTGGAGTACACAAACACAGTGACTCAGAGAGAATTACAATCTCAGACGCTTGATGATATGGATTTGGAAAAAGAACGTGGGATCACGATAAAATCTCACGCAATCCAGATGGATTATGAACTTGATGGAGAAAAATATATTTTAAACCTGATCGATACACCGGGACACGTAGATTTTTCTTACGAAGTTTCCCGTTCTATTGCCGCTTGTGAAGGGGCACTTTTAATTGTTGATGCAGCACAAAGTATTCAGGCACAAACGATTTCGAATCTGTATCTGGCTTTGGAAAATGATCTGGAAATTATTCCGATTCTAAATAAAATTGACCTTCCGTCTGCAAATCCCGAAGAAGTTACCGACGAAATTATGGGGCTTTTGGGTTGTAAATATGAAGATGTTCTTCGTGTTTCTGGTAAAACAGGAGAAGGAGTTCACGAATTATTGGAGGAAATTGTA
The DNA here is from genome assembly GCF_026460885.1 of Chryseobacterium formosum. Taxonomy (GTDB): domain Bacteria; phylum Bacteroidota; class Bacteroidia; order Flavobacteriales; family Weeksellaceae; genus Chryseobacterium; species Chryseobacterium formosus. Next base: position 388,310 of record NZ_JAOVZW010000001.1, read on the forward strand.
AAAAGAGTTCCGCCACCAGTTGGAGATCCAAAAGCACCGCTTCAGGCTTTGATTTTTGATTCAGTTTATAATCCTTTCCGAGGAATTGAAGCGTATTTTAAAATCGTAAACGGAAGTATTTCCAAAAACGAAAAAATCAAATTTTTCGCTACAGGAAAAGAATATGGTGCTGATGAGGTTGGAACTTTGAAATTGAAACAGGTTCCAAAGAAAACGATTGAATGTGGTGACGTAGGTTACCTTATTTCTGGAATTAAAGATGCCCGTGAAGTAAAAGTAGGAGATACGATTACTTCTTTTGTAAATCCTGCAGCAGCTGCAATTGACGGATTTGAGGAAGTAAAACCAATGGTTTTTGCCGGAATTTATCCTATCGAATCTGAAGATTTCGAAGAATTAAGATTCTCACTGGAAAAATTAAGATTAAATGATGCTTCTTTGGTTTTCGAACCGGAAAGTTCTGCAGCTCTTGGTTTTGGTTTCCGTTGCGGATTCTTAGGAATGCTTCACATGGAAATCGTGCAGGAACGTTTGGAGAGAGAATTTAATATGAACGTTATCACAACGGTTCCCAACGTTTCGTACCATGGATATTCTAAAAAAGATCCTGAAACGGCGATTCTTATCAACAACCCTTCTGAAATGATTGACCCCAATCTTTTAGATAGAGTAGAAGAGCCTTATATTAAAGCTTCAATTATTACTAAATCTGATTTCGTAGGTGCTGTAATGACGCTTTGTATTGAGAAAAGAGGTGAAATTGTTAATCAAAGTTATTTGACAGCAGATAGAGTAGAATTAACGTTCAATATGCCATTGGCTGAAGTTGTTTTTGATTTTTATGATCGTTTGAAATCTATTTCTAAAGGATATGCTTCATTCGATTATTCGCCAATCGGAATGCGTGCTTCTAAATTGGTGAAAATGGATATCTTGATTAATGGAGATATGGTAGATGCATTATCTTCATTGATTCATGATTCTAATGCATTTTACATTGGTAAAAGAATGTGCGAAAAACTTCGTGAACTGATTCCAAGACAGCAGTTTGATATTGCAGTTCAGGCGGCTTTGGGAGCGAAAGTTATTGCAAGAGAAACCATTAAAGCTTTAAGAAAAGATGTTACTGCGAAATGTTACGGTGGTGATATTTCAAGAAAGAGAAAGCTTCTTGAGAAACAGAAAGAAGGTAAAAAGAAAATGAAGCAGATTGGTAGAGTAGAAGTGCCACAATCAGCATTTATGGCTGTTTTGAAACTGAATGATTAGCATCATTGATGCATTCTAATAAAAATCCGCAGAAATTTTCTGCGGATTTTTTTTATTTTACAAAATAAGTATCTCTTTGATAATCAATAATTTTTTTATCGTAATTCATCTCAAATTCCTCAGACGAAGTATTTCCTATCAGTACTTTAAATTTTCCTTTTTCTTTTCCATCTAAAAAATTAACAGAAAAAACCATAATTTCATTAGGGTTGAATTCCCAATATCGATGTTTCCAGTTGCCATTATCAAAAATCAAAAAATTATCATTTCTAATAATTTGCCATCTATTTTGCTTATTTAAGAACGCTATCGGAAAGTTTTTAAATTCAGGTAAAATTAATTTTTTGCCAGAAATATTTTTTATAAATGTTGGAAATGCTTTATATTTTTTCAGTTCTTTAGTCTGATTATTATAAGCATAATGGGGAATTGTATCTTTAATTTTAATTGAAATTTCTATGTTATTTTCAGAAAGTGAATCAAACAGGATAGGCTTATTTGAGTATTTCATTCGATCGAATGCACCATTAAAACAGAAAGAAATTAACTTTTGTTTCTGAATATAAGAACTGTCTAATTTGTAGTTTGAAGCTAAAGGCAAAGGCGGAATTCGAAAATATTTCACATTAATTATTGATGTATCTTTTCCAACATACATGATTGATTTTTCGTACTCTTCAGTTGCTTCATTAAATTCTTGAAAGGTCAGTTTCTCATCCTGTGGAAAGCTCAAAACAATATCATCCGCAAAAGTTTTTTCCTCTTTGCAACCAATTAATAAAACTGTTAAAATCAAAAAATATCTTTTCACCCAAATCATTTCTAAGAATTTTGAATGTACAAAAAAACCGTTTCAACTGAAACGGTTTCCGTATTTATTTTTTAGTATATTTAATTTCCATGGTCTTAAATTCTTTGCCTGTTTTAGGATCAGGACCAAACATTTCCAAAGTCTGATGGGTGTCATCCACAAAAGTACAGACTTCCCTCACGTCGCAGTCTTTTCCGGGTCTTGATGGGTCGGTCATTTTTCCTTTAAATTCGATTGATTTTTTGGAAGCATTCCATTCACCTTCCATATTCATTGTTCCCGTTCCCATATTGTCAATCCATGTGCTGACGAACTTCTTTTTAGAATTGTCATACCCTGTAATGCTCATTCCTTCAAAAGGCATTCCCATAAAATCTCCTTTGTGTTCGCTGGTTTGGTAGCGTCCGTCAAAAATCATTTTATTGGTTGTTGTTGACTTGCTTGTCATGGGTTTTCCGCCGTCTTCCATCCACATCGTATTTTCTCCGATCCATACTCCGTCAGATTTTGCCAGCATTTTTTGCATATCTCCTGGTGTTGCATATTCCATCCAGGCTTTGGTAGCTGTTGCAGAATCTACTGGTTTCCATTCTTCATTTTCTTTAGATTCGGTTGCGTCTGAACCTGTTTTTACATCCATTTTCACTTTGTCGCAAGCAACAAAAAATAGTGCAGTACAAGCTGCGAAAAATAAATTTTTCATAATAGATTAGTTTTAAGTTGATTATAAATTTAACAAAAAATAAGATTCGAAAAAAAATTATTTTAATCTTGAAATTAAGGTTTGTAATTGCTAATTTTGTGTACTCATAACGCAAATTAAATTATGGATTCTCCAAAAAAGCTACAAGATATCAAAGTCGCTGTCGACGCCGTTATTTTCGGATATTTTGATAAAAAAGATCTGCAGATTCTTTTGATAAAAAGAAATATTGAACCTTTCAAAGGAGGGTGGGCGCTTCCGGGAGGTTTGGTTTTAGATGATGAAAATCTTGATGATGCTGTAAAAAGAGAATTGCATGAAGAAGCGGGCATAAAACCAGATTTTTTGGAGCAACTCTACACTTTTGGGAATGTAGGTCGTGATCCGAGGAATCGTGTGGTTTCCGTGGCTTATTTAGGCTTGGTCAATCCTTCTTATCATGAATTGTTTGCCGATTCTGATGCGGATGATGCACAATGGTTCAGTGTGAATGAACTTCCGAAATTGGCTTTTGATCACCAAACCATTATTGATATTGCGTTAAAAAGACTTCGTACAAAAATTCAATATCAGCCGATTGGTTTTAATCTTTTGAATGATGAATTTGTATTTTCTGAATTGGAGAATCTCTATAAAACCATTATCGGAAAGGAAATCGACAGGCGTAATTTCAGGAAAAAAATCATGAGCTACGAACTTCTTAACGAAACTTCTCAGTATAAAAAAGAAGGAAGCGGAAGACCGGGGAAATTGTTTACATTCAATCAGGAAAAATATAAGCAATTGGAAGAGGAAGGTTTTTATTTCGAAATCAAATAAAGTTTTCTGCCACGAATGCACGAATTTTTAGCTTTAAAATCATTTTAAATCAAAATTATTCGTTCATTCGTGGCAATCTTTCAGCACAAAAAATAATCTTCAAAATATTTTTATTATTGATTATCAATCAATTAAATTATTTAGCGTAAAATTAACGCAAAATAATTTTGTTAAAATGTTTTGTTGTTTTAAATTTGTGTAATAATAACGCAATCATGAAATACACATTACAAAATACAATTATAAAATTTCAGCAAAACAAAAATTTAGATTTTCTTTTCTTTTGGGGACATACTGCTAAAGATCACGTTACCAAATCATGTTTTAGTCAATGGTTTCCGGGTGAATTTGAAGAAGACGGAACAATTTATCAAACGGCAGAACATTACATGATGGTTGGAAAAGCCAGACTGTTTAACGATGACGAAACCTTAATAGAGATTTTAAACTCAAATACTCCCAATCAGGCAAAAAATTTAGGACGAAAAGTCAAAAATTTTGATCCTCAAATCTGGGAAGAAAATAAATATGAAATTGTAAGAAAAGGAAACTTTTTAAAATTTTCACAAAACGAAAAATTTAAAGAGTTTTTGCTTTCAACAAATAATAAAATATTAGTAGAAGCCAGTCCTTACGATACAATCTGGGGTATTGGAATGATGGAAACTGATCCTAATATTCAAAATCCGTCACTGTGGAAAGGCGAAAATCTTTTGGGGTTTGCTTTGATGGAAGTGAGGGATGAATTAAGAAAATAAAGAACAATAATTATGAAAGCAATAAATTATTTAAAAGGAGATGCAACAAATCCACAAGCAGAAGGAAATAAAATCATTGTTCATATTTGTAATGATATTGGAGGTTGGGGAAAAGGGTTTGTAATGGCAATTTCCAAAAGATGGAAGAAACCGGAAAGTGAATATAGAGAATGGTTTCAAAGTGGAGAAAATTTTAATCTTGGAGAAATTCAAATAGTTAAGGTTGAAGATGATACTTGGGTTTGTAATATGATTGGACAACATAAAATAATTTCAAATTCAAAAGGAATTCCGCCGATAAGATATGAAGCTGTAGAAAAATGTTTGGAAAAAGTTTCGATTGAAGCTTTAAAAATCAATGCAAGCATTCACATGCCGAGAATTGGCTGCGGTTTGGCAGGCGGGAAATGGGAAGAAATAGAATCAATCATTACAAAGACATTATTAAAGGATGATGTAGAAGTATATGTTTATGATTTTAATTAAAATTTTAAACAATGAAAACAAAAATACTTTACAGACCTGTCGGAGAAAAAGAAATGCTTTTAATTATAGAGAGTAATTATAAAAGGTTTCCTCCAAGACTGGAATGGCAGCCGATTTTCTATCCTGTTTTAAATGAAGATTACGCCTCCGAAATTGCAGAAAAATGGAACACAAGAGATGAAGCAGGAAATTTTTTAGGTTTTGTAACCAAATTTGAAGTGTTGGAAGAAATTGCAAATCAATATCCTTCGGAAAATGTAGGAGCTAGAAACCATAACGAATTATGGATTCCTTCGGAAGAACTGAATGCTTTTAACAAAGCAATTATCGGGAATATTGAAGTAACGAAAGTTTTCATAGGAAAAGATTTTAAAAAACCGGCAAATGATGAGGTAGAAAATCTATTATTAAACATTAAAAAACTAACGATGACAAATAAAGGAATGGCAAAAGATACATTGGAAATCCTCGCCAAAAAATATTATATAAACGAACACAACGAAAAAATAAATATAGAAAACGAACTGGAAATCTGTAAAAAAGAAACCGTTTTATTTTCATCTGAACAGCTTTCGGAAATGACAACAAGTGAACTTCTAGAAACGGATTTTGAAACAAAAATTGAAATTTGGAATTGCAGTTCTTTAAAAGCAATTTTACAATTATCAGAAGAAGAAAACCAAGAGAAAATCATGTGCCTGAATTTTGCATCGGCAAAAAATCCGGGCGGTGGTTTTATCAACGGAGCAGAAGCTCAGGAAGAGAGTCTTGCGAGAACTTCGGCTTTGTATGAAACTCAGCTTCAGGCTTGGGATTATTATACCGTTCATCGCGCTATGGAGTCTTGTTTTTACACAGATATGATGATTTACAGCCCGAAAGTTCCGGTTTTCAGAAAAGATAAAGGAGAATTATTATCAAAACCTGTTTTGTGCAATTTTATAACATCTCCTGCGGTAAATGCAGGTGTTGTAAAACGTCAGGAACCGGAAAGAATAGATGAAATTTTAGGAGCAATGGATGTGAGAATGGACAAAATCTTCGCTTTAGCTTTACATAAAGGAAATGAAACATTGATTTTAGGAGCTTGGGGATGCGGCGTTTTTAAAAATGACCCTAAAGAAATAGCGGAGCTATTCAGAAAACATCTTCAAGGAAAGTATAAAAATAAATTTAAAAGAGTAGTTTTTGCAATTCTTACGAAGAAAGAGGAAATGATTAGACCCTTTGAAGAGATTATATGAAATTAACAAGAGAAGAAATAACTGTAGAAATTTTAGAATTACTATATGACTTTCAATATGTGTTGGAACATCAGAGTTCACATATTTATTTTGATGATCCGACTAAGCTTTTATTTTCACAGCAGATTAGATTTAAAAGAGTGTCTTCTGTATTTGCATCTCTTAATATTCAAATCAAAGACTTAAAACACTTTTATGATTTGGAATTTATTAAAGAATTTAAAAATTATCAGTTTGCTGGTGAAATTTTAGAGCCAGTAAAATCTTCTATCAATGGTTTTTATAAAATTGACGACATTAAGACAGAAAACCTTCAAGAGATTTTAAAAAGTATTATCTATTTTAGAAAAGCTTATCTGAATTTGGTCAGAGGTTTTTTGGGAGGAATACAACATTCAGGTGCGCCGCCAGTTGAGAGGAGAGTTTCCAGACATCTGGTGTATGACAGCATACAGGATATAGATACGCTTGTAGAAAGACTAAATAAAACCATTGCGTATTTATTATTTCCTCAAACAGAAAATTTCGATATGGATATCCTAATTGCAAAATATGATTTTCCGACAGAAGATTATAAAGCTTTAGACAAGCAGGAATGGGACGAATATTATGAGGGAAACGGATTTTAAACTAAAGAAAAACCGTTTTTGTTCGATGATGAAACTTGTAATAGTGACTAGTGATTTTACTGCAAAACCCAAACAATGAAACTTAAACTAAAAAAATATAAAGAACAACTACAAGATTGGCCTCAAAAAGGGCATTACATCATGGCTCAATATGATGATGAAAAAATAATTGTTTATCAGTCTTATCGAAAAGAAATTGGTGAGTTTGCTATTCAAAATCAATATTTCGGAGGAGCTTTCAGTTTGGAAAGAATGACATGGATTAAACCTAATTTTCTTTGGATGATGTACCGAAATGGATGGGGAACAAAAGAAGGTCAGGAATATGTTTTGGCAATTCATCTGAAAATGGATGCTTTCAAAAAATATCTCGAAAATGCTGTTTATTCATCTTATAATGAAAGGTTAGAATTATCGAAAGAAGAATGGCAAAATCAGGTAAAAGAATCATCTGCGAGATTGCAATGGGATCCGGATCATGATCCTTTCGGGAATAAATTGGAAAGAAGAGCAATACAAATCGGGTTGAGAAATGATCTCATCAAATCTTTTGCTCAGGAAGATATTATTTTAATCGAAAATTTCAGATTTTGTGAAAGAGCAACATCAGTTTGTTTTAAATGATGATTTGGATAATTTGATGATTCCTGAAGAAAAACCATTAGTATTTGATGATGGTGATTTAAATCGGAAGTTGAGATTAAATGAAAACTAATTACAATGAAAATCGAATTAATTAAGGGAGATATTACAAAAATAAACACAGATGCAATCGTCAATGCAGCCAATTCATCCTTATTGGGCGGTGGTGGAGTTGATGGAGCCATTCACAGAGCAGGAGGAAAGCAAATTTTAGATGAATGCATTGAAATTAGAAATAGACAGGGAAAATGTAAAACCGGTGAAGCTGTCGTGACAAAAGCCGGAAATCTTCCTGCAAAATATGTCATTCATACGGTTGGTCCGGTTTGGAATAATGATGAAGAAAAAAGCTCAGAATTATTGGCAAATTGCTATAAAAATTCTTTGAAATTGGCAGAAAGTCTTGATGTTAAAACAATTGCATTTCCAAATATCAGCACAGGAGTTTATAGATTTCCAAAAAAATTAGCTGGAGAAATTGCTGTTCGTGAAGTCCAAAATTTCAAATCTGAAACCATTGAAAAAGTTATTTTTGTTTGCTTTGATGATGAAAATGAAATGATTTATAAACGACTTTTAAATCTTTAAAAACCATGAAAAAAATACTACTTTTAGCAACATTAATCCCATTTTCCAGTGCTTTTTCTCAGGAAAAGGATTCGATCAAGAATATTCAGGAAGTTGTGATACAAAGTGAAGCAGGAAGATTGCAGGCGGTGAATTTCCACAACATCAATCCGGCTAAAAGTATTCAGAATGTAGGAAAAGAGCCTTCATTTTTATTGTCAGAATCTGTTCCGTCGGTCACGGCTTATTCAGATACGGGTGGAAATAATGGCTATTCTTATTACAGAATTCGTGGGATTGATCAGACGAGAATCAATGTTTCGATGGATGGAGCACCGATGAATGAGCCGGAAGATCAAGGTTCTTATTTTTCGAATTATCCGGATATTTTTAATTCTTTCGATAAAATTCAGATCCAGAAAGGAGTGGGTTTATCGAAGAACGGAACGGCGAGTTATGGCGGAAGTATTCAGTTATTTTCTCCTGATTTAAAGGAAAAAAATCTTGAATTTGGAGCCAATTATGGTTCATATAATTCAATGAGACTGTACGGAAAATACACTTCAGGAATTAAAAATAATATGGGAATTCATGTGAGATTATCGGAAATTTATTCTGATGGTTACAAGTATAATTCCTCTAATCATGGACAGTCTGCCTTTATCAGCGGCGGAATTTTCAAGGATAAAAGTACTTGGAAATTCAATGCTTTAATGGGAAATCAGAGAAATCAGCTGGCTTGGTTGGGCGTGACTCAGGAACAGATAGATAAAGATCCGCAAACAAATGGAAGTCGAGATGAAAAAGACCGATTTTTTCAGACGTTTTTGCAGGTTTTTAACCAGACAAAATTGAACAAATCTTCTTCTCTTCAAAGCAGTATTCATTATACGCATTTGAATGGAAATTATGATTTTAATTTAAACAATTTCATCGGATTGCCGGAAAATGGAGAAATTTACAATTATGCTTTTAATTCGAATTTCTTGGGATTTTATACTAATTTTCAGAATAAATTTAAAAACGGGAAAATTGTCGCCGGAATTAATGGAAATGTATACAGTAGAAACCACACAGGAAGTGAGCTTACTTTGGGAGAACTATACAGAAACACAGGTTTTAAAAATGATGTAAGTGCTTTTGCTCAGGCTGAGTTTAAGTTTGGAAAGTGGCTTTTTTCCGGAGATTTGCAATATCGTTTTGCTAATTTTAAATACAAAGGCGATGTCGGAATGAATGATTTAGAATGGAATTTTTTAAATCCTAAAGTTGGAATTAATTATCTGATTAACAATGAATCAAATATATATTTCAGTTTGGGAAGAGTAGGAAGAGAACCGACCAGAAATGATATTTTTATGGGAAATGATAATTTGATGTTGGATGAAAATAATCAGGTGGCGCTTGGAACTATTACACCCGAATATGTGACTGATTATGAGTTAGGTTACCGTTTTAGTAAAGAAAAAATAAAATTGGAATTTAATTTCTTTTACATGGGTTTTAAAGATGAAATTGTACTCAACGGAAACTTCGGTCCCAACGGATTAGCATTGACCAATAAAGTGGATAAAAGTTACAGATTAGGAGCAGAAATTTCCTTTAATTATCAGATGAATGAGCATTGGAATTTGAAAAATAACTCGTCTTTTGTGTATTCAAGAATTAAAGAAGAAAATGTTTCGTTTAGTCCAGTTTTAACTCCGAAATTTATTGTAAATCAGGAATTAAACTATAAATTAAAGAATCTTACGATCAACGTAACTTCCAGATTTCAGGACAGTTCGTACATGGATTTTTCAAACACGGCAAAACTTCCCTCTTATGTAATTTTCAATTCAGGAGTTTTGTATGATTGGAATCAATGGGAAATCGGATTTTTTGTGAATAATATTACAAACAAACGGTATTATAACTACGGTTACACGGAAGCAGATGGCACAGGAAAATATTTTATTCAGATGCCGAGGAATTTTATGGCTTCTTTAAAATTTAAAGTTTTTTAAAATGAAGGGTTTTGTATTTGGAAAGTTTTATCCGTTTCATATCGGTCATCAAAAGATGATCGAATTTGCCCTTGAAAAAGGAAGCGTAACGGTTTTGGTATGTGCAGAAGAAAAGGAAAAAATAGACGGAAACATCAGAAAAGAATGGATTTGGGAAACTTTTAAAGACAATAAAAATCTGAAGGTTAAAGTTTTTAAATACGATGAAAATAATTTCCCGAATACTTCTGTTTCGGATTGGGAGGTTTCCAAAATATGGAGTGAAGTTTTCAAAGAATATTTTAAAGAAGAGGATTTTCTTGTGACTTCCGAAGAATACGGCGAAATGCTTTCTATGATTATGGATATCGATCATTTTATGTTTGATGAAAATAGGAAAAATGTTCAGGTTTCAGCTTCAAAAATAAGAGAAAATATATTTGAAAACTGGAATTATCTTCCGCTGTCGGTTCAAAAGTATTTTGCTTTAAAAGTCGTTTTTCTTGGCACAGAATCTACCGGAAAAACAGTGATGACGAATAACTTATCTGAATATTTTAAATCAAATAAAGTTTCAGAAGCGGGACGGGATCTTATTTCGGATTCAAAGGAATTTGATTGTAATGATTTGAAAAAAGTGTACACAGAACACGCCAACCGAATTGAAAATGTGGATCATTGTGAAAGTTTTTTAACGTTGATTGATACCGATATTCACATTACAAAATCGTATTCTGAATTTATTTTCGGCAAAAAATTATCAGTTCCCGAAGAAATTATAGAGAAAAATAAAGCCGATCTCTATCTTTATTCCACAAAAGATGCAGAATATATTCAGGACGGAACAAGGCTCGAAATCGGTGACAGAAATAAATTAGACGAAAGTCACCGAAACATTTTAAAAGAAGACAAAATAGATTTTCTGAAGATTTCCGGAAGCTGGAATGACAGGGAAAAAATGGCGATTGATTTTATTGAGAAACTTATTTTGGAAAAGAAGAATATTTTTAAAACTAAAGCAGAGAAAAACCTTTGAATTCTTTGCTAAGTGAACGTCTTTGCCTTAATATAAATTTTTATAGGAATCGGCGAAACTTCGTTTTGCGAACTTAAAAATCAACAGTATTATTTGCAAAAAATCTTTGCGGACTTTGCGTTAAAAACAACAACAAATGAAAAAGCTAACGATATTAAGCGGTGCAGGAATCAGCGCCGAAAGCGGAATAAAAACATTCAGAGACGGAGATGGTCTTTGGGAAAATCATAGCATAACAGACGTAGCAAGTCCGGAAGGATGGAGAAAAGACCGAACTTTGGTATTGGAATTTTACAACCAGAGACGTCGCCAGATTCATGAAGTACATCCAAACGATGCCCACAAATTAATTGCAGATCTGGAAAAATATTTCGATGTTCAGATCATCACACAAAATATCGACGACCTGCACGAAAGAGCGGGATCTACAAACATTCTTCACATTCACGGAGAATTGTTGAAATCTTGTTCATGCAACAATAAAAATCTTGTTTACGATCAAAAAGAGGATATCAAGATAGGGGACAAAGCGGAAGATGGAGCTCAGTTAAGACCTTTTATCGTTTGGTTCGGAGAAGATGTTCCTTTGATGAAAGAAGCAACAAAAAAAGCAAAAGAAGCAGATATTTTCCTGGTTATCGGAACGTCTCTACAGGTTTATCCGGCTGCAGGATTGCTTCATGACATTAAAGATGATTGTCTTTTAATTGTAATCAATCCCAACGAAACAGGTTTCGGATACGGACAAAGAGCGGTCGTAATGAAAGAAACTGCAACAAAAGGAATGCAATTGTTATTTGATAAATTGGTAAATCTAGCTTAATGGAAAATGCAATAAAAGCCGGAATTTTTGGAGTTTGCATTGGCGATGCTTTGGGCGTTCCGGTGGAATTTAATAAAAGAGAAACCTTAAAAGTATTTCCTGTTGAAAACATGCGGGAATTTGGATCTTGGAATCAGCCGAAAGGAACTTGGAGCGACGACAGTTCATTAACGCTTTGTCTTGCCGAAGAATTGATAAAAGGCTATGATTTGGAAAAAATCGGACAAAGTTTTGTAAAGTGGCAAAAGTACGGACATTGGACGGCTCACGGAAGACTTTTCGATATTGGCGGAACAACAAGACAGGCCATTGCAAGATTGATTAAAGGTGAAAGTGCAAAATTTTCAGGAAATATTTTTGAAGAAGATAATGGGAATGGTTCTCTGATGAGAATTCTTCCCTTAGCTTTTTATCTTAAAAACGAAGAAGATATTGAGAAGTTATACAAAACGGTAAAAGAAGTCTCGTCCATTACTCATGGGCATTTTCGTTCTGTTTTTTCATGCTTTATTTATGTGATTTTTGCGATTGAACTAATGAAAGGGAAAGATAAAAAAGAAGCATACAGTCATGTTCAGAAAACAGCTTTGGAATTTGCGGAAATTCAAGGTTTTAATCCAAAAGAAGTCCAGCTTTTTGGGAGGATTTTGACGAATGATATTTCAAGATATAATGAGGAAGAAATAAGTTCTTCAGGCTATGTTCTTGCAAGTTTAGAAGCATCATTATGGTGCTTTCTAAACTCAGAAAGCTATTCTGAAGCAGTATTGAAGGCGGTTAATTTAGGAGAAGATACCGACACAACGGGAGCGATTACAGGAGGAATTGCCGGAATCTATTCTGGTTTTGAGAATATTCCTGAAGAATGGATTGAAGACTTGGTAAGGAAAGATGATATTGAAAACCTATGTATTAAATTAGAAAATAAATTAAAAAACTAAAACACAAACCATGAACGAACAACAAAAGAAAAAATTAAGCAAATTCCTGAGCTACGTTCTCAGACATCATCCCGAACTTATCGATTTGAATCTGGATGAATCTGGGTGGGCAAATGTTGACGAACTGATCACAAAATCCACCAACGATTCTCAAGGTTTTACCTTTGAAGAACTAAATGAAATTGTGGAAACCAATGACAAAAAACGCTTTATTTTTAATGAAGACAAAACTAGAATCAGATCAAATCAGGGTCATTCGATTGATATAGATTTAGCTTTACAGCCACAACAGCCTCCAGAGTTTCTCTATCACGGTACGGCTCAGAATAACGTAGATTCTATTGTAGAAAAAGGAATTGAAAAAAGAAGCCGACAACACGTTCATTTAAGTTTAGATAAAGAAACGGCAACCAAAGTCGGAATGCGCCACGGAAAACCAATTATTCTGACAATTAATTCAGGAAAAATGTTTGAAGACGGAGTTTTATTTTATCTTTCAGAAAACGAAGTTTGGCTGACGGATTTTGTGGAAGCAAAATATATTTCAAAATGACAACTAAAGAATTTGACGAAGAAATAAAAGACTTTTCTCCCGCCAAAGATGATTTAAAGAAAAAAGTTGATGAATTGTTTGAAAAGGGAGCAGGAACTGTCCATATTTTATATTTCATTATCGAGCATAAAAAGTGCAGATTAACAGAAGCAATGGAAATTGTTGAATCTTGTCCGAATTATCACAAAAGATTTAAATGAAAAGAACATTAGCAATAGGAGACATTCACGGAGGATTCAAAGCTTTGAAACAGGTTTTGGAAAGAGCCCATGTCACCGAAAATGATATATTAATTTTCCTCGGAGATTATGTCGACGGCTGGAGCGAATCTTTTCAAATTATTCAGCTTTTAATAGAGCTTTCCGAAAAGCAGGAATGTATTTTCATCAAAGGAAATCATGATGTCTGGACGGAAGATTGGCTTTCTTTCGGAAATGCTCCTGATGTTTGGCTTCACAATGGCGGACAAAGTACTGTTGAAAGTTATTCTGATTACTCTTTGGAAGATTTAGAAAAGCATCTGGAGTTTTTTGAAAGGATGAAGAATTATTACGTTGATGAGGAAAACCGCTTGTTTATTCATGCAGGTTATTCTTCAATGCACGGTCCTGAAAAAGAAGTGTACTCAAGCAATTACCGTTGGGACAGAACACTTTGGGAAACCGCCGTTGCAATGGATAGAAAATTAGAAAAAAATTCAGAATTGTATCCGAAAAGGCTGCTTTTGTATAAAGAAATTTTTATCGGTCACACGCCGACTTTACATTTGGGAATTAAAGAGCCAATTAATAAAGCAAACGTTTGGAATTTGGATACAGGAGCTGCTTTCACCGGATCTTTGACGATTATGGATGTCGATACTAAACAGTTTTGGCAAAGCGATCCACTTCCGGATTTATATTCTGGTGAAAAAGGAAGAAATAATTATAATGTAAGAGCAAAAAATCGCTAATCGTTCCTCTATTTGGATGGCTACTTTTAAATATTCAGGCTTAAAAATTTAAACATTATAATGTTTAGTCAAAAAAATACGCTCCAAAATATGAAGCGTATTTTATTTTATCTTTTAGGTAAACCTTTTTTCAAGGCGTAATTGGCTCTTATAACAGCCTTTTTCTCTTTCCAGTCCATGTAGCGTTTTTTGTAACGACCTTTCATGAAATTGTCAAAATTTCTCTGAACCGTAAGATTCCAAAGCGAATTGGCTTTTACTGCCCAAGATTTGTCCCAAGCTCGAAGAGAAATAGAGAAACTTCCATCCAAATATTTCATCCAGTGCCACCATCCCGTTGGCATAAATAATGTGTCACCGTGCTCAAGGAAACATTCAATTCCTTCAACTCCATCTAATGCCGGAAATTTTTCAAAATCGGGATTAGAAATATCATAATCTTCCAAAGCATACGTTGCATAAGGTAACTTGTACAATCTGTCTTTCCATTTGTATTCAAAAAGTAAAACGTGTTTTCTTCCGTTGAAATGGGTATGGAAAATATGAGCTAAATCAATATCAAAATGTAAAAATGTTACCGAACCTTTACCTCCAAAAAACATTCCCGGATATTTATCCAGAAAACCACCCATCAACTCTTTCGGTGGGATGTACTCATCAAGTAATTTCGACGCATGTTTGATTGGATCAAAAAAGAAAATTCGTAGATCAGTAGGTTCTCTTTGGATAAGATCTATATAATCCGCAAATTTCATTTCGGTAGTCGGCGTATTAATGGGAGCTGAAGGATCTGCTTTAGCACTGTCGTAAAGAGGAACTGTAATGTCTCCTACCACTTCTTTCACATAATCCATCGTCCATTTTTGATAGGCGGGCCACTTTTTTGCCATGTTTTTAATCACAACTGGCTTTCTTGGAATCAGATATTTCTCACGAAACTCTTCCTGAGTAATATCATCAACAATATCTATAGGTTTTAGAATAACCCCCATTCTTATAAATTTTATGTTACAAAATTATTAAATATTTACTTACAGAAATTGATTTAAGATATTTTTAATCTATGACCTTAATCACATTTTTATTTAGTCGAAATAAGAACTGTTTTTGCCTTAAATAATGTTTTTAAATCTAAATTTTTGTGGGTTTTAATTTCTCTTAAAATTTTGATTTTAATCATTTTTAAGTTGCATTTTATTTCCAACAACTGATTTATAAAGTTAAAGTTTAATAAATTATAATTAAAATTTTTGGAAGATGAAATAATATTTAAAATTATAACTATGTTTGTAGTTATAATTATCGATTTAACTATTGGTGAAAATTTATATCTCTATAATGTGTAACAAAAAACGCTAACGAATAACTAATTACTCAAATAATAAATTATGAAATCGCCATGATTGGTAAAATACCATCATAAATCTAGTATTACGATTCCATACAACCTTTAAAAAATAAATTAATACATATGAAAAGAAAAGTTTACCTCTTTCTTTTGGTTTTTTTCTCTGTGATCACTTTCGCTCAGAAAACAGTCTCTGGAAAAATTACCGATGAGGATGGTGTGGCAATTCCAAGTGCGAGTGTAACCATTGAAGAGCCGGGTAAAGACGCCATTCTTGCCTACGGAATTACCAATTCTAAAGGTGAATATAAAGTTACTTTTACAACATCAGAATCAAATGTAGATTTGAAAGTAAAGGCATTCAACCAAAAACCTCTTACAAAGCAAATCAGCAACAGCGATCAGTCATTGACATTCAAAATGCAGTCTGAAGCCACTGAAATTAAAGAAGTACAGCTGAAAACCAAAATGATTACTTCGAGAGGTGATACTATTGCTTATGATTTAAAAGCTTTCGACAGTAAAAGTGACAGAACTTTAGCTGATGTAATGAAGAAAATTCCGGGTATTGAAGTAAAAACCGATGGTACAATTCTTTATCAAGGTAATGCAATCAATAAATTTTATGTTGAAGGGAAAGATTTAATGGAAGGTGGTTACGGAACAATCACCAATTCATTACCAAAAGATGCCATCCAAAAACTAGAAGTTTTGGAAAATCACCAACCTGTAAAAATGTTACAAGGAAAGATTCCTTCAGATGCAGCGGCAATCAATATTAAATTGAAAAAAGCTGTTACAATGACGGGTAGAGGAGAAGTAGGTTCAGGTTTCGGCGATCCGTGGCTTTGGAATCTTAAATTAACACCAATGTTTTTCAGTAAAAAGCAACAATGGGTTCTTAATTATAAGACCAACAACATGGGAGAACAGGTTGAAAACGAAGGAAATATTCTTGGTTTCGGAAACAGATTTGAGGGAAGAAGAATTAATGCTTCTCAAAACGATTGGTTAAATGTTGAAAATGCAAGTACTCCAAATCTTCCGGTAAAAAGATATTTATTTAATAATGTACATTATTTATCTGCAAACTATCTTACTAATATTGATAATAAGAAAGAATGGGAGCTGAAAGTAAATGCAAATTATACGAATAATGTCGTAGAGAGAGAGTCTTACAGCCAAGTTGACTATTTTGCAACATTAAAATCGCCAGCATTTAGTATAACACAGAATATATTAAATAATTTTTATACTGATAAATTGAAAGGAGAGTTGATTTTTTCAAAGAATGCCAAAAAAGGTTTTTTTAAGAATGCAACGAGTTTTTCACAATTTTGGAATGCAGATAGAGCTATTGTAGATAGAACAGATAATTTAAATGTAAGAAATGGTAAAGAAGCACTAGAATCGCCGACATCTTCGTTTCAAAACTCCTTAAGCACAATTATTCCATGGAAAGAGAAAATGGTTAATGTGCAGTCATTTATTAATTATCAAAATGATAGCCAAAAACTAGATGTTTCACCAGCCTCTTATTTGAATATTCCTGGATTTAATCCAGGTGCGAATGCAGAATATGTAAGACAAAATCTACAGTTAAAAACATTTGAAGCCAATCATTCAGCAAATATTGGTTTTTCAACAAAAGGATGGACGTTTACTCCCGAAGTTGGGCTAAATTTTAAATCGACAGAATTAAGATCTGCACTTACAAATTATCAAAATGGAAACCCTTTTGGCTATGGGATCAATTTTGATAATGATCTGAAATACACAACAGCAACACCATATGGAAGTTTAGGAATTAATTATAAAAGTGATTCATGGATGCTTTATGCAAATGTTCCTGTGAATTCTAATAATATAACCGCTGAAGATCCTTTAAGAAATGTATCAAAATCTGTAAACAAAGTTACTTTTGAACCAAATGTTTTTGCTCAGTATAATTTTGCTTCTTTCTTTAAAGCTTCATTAAACGGAAATATAAGTAATAATTTTGGAGAAGTAAATACAGCTTATTCAGGATTTTTAATGACTTCTCCTACGGCTTTAAATGCTATGGATGCAAACAATCCGATTCCTGAGAACAATAATAAATCTGCTGGTGCAAGATTAGAATACCGAAATCCTTTGAATAATTTATTTTTTAATATAAATTATAGATTGTCAGATGCTAAACGGAATTTGATTTCAAATCCTACGATTGTTGGAGGGTATTCAGTGATGAAATATATAGAGCAGGATAACAATGTTGTTAGCAATAGTTATAGTGCTGAGATAGGAAAATATTTTCCAAAATTCAAAACCAATGCTTCTGTCAGCTACAGCAATAATACATCAACATCAGATGCTTTCTTGAATGATGATGCTTATAAAAATAAAAATAACAGTCAGTCATTTGGTGTTAAATTCAACAATACTTATTTCAGTTGGATGAGTATTGATTATAATGCAAGTTTCACAAGAACAAATCAAACAAGTACAGGAGAAGTAAATTCTAATGCAGCTAGAAAGGGCTTTAATCATAATCTTGGTCTTTTCTTATATCCAATCGAAAATCATACTATTGGGTTTAATTGGGATCAGGTAAACACAAGTGCTGCTAATGAAGAATATCGTAATGGATTCTATGACTTATCCTATCAGTTTTCATGGTCTGCTAAGAAAATTGACTTTGAGGTAAAGTGGATGAATATTGCGAATAAAAAAGTTTTTGAAACTTATGATATTAATACAACAAATATTTCTTACACAAGAATATTACTAAGACCAAGTCAAGTAATGTTTACAGTAAAATTCAACTTCAAATAAAAATAATAAAAACCAATCTCACCGAGATTGGTTTTTTGTTTCAAAATACTTCAAAAGTCTTATTTAGTTTTAAAAACTCGGATTATCTGCAGTCGGACCATAACTTCCAGGAAGTTCAATATCATTTAATCGATAATAAACTCCCAATTGTGCTCTGTGATGGGTGATTTGGTTTAAACTGTGCCGAATTGCTGCGTATTTCGTCCATGAAGCCAATTCATGACCGTCATTTTTTAATGCCCAAGTTGGTTCTAAATCTTGTTCATTTGCCTTTTCTAATGCTTCTTCACTTGCATTATAATTTTCATCTAAAACCTGAAGCAAATCTTCTTTTGTTAATAAAACTTTTGTTTCCATTCCTCCTTTTGCAAAATCGAGTTCAGAAGAATTCAGCATAAATCCTGCCCATCCAAAAACTTCCGTAATATGAGTGGCAAGATGTATCATTTTCATACTTTTCGGATGAGGTCTGTAATCATTTTTATTATCAGGATAGATTTCTAAAAACCTTTTTGTCGTTTGATACTCGGTTTGAAGCTCGTCTCTTAATTGTTTTAAAGTGTCCATAAATATTTGTTTTGGGTTAGTTTAAATTTAAAACTTTTAGAGGAACAAAAAATATTTTTAATAAATATTAGAAAATTGTGTAACAAAAAACTACTAATGCGAACTAATTGAGTAAACCTTTTATAAAATGAAAAATATATTTTCAATATTATTTATCGCAGTTTTTGCAATCGCAAATGCACAGGAAAAAGAAAGCTCAAATCGTTTTTTCTACGAACTTACTTTTAAGCCTAAAAAAGATTCTGCGAAGTTAGACAAAGTGATTACAGTACTGGATATTACAGACAAAAACAGATCTGTTTATCAAGATTACACTGTGATTTCCCAAGATTCTATCACAAAAGTAGAAATGGAGGCAATGCAAAAAGCGGGTGTATTTAAAGACATTTCAAAATCTCTTAAAACGCCAAAATTTTCTGCGAGAATTCACAAGCTTTACCCAAGCATGAAAGTTGAATATGTTGACAAAGTAGCCAATGGAATGACTCCTGTGAATATCGCTTACACCGAAGATTTAAAGCTAAACTGGAAAATTTCAAACGAAAAGCAAAAAATCGGAGAATACAATACTCAAAAAGCAACTACAGAATATGGTGGAAGAAAATGGACGGCTTGGTTCAGTTCTGATCTTCCTTTTCAAGACGGGCCATACAAATTTTCAGGTCTTCCGGGATTAATTGTTAAGATTGAAGATGCAGACAAAAATTATTCTTGGATACTTCAAGGGAATAAAAAAGTAAAAGAATACAACGAATTCTCATACATAGAAGGTCTAATGCAGGCAACAGGTGGAAAACCAAAAGAATTGACAAAAGAAAAATTTGATAAAACTTTTAGCGATTTCAAAAAAGATCCTTTTGCTTCAGTAAGACCTATGATGACGCAGGATATTTTGTCAAGACCAATCCCTGGAACCGACGGAACAGTAGGAGACATGATGAAAAAGCAGGAGAAAATGTATAAAGATTTCTATAATGCAAATGATAACCCTATTGAAAAACCAAGTTCTGGAATTGTTGAGAAATCAGGAAAATAGTGAACAAAGCAAACATTCATATCAACTAAACTATATTTAAAATAAACCCAAATGCAGTAATGTGTTTGGGTTTATTTATTTCTGTAATAGAAGATTTTATAATTTAACTACCTTTAAATATGAATCCTACAGTTATTTAGATTAAATTTAAATAACCTATCTTTGCAGACACAAAAATAATGGCTTTGACGGATATTCAATTACATACATTAAGCAACTTTCCTAAAAATAAAATCGGGAAAATAGTGGGTTATGATAATGATAAATTAAATATGCCGACCAAAATTATAGAAATGGGGCTTCTTCCCGAAACTCTTTTCAAAATTCTTTATCAAGCTCCTTTCAACGGACCGCTTTACGTGGAATTTGGTGAAGAAAAAAGCCGTATCGCACTACGTAAAGAAGAAGGAAATTTTATTATTGTAGAAGATTTGATTAATGCAGGAAAATAACAAAAAACAGATACTTTTAGTCGGAAATCCGAATGTAGGAAAATCAACCGTTTTTAATGCGCTATCTAATAAAAAGCAGAAAACAGGAAACTACGCAGGTGTAACTGTATCAAGTCATTCCGGTAGTTATTCTTACAAAAACGAGGAAGTTGAGATTGTAGATCTTCCAGGTTCTTACAGTATTTATCCAAGTTCTGAAGATGAAGCAATTTTCTCTAAATTTTTGATTGACGGACAGGAAAAATACGCCGGAGTTGTCTACATTCTGGAAGCTTTAAGTATTAAAAGAGGTCTTTTGTTATTTCAGCAGATTCAGGATTTAGGAATTCCGATGATTTTGGTTTTAAATCAAATCGATCAGGCAGAAAGAAGAGGTGTTCATATTGATATTGAAAAACTTTCTAAAGCATTAAACATCAAAGTAATTCAGACGAATGCAAAAGAACAGATAGGAATAGAAGCGATTCAGGAGGCTGTTTTTACCAATGATTTTGTTACTTCTGAAAAATCCAGCTTTGAAATTCCTGTAGAACATAAAAATATTTTAGGTAAAAATTCAGAGAATAATTATCAATCTTGGATTAATCTTACGCTTGGAAAAAAATCAGATTTAGAATCAAAAAATATAGTTCCGAAAAGACTTCAGGTTCAGGAAACAGTAAGACGTTACCAAAATATTGATAAGATTTTAGCTGATGTTATTACTAAAAAGGCTCAATTTAAAGAACTTCTGACTGAGAAATTAGATAAAGTTTTGGTTCATAAATTCTGGGGATATGTAGTTTTTTTATTTATCCTTTTAATTATTTTCCAGTGCGTTTATTTCTTAGCTGAATATCCAATGAACTGGATCGATGAATCTTTCGCATGGCTTGCAGAGTTTACAGGAACACATCTTCCTGAAGGACCGATTAATTCGTTGATTTCAAAAGGAATTGTTCCCGGTTTAGGAGGAATTATCATCTTCGCACCCCAAATCGGAATTCTTCTATATTTCCTTTATTTATTGGAAGATTCGGGATATATGGCAAGAGTTGTTTTCTTGATGGACAGGCTTTTAAGACCTTTTGGTTTAAATGGAAAAAGTATTGTTCCGCTAGTTTCAGGAACAGCTTGTGCAATTCCCGCAGTAATTTCAACAAGAAATATTGAAAATTTAAAGGAGAGATTACTCACAATCTTGGTAACGCCATTTATGACTTGTTCTGCAAGACTTCCGGTTTACAGCATTATCATTGGTTTAATTATTTCTGATAAAACCATTTTCGGGATTCAATATAAAGCTTTGGTGCTTTTGGGAATGTACCTTTTAGGATTTTTCGTGGCATTATTATCGGCAGCAATTCTTAAAAATTTCATTAAAGAAGACGGCAAAACGTATCTTGTAATGGATTTGCCAACGTATAAAAAACCGCTTTTTGGATATGATTTTAAACTGGTTTTAGAAAAAGTCTGGGATTTCATTACGGGAGCCGGAAAGATTATTTTCATCGTAAGTATCATTATTTGGGTGTTAAGTTATTTCGGACCAAAACAAAATCCGGATGAGGTTGTTGCAACAGATGTTGAATTAGATCATTCTTATTTAGCAAGAATGGGGAAATTTATCGAACCGGCGATTGCACCGCTTGGTTATGATTGGAAAATGGGAGTGGGAATTCTTACGAGTTTTGTAGCAAGAGAAGTTTTCGTAGGAACAATGTCAACTTTATATAGTTTGGATGAAGATGCTCCGGAAGGAAAAGTGATCGATAAAATGAGACATGATGTAAAACCGAATGGCGAGAAAGTCTTCAACTTTGCAACAGGAGTTTCGGTATTGTTGTTTTACGCATTTGCAATGCAGTGTGTTTCTACACTTGCAGTAGTCTACAGAGAAACCAAAAGCTGGAAATGGACTGGTTTTCAGGTGGCAATGATGACCGGTTTGGCATATTTTGTGTCGTTAATAGCTTATCAAATCTTAAAATAAATGGATTCTTCATTAATTTTTCAGTACTTAATCATCGCACTTGTAGTTGCATTTGCCTGTTATTCGTTGTTCAGATTTATCAGGAAAAATTTTTCGCCTAAAAAATTCAGTTCTAAAAGATCAGGATGTGATAAAGATTGTGGATGTTCTTAGAAAATATAAATTATTTGTAGTAATTTCATTTCTTAAAACTAAATCTCAATTTGAATTCAAAAGCAGTCTCTGTTTTTTTTCTTTGTCTGTCTGGTTTTTATTCAAAAGCACAAGCAGACAGCACAAAAATAAAATCTTACGCAGATCAGGTAATGATTCGTGTAAATCTTGATACGAATATAGAAAATTACACTTTTTCGGAAGGTGGTGAAGAAAATTTAAATCAAACCATACTTTCTATCAATAACAAAACAAAGACTTCATTATCTGTTGATTATAAAATCATAAGTGCTACATTATCTTTTACACCAAGATTTTTTTCTGGAAATAATGATAATGAAAGAAAAGGAAGCAGCTCTTACACTGATTTCAGATTTAGGTTTTTCCCTAAAAGATTTATACAGACGGTTTACTACAAAAATGTAAAAGGATTTTATGTTGAAAATATGCAGGATCTTCTTCCGGGTTGGCAAAAAGACAGAGATCCTTATATTAAATTTCCGGATTTAAGGGTTCAAACTTTCGGTGGCTCAACTTCGTATATATTAAATAAAGATTTTTCATTAAAAAGCCTTTACACGCAAGGTGAATGGCAGAAAAACAGTAAAGGAAGCTGGGTTCCGTTTTTGGATTATGATTTTACCATTTTCAGCAATACCATTAACGGAGTGAAAAGCAAAGAATATCAATACAATTTCGGAGCAAATATTGGATATTTTTATAATTGGGTTATTGCCGAGAAAGTGAATATTTCCCCTTACCTGACTTTAGGAATTGGCGGAAAATTTTCGAGTTTCAAAGATACTTTAGAAAATGGATCAAAAGGACCAAAACAAAATGAACAATATGTAACCGTAAAAGGATCAGGAGGTTTGCATATAGGATATAACTCTGATCGCTTTCTTTTTGGTGGAAAACTCAATTTTAATGCGACGGCGTATGATGAAAAAGAGAATTCGACTGTTGAAAATAACAGTGTTTATGGGCTTCTTTATATAGGTTATCGTTTTCCGCCTCCAAAAGTTGTGAAAAGGAATTACGATAAAATTCAGAAAAAGATTCCTATCTTATAATTAGCTGTCTTTTGAGTATCTTTGCAAACGGAAAAATTAAAATAAAGATAATCTGGTATTTTAAAGAAATTTAAAATAAAAATGCACTTTGCATTCAGAATAATAATCAGAAAAAAACTCAAAATAAAATGTCATTAATAAAAAGTATTTCAGGAATTCGTGGAACAATTGGCGGAAAAGTAGGTGATAATTTAACGCCTCTTGATGTCGTGAAATTTGTTTCTGCTTTCGGAACCTGGCTTCAGAATAATAAAAATAAAAAAGATTTAACCTTAATTATCGGCCGTGATGCAAGAATTTCCGGTTCGATGGTTAATTCTTTGGCTACCGCAACGTTACAGGGATTAGGAATTAATGTAATTGATTTAGGACTTTCCACAACTCCGACTGTTGAGGTGATGGTTCCTGAATTGAATGCAGATGGTGGAATTATCTTAACTGCTTCTCACAATCCAAAACAATGGAATGCTCTTAAATTATTAAATGAAAAAGGAGAATTCATCAGCGGAGAAAATGGTGCAGAAGTTTTAGCTTTGGCTGAAAGCGAAGATTTCAACTATGCTGAAGTTGATGATTTAGGAAACTACGAAACAAGAGATGATGCTTTTGATATTCATATTCAGCAGATTCTTGATTTGCCAATGGTAGATGTAGAAGCAATTAAAGCAAAAAAATATAAAATTGTTTTAGATGCTGTAAATTCTACGGGTGGAATTGCAATTCCGAAGCTTTTAGATAAATTAGGTTGTGAAACGGTAAAACTATATTGTGAGCCAAACGGACAGTTCCCGCATAATCCTGAACCTTTGAAGGAGCATTTAGGAGATATTTGCGAATTGGTTATCAAAGAGAATGCAGATTTTGGCGTTGTAGTAGATCCTGATGTTGACAGATTAGCTTTAATTGATGAAAAGGGTGAAATGTTTGGTGAAGAATACACTTTGGTTGCCGTTGCTGATTATCTTTTGAAAAACAAAAATGGTGTGGCTATTTCAAACCTTTCTTCGAGTCGTGCTTTAAGAGATGTTGCGCAGACTCACAACTCAGAATACTTCGCAAGTGCTGTAGGAGAAGTGAATGTGGTGAATTTAATGAAAGAAAAAAACGCAGTAATCGGAGGTGAAGGAAATGGTGGAATTATCTATCCTGAACTTCATTACGGAAGAGATTCTTTGGTAGGTGTAGCTTTGTTTTTAACGCATTTGGCTAAAGAAAACAAAACTGTTTCTGAATTAAGAGCTGGTTATCCAAGCTATTTTATGGGCAAAAAGAAAATTGAGCTTACTCCGGAAATTGATGTAGATTCTCTTTTAACTAAAATGGAAAAAGAGTATCAAAATGAAGAGGTTTCTACGGTAGACGGCGTAAAAATAGATTTTGAAAACAATTGGGTTCATTTGAGAAAATCGAATACAGAGCCGATTATCAGAATTTATACAGAAGCTAAATCTCAGGAAGAAGCCGATAAACTGGGTGATGATATGATCGCAAAGATCAGAAGTTTGATTTAATATTTAAACTAAATTCATCATTCTAAAAAAATTATTTATTAACTTTATAGTAATAAGATTATCAGAAGCGAGTATTTGTACATCTCATCTCTCTGGTCTTAAATCTTAAAACTCGTTTTATATTGGAAGAATATTTTGGAAATGAACTTGTAACAAAGTTCGAAGAAATGATGGAAAATAATGATGAATTCTACTTTGATACAGAGGAGTTAGAAGACATTATTGTCTATTATTTGGAGCTTGGAGATTTTAATTATGCAGATATGGCTGTGAATTTTGGTCTGAAGCTTCATCCCAATTCTTTAGAAATAAAGATTAAAAAACTGGAAGTTCTTTTGGAATGGGAAGATTATAATGCTGCGAAAGAATTAATCAATGAGTTAAAAGGTTCTTCTATGGAGAATACAGACTTTTTGGTTTGCTATGCGAAGTATTATTCGAATTTAGGAAATCCTAAAAGATCTATTGAAATCTGCAAAAAAGCCCTAGAATTGAAGGAGGAAGAAAATTTCCTCAATAATTTTATTGCAGATGAATATGTAAATCTTGGAGATCCTTTTAACGCCCTTAAACATTATCAACAAGCACTCAAAGAAGATCCGATGGATGAATATTCTTTGGAGAACGCAATGATTTGCTTTAATGATTTGAATAGAGGTGAAGAAGCGATTGCTTTTCTGAACGATTATCTTGATGATTTTCCGTACTCAGAAATTGCATGGAGCGAGTATGGTCAATATTATTTCAATAGAAAAAATTACGAAGAAGCCATCAAAGGTTTCGATTATATGTTGGCGATAAATTCCAGCGCAGTTGGAGTTTATGCAAGCAAAGCAGCTTGTTATGAAGCTTTAAATCAATATCAGAAAGCGATTGAAGTTTACGAAGAAATGTTGGAGTTGGAATATACGAAAGCATTTACGTTTTATAAAATCGGTTTGTGTCATAAAGCTTTAAAACAACCTATTATTGCTTTAAATTCTTTCCAGAAATCGTTGAGAGAAGACCCTCAGTTTTATCTTGCGATGATGGAGCAGTCTTATCTTTACGAAGAAATGGGTGGAATGACTGAAGCTTTACATTTCGCAAGAGAAGCAACTTTGCTGAATGACAGTAATCTTGATTATCAGAAAAGATTAGCATTTTTATTTATCGATTCGGGTAAGTTTGAGGAAAGTCTTTCTTGTTTGAAAAAATTGGTAGATGCCGAACCTTCAAGATTTTACAATTGGTATGCTTATTCCGAAGTTTTGATGTTGGTTGGAGAATATGAAGAAGCTGTAACGGTTTTAGATTCAGCTTTAAAACATCATTACAGAGCCGAATTGTTTTATCAGTTAAGCAACTGTTATTTTATTCTTAAAGATCAGGAAAAAGGAAGCGATTCTTTAGAAAAAGCTTTAGAATTAGACCCTTCTTTAATTACTGATATGCAAAAAAAGTATCCTTACATCAAAGATGAAGTGAAAAAAGCGAAAGCTAAAGTAAAAAAGAAAAATTTGTAAGTTGGAAGCTTGATTTTTTAAATCTAAAATTCAACGCAACACTTAATTAAAATAAGAAAACCTGCATTCATGCAGGTTTTTTTGTATTTCTTGGCTAAGTGAAACGCCTTTGCGGACGAAAAATATTTTCAATAATGAGAAAAAAACTTTGCGGACTTTGCGTTTAAATACAACACTTCATTTCTTCACCGTCGTTTTAGCCCTTAAAAAGATTAAACCAGCAATAATGATACTTGTTCCGGCAAATTGCAAAGTAGTCAATTTTTCACCATCCAAAACACCCCAAATAATAGCAACAATCGGCATCAGCAAAGTTACGGTAGATGCAAAAAGCGGAGTTGAAACTTTCAGTAAACGATAATTCATCATCATTGCTAAACCAGTCCCAAAAATTGAAAGTAGACTTACAAAGCCTAATCCGATCATATTTTCTTTAGTAAAACTAAATTCAGAAACAAATCCTGTTGAAATTAACGAAATAAGAGAAGGCAAAAACAAAATAAATGAAAATACAAATGCTGATAAAACGGTTGATGAAACATCCATCAGTTTAGATTTTACAGTTGTTGTGCTTATTGCATAACACAAAGTTGCCAAAAGCAATAAAAGAATCGGGAAAAGTTTAAATTCTCCGCCCTCATCACCACCAAAAGCAAGCAGGCAAACTCCGGTAAAGCTTATGAGAACTCCGGTCATCTGTCTTTGAGTTGTTTGAAATTTCCAGACTAAAGCACCGACAATAATCACAAAAATAGGCATCATCGAATTTATAATTCCTGCAATGCTGCTGCTGATCTCGGTTTCAGCAATAGGAAACAGGAACATTGGGATGAAATTTCCTGTAAAAGCAGCTAAAATAAGCCACTTCAAATGTTTTTTAGGGAAAAGCCTGTATTTTGAAATTGCAATCGGTATTAAGATAATTCCGGCAATCAAAACTCTTAAAGCTCCCACCTGATAAGGGCTGAAATGTTCTAAAGATTTTTTAATCAAAATAAATGAAGAACCCCAAATTATGCTGAGTACAATCAAAAGGAGCCATTTTTCTTTATCTGCGTTCATTGTTTTCGTGTAAAATTTTCAAAAAATTTCTTTTAGGAATCATTCTTGCGCCCAAACTTTCCAAATGGTCGGTGTGAGACTGACAATCGATGAGTTTCAAATCATTCTTATGAGTTTCCACAAAATGGATAAATCCTGCTTTGGAAGCATTACTCACCTTAGAAAACATACTTTCGCCACAGAATACTTTTCCGATTTGCAAACCGTAAAGTCCACCAATCAATTCATTATTTTGCCAAACTTCTATGCTTCTTGCGAAGCCATAATGATGAAGTGTGGTAAAAGTTTCTATAAGTTCATCAGAAAGCCATGTTCCTTCTTGTCCACGACGGTTGATTTCGCGGCAGTTTCTGATAACTTCTGCGAAATTTTGATTCTCAGTAATGGTAAAAACTTTTTTATCTAAAATTTTTCTCATTGATTTTGAAACTTTCAATTCATCGGGAAAAATCACAAATCTCGGATCGGGGCACCACCAAAGAATTTCATCACCGGGATCAAACCACGGGAAAATTCCGTTTTGGTAAGCAAACCAGACTCTTTCCAACGACAAATCTCCACCAAAAGCAATAATGCCTTCGTGACCGTCGTATTGTGCAGGATCGGGAAATGATATTTCGTTTTCGTCTAATCGTACCATTATGGGAAAAAAAATCCCACTTTTCTAAAAAAGCAGGATTGTTATTTGATTTTATTTTTAATTAAAAAGGTAAATCATCATCGTCATCTCCAGCAAAAGGGTTTTCATTTGAAACCGGAGCTGCAGATTGAGAAGGAGAAGCTTGTGTAGGTTCAGAACCATTATCCATCACTTTTTCTACTCTCCATCCTGTAATAGAATTAAAATATTTAGTTTCTCCTTGTGGCGAAACCCATTCTCTACCTCTGATGTTGATTCCTACTTTTACATTTTCACCTTCTTTTAAAGGATCCAGCAAATTTATTTTATCCTGTAAAAACTCAATGTTGATTGGCTGTGGATATTGCTCTTGTGTAAGAATAACCATTTCTCTTTTTTGGAAACCACTCGCAAATGTTTGAACATCAGTGATTTTCTTTACTGTTCCTTGTAATTCCATATCGTAAATATTAACTTTGTAAAAGTAGTAAATTGAAATGTAATAAAGCAACACGGAAATAAATTTTACCAAAATTTAATTTTTTTTCAGAAAAGGTTTGGAAGTAAAGAAAATTGCCCTATATTTGCACTCACAAAAACGAAACAAGTTCTTTAAAATAACTCAATAATAATGCGGATGTGGTGTAATTGGTAGCCACGCCAGACTTAGGATCTGGTGCCGTGAGGCGTGGGGGTTCGAGTCCCTTCATCCGCACTACAAATTGCGAAAATAGCTCAGCTGGTAGAGCACAACCTTGCCAAGGTTGGGGTCGCGGGTTCGAGTCCCGTTTTTCGCTCTCATCACGCCCTGGTGGTGGAATTGGTAGACACGCAGGACTTAAAATCCTGTATCTTCGGATGTACGGGTTCAAGTCCCGTCTGGGGTACACAAAAAGACTGTTAATCATTGATTAGCAGTCTTTTTTGTTTTATACATTCTCATTCTACAAAAAAATTTACTTTTTATCAAATTCAAATTAATTCTGAAAATCTGATTAATCGTTTTCTGAAATTATCTCTTATTTAGAGGGATTTCAGCTAATTTGATATTATTTACCATTCAAAACTCACATCAATATTAAAAAATAGTGTTTTTCCTCTTTTTTATAATTTGGCTTATAACTACTTTTGTTACATAACCTTATAAATTATAAAAGATGAAAACTCCAATTTTATTTAAGAATTTAAGTTCGTTTTTAAGCGTACTTTTTTTAGCTGTTTTTTTAATGACTGCTATTCGTTGTTCACCGCCGCCTCCAGAACCTCCAGTTGATGACAGTTATAAAAAGAAGCTGATTACTCATGAAGAAGCCAGAGTTCTTTTTGACGAATATTCCGCAACTAACAATAAAGTTCTTATGGAATCACGAAACGGAAATCCGGATTCTCGTTGGTATTGGTTTTCTATTGAAGAAATGGAAGGCTACATCAAATATGTGAAACAAAATGCTCAGGAAAAAAACTTAAAAGATGTAGGAATTAGAATTTATATGGGAAAATATCCGACAAATCATCCTGCAAATAAAATGGCAAAACCTGAGTATGCAGGATATCAAACAGTTTTTTTAATGCCTACTGCAAAAAAATCTCTAGATTCTACAAATAGTATGGAGAAAAGAAGAGGTGTAATTACGGACGAAAATGAAGATGTAAAAGAAATTCAACCAATGAATATGACGAATCTTGCGCCACCACCGAATGCTCTTGTAAATACAATGAACTAAATAATTACAAAATGATCTGGGATGTAGAAATTGGTAAACTGGCTTCCATGATAATTTTGATGGGAGTGTTGATTTTAATTTTTATTAATTACATAAAAATTGAGAAAGTAAATCTATTGTTCTTTGCAGGCTTTGTATTATTTTCATTATTAGATTTCTTCTGCTATTTCTATTTTAAATTGATAAAATTACCTACCGATACTTTTTTCGTTGTTGGAATTTCAGTCGTATTTTCTCTGTATTTATTATATTATTACCAATTATTCGAATCTCGATTGCTTAAAAAGATTCAATCTGTTATATTGATCATTTTTTTAGTAAATGTTTTTTGTATGCTTTATTTTGAAGAAAATTTCTTAGAAAGGTTTTCTTTCAATATGCTGTATATCAATATACTTTTGCTTACATTTTCGATTATTTTGTTTTTGTATCAAACGTTTAATTCAGATAAAATATTTGAGATTAAAAACTATCTTCCGTTTTGGATTTCAGTGAGTTCACTTATTTATTATATAGGAATTATTCCTATCTTTTATTTTAGAACAAATGTTTCACCAGATCTTTATTTTTTTATATTATTTCTTTTAAATCTTATTAATAATGTGGTTCTTGTGATGGGATTATTTTGGAATAAACCGCATAAGTTTAGACAAATTTGAGCGTAAAATATGGAAGAGAACAAATTGGTAATTATTTTTACGGTTACTCTGCTAATTATTGTCTTAACGATGATTTTCGTTTACGTGATTTTCATTCAGAAAAAAACCACTTTATTGATTGCGCAGAAAGAAAAAGATATGCGGTTTGAAAAAGAATTGGCGACTTCTCAAATCGAAATGAAAGAGCAAACTTTGAATTATATCGGTCAGGAATTGCACGATGATTTGGGGCAAAAACTTTCTGTTGTTCGTTTAAGGCAAAACCAATTGATTACTAAAATGAAAGATTCCGAAAAAGAAGAGTTGGTAGAATTAAACGAATTATTGGGCGAATGTATTCAGGATATTCGGGATTTGTCTAAAACGTTGATTACAGAACAGGTAATTCATTTCGGGTTGATAGAATCTTTGGAAAGAGAAATTAGTAAAATCAGGAAACTGAGACTACTTACAATAGAATTAATTACTCAAAAGCACGATATTGATATTACGCCGAAGCATGGTTTAATTCTTTTCAGAATTATTCAGGAAAGTATTAACAATATTCTGAAACATTCCAGAGCGAAAAATGTTTTAATAAAAATTGAAGATAACCACGAAAAATTGAATATTCTGATTTCCGACAATGGAAAAGGATTTAATACAAGTCTTAAAAAAGATGGTTCTGGATTAAAAAATATGGAATTGAGGGCGAAAATCATTCATGCAGAATTTTCCATTCAATCCGAGCTTGATAAAGGAACACAAACTTCCATAACCTATTATAAAAACAACCAATGAAAACAATTCCTATAGCTATAGTTGATGACCATACTTTAATGTCAAAAGCATTGGAAAATATGATTGTGGAAAATCCCCAATATCGTGTCATTATGAATCATCAGAATGGTGAAGATTTCATCGAAGCTTTAGAAAAAGCCACAGAATTACCCGCCGTAGTTTTGATGGATATCAATATGCCTTTCAAAAATGGGATAGAAACCACAGAATGGCTATCAGAACATCATCCCGATATCAAAATCATTGCATTGACAATGGAAGATGACGAAAAAATACTGATAAAAATGCTAAAAGCCGGAGCAAAAGGATATTTATTAAAAGATATGCAGCCTTCGCTACTTTTTCAGGCGATTGATACTGTTTTTGAAAAAGGAAGTTTTTACACCGATTTTGTGGCTCAAAAACTATTAAAAGTAAAAACTGAAGACATTAAAACAGCTTCTTTACTTTCAGAATTAAAAGGCAGAGAAATGGATTTTATCAAATGGGCGTGTAGCGAACTTACCTACAAAGAAATTGCCGATAAAATGTTTGTCAGCCCAAAAACTGTCGATGGTTACAGAGATTCTGTCTTTATTAAATTAGATATTAAAAATAGAGTCGGTCTTGTACTTTTTGCCATGAAACACAACTTGTGTTGATTTCCTTTATATAACTAACGATTTATTTTAAAAGTCCTTCCTGATTTTCAGTGGAGGATTTTTTTATGTCTTTTAACTTTCAATTTACAACTTCAAATTAAAAAAACTCTTTGTTTAATGATGTTTTTAATTTCATATTTCTGAAAATCAATTCTTTATAATTTCAAAAAAAGTGTTTTTCCTATATCAAATGAGTTTTTTTCCTCTGTTTTTATGATGTTAAATGATGGAATTTTGTCATATCAAATAACAACAAAAGCGGAACCCGAAAAGCTTTCAAGAGTAGGGGATTAAAATAACTTGACAAAATGAAAAAAGCACTTATTGTAGGAATCAATGATTATGCTCCGATTGGATCGGGCGGTCC
The DNA here is from genome assembly GCF_026460885.1 of Chryseobacterium formosum. Lineage (GTDB taxonomy): Bacteria > Bacteroidota > Bacteroidia > Flavobacteriales > Weeksellaceae > Chryseobacterium > Chryseobacterium formosus. The sequence goes on from NZ_JAOVZW010000001.1 coordinate 420,811, forward strand.
AGATTTGAACGGATGCATCAATGATGCACGAGACATGGCAAATACTTTAGTGATTTGCGGATTTAATCCTTCTCAGATTAAAATTCTTACCAATCAAAATGCAACCAGAGCCAATATTTTAAACTATCTGAAAGCTCTTGTAGCTCAAAGTGTAAAAGGAGATTCTTTGGTTTTCTATTATTCAGGACACGGAACCAGAGTGGCCAATATCGGAACAGATTTAGAAATCGACGGTTTGGATGAAGCAATTTGTCCGCACGATTATGCGAGTGCAGGAGTAATTCGGGATGATGATTTTAAAGCGGTTTTAAGCAAACTGAAAGCGGGAGTAAATCTGGAAGTTATTTTCGACTGTTGTCATTCAGGAACCGGAACCAGAAAAATGGATTTAGGTTTAGAAATAGATATGTCATTCGAAACGGCACGTTTTATTCCGCCCATGTTGGAAGATGAGTTTTATATGACTTATGCAACCGAAATGTCTACTTCTAAATCTTCTAAAAAAATGGAGTTTACAACAAAAGCTCTTGTTCCTGTCGCTGGACTGAATCATACGATGTGGGCTGCCTGTAAAGACAATCAGGTTTCTATGGAGGGAAATATGAGTGGACAAATCAGAGGGTATTTTACTTATCATTTCTGTAAAGTTTTAAGAGCGACAAACGGAAATATTGTTAGAAAAACGCTTGATAAACAGGTTGCAATTGCTTTGGCTGCGATGGCAGCTGCTCAGCTTAATCAGACTGAAAGCATGACCGCAGAATTTTCACAAAAAATATTCTCATAAAAATAATTGGCGGAATCCGAAAAGCCATCCAAAGAGTAGGAAAAAATTGATTAATACCAAAGATCATGTCTAATATTGAAAAAAATAACCCAATGTCTGCTGAAGAAGTTTTAAAATTAAAAACGATTAAAGCAAAATCAACAGAAAAATCAGTAAACGAAAAATCATTGAAGCAAGAACCTGAAATGATAACAATTGACGGAAGAGCTTATCCAAAAGGAATGAAGTCTGTCGGTATTGAATTAAGTGAAAAATCAGAAAAAGATGAACCGACGGAAACCGACCATTTCTATCCAACTCATTCCGATTTTGAATATCAGCCAAAATTAGAACCTAAAAAAGATCGTAAACCTAAATTTATCGAAAGAGAATCTTTTTTAACTGCAGAAGGAGCAAGAACTATTTTTGGTCCGGATCAGAGAAAAGTATTCAATTCTACAGCATATCCTTGGCGTTGCGTCGGAAGAGTAGAAAGTCCTCTAGGTATTGCAAGTGGCGTAATGATTGGTCCGAGACATCTTTTGACTTGTGCACATATCATAGACTGGAAACCAAATAATCAGACAGGCTGGCTAAAATTTACACCAATGTATTACAACGGAAGTGCTCCTTATGGAAGTTCTTGGGGAATTCAAACCTATTATAAACATAAAGTTGCCGGTCCAACGATTGATGGCACAGAAGTGCAATTTGACTATGTTGTCGTTGTTCTTGACAGACCAATAGGAAACAGCACAGGTTGGCTTGGTTCTAAATCGTATTCAGATTCTTGGGACGGGCAGGCTTCTTTTACTCATGCAGGTTATCCGGCTGATTTAACGGGAACTCAAAGACCGACTTATCAAACAGGAATTGCTTTGGATGGAGATTTCTGGAGTCCGGATGATAATCAGAGCATCAGTCACAAAGCTGATATTTGGCCTGGACAAAGTGGTGGTCCGTTTTGGGCTTATTGGGATGGAAATCCATATGCAGTTGCAACACAAAGTGCACATAATCCGAGTATCAACTTTGCGAGTGGAGGTTCAGATTTGGTTGGCCTTGTAACGAGAGCACGAAACGAATATCCTTAAAATAATTTTATCTGAAATAAAAAAGAGTCGGACTTTTTAGTTCGACTCTTTGGTTTATATCTTATTTTCTAAACATTTCCGTGTGTGGAATATTATCTTCTAGATATTTCTTTCCAGTATCTTGAAAACCGAAATCTGAATAAAATTTCAACAGATAATCCTGTGCAGAAATTCGTACTTCTGAAGTTTTAAATCTGTTTTCTATAGTTTCAACGGCATATTTTATAAGTTGTTTGCCTAAGTTTTTTCCTCTTCCTTTTTCTGAGGTTAAAACTCGTCCGATAGAAGTTTCGTTATATTTAATTCCTCTTTCGAAAATTCTGCAGTATGCTAAAACAGTATTGTCTTGTTCTGCCCAAAGGTGAATTGCATTTTGGTCATATCCGTCCAAGTCAGGATAAGGACAGTTTTGTTCAACCACAAAGACGTCAACTCTTGCTTTGATTATTTCATAAAGTTCGGAAGTGGTGATTTCTTCAAAACTTTTTATTTTCCAAATAATATTACTCATTAAATGTGACACTATTATTAGTCAAAAACTCGTTAGTTTTTTGAATAAAACTTAAAATTTCATCAGTTCCCGTTTTCTTTTCCCCAGAAGTAACGTAAATTTCAGGTAAATCTTCCCATGTTTTGTGAAGTTCAATTTTGTAGTCTTCTACATTTTTTATCAAAACGTTTGGCTTAAGTTTATCAGCTTTCGTGAAAACAATCGAAAAAGGAACGCCACTTTCTCCACACCATTGAATAAATTCCAAATCAATGCTTTGCGGACTGTGACGAGAATCAACCAAAACAAAAAGATTAACGAGATTATTTCTGTTTAAAATGTAATTATTAATCAATTTTTCAAAATCTCTTCTCATTACTTTTGAGACTTTGGCGTATCCATAACCTGGTAGATCGGTAAGGTACCAGCTTTCATTAATGATGAAATGATTGATTAACTGAGTTTTTCCCGGAGTTCCTGAAGTTTTTGCCAGGTCTTTCCTGTTCAGCATTCCGTTGATCAATGAAGATTTTCCTACGTTTGAGCGTCCGATGAAAGCATATTCAGGAATGTTTCCTTCAGGGCATTCCTGCCATTTTCCGCTGCTTTTTACAAACTCTGCTGTTTTTATAACCATTTTCTTGAATTTTATTTAGAAAAATAAACCATTAAGAAGGTCTTAATGGTTTATCATTTTATATTTTGTCTTTTACCCAGTTGTAGAGAATTTCGTTGAATTCATCTGGTTTTTCCATCATTGCGGCGTGACCACATTTATCAATCCAGAATAACTCTGAATTTGGGATAAACTTATTCATGTCAATGGCAACTTCAGGAGGTGTTACATTGTCCTGTTTCCCCCAAATTAGACACGTTGGTCTTGATATTTTAGGAAGGTCATTCAGCATATTGTGTTTGATGGCGCTTCTTGCCAACATAACGGTTTTGATACCTTTCATTCTGTCATTTACCACGCTGAAAACTTCATCTACCAAATCTTCGGTTGCTACAGCGGGATCATAAAAAACCTCTTCTGCTTTCTTCCTTATATATGAACGGTCGTTTTTTCTTGGAAAACTGTCGCCAAAAGCTCTTTCGTATAAACCTGAACTACCTGTTAATACAAGATTTTGTACTAAATCAGGTCTTGCTAAGGTTAAAATTAAACCGACATGACCACCCATAGAATTACCTACAATGGTAACGGGTTTGCCAATATTGGTTTCGATAAATTTTATAACATACTTCGCAATCGTTGTGAGATTGGTATTGAGTACCGGCAAATCGTAAATCGGTAATTGAGGCACGTAAACCTTAAAACCTTTTTCTGAAAAAAAATTCACCATTTTATCAAAATTACTCAATCCACCCATTAACCCGTGCAAAAGCACAAGCGGGTGACCTTCTCCAGCTTCTATAAAGTTGTATTTCTTTTCTTTTTTTGTACTAAATCTCATAAGTTGCCTGTGTAAGCCTTGCAAAAATACAAATTAAACACCAAAAACATTTTGATATATCTAATTTAAACTAAAAATAATATAATAAAGCAATGGTGTAGCTATATTTTAATAATCTTTTTATTATGCGATGAATAAAAAGGCTTATTGATTTGTTTAGGATTAAATATTTATCTGTTTGATTATCAGGTTTTATCAAAACTTATTAACATTAAGTCAAAAAGTGGGAGAAAGTGGGAGATATTGGAAAAATATTTCTAATTTTGTCCCAAATGAGAAATTTCATTGGAACATACGAGTGCAAAATAGACGACAAGGGTCGCCTTAAAGTGCCTTCATCGCTTACTAAGCAGATGGAGGATTTTGAGGATAAAACCTTTGTGGTAAAGCGTTCTGTGTTTCAACCGTGTCTCGAAGTTTACCCTATGAAAGCATGGGATAAACTGATGGAAAAGATTAATAAATTAAACAGATTCATCAAAAAAAATGCTGATTTTATCAGAATGTTTACAGCCGGAGTGAAAACTGTAGAGCTTGATAGCGCCGGAAGACTGCAGATTTCTAAAGATCTTACGCATTTTGCAAATTTAACGAAAGATATTGTGGTGACAAGTGCGGGAGAACTTTTTGAGATTTGGGATAAAGAAGCGTACGAAAAAGTTATTGCAACAAATGAAGATGATTTTGCAAGTCTTGCAGAAGATGTAATGGGAACTTTTGATGAAGAATAATTAAATAAGCACAAATATAGCATGTATCACAACCCCGTTTTATTGAAGCAAAGTGTGGATGATTTGGTGACGAATCCAGACGGAATCTATGTGGACTGCACATTTGGTGGCGGTGGACATTCACGCGAAATTATAGACAGGCTTTCCGAAAAAGGAAAGTTATACGCATTTGATCAGGATCTTGATGCTCTTGAAAATAAACTGGATGACCCGAAATTTACACTGATAAATCAGAATTTCAGATTTCTTGAAAACTCTTTGCTGATGTACGGAGTTTCTCAGGTTGACGGAATTTTAGCTGATTTGGGCGTTTCTTCACATCAGTTTGATGAAGCGGTAAGAGGTTTTTCTACCAGAAGCAATGCGCCGCTTGATATGAGAATGAATATCATGCAGAGTCTTGATGCCAAAAAAGTGATCAATGATTATGACGAAGAATCTTTAGCGGATATTTTTTATTACTATGGTGAACTGAGGGAAGCAAGAAAATTGGCTCGTGACATTGTTCATCACAGAAAAAACAAAACAATAGAAACAACAGAAGATCTGAAAAAACTATTCAGTTATCTTCCGCCTCATAAAGTGAATAAATTTTATGCGCAGCTGTTTCAGGCAATAAGAATTGAAGTAAATCAGGAGCTTGAGGTTTTAAAAGAAATGTTGGTTCAGTCTTATAAAATTTTGAAACCGGGAGGAAGATTGGTTGTCATTTCTTATCATTCTCTGGAAGACCGTTTGGTAAAAAGATTCCTGAAAAACGGAATGTTTGAAGGTGAACCGCAACGTGATATCTACGGAAATTACGAAAAAGCATTCGAATTGGTAAAGAGCAAAGCAATTATTCCTGATGATAAGGAAATTGAAGAAAACTCAAGAGCCAGGAGTGCTAAAATGAGAACTGGAATTAAATTGTAAAGGTGAATAAGTGAATGGTGAAAAGTCAATTTTAAAATGTTGAAAAATTCACAATTGACAAGCAAAGTGAATTCACTGCAAAGCAAATTGACAATAATTTAAATAAAAAGACAAAGTCTTTGGCAAAAAGAACAACAAATCGTCCACAGAAGAAACTCACTTTTATAGATATTATAAAAGGGAATTTCCTGAATCGTGATGAAATAAAAGTTCATTACAAATTTTTCCTGTTGTTGTTTGTTTTGATGATGGCAATGATTTACAGCAATCATTTAGTCAACAAAAAAATAAAAATTGTCAACGCTTTAAAAGAAGAAACAGAAGAATATAAATCGAGAAATGCTTACGCACAAAGTAAGCTGATTAAAGTAAAAATGGAATCTGAATTAGGCAAAGAAGTCGCCGCAGATTCACTTATGACTTTAGAAAGTCACCCGCACAAACTGTTAATTAAATTGGATAGTACCGATGCAAAAACAAAATGATTACGATAACAAAAGAAAGAAAACATTGCGATGGGGTTACCTGTTCGCAACTCTTGCTTTATGTGTGTTTGTGATGTTTTTGGCTAGAATTGTTGTACTTCAGAACACCAATGTTCAAGAAATTAAAGATGATTATATCAACAACAATTACCGTACAGCAACTTTAAAAGCAGCTCGTGGAAACCTTTTTGCTTCAGATGGATCTATTTTGGCGACAACGGTGATGCGTTATGATATTTTTCTTGATTTTAAAACCATAAAAGATACTGTTTACAGCAACAACATTGGAGCGCTTACAGATTCTCTGAGCAAAATGTTCGGAAAACCCAGAGCAGATTTCAGAAAAAGATTCGATGAGCAGAAGAAAAATAAAAACCAGTATTATTCTTTGGTAAAAGGATTAGATTTTGACCAATACGACAGAATCAGAAAATTTCCGATTTTCAAAAGAGGGAAAAATAAAGGTGGATTTATTGTTGACAGAAATTACAAACGTGAATTGGCAACTTCTGAAATAGGTTCAGGAACCATAGGAATTGATAATGGTGTTGCAAAAGCAGGACTTGAAGGTGCTTTTTCAAAATATCTTACAGGAATTGACGGAAGCAGATTGGAGCAAAGAGTCAATTCTTCTCAATGGAAACCAATTGATTACTGGAAAGTAAGTGAACCAACTGATGGACAAGATGTTTACACAACTTTAGATCTTCGTATTCAGGATATTGCGCACTCAGCATTGCAGAAACAACTCGTGAATTTTGAGGCGAAACACGGAACGGTAATTGTGATGGAGGTTGAAACTGGAAAAGTTCGTGCCATGGTTAATCTTCGAAAAGATGAGGAAGGAAACTATGTTGATGCCTACAATTATGCCATAAAAGATAATATCGAGCCTGGATCGACTTTTAAAGTAGTTTCACTTTTAGCGGCGATGGATGATGGTTTTATTGATGAAAACACGACGGTAAATGTAGGAAACGGAATTTGGGTTTACGCAAAACAGAGAATTACAGATGGTCACGGTGGTGGAACTTATGATATTTCTGATGTTTTGGCTAAATCAAGTAATGTTGGAACAGCAAAACTGATCACAAAATATTATGCTGAGAAGCCGGAGATTTTTCTGGATCATTTAAGAAGATGGAAATTATTCGATAAAATGGATATTGAACTTCCGGGAATTACGAAGCCAAACAATCTTACGCCACAAAGTAAAAGATGGAATGCGGGAGCGCTTGCTTCCATAGGATTTGGTTACGGAACCAATATTAATGTTTTGCAGCTTGCTACTTTTTACAATGGAATTGCCAATAAAGGTAAAATGGTGAAGCCTCTTTTCATCGACAAAATTATGCAGGATGGAAAAGTTAATTTTGAAGCTCAAACTCAAGTAATGGTTAAGAAGATGGCATCTGATAAAGCCATTAAAATGATGACTGATGCTTTAACAAAGGCTGTTGAAAAAGGAACAGGTAGAAGTATTTTCACACCCAATTTGAAAATGGCAGGAAAAACAGGGACTGCAAGATTTGAATATTGGCTTCCTGGTCCAATGAAATACAGAGCATCATTTGCTGGTTTTTATCCGGCAGATAATCCGAAATATACGTGTTATGTGATGATTAGCGAGCCAAATACTGCAAAAGGCTTTTACGGGGGAACGGTTTCAGCGCCGGTTTTTAAAGAAATTGCAGGTAAAACGTTCTTAAAAACACCTCAAAATGTTGAAAAAGAAATGCTTGTCGACAGAAAGGTCAATCTGAATAAAATGGTTGAACCAAATGTAAAAGTAGCAGTAAACAATAAGCAAATGCCAAGTGTGGTTGGATTAATCGGTAAAAACGTAATCCCGCAATTGGAAAATTTAGGTTACCGTGTAGACTTTAAAGGAGTTGGAAGAATTAAAGAACAATTCCCTTTAGAAGGCACAACAATTAGTAAAAATCAGAGAATTTATTTGTCTCTGCAGAATTAAAATATTCATTAAGAATTAAAAATAAAAGCATCAGTAATGCAATTAGTTGAATTATTAAACAGAATTCCAGTTTTAGAACTCCACGGTAAAAACGATCGTGAAGTTTCTGCATTGGTTTTCGACAGCAGAAAAGTTTCAGAAAATTCATTGTATATCGCAGTGAAAGGAACGGTTGCAGACGGACATTCATTCATTGCATCATCTATTAAGAAAGGCGCAAAAACAATTGTTTGTGAAGATTTACCAGAAGATTTAAATGGAAATATTACTTATATCAAAGTAAAAGATTCATCGAAGACTTTGGCGCATTTAGCTTCTAATTTTTACGGTAATCCTTCTGAGAAATTAAAGTTAATCGGAGTTACAGGAACCAATGGAAAAACTTCTGTTTCAACTTTGCTTTTTGATGTTTTTAAAAATTTAGGATATAATTCGGCTTTGCTTTCTACGGTTGAAATCAGAATCGGAGATGAAATAATTCCAGCGACACACACAACTCCGGATATTGTTACGATCAATAAAATTTTAGCAAAAGCGGTTGAGCAAGGCTGTGAATTTGCCTTTATGGAAGTAAGTTCTCACGGTATTTCTCAGAACAGAATCGAAGGTTTACACTTCATAATCGCAGGATTTACCAATCTTACACACGACCATTTAGATTATCATAAAACATTTGATGAGTATTTAAAAACGAAAAAAAGATTTTTTGACGAATTAAATGAGAACGCAATTGCCATCACAAATGTGGATGACAAAAACGGAAACGTGATGCTTCAAAACACAAAGGCGGCAAAAAGGTCTTATGCTTTGAAAACAATGGCAGATTACCACGGAAGAACTTTGGAAGTCGATTTCAACGGAATGCTGTTAAACTTCAACGGAAAAGAATTCTGGACAACGTTAACAGGAAAATTCAATGTTTATAATCTGTTGTTAGTTTTCGGAATTGCTTCTGAATTAGGTTTTCAACAGGATGAAATTCTTCAGGCAATCAGTATTTTGAAAAGAGTCAATGGAAGATTTGAAACCTTCAAATCCGATGGCGGAATTTTCTTCATCGTTGATTATGCACACACTCCGGATGCACTCGAAAATGTTTTAGACAGTATCAACGACATCAGAACGAAAAACGAAAGGTTAATTACGGTTTTCGGTTGCGGAGGAGATAGAGATCATGCAAAAAGACCAGAAATGGGAAACATTGCTTCAAAGAAATCAACTTTGGCAATTATCACTTCAGACAACCCAAGAACGGAGGATCCAACTGCAATTATAAAAGAAATTGAAGCAGGTGTTGAACCTCAGAACTTCAGTAAATACACTTCAATTCCCGACAGAAGAGAAGCGATAAAAATGGCAATAAAATTTGCCGAGCCGAAAGATATAATTCTCGTTGCCGGAAAAGGTCACGAAAATTATCAGGACATCAATGGTGTAAAACATCATTTTGATGACAAAGAAGTAATCAATGAGCTTTGGAAGCTTATGAGTAAATAAAAATTTAAATTAAAAGATTTAGAAATTCAGAGATTGAGACAATTCGAATTTCTAAATATCTTAATCTCTTAATCTTTAAATTAAATAAAAAATGCTATACTATCTATACGAATATCTAACGAGTCAAGGCATCCACATTCCGGGAATGGGAATGATGAGGTACATCTCTTTCCGTGCGGGAATGTCGGTTTTATTGTCTTTAATGATTGCTCTTGTTTATGGAAAAAACATCATCAATTATCTCAGAGGCAAGCAAATGGGCGAATTAGTGCGTGATCTCGGCTTAGATGGACAAAAACAAAAGGAAGGTACACCGACAATGGGTGGTTTCATCATCATTATTGCGACATTAATTCCTGTTTTGTTGTTCACGAGAATCACCAATGTCTATATCGTTCTTTTGATCGTGACAGTAATTTGGATGGGTGCGATTGGTTTTATAGATGATTATTTAAAGAAAATTAAAAAAAATAAAGACGGACTAAGCGGAAAATTCAAAATTGTTGGACAAGTTGGTTTAGGGCTAATTATCGGAGTTACAATGTATTTCCATCCCGATATTACGGTAAAAAGAAAATATGCCGATGCGAAAGTTGTCAATAGAAATAATGTTGAACAAAACTTTATGCCGACAGAAAAAATCACCGTTTCTACAGTTCCGTTTACAAAAAATAATGAGTTCGACTATAGTGGTGTTTTGTTTTGGATGAATGACGAAGATGCTCACGAATGGGCTTGGATTGTTTTTATACCCGTTGTTATTTTTATCGTTACAGCGGTTTCAAACGGCGCCAATATTACAGACGGAATTGATGGTCTTGCAGCCGGGACAAGTACAGTAATATTATTGACATTGGCATTTTTCACTTACGTTTCCGGGAATATCATTTTTGCAGATTATCTCAATATTATGTTCCTTCCAAATATGGGTGAAACCACGATTTTTGTCGTCGCAATGGTGGGTGCGGTGATTGGTTTCTTTTGGTACAATACCTATCCGGCTCAGGTTTTCATGGGCGATACAGGAAGTTTAATGTTAGGTGGAGTCATTGCTGTTTTGGCGGTAATTTTAAGAAAAGAATTGATGATCCCAGTGCTTTGTGGAATTTTCTTAATTGAAAATATCTCCGTAATGCTTCAGGTAGTTGTTTTTAAATACAGAAAAAGAAAATTCGGGTTGGAATATGCCCAAAATAATAGATTGTTTAAAATGTCTCCGCTTCATCATCATTATCAGAAAGACGGTTTTCACGAAAGTAAAATCGTTAACAGGATGATTATCATCGGGGTTATGTTGGCAATTGTGTGTCTCATTACATTGAAGATGAGATAGAATTAGCAGTAAGCGATAAGCTTTTAGCTTAAAGCCTAATGCATAAAGCAAATTATATGAAAATAGTTGTTTTAGGAGGTGGAGAAAGTGGTTGTGGTGCTGCTTATTTGGCTAAAAAGAAAGGTTTGGAAGTTTTTCTTTCAGATAAAGGTGCCATTAAGGATCACTACAAACAATTTTTGACGGAGAATGATATTGAGTTTGAAGAGGAAAATCATGATGAAGAAAGAATTCTCAATGCAGACTGGATTGTAAAAAGTCCCGGAATTCCGAAAAAGGCAGATATGATTAACAAAATTCATGAGAAAGGAATCAGACTTTCTTCTGAAATTGAGTTTGCATCGGAATTTACAGATGCTAAAATCATCGCCATCACAGGAAGTAACGGAAAAACAACAACAACGTCTTTAATCTACTACATCCTGAAAAATGATGGTTTAAATGTAGGTTTAGGCGGAAATATCGGTTACAGTTTTGCGAAGCAGGTTGCCGATGAAAACCATGAATATTATGTTTTGGAGGTTAGTTCTTTCCAGTTGGATGATATTCAGAATTTCAGACCATATATTTCTTTATTGTTGAATTTGTCTAAAGATCATTTGGATCAGTACAATTACAACTATGAAGAATATGCTTTAGCTAAATTCAGAATTGCTGAAAATCAAGAGAATGATAATTTTTTCATCTACAATAAAGATGATGAAATGAGCAAAAATATTCTCGAGAAATTTGAAATTAAAGCGAAAATGATTCCTTTTTCAACCAATGAAAAATTGTCTGAAGGAGGTTTTGTTGAAGGAGATAAAATTGTGGTGAAACTAAAAGATGAGTTTTCAATGAAAGTTGATGAATTGTCTTTATTGGGAAATCATAATGTTGCCAACAGTTTAGCGGCTTCAATTGCAGGTAAAATATTGGAAATCAATAATGAAAGTATCAGAAATTCATTAATGACTTTTCAGGCGGTTGAGCACAGATTGGAAGTTGTTACGGAAATTGAAGGTGTAAAATACATTAATGATAGCAAAGCAACTAACGTAAATGCAACATATTACGCTTTAGAAAGCATGAAAAACCCTACAGTTTGGATTGTTGGAGGTGTAGACAAAGGAAACGACTATACCGAAATTGAAGATTTAGTTAAAAGAAAAGTAAAAGCAATTGTTTGCTTAGGAATTGATAATCAAAAGATCATTGATTTCTTTAAAGATAAGAAGGAATTTATTTACAGTACTTCAAGTATGGAAGAGGCCGTAAAAACTTCAAAATCTTTAGTTAAAAACGGAGATACAGTTTTACTTTCTCCTTGCTGTGCAAGTTTTGACCTTTTCAAAAGCTATGAAGACAGAGGGCGTCAGTTTAAAGAACAGGTGCTAAAAAATTAAGAATTAACAATGAATAGCTAAAAGTGAAAAGAAGATTTTCATGATTAAATTTTCATTATTCATTTAATAACATGAACGAACAGAATATAGAAGAAAGCAGATTCGAATTTCTAAAGGGCGATAAAGTACTTTGGATGGTCATTCTTGTGATCTCCATTTTCTCTATTTTCCCGGTTTATTCTGCAAGTTCAAACTTAGAATATATCGTAAACAACGGAACCACAACCGGTCACGTCATGAAGCATATGTTCTTCGTGGTTTTAGGTTTGGCGATTATGAGAATTGTCGGAACAGTGAAGTACGAATATATGGGAAAACTCAGCAGTATTATGTTGGGTTTAATGATTATTCTGTTGATTGTCACAATGTTTACAGGGCAAACTATCGACGGAGCGAGTGCTTCAAGATGGTTGAAAATTCCGGGAACACCGATTTCATTTCAGCCTTCATCTTTTGCTTTTTTAATGTTAATCATTTATCTGTGTAGATATTTAACCAAAAAAATTACGAGAGAAAGACTTCCGATAGAGAATGTGATGTACATTTTCGGACCGATTTTACTGGTTTTCGTATTGGTAGCGAAAGATAATGGTTCAACCGCTTTAATGATTTTAATGGTTTCGGTGATTGTTTTGGTTATTGGACAACTACACTGGAAATATATTGCAGGATTTATTTCTGCATCATTTGTCGCTATCGCATTGTTTTTATTAGTTGCTCTAAATACAAATTTAATAGGCGGAAACCGTGTTCACACATGGATGAGTCGTATTGAAACCTTTACATCAAGCAAAGCAAAATCTGCTGATGTAGATGACGAAAGCGTAAAAGCAAAAAATTATCAGGTAATGCAGGCAAAAGCTGCCATCGTTCATGGTGGAATTACCGGAATGGGGCCAGGAAAATCTGCTTTAAAGCAAATGCTTCCACAATCTGCGTCCGATTTTATTTTTGCAGTAATTGTTGAAGAATATGGTTTAATAGGAGCGGGGTTTCTTATCAGTATGTATCTGATTATGATTGTAAGGATTGTAATGATTGCAAGTAAAATGCCCGCATTTTTCGGCTCGTTGCTCGTACTCAGTCTCGGCGTAATGATTTTCATTCAATTGGCAGTAAATATTGCCGTTGCTGTGAATTTGATTCCTGTTACAGGACAGCCATTACCGCTGATAAGTTATGGAGGAACATCCATGTTGGTAACCTATATCCAACTTGGAATTATTTTAAATATAAGCTCAAGAATCCAGATATACGATGAAGAAGGAATGGGCAAAAAACAAAGCATCGTCGAAATAAATGATATTGCTTAAAACAAAAACAAATGGAAATAAGACAAATTACATTTACCGATAAGAAAAATTCAGAAAATCCAATAGTTTTTGATACAAACGAAAATATCGTCAGTTTTCTTGAAACTTTTAGATTGGAAGTCGACGAAGTTGTAGAGCTTAATGCCGCAATGTATACCGTAAAATCTATTTCCGAGAAAGAGATTGAAGCTAAAAAAGACATTTTTGTCGAGGTAGAATTTATTGATTTGATTGAAAACCAACCTACAGCTTAAAATAGATAGGATGAACAAAAAATTGAAAGTATTATTAAGCGGCGGCGGAACTGGAGGACACATCTTTCCGGCAATTGCTATTGCAGATGAAATCAAGAAAAGATTTCCTGATGCAGAATTTTTGTTCATCGGAGCCAACGGAAAAATGGAAATGGAAAAAGTTCCTCAAGCTGGCTACAAAATCGAAGGATTGAATATCGCGGGTTTCGACAGAGGAAATTTGCTTAAAAATATTGGCTTGCCATTCAAACTTATTTCGAGTTTGCTTAAAGCTAAAAAAATTATAAAAGAATTTAAACCTGATTTTGCGGTGGGAACAGGTGGTTTTGCGAGCGGACCGGCATTGTTTATGGCGGCAAAAACGGGAATTCTGACTTTTATTCAGGAGCAGAATTCTTTGCCTGGAAAAACCAACACAGCAAACGGTAAGAAAGCAAAAGCAGTGTTTACCGCTTATCCGGATATGGAGAAATTTTTCCCACATTCTAAAGTTTTTTTCTTGGGTAATCCAATTCGTGAAAACATAGTTTCAGGAATGCAGGAAACTTCTCAGGCAAAAGAGAAATTAGGTTTAGATAAAAATAAACTTACCATTCTTTCTGTTGGAGGATCTTTAGGTTCAAGAACATTAAACAACGGTTGGAAAGACAATTTAGATAAAGTAAAAGAAAAAGGCTATCAGTTAATCTGGCAAACTGGCAAATTGGATTACAAAGAAATTGTTAATAGTTGTCAGTTGTCAGTTGATGGAAATATCCAACAACCAACAACCAACAACCAAATACAAATCAAGGAATTCATCAAAGACGTGGAAACTGCGTATTCGGCAGCTGATGTCATTGTTTCCAGAGCAGGAGCTATTGCTATTTCGGAATTGGCGGTTGCGCAGAAACCCGTTGTTTTGGTTCCATTTCCTTTTGCAGCGGAAGATCATCAAACCAAAAATGCGATGAATTTGGTTGAAAAAAATGCAGCCAAAATGGTAAAAGATTCTGAAATGCAGGAAAAATTCTGGAACACATTATCAGAAATCTGCGAAAATGAAAGTTTAAGAAAAGAAATGTCAGATAATCTGAAATATTTTGCCAAACCCAATGCAGCGAAAGAGATTGTAGATGAGATATTTAAAATAATAAAATAAGATTCTAAAATTTAGAAATTCAGAGATAAAGACATTACAAATCTCTAAATACCTTAATTATTTAATCTTTTAATTTTAATAAAAATGACCAATTTAGAAACATATCAAAATTTTTACTTCGTTGGAGTCGGAGGTATCGGGATGAGTGCTTTGGCGCGCTATTTCCATGCTTCGGGCAAAAAAGTTTTGGGCTATGATAAAACTAATACCAAACTGACGACAGCTTTGATGAGCGAAGGAATTGATATTGTTTTTGAGGATGTTATTGATGATAAAATCACGTCGCTTCAGAAAGAAAATACATTGGTCATCTATACTCCGGCAATTAAAAAACTAGGAATTTTAGATTATTTTAATGACAATCAATTTGAAGTTTTAAAAAGAGCAAAAGTTTTAGGTTTAATAACCGAAAATACAGATTGCATCGCAGTTGCAGGAACTCACGGAAAAACAACAACATCAACTTTGGTTTCGCATTTGTGTAAAGAAGCGAATTTGCCATTTTCATGTTTTTTAGGGGGAATTTCTGAGAATTTTAAATCGAATTTCTTGTTCAATGGAACAGAATATTCTGTGGTTGAAGCCGATGAATATGACAGAAGTTTCCTAAACCTTTCCCCGGATTGGGCGGTGATCACTTCAACCGATGCCGATCATCTGGATATTTATGGTGATAAAAATACGATTGAAGAAGGTTTCAGACAATTTGCAGCATTAGTTCCTGAAGACAAACAACTTTTCGTAAGAAAGGGAATTGAAATCGGAAGAGCGCATATTACTTATGCTGTTAATGAAGTAGCCTATTATTATTCAGATAATCTGAGAATGGAGCATGATAAAATCTACTTCGATTTTCATACACCAACAGAAACAATCAAAGATTTTGTCTGGGAAATTCCTGGAATTCATAATGTGGAAAATGCGACAGTTGCGTTGGCAATTTTGCATAATCTTGGAGTGGATTTTGAAACTTTAAAGAAAGCGATTGCGAATTTTAAAGGGATAAAAAGAAGATATACGAAACATATTTATCCGAGCGGGAAAATTTATATTGACGATTATGCGCACCATCCAACAGAGATAAACGCTGTAGTTGGCTCAATAAAAACTTTTTATCCCGATAAAAAATTGTTGGTGGTTTTTCAGCCGCATTTGTTCAGCAGAACCAGAGATTTCGCAGATGGATTTGCTGAAAGTTTAAGTAATTCTGAAGAGTTGATTTTGCTTCATATATATCCTGCAAGAGAGCTTCAGGAAAATTTTGAAGGAATTACGTCAGATTGGTTATTGGAAAAAGTGACTTTAGAGAAAAAAGAAATTTCAGGTTTATCGGAAGCTTTTAATAAAATAAAAGAAAAAGATTTTGACATTTTACTCACAGTTGGAGCGGGAAATATAGATACACTTTATGATCCGATTTGTGAGTGGTTAGGAAATAATTAAAAAAAATAAAATTTTAAAACAGATTTAAATGTCTGAAATCTGACGTCTAAAATCTGTCATCTTTAAACAATGAAAAACAAATACAGAATATTAAAAATTGCCATCACAGTAATCATTCTTGGGTTCCTGCTGAGTTTCTCTTTGAAGAAATTCGGGGGTCAGAAGATTACGGACAATAAGATTTCTGTAAAAATGAATGAGAAAACTCCGGTGTATTTTATTGATGAAAAAGATATCCGCGAGATTGTAAATAAAGAAAATCCGTCGAAAAAAGTTGGGGATTTGAATATTCCTGAGCTGGAAAAGAAAATTAATGCACTTCCGGCTGTAGATAGTGCGAATGTTTATCTTAATCTGAATGGAAAACTAAATCTAGACATTAAACAAAGGGTTCCGATTTTCAGATTAAACTATAACGGAAAAGACTTTTACGTTGATGAAAAAGGGACTGAGTTCCCTATTTCAAAAACCTACTCTCACCCATGTATGTTGGTGACGGGAGATGTGAAAAAGGACGAATACGAAAAGCTGGCTGAATTGGTTGAGAAAATTGACAAAGATGATTTCAGCAAAAAATATTTTATCGGAATTTCAAAATATAAAGACAGCTATAATCTTTTGACCAGCGAAGGAAATTATAGAGTTGAAATTGGTGATTTAGATAATATTGAATTTAAAGTAAAAGGTTTTAAAACTTTTGTTGAGAAATATTTGGTGTACCAGGATCCGCAGAAGTATAAAATGATTTCGGTGAAATATCAAAATCAAATTGTAACAACGCTGAATCCTTATTTTAAAGAAAATGACAGTATTTTAAAAGCGAGTCATAAAGATTTAGCTAAAACTCCTGTTGCAATAGCTCCTGTAAAAAAAACAGAAATAAACCTTAAACCAGAAGTGAAAAAAGCAAGTTCGACTTCTTTAAAGCCAAAGGAAAATACAAAGCCTAAAGCAGTAGTCAAGCCAAAGGAGAAAAAGAAAACTCCAGAAAAGAAAACCGGCACAAAGCCAAAGTCGAAAGCAAAGGTTAAAATAGAATAAAGTAGAGTGGAAAGAGTCCTGAAAGGACGTTTTACTAAAGGATAGGATGAAATCCTATTAATATAAAATGGCAATTAAGGTCGCCGAAAAAATTAAAATAAGAATTAAATCAAATCGATATACACAATGGAAAATCAAGAGTATTCAGTAGGTCTGGACATTGGGACAACCAAAATTGTCGCCATTGTAGGACGTAGGAATGCACACGGGAAAATAGAAATTCTCGGTGTTGGTAAGGCCAAAAGTCTTGGAGTTCATAAGGGAATTGTGAATAATATTTCACAAACCATTAACTCTATTAAAGCAGCTGTTTCTGAAGCACAGTCAAGCGCAGGAGTTCCGATTCATAAGGTAACTGTAGGTATTGCAGGGAAGCATATTCGCTCATTGCAGCATTCAGATTACATTATGCGTGAGAAACCAGACAAATTCATCACTGATGATGATATTGAAGCATTAAAAGACCAGGTAAAAAAGCTGGTGATGCTTCCGGGAGAAGAGATTATTCATGTACTTCCGCAGGAATATAAGGTTGATTCTGAAGGAGAAATTCAGGAGCCTGTCGGAATGCACGGAAAACGTCTGGAAGCCAATTTTCATGTTGTCGTAGGACAAATGGGAAGCATCAGAAACATCGCAAGATGCGTAAGAGAAGCAGGTTTGGAGATGGAGGCGCTTACTTTGGAGCCTTTAGCATCTTCTGAAGCTGTTCTTACGAAAGAAGAGAAAGAAGCTGGAGTAGCAATTGTAGACATCGGAGGTGGAACTACAGATATTGCTATTTTTAAAGATAATATCATTCGTCATACTTGCGTCATTCCTTACGGAGGCGGAATTATTACGGAAGATATCAAAGAAGGTTGTTCAATTATTGAAAAGCACGCCGAGCAATTAAAGGTTAAGTTCGGTTCTGCAGTTCCTGAATTGGAAAAAGACAGCACTTTTGTTACCATTCCTGGACTTCATGGAAGACCGGATAAAGAAATTTCACTAAAAACTTTAGCACAGATTATCAATGCGAGAGTGGAGGAAATTTTGGAAATGGTCAACACGGAGTTAAAAGCTTACGGAGCTTTTGAACAAAAGAAAAAACTGATTGCAGGAATTGTTTTGACGGGTGGTGGTTCAAACTTGAAGCATCTTCGTCAATTGGCAAATTATACAACAGGTTTTGATAGTAGAATTGGTTTTGCGAATGAATACATCGCCAACGATAAAAATCAGTATCTTAAAGGACCGGAATTTGCAACGTCTATCGGTTTACTGATGGAAAGTTTAAAAATCAGAGATAAAAAAACAACAGCTGTAGAAGAAGAAATTGAAATCGAAGTTGAAACTAAAGCTGAACCAAAAGAACAGCCAATCGTTGCAGGTGTTGAAACTCAAACTCATACTGTTCATGAATCTGTAAAAGAGTACGAAACTCCTGCGGAACAGCAACAGAGAAAAGTGAGATTGACTTTCGGACAGTCTTTGATGGAAAAAGTAAAAAAATTCTTTGAAGAAGTAGAGTAAAAATATAAACGGTAAAAGATCAATGATAATAGATAATCACTTTTAGATTATTAGTCATTCATCGGTTATCATTCATCAATTATCAATTATTAAAAATATAAGTAATGGAAAATATAGGTTCACAAGGATTTTCATTTGATTTGCCAAAAGGAAATTCGTCGATTATTAAAGTAATCGGTGTTGGAGGAGGTGGAAACAACGCACTGAAGCACATGTACGAGAAAGGTATTCACGGCGTAGATTTCGTGATTTGTAATACCGATGCGCAGACTTTAGATAACAACCCAGTTTCAAACAAAGTACAATTAGGAGTTACCATCACTGAAGGACTTGGAGCAGGTGCAGATCCTGAAGTTGGAGAAAAAGCAGCTATTGAAAGCATTGAAGATATCAAAGCTTCAATGGGACAAAACACCAAAATGGTTTTTATCACCGCAGGAATGGGTGGTGGAACAGGAACTGGTGCAGCTCCCGTTATTGCTAAAGTTGCCAAAGATATGGGAATTCTTACGGTAGGTATTGTTACCGTTCCTTTTAGTTTTGAAGGTAAAAGAAGACTTGAACAGGCAGAATTAGGTCTTGAAAAATTAAGAAATAATGTTGATTCATTAATTGTAATCAATAATGATAAACTGAGACAGCAGTTCGGGAATTTAGGTTTCAAACAAGGTTTCTCAAAAGCCGATGAAGTTTTAACAAACGCTGCAAAAGGTATGGCGGAAGTTATTACTGGTTATTTTGATGTAAATATTGACTTTAGAGATGCTAAATCTGTACTTCAGAATTCCGGTACAGCATTAATGTCAACAGGAATGGCTTCAGGTGAAAATAAAGCTGAAGAAGCGGTAAGAAAAGCATTGGATTCTCCACTATTAAATGATAACAAAATTACAGGCGCAAGAAATGTATTGTTATTAATTAGAAGTGGTGTAGAAGAAGCTACGATGGACGAAATCGGTATCATCATGGATTATATCCAGAAAGAAGCGGGTCACACAGCAGATATTATTTTTGGAGTTGGTGCAGATGAAGAGTTGGGCGATGCGGTAAGTGTATTGGTGATTGCTACAGGTTTTTCGAATGATAATCAAAAATTTGCAGGGCCAACTGAGAAAATCAGAATTGGTTTGAATGATGCTTTAGATACACCAAAATCTTCTCCTTTTAAAACGAAAGAAGAAAGAGAAACTCCTGAACAAGGCTACGACTTCGGGGGTAAAAATCTTTTCAGATTGGATGATGAAGAAGGAGATGCGCCACAGTTTAAAATGTCTTCTCCTGAAAAAAAAATGATTATCGAGGATGAAGAGATTAGAACTGAAGTGAAATTCTCTGATAGAGAGCAAGATACATTAGAAAGCCCAATTCAGAGCTGGAGAAATGAAGAATCTGGCGAAGAAGATAACGTAAGTCTTTTCTCTTTCGATGATGACCCTAATGATTTAGAAATTCAGTCGTTCTCTTTTGATTTTGAAAACAAAAAGGAAGAGCCAAAAAACGAGTCTTTCACAAACAGTTTTTCAAATGAAAAACCTGTGGAATTCAACTTTACGGTAAACGAACCAATTGTAGAGCCTAAATCTGATTTCGGTCAGCCAAAAAATGAGTTTGAAGCTTTTACACAAACGGTAGAAGAGGTTGCTCCAAAGATTGAAAATTTTTATCAGCCTAAAGAAGAAATCAAGGTTGAAGAAAAACCGGTTTTCCAAAACAGAGCTGAAGTTGAAACTCCGAGACAGACTGAAAGTGAATTTACATTCGTAAATAAGCCTGCAGATCAGGAAAGAGTTGTAGAAAGAAGAAATAAATTAAAAGAATTCAATTCTCGTTACCAAAATTTTGATAATGCGAATGAGTTTGAATCTGTTCCGGCTTTCAAAAGAAAGAATATTTCTATCGACGGAAGCAATGCATCAGACCAAAATATCAACAGCTACCTGTCTGATAATAACGGAAACATGCAAATCAGAGAAAACAGATTTTTAAATAAAGATGTAGATTAAATTGCTAAAAGCTATAAGCAGTAAGTTATAGGCTTTCCTCAGCCAAATTTGTAAAGCTTACTGCTTATTGCCTAAAGCTTAAAGCTAAAAAAATGAGTTTAGAATTAATAATAAGCGAAGCGATAAAAACAGCAATGAGAGCTAAAGACAGAGTAGCTTTAGATTCTCTTCGTGCTGTAAAATCACAGATATTACTGTTGAAAACGGAAGCTTTAGGAGCTGAAGTTTCAGAAGAGCAGGAAATTGCCATTCTTCAGAGAATGATTAAGCAGCGTAAAGATTCTTACGAGCAATTTACAGCTCAAGGAAGAAATGATTTGGCAGAAGTGGAAGAAGCTCAAATGAAAGTTATTGAGAAATTTTTACCTGCACAATTGTCTTCTGAAGAATTAGAAGCAGAAATAAAAAATATTATCGCTGAAACTGGCTCTGAATCGATGAAAGATTTAGGAAAAGTAATGGGAGTAGCCTCAAAAAATCTAGCCGGAAAATCTGACGGAAAAAGTATTTCCGAGATGGCGAAGAAGTTACTCTCTTAATTGATGGTTAACAGTTATTAGTTGTTAGTTTAATTCTATCAACTGACAACCAAAATCCATCAACCAATTTAAAGACGGATATTCAACCTTTGCATATCGATTTGATTAACGAAGCCCGAAACATTATGTTTCGGGCTTCATTTTTAATATGAATGTTGGTTTTATTTTTTAATAAAATGATGATTATAAGTTCCGGATTTATTTTCAAGGGTTAAAATATATTTACCTGTATTGTATTTACTTACATTGATTTTTTGAGCTTGATTTTCTTCAGCATTAATTACTTCAATTAATTTTCCTGTCATATCAAAAATACTGATCTTACCTATTCTCTCTTTTGATTCAATGATTACGAAATCTGAAACAGGATTAGGATAAATTTTAATATTTTTTTCAAGTGTAAGATCTGATGTACTTAAATTCGTTGTTACCGTGATTGCTGTCGTAGAACTTTGACATCCGCTTACTGTTTGAGTAACGTAATATGTTGTTCCGCTTGTTACAACAGTTGTTGAAGGAAGCTGCATCGTCATAGCTGTAGAAGTGTACCAAATTAAATTCTGACCAGTAACAGAAAGATTTGCTAAGGTTGATCCCGCAGAAACAGTTTGTGTCGCAACAGCAGTTGGAGGAGGAGTTGCAGCACTTATAGTTACTACAGTTTCTACTTTACCGCTTGCACAAGTTCCCAAAATCGGTGATACTTTCCAATTGTAGAAGAAATAATAAACAGTATTATTTGTATTTGAGCTGTTTATGGTACCTCCTGTAATTGATCCCAAAGTTCCTAAAGTAAAAGGAAAGGCGTTTCCCGAACCAGAATCTCTTCTCATAGAAGGAGATGATCTTGCAACGAGTTTATAAGAGTTTCCTCCAGTTACAGAAAATCCTACAGGAACAGTGAATTGTATTGGGGCACTTGATGTTCCTCCTGCAGGAATAGTTACGCTTTTTTCGGCTATTTTCACATAATTAGCGTCTAAAAGTTCTAATGCTAAAGTTCCACCTGCGGAAGCAAATACATCTACAGATTCAAGTAAAAAATTGTTGTTTGCGGTAAAAGCTAATCCCCATGGACTTGTAGCGGCTACAACAGCGCTTGAACTCGTTAGTGGAGTTGCTTTACCACCCGTCACTTGCGCTCCCAATTCATAATTATAAGCTTCTGCCCAATAAGATGTTGTGGAAGTTATTGCAGGTGTTGTATAAGTATTTCCTATCCAAATAGGAGTGGTTGCGGTCGCAGAGTTGTACCATTTTACTTCAGTTGCTGTGGTATTTGCAGTAAGTAGTGCAGAATTCTGACCGCAAGTAGATGATGGAGGAACAGTGAGTTGCGGTGTCGTACAGTTTTGTGAGTAACAGATTCCACTTATAAAAGCAGAAAGAATAAAAGTGTAAATTTTCTTCATAAATAGAGTTTTTTAAGATTGAAGTTATATTTAAATTTTCTAAGGATTCAATTAAAAAATTTATGTTTAAAAAAATAATGAAGCCCGAACAAAGATTTCGGGCTTCATTTATTGTAAATCCTTTATCAACGTTTTTTGAATTCTAAAAACTGATAAGCAAACAAAGATAAAGGGGAGGGAATTACATTGCCACTAGATCTTACTCTAATGTTCCTAAAAAATTAATTTAATAAAGTTTTTTTCATGGAAATCGTTTTTAGAATCATTTCAAATTTAGTAAAATAAATTTAATATTAGTGCTTATTATTCAAATTTTATCTAAATATTTTGTAGTATCTGTATGTTTTACCTTTGAATGATTTTATTTACCAAAGAATCTGATAGTTTTTATAAATTGTTTATACCATCAGAAAATTTGTAAATTTGTAAACACTTTTAAAAAAAATAAGAAATGTATCCAACAGATTTAGTAATGCCTATGAAGGCTGAGCTTACAGATAAAGGTTTCTCAGATTTGGCAACTCCTGCTCAGGTAGAAGATGCTTTAAAGCAATCAGGAACTACACTTTTAGTAATCAATTCTGTATGTGGTTGTGCGGCTGGAGCTGCAAGACCGGGAGTTGTTTATTCTTTGACAGGCGAAAAAAAACCTGATCATTTAACAACTGTTTTTGCAGGTTATGATAAAGAGGCGGTTGATGCAGCTAGAAAACATTTAGCACCTTTCCCTCCAAGTTCACCATGTGTGGCGCTTTTCAAAGACGGAGAATTGGTTCACATGCTTGAAAGACATCACATCGAAGGAAATCCTGCAGGAGCAATTGCTGCAAACCTACAAGCTGCTTACGACGAATATTGCTAATATTTAAGTATTAAAAAATTGATATAGAAACCATTACAGATTTTGTGATGGTTTTTTTATTTAAATCATTCGCAGAAAATACAAATAGTATTATATTTGTCTTAATGGCAACGAAGGCACTTTTCAATACTGTGGTCAATTGGTTTATCAAACAGAGGATAGATCAGATTCAGAATTTTATGGATTACCCTATTGAGACGCAAAAAGGAATCCTTTTTTCTCAGTTATTTCATGCAGAAAATACCGAATACGGTAAGAAATTTGGGTTTAATTCCATTTCAAGTTATCAGGATTTTAAAAATAAAGTTCCGATTGTTTCTTATGAAGAATTTGAGCCTTACGTTGAGCGTGCAAGACAGGGGCATAAAGACGTAAGTTGGCCAGGTTATATCAAGCATTTTGCGAAATCTTCGGGTACAACCAATGCGAAAAGCAAGTTCATCCCTATTTCCGCAGAAAGCTTGGAATATTGCCACATGAAAGCCGGGAAAGACATGGTTTCCATTTATGCCAATAATCATCCTGAAAATCAGCTTTTCACCAATAAAAACTTACGTTTAGGCGGAAGTTCAGAATTATACGCTGACTTCAATACTAAATTTGGTGATCTTTCTGCGATTTTAATTGACAATCTTCCTTTTTGGGTTGAAATTACCACTACTCCAAGTAAGAAAGTTTCTTTGATGGGAGAATGGGAAAGCAAATTACAGGCAATTGTTTCTGAGGTTAAAAATGAGGATGTTGGAAGTATTTTAGGCGTTCCAAGTTGGATGATGGTGCTTTTGCAGCGAGTTTTAAAAGAAACTGATGTAAAAAGTGTTTCTGAACTTTGGCCAAACCTCGAAGTGTTTTTCCACGGTGGAATCAGTTTTAAACCTTATAAAGAACAATACAAACCGATTATAGGAAAAAATATTAATTACTACGAAATTTACAATGCTTCTGAAGGCTTTTTCGGAATTCAGGATAGATCAAATAGTGATGAAATGCTTTTGATGCTCGATTACGGAATTTTCTACGAATTTATTCCGATGGATCAGTTTCATCATTCTAATCCGAAAGTTGTAAGTTTGGAAGGTGTAGAAGTTGGGAAAAACTATGCAATGGTCATCACGACCAATGGTGGACTTTGGAGATATTTGATTGGAGATACCGTTGTTTTCACGTCAATTAATCCTTTCAGAATTAAAATTACCGGTCGTACAAAACATTATATTAATGCTTTTGGTGAAGAATTAATGATTACGAATGTAGAATCTGCTTTGACTAAAGCTTGTGAGGAAACCAATGCTTCAGTAAAAGATTTTACTGGAGCTCCGATTTTTATGAAAGAAAATGAAAGCGGCGCCCACGAATGGATTTTTGAATTTAGCGAACATCCTGAAAATCTTGAATTATTTACCGATATTTTTGACCGTCATCTTAAAACCATCAATTCTGATTACGAAGCCAAAAGATATAACAATATCACGCTGAAAAAACCGGTAGTTCATATCGCAAAACCCAATCTTTTCTATTGCTGGCTTGAATCTAAAGGTAAATTAGGCGGACAAAACAAAGTTCCGAGACTTAGTAACGACAGAGAATATATAGATCCTTTACTGGAGCTTAATAGAGCATAAAAAAACCGCAAATTAATTGCGGTTTTTTCGTTTAGATTATTTCTTTAAATCTTCTTTCAATTTTTTTGCGGCATCTTCAACTTTTTGAGCTCCTGTTGCTGCAGTATTTTTTACGTCTTTACCAACTTCCTGTGCACCAGATTTTATGTCTTTGCCAACCTTATTAACTCCTTCTTTAATGTCTTTTCCGGCTGTGTTGATATCTTCTTTTGCTTTTTGAGCGGTATTGTCGATTTTATCTCCTGTGTTATCGACAGTGTTTTTAATATCGTTTTTAGCCTTTTCAATTTTAGAAGTATCTACCAATCCTGAATTGGTTTCTGTGGTCGTAGTCGTTGTTACAGATCCGTCTGCGTTTTCTACTTTTTCAGTTTTTGTAGAAGATTGTGTACATGCAACAAACAGTGTAGAAACTGCAACTGCTGCTAAAATGTGTTTTTTCATTGTGTATATTTTTATTACTCTTGTTTTTGTTGATTTGAAGTTTCGGAAGCCTTCTGTTTTTTCTCATCTTCGGCTTTCTTCTTATTTTCTTTTTCTAATTCGTCTTTAATTCGTTTCTCTTCCTGTTGCAATTTTAAGGCCTCTTTTAAAGAATCTTGAAATTTTTGTGAAGACATTCTAATTTTTCTTGCAATATCTACAGAAGTTGCTCCTGGCGAAAAAGAATCTATTGCCGTAGTATCATATTTTTGTTTTAATTCCTGAGCATTGTCTGAAACAGGTTCACGCTTCGAACAGGCAATCATTAAAACAGATAAAATTGAGGCGGCAAAAATTACATTTTTCATGCATCTAATTTAATAGAAATTCGGCAATTACAGGATAGTGATCTGATAATTTTACCGAATAATCTACTTTGTAACTTTTTGGAATTATACTTTTTGAAGTAAAAATATAGTCAATTCTTAAAGGAAATTTATAATCGTGAAAACTTGTCGAGCTTCCATTTCCAGCTTTTACAAAGGCATCGTCTAAGTTTTTGCCTAAATTATAGTATTCCCAGGAATTCGGAACCGAATTAAAATCTCCCGCAAGAATCACAGGATAAGGCGAATGATCAACTGCTCTTCTAATTTTTCTCACTTGTTCTTCGTGCGTTCTGAATGTAGGAATCAATCTTGAAAAAATAGTTTTAAACTTATTTTGCTCTTCTTTATTTGAATTTTTATCTTCCATTCCGAGCATATTTTTATTGAGTCTAAAAGGTTCCAAATAAACATTGACGATTCTTACAATTTTACCGTTGATTTCTACATCGGCATAAAAAGAATTTCCTTTAGATTCATCGTTGAATAAATCTGCCTGTCTTAAAATTTTATGTTTTGTTTTTAAAATAACTGAAGGATATTTTACCAAATCTTTTCTTACAGCTCGGTTTGTATCTTTCTCCTGAACCAAGATAATGTCGGCATTTTGATCTGTGATATATTTTTTCACATTTCCCCAACCTGAACTCCCGTATTTTACATTATAAGTCAAAACTTTTATATCAGTTTTTGCATTAATAATATTGGAATTCTGAGGCGAAAAGTTAATCCATCTTCTTACCGGATTATAAAAAATAAATGTTGAAAGAATAAAAACAAAAGCAATTTTCTTCTTTTTAATAATCCAAATTATAGTAAATATTAAATGAATTAAAATTAAATAAGGAAAACATAAAGAGAGAATATTGAGTTTGCTAAAGTAAGTCGGAGCGATCCAAGCGTTTGCAAATGTGCAGATTAAAAGAAATAAAACACCTAAGTGTAAAAATAAAAAAATAGACAACCGCTTCATGAAACTCAAATATGAGTTTTGGGCAACAAAAATTTTGCCACTTAATGCTTTTTTAAATTAAAAGTGCTTGGTTTACTTGATTTTAAAGGTAGCAATCACAGGAAAGTGATCGGAAAGATGTACAGAGTGATCAACTTCATAAGTCACAGGTTGTATAGATTCTGAAGTGAAGATATAATCAATTCTTAAAGGATATTTATAGTCATGAAAACTTGTTCCGCTCCCTTTTCCGACTTCGTAAAAAGCATCTTTTAAACCTTTTGAGGTTTCATAATATTCATAAGAATTGGGAACCGAATTAAAATCTCCCGCAACAATTACAGGATAAGGAGAATTGTCGATCGCTTCACGAAGAATTTTCACTTGCTCTTGGTGCGATTTGAAAGTCGGAATCAATTTTTTGACAACACCTTTTACTTTTTGCTCATCTTCTTCACCATTTCCATTAAGCTTTACCATGCTTTTTAAAAATCCGAATGATTCTAAATGAACATTAAAAACACGGTATATTTTTCCTTTAATTTCAAGATCTATTTGTGCACATTGTGCAGTAATATCCCCATAAGAAAGGTTTTCAAAAAGGTTTTTTCTGGAAACAACTTTGTAATTGGTATATAATGAAATGATAGGAAGATCGTGTTTTCCTACGCCTTTTTTAAGTTCCAGTTCGCCACCATCACCATATTCCTGTATAAAAATTAAGTCAGCATTCTGCTTATCAATATATTCGATGATTTGTTCTCTGCCTAATTTCCCTCCTTTTATGTTGAAAGTAAGAACTTTGAGGTTCGCTGTTTCTTTACTTTCAGAAGAATAATTAATCCATCTTTTTACGGGATTCAAAAAAAACAATCCTAAAAACATAAAAACAAATGCTCTTTTTTTCCAACTGAAAATCCAGAAAAATGTGAGTAAAATATATACTGTTACTAATATCGGAAATCCTAAAGACAGTAAATTAAACCATGCAAAAATCTTTGGCGGGATATAGGCATTCAGTAAAACTCCTGTTAAAAGAAACAATAATCCCAAATGCAGTAAAAGAAGTATTAATCGGAAAATTTTCACAATAAATTAATTAAATCTATATAAATGCTTTTTCCAGATTTTAGCTAAAATAAATCCTACAATTGCTCCTCCAACGTGGGCAAGATGGGCAATACCTCCTGCATTTCCAGTAACTCCCAATGCGACCGATCCAATAATAACAATCGGCAAAACGTATTTTACTTTTACAGGAATTGGAATAAACATAATTCCAATTTTAGCGTCGGGATATAAAGTTGCAAAAGCTGCAATTACTCCAAAAATAGCTCCTGAAGCACCGACCATTCGGCCAAATATAATTGGGTTTATATCTTCACTAATCAATTCTTGGACCTTCAACGAAACTTTAGTATTCAAGAAGCTTTCTGGATCAGCAATATATCCTTGAATATCAAATCCCAAGTTACTTAATTGAGAATACGCATCTTGATATTCTACAAAATTCCATAAGTTAAAAAGGAAAAATGCTCCTAATCCACTTAAAAAATAGAGAATTAAATATTTTTTGACTCCCAGACTTTGCTCTAAAATAGGACCGAAACTGAATAGAGTAAACATATTGAAAAGAATATGCATCGGACTTCCATGCATAAACATATGTGTAATAATCTGCCATGATTTAAATTGCGGTGATAAGGGGAAATACGCAGCCAAATAAAAATCAAGTTGTGGTATTATGAGTGCTGCAACATAAACTACAATATTTAGTATTATTAAATTTCGGGTAATTGGCGGTATATTATTAAACATCTACTTAAAATTTATTTTTAAAATCATTAAACGGAACTTCGTAGAAACATCTTTTTCCGTTGGGTAAAAATTCAGGAAAACCGAGAGCGGTAAAATCTTTAATTAATTGCTCTGCATCTACTTTATAAATAAAATCAAAACGGGATTTCGACTGCATTTTGTTCCATTGGTTTTGATAAAACTGCAAAAATTCTTCTTCCGTTTTATATTCTAAAATTTCAAAAAGATTCTCCAGAAATTTCATCACCTGAGATTCTTTTAAACCTTCCGGAACAGCCTCAATTCTTAAAACATTTTCATGAGCAATACTCATTTCAAATCCCATTTCGGGAAGATATTTTTTAATTGATTTATATTTATTCTTTTCAATCTCATTCATGTGATATTCCAGAGAAAACAGAAGAGACTGACTGTTTGTGTTGGTTTTCTTTGCCGATTTATTATTTTCTGAAACCAAAAGACGGTGCATTCTGCCCAAATCAAGCATCAACGTACAATCTCCTTTATTGAAAAGCCAATATCCGTTAGGAAGTCGCATCAAATCTTCATCAAAATCTTCATCTTCAAAAAGATTAATCTTCGAAGGCTCTGCAGAGATATTCTGATGATACATTTCCGCTAAATTCTGGATTTCTGCTTTTGAAGTCTGTCTTTCTTCCAAAAACGGATTATAATCACGGTCGACAATGATTTCCGGCATTTTTATACTTGCTGTATTGCTTTTGCTCGGAAAGCTTTTCTGCATGATTTCATCCAGTTGTGGATCTCTTTCAAAATCTAAACTTGGCGCAACATTGTAAATTCCCAAAGAACGCTTAATGGTGGAACGAAGCAAAGCGAAAATAAGATGTTCATCTTCAAATTTTATTTCCGTTTTTTGTGGATGAATATTGACATCAATTTTCTCAGGGTCTAATTCAAGAAAAAGGAAAAACGTCGGAATATATCCAGGCATTAGCAATCCTTCGAACGCTTCCTGAACCGCTTTGTTGAAATACGGACTTTTAAAAAATCTTCCGTTTACAAAAAGGAACTGTTCCCCACGGGTTTTCTTGGCACCTTCAGGTTTGGCTACGAAGCCATGAAGTTTACACCAAAGAATATCTTCTTTAATAGGAATCAGTTGTGGATGAAGTTTTCTGCCAAAAATATCGACAATTCGCTGCATCTGAGTTCCTTTTCTTAGTTTAAAAACAGGATCATCATCATGAAAAAGAGAAAACTCAAGATTTTCGTGGGCTAAAGCAACACGTTGAAATTCATCAATAACATGACGGAATTCTATATTATTGTTTTTAAGAAACTTTCTTCTTGCCGGAACATTGTAAAAAAGGTTTTTCACCAAAAAATTAGAACCTTCTGAAGTTTGAGCTGGCTCCTGAAACTGGAAAACTCCACCTTCGATGTAAATATTTGTTCCTAAAGTGGTTTCTTGTAATTTCGTTTTAAGCTCAACCTGAGCAACGGCAGCAATTGAAGCCAAAGCTTCGCCACGGAAACCTTTGGTAGCAATTTTAAATATATCTTCAGTACCTCTAATTTTTGAAGTAGCATGTCTTTCAAATGCCATTCTTGCATCGGTTTCAGACATTCCTTTTCCGTCATCTACAACCTGAATGAGGTTTTTTCCGGCATCTCTTATTATCAGCTCTATTTTTGTAGCTCCCGCATCAATGGAATTTTCCAAAAGTTCCTTTACAATTGAAGCAGGACGCTGCACCACTTCACCGGCTGCAATTTGGTTGGCTACATGATCGGGTAAAAGCTGAATAATATCTGACATAAATGAGTAATGAACTTACAAAAATAGGCAAAGCAAATAAGATTCAAAACAGTAAAACAATGATTTAAAATTAAGTTATCCCTAACTTTTACACAATCTTATCAAAAAAAGCCCCTAATTGTAAACAATCAGGAGCCCCAAACTAAGTATATACAATTTGTGCTGTCCAAAATTTTAATTAAAATGACGTTACATCATTTTTTCCTCTAAAACCAGTTTAGATTTTTTAGGCTTTTCCTGTTTTGCTGATACTTCTGCACTCCCATGAATCTTATCATAAAGTATAGACAACAGGTTAGGTTTTTGGTATATTTTAGAATACCTGTAATTGGTGTAGAAGTGTCTCAAGTGGATTTTGTAAAAATCATAACCGATAACGACAACCAAACAAACACTTATTACATAAAATACACTGAATTCTAGGGAATAATATGTCAATCCCGAGAAAACCGCTCCTGCAACATAAGCCAACATTACACTTGATAATAGTTTAGCTCTTGCGATAAGCTCAGGGTTTTTTCTGTATTTCTTATGTGTAAACATTGATACTAAGATTCCCAAATCAGTTGTTGTTCCGGTAAGGTGAGTGGTTTTAACCAAGAAATTTGAAATACTTGCCGTTAAACCATTCTGCAAACCTGTGGCGAATAACATTAATCCGACAAGAACTTCAGCTTCTTCCAAAGTTTTCTGATAATAATGATGTCCGTAAAAACCAACGGCTAACAAACACAAAATTTCTAAAACCAACGGCATTGCATGCGCAAAATATTTACTTTTCCTATTAAAATTAATTACGAAAAAGTTTGCGGTAAAACTTCCGAAGAAGAATAGGAAAATCCAAGCTCCGACTACGGCAACCTGATTCCAGTTTCCTTTACTGATTTCTGCTGCAAAAACAGCGTAATGTCCCGTTACGTTTGATGTAAAAGAGAGAAATATCAATAGAGATGCAATATTTATAGTTCCTGCCGTAAAGGCAGTCAGCGTCCCCAGTCTAATGTTGTCTCCCAACGTCCTGCTGTTACTATAATTTCTTAACATTTTTTAAATTTTTAAAAAGTTTATTCTTTAATTTTAATTAAACTTCAACGAAAACTTCGGCCAATCTGCCTTTTTCTGGCATAAATTGAGGAGTTCCAAACACCACTTCCTGTGAAGAAAGATCTTTGCTTTTCTTAATATAAGGAACAAGGTCAAATTTCCCTTTGGTATTTTTGTTTTTAAGCGATGTTGAATAATACGCTTCTGTAATTTCTTCAGCTTTTACATAATTATTAAAAGCTCTTTGGAAACTTCCCGAGAAAATATCGCAAACAATTTTGTCTACTAAATGAGGATATTTATTAACGATAATTCCGTAAGCGTCGCAGAATTCTTTAGATCTGATTTTGCTGAAAACGGTAGATTTTGTATTGAAAAGAAGATCTCTGATAGAATCTCCCATATCATAGCCCGATACAAGTAGAATCTTGTACTGAGTATCATTTTCTTCTGCGTTTTTCTCTTTTAAAACTCTTTTTAAAATATTCAGAGACTCAAGAGAATAATCTGTTGCTATTAAAATGGTTTTGATCATATCTTTAGATTTAGTTGTGTAACATCTTTTGATACTACAAAACTATATCGGTAAGATTAGAAGATCTTTGGAACGAAATTAAAATGTAATTAAAGAGATTAAAATGAGATTAGAATTTCATTTTAAAAATGCTTCATTTTGAAGCTAAGATGGATTTTCTTCCTTCTGAGTACCGTAAATAGTAGGAAAACGCATTTGAACTGTTGTTCCTTGGTTTTCATGTGAACTCACTAATAATTCTCCGTTGTGCATTCTCACAATGTTTCTTGCCAAAGGAAGTCCGATACCGTAACCTTCGTAATTTCTGGTATTGGAAGCACGGAAAAAAGGATCGTAGATTTTATTCATTTCAGATTCAGGAATACCAATTCCGTTGTCTTTCACAATGATGTAAAGATCGGTATCTGTTGCGCCCAACGAAACTTTTACCTGTTGATGATTAGAGTATTTACAACCGTTATTGATAATATTGGCAACCGCCAAATGAAGAAGTTGCTCATTTCCCTGAACTTTCAGTTTTTTCGGATTGTCCGGAAGCATACTGATGTCGAGGTAAATATTGTTTCGGGAATCGATTTTTCTTAAAGTTTCAATAACATCCCACAAAAGCTGATCGATTCTTACTTTATCGATTTTCTGAATTCTGCCGTCAAATCCGGTTTGTGCAATTAAAAGAAGTGCTTTAATTTTTTTGTCAAGCTTTTCTGCTTCATCAAGAATGATTTCAAGCGTTTCTTTATATTCATCTGCTGTTCTGTTGATAGAGAGTGCAACATCCGCTTCTCCCATTATCGAAGTGAGTGGAGTTCGAAGTTCGTGAGAAACATTTCCAATCAAATGATTTTGAGTTTCAAAAGAAGTTTCGATTCTCGTCAACATTGTGTTGAAAGTTTCTACTAATTCATTTAATTCTTTGTTGTCCGGTTGAGGTTCAAGTCTTAAATGCAGGTTTTCAGAACTGATTTCTTTTACTTTTCCGGTGATTTTAAGAATGGGTTTAAATAAAGTTTTAGACAAATAAAAAGAGAAAATCATGCTGAAAAAGATTGAAAGAATCATACATGTAATCAAAGTCCTTTTTAAAAAACCAAGATAATGAACGACGTAATGGTTTTTTGCCGAAGCAATTGCGATATAGTCTTTATTTTGATACCTAAAAGATTGTCCGATATAATAAAATTCAGAATCGTTGAAATTGGCTTCACCTCTTCTGATGATATTTTTAAAAAAAGAATCGGGAATATGAACTTCGTGTGAAATCTTTTTAAAATTTGAATCTGTTGGAACAGCAAAAACATAATCCCTTTCCATAGGAAGCTCTTCGTCATTTCTGCTGTTGAGAATGTAATTTTCGGGAAGATCAAGATGTTCTTTGCCTTTTTCAATCTGTACAATCGTGGTTGTACGGATTTTTAATAATTCATAAAACCTCTGATGCGAAAAATTAACAATAGAAAAGTATACCGATCCCCCAAAGATCAAGATAACGGTTGTAAAAACAACCATCAAAAGTACCATTGTTTTGGTTTGATTGGTAACGACTCTATTAAACATTTTCTAAGGTTTTTTTAAAACATATCCCATTCCTATTACGGTGTGAATGAGTTTGTTGTCTTCCTGGTTGTCTATTTTTTTTCTTAAATAATTGACGTAAACGTCGACAACATTGGTTCCCAATTCGTAATTTACGCCCCAAACTGCATCCAAAATTTCAGCTCTTGAAATTACTTTTTCAGGATTATTTAAGAAATACATCAGAAGTTTGTATTCGGTTGAGGTTAAAGAGACTTCTTCGCCTGCACGAATTACTTTTTTAGAATAATCATTTACAATTAAATCTGAAAATTTAAAAACGTGCTCGTTTTCTTCTTCATTTTCAGTAGCTTCCGGAGTAGAAATCGGGTTGCTTCTGCGTAAAAGAGATTTTACACGAGCAACTAATTCAATAAACTTGAAAGGTTTCACCAGATAATCATCACCGCCGTTTTCCAAGCCTAAAACGATGTTTTCTGAAGTTCCCAAAGCGGTTAAAAATAAAATAGGAACGCTTTTATTGGTTTTTCGTATTTCTTTGCAGACGTCCAAACCGTTCATTTCGGGAAGCATAATGTCGAGAATGACCAAATCGAAATCATTTTCCTGCACTAGATTTACTCCGGTACGTCCGTCAAAAGCAACAGAAATTTCATATCCTTTCTCCTGAAGTCCTTTTTTAATAAAAGAGACAACGCTGGTTTCATCTTCAATCAGAACAATTTTTTTCATAAAAAATAGTGAACTTCACAAAAATAGGAAAAAGATTATAAACGGGAGATTTGTATTTAAATACAAAAAAAGACGAACCTGAAATTCGCCTTTTAGTTATATATGGAGTGTGTTTTTAGTTTTATTCAAAACAGATTATTAATTACAACCTGAACAATATGATCTGTCAACATATTCCTTACTGTTTCCAGCCATATAATAACAACCGCCTCTTTTTCCAACATATAAAGTATGTCCATTATAAGTACAACCTCTGTCTCTTGATGCGGTAGTAGACTTTCTCTTTTTACTTTTTTTGCTTTTCTTTTTTGGTTTTGTTGTCGAAAGTTCGGTTTTAGCAGTTACTGAGTTTTCTGCTGCTAAAAAGTTTGCAGGTAATAATAAACCTAAACCTAAAAGGCTTGTGAATAGTAGTTTTTTCATGGTTTTAATGTTAATTTATATTATGTTTTGTTATAAATCTCTCTGAAATTTCATTTTCATCAAGAATCTCATTGTTTGGTAAGACGATTTGAAAATTTCCTGTTATTGGGTTTTCAATAAAATGGGCTCCTGATCTACAATTTTCAAATCTGTATTTAAATGCTTTTAGACCTGAAATAATCCCATTGTTTGTTGTTTCTTCATAAACATGTTTTGAACAACTCTTTCTGAAAATACATTTTCTTCTTTTTGAAGCAGGAATTATTAGCCAATAAATTTTAATGCTTAACAGCAGGAAATATTTCATTTGTTTCTTTTGTAAAAACAGCTACTTGGTAAGATGTCATATATCCTGGTTTTTGCTGACCTATTCCAAAACAACCTTCAATAGGCTGAATGTATGTTGAAACGCTTTCTAATCTTACATATTTCCAACCTTGTGCAGACTGAACGAGTATTAAATTTTCTAATTGTTCAGCAATGATATTTGAGCTCATGTTTTGTTGGTTTGCTGTTGCAACAAATGGTACGACTTTATATTCCATAATTGATTTATCTTATTTTTCTAGAATATCTAAATTTTACATAAGTATTAATAAAACCATTCAGTCCGCTTCCAGATATTGCAAGTCTTTTCATTGCTTCAATATTACTCTCTCCTGCACTTGTGTATGTATATTCATAAACACTGCCGGTTGAGAATTCAATTAAAATATAATTGCTCCCAATTTCAAATCCTGAAATACCAGAATCTCCATTTTTGTTTCCATATTTTTCCATAAATAAAATTTTAGTTGTTTAATACTCCAAAAGTATAACCCTTTGAAAACCATTCCTTACGGTTTCCCGTAAAAACAAAAAACCTTTCAAAATTTTGAAAGGTTTAAAAGGTTAATTGAGATAAATTATATAATTCCTAAATCTTTGCAGAAAGCAACGAGTTGTTCATTATTACTGACTCCAAATTCTTCTTTCAGCATATTGATTTTCTTTTCAATGCTGCTTAAACTGTTGGGTTTTATATTGTTATTTTGTAAAAATACGGGGATGTTTTTTTGCAAAACGCCTTGAGCAAGCAAAGAAACTAAAGTAATATCGTAGGTTGTAAACTCGTAATTATTGAGTTGTTTTATATCTTGTTTAAGGTCAAGCGAAAGATGGTTTTCATTATTATAAACTGAAGAAATTGCTTTTTTTAATTCCTTAGAATCGTGTCTTGCTTTTCTTACATAGCCATTAATTCCGTAGTCTGTAAATAGAGAATCGATGATTCCTGATTTATGCTCTGCTGAAAAAACAATTATTTTTAAATCAGGCTGTTCTTTTCGGATTGCTGAAATCAATTCCCGACCATCTTTTAATTTTTGAGGAAGATGATCTTCTTCGTAATAAAGATCGGTAATTAATAGATCATAAGGCTGTTTTTCACGAATGGCTTTTTGAGCTTTTGCTAAGGCGTCATCACAGTAATAAACATAGTCGAAATTTGTGATGTTGAGTTCTTCCAATGTTTTCTGAACTGAAATATTGATGCTTTCGTGGTCTTCGGAAATTAAAACTTTTTTAAACATTATTTATTTTTTTAAGAAAAAGGGAATGAGATATTAATTTTCAGTCCTTTTTCGGTTTTGGTGTCAAAAGTAATTTTTCCGTTGATGTTTTCTATACGGGAAACCGTATTTGACAAACCATTTTTAAAAATTAATTCATCAGAAACGCCAATTCCGTTGTCTGTATAATAAATATTGATAATGTTATTTATTTTTTCAAATCTTAGAGCAACATTGCTCGCTTTGCTATGTTTTTTCATATTCACCAAAAGCTCACGAATGACTTGATAAACCTCTGTCTGAGTAGATTCTGAAACGTTTTTCCAAATTTCCTCGTCATTTCCGGCAGTGAACGTATTGACTTCCTCATTTTTAAAAGATGCGATGAGATTTGAAATTTTTTCCTTAAAATTTTGATTCGGAGAATCTGGTTTTTCGTAAGAAATATCTCTGGATTTTTCATAGACAAATTCTAATTCATCAAGCGCCTGTTCTTTATTGAAGTTGTCTTGATTTTCAATTTTTGTCATGACTTGGTAGATTCCATTGGCAACAACGTCGTGTACTTTTTTGGAGACCTTAAGTTGTTGTTCCTTTAATTTGTTTTCGGATTCTAATTGCATTCTTTGTTTACGTTTTCTGTACCAGATAACTCCGAAAATTGTTAATGATAGTGAAAATAGAGAAATGCCATAAAATTGAAATTCTTTTACAGCGTTATCATTTTGTAATTTAAGATTTTCAGCTTTGTTTTTTTCAGAGTCAAATCTTATTAAAGCAAATTGATTTTTTGCTTTATTTTTAGTTATTTGAATGCTGTCATTTAAAGGCTGGAATTTTTTGAAATAATTTAAATAATTTTTATCATCTAGATAAATCATTTTTTGTAAAGCTTGTGACTGGTCTTCTAAACTGCTATTTTTAATAGCGGTATTCAACATTTTATTTGCATAATATAAAGCAACTTTTTTATCTCTGTCGAAATAATAATTCGATAAAGTTGCAAAACTCGAGTTTTGTCCAAAATAATCGTTATTTCTTTCTCTTATTTTTAATGACTTAATTAATTCAGGAACAGGATTGTAGTTTTTATTTTCTAAAAGCTTAGCCTTTGCAATATTGTTTAAAGCTCTTGAGAAATTAATACTATCTCTTGTTAGCATTGCAGTTTGTAAATATTTTTTCGCTAAATCATATTTCTTCATTGAAATAAATACGTCAGCAATATTATTGCAGTAAACGTATTTATTCTCTTCATTCGTTACATAATCTAAAGCTTTTGTATAAAAACTAATTGCATCATCATAATTATATAGAAAGGCTGAACAAATTCCAATATTATTATCATTAGCAGCAATTGTACTTCTAGTAGTACTATCTGAAGTTTTCTTCAAAAAATTATTTGCTTCTGTTGATGTTTCAATACTTCCATAAAAATCACCTTGCTTTTGTTGAATGATCGCCATGTTTACCAATGACTTTGCTATTCCTAATGTGTCGTTAACACTTTTATATGATTCTTTTGCTTTGTTATAATAGTAAAAAGCAGAATCTGAAATATTAGAATCCCTAAAAAGTTTAGCTTTTTGATAGTAGTTGTTCTTATCTCCGTAGTATTCTACGTCATTTTGTTTAGTACAGAAACAAAATAGTAAAAGAATTAAAATGTAAATAATTCTTTGCATAATTAGTTTTTATGCAAAATAACAAAAAAGAGCAGATTTATAAAATCTGCTCGTAATAATTATTTATGGGCGAACAAAAGGAGGTGGAGTCTGCCCTGTGTTTCCACCTGTGCTTCCTCCGTTTCCACTCCCGCTTCCATTTCCGTTTCCTCCATTATCACCCGTTCCCGGATCAATACCCGTTCCCGTTCCGCTTTGCGTTGTTACTGTATTTCCGTTGTTATCGCAATTTGTTGTATTTGTAGTTCCGTTTGAAAATGCTAATCCCAATAGCATCAATATTAATTGTAACATTGTTTTAAAAATTTAAAAATTGGCACTAGTGTTCTTCCTTGCGAAACAGATCACAAGCAGTGTTACACGATTAAAAAAATTGAAGCGCTTCTAAATTTTTTGGGAAGTGAACCTTCAAAAACGGAAGAGAAACATCTGCTTCCCAACCCGGAGTTTTCTTCCGTTTTATCAGGTGATTTTAGAAATCAGTTTTTAGTTTTTTTCTCTCTGATTTCTTTTACAAATATCTGATAGATATATCCGAATCTACGGACAGAGGATAGACAGGGGAATAAGTGTAAATGCTTGATTTTTATGGGAAACCGTAATCTAGTTGTCTAGATTTTGTCTAACTTGGACAGCAATAACTAATAACCTAAATTATAATGTACAGTAAGAAGAAACTTTTAGTGGAAACTGTCTTTGAAACTGCAAAAAAGGAACTTCCACGAGCGAGTATAAATTCCCTTTCAAACTATTTGAGTAGCCTTTTTGATGAGAGATATGATTTTTCAAGAGACGAGAGATCGTTTACGAGGTATTATAAAAGCTTAGTACAAGACGGAGAAGACTATAATATCGATGATATTACACTACTTTATTTAAGTAAATATATTGGTTATAAGGATTTTGAGGATTTTTGTAGTAAAATAAATATTGAAGGTGGAGATGGCTCAACAACTTTTAAATTAGGCTTTAGTGATATGTTATCTGAACAAACCCCTCAAGTTAATATTACCGTTAATCCAATATTCAAAATGCCCGAATTCATGAAGAAAAACGGAATGGGGATTATGGAGATTGTGCTTTTGATATGTCTTACGACGGGAGGTATTGCCTTTTCAAAGAAACCGAATAATCAAATTCAAGGATTTGCGGGATTTTTTCCGTCAGAACAGAAGTGTATGTATTGGGATAAAAGTGAATATAAACCTGTAGATTGTCAGGATAAAAATCCGATTTACAATCACATGATTCCTTTTGATTATGAAAAGATGACCTATTTTAAGAGAATTGAGAGGAAAGATACTTTAACGGTTGAAAATTCTTTTGGAAAAATTTGGTACTCAAAGTACAATGGAATAGTGGAGTTTTTTTTAAGTGATGGTGTTGATCCGAATAATGGACGGGAATTAAGAAAAGCGACAGAATATATTATTGACAAATATGCCGGAGTTATAGAGGAGGAAATAGCGGAATAAAAAAAGCGAAGAAAAATCTCCGCTTAAATTTTGTTTTTAATTTAATTCTAACATTCCCAATTCTCCGTAATGTTTTTTAAACTTCTGGATTTTTGGACCAACAACTGCGCTGCAATAGGGTTGAGTAGGGTTTTCATTATAATATCCTTGATGATATTGTTCAGCCGACCAGAATTTTTCAAATGGTGAAAGTTCTGTCACATAAATTCCCGACCATCTTCCAGACTCCTGAGACGTTTTGATGGCTTCTTCTGCTTTGATTTTTTCGGCTTCGTCTCTATAATAAATCACAGAACGATACTGAGTTCCGATATCATTCCCCTGTCTGTTTAATTGAGTTGGGTCATGAAGAAAGAAAAATACATCCATCAACTGTTCGTAAGAAATAATTGAAGAATCATAAGTAATTTGTACAACTTCAGCATGACCGGTTTCCCCAGTGCAAACTTCCTCATACGTCGGATTATCTTTATGACCTCCGGAATAACCTGAAATGGCAGACTCTACACCTTTCAACATATTAAAACAGCTTTCCACACACCAAAAACATCCACCTCCAAAAGTGATTTGCTGTACATTATTTTTATCCATTTTTAATTGATTTTTTGTTTAAATAGTTTTTCCTTTTTAGCCATTGAATGCTTATGAAAAACTTATCAAAAATAAGAAAATATTGAGCCAAAATTGAACTAAACTAAGCTTTAAACACAAATCACACTAATAGATTTCACAAATAATCTCAAATAAATATTTGTTAAAAATATTAATTAAAAAAGCACCCCAAAAAGGATGCTCAATATTACTTATGTAAATTAAATCTATTTTTCCCAAACCAAAGCACTTGCTCCTAAAATTGCAGCATCAGCTTCGTCCAGTTCAGAGAAAACCAATCTTACTTTATTTCTGAAAATAGGAAGGAGATTTCTTTCCATATGAAGTTTTGCTGGTTTTAAAATAAAATCTCCTGCTTTAATAACTCCACCAAATAATAAAATTGCTTCAGGAGAGGAGAACATGACGAAGTTTGCCAATGCTTCACCTAATTTCTGACCTGTATATCTGAATACTTCAATCGCAACAGGATCTTCTTTTAATGCACATTCGTGAACAGTTTTAGAATTAATTGCTTCTTCAGGAAATTGATTCAACATCGAATCCGGAAATTCTGCTCTCATCTTTTTTGCTGTAATTGCAATTCCTGTTGCAGAAGCATAAGCTTCAAGGCTCCCTTCAGAACCAGTACTCCAGTGTTTTCTTCCGCCTGGCTTTACGATGGTGTGACCCAATTCGCCTGCAAAACCATCATGACCGTAAATTAAATGTCCTCCGGAAACAATTCCGCTTCCTACACCTGTTCCCAAAGTAATCATGATGAAATCTTTCATACCTCTTGCTGCACCGTACATCATTTCACCTAAAGCTGCAGCATTGGCATCATTGGTCATTTTACACGGACTTTTGAACTTAGCAGTTACTAAATCTGCAAAATTGATAACTCCTTTCCAGGGAAGGTTGGGCGCGAGTTCTATAGTTCCTCTGTAGTAATTTGCGTTGGGAGCACCTACACCGATGCCTTCAATAATTCCATCTACTGCGTGTTCATCAATTAAGGGTTGAATATTTTCGTATAATGCATCGATAAATGCTTCCGGTGTGCTGTATTGATCGGTAGGAATCGAGCCTTTGGCTAAAATTTCTCCTCTGTGATTTACAAGACCAAATTTAGTATTGGTTCCACCGATATCGATACCTAATGCAACCTGTTTTGACAAATCTACTACTGACATTTTCTTATTGTATAATTTCGAGGCAATAAATTTATAAAAAAGATTGTATTAATAGTTATCAAACCCAATTTATTTGAGAAATCAGATTGCTTTTTTAGTCTTTTTTCTTCTTCCCCACCAAACTAAAAATCCTGTTACAGGTAGTGAGGCACAAATTAAGCTGACAATAAATGCAATAATCTTTGTAGGTAATCCTAAAATAGATCCTACATGAATGTCGTAATTGGCTGCAACTGTTTTTTCCCCGAAGTTTTTATCTTCGTGATTATAAGTGTGCAAAAGTTCTCCTGAGTTTTCGTCAAAAATCAAACTGCTGTTTTTGTGATAAGAATATGAGAGATGTTTTACGAAAACTGAGAAATTGGGATGTTCGTGGTCGTCCATATGCGGATGTCCTAAATCAATTGAAAAACCATAAGAATTTGGATATTTTGCCTGAACTGTAGAAATAACTTTGTCTAAAGTACTTTCAGTTCTTGCTTCAATCGGAGCTTTTGTAGTGATATGTGAAAAGTCAGGATAAACAGTATTCCCTCCTGAAAAAACAAAATACATCATCATCTGAACGACTAAGAAAGCATAAAACAATCCTGTAATTGAGAAGATTAAAGCGAAAATTGAAGCGTAAAAACCTAAGATGTTATGAAGGTCATAATTTTTTCTTTTCCAGCTTTTGATATTTTTCCATTTGAATGAAAATCTTTGTTTTCTTGCAGCTTTGTTTTTAGGCCACCAAAGAATGATACCGGAAATTAACATGATAACGAAAATGATAACCGGAATTCCTACAACATATTTCCCCCAATCCTGCTTAAGCAAAAAGCTCCAGTGAATCATTTTTACAATTTGAAAGAACCCGTTTTTTTCATCATAAACCCTTAAAACTCTTCCGTCATAAGGATTCACGTAGGCAACTTTGTAGATGGGAAATTCATCAAAATAATTCCATGCTTCAGTATTGTGCTCGTACCAATAAAACTGATAAGCCATTTCTTTATCAATCGGAACATTTACCCAATGGATTTTATATCTTTCTTTTACCTGAGCGTCAACAGCTTTTTCTAATACACGAATGGGCAAAACTTTTTTTTGAGCAATGTTTTCTTCGCTATGATAGATAACCTCTTTTCTTGTAAAGTTTTCTACTTCATCTTTAAAGACGTACAAAGCACCGGTTATTGAGACAATGAAAATAATCAGACCAATAGATAATCCGAACCAAAGATGCAGTTTACCTGTCCATTTTTTGAAAAGACTTGGTTTCTTTTTATGATGATGTTTTTTCTTCATGAATTTCTAAAGTTGTGCAAAGATATAATTTTCAATTTTTATTTAGATTAATTCAAATTAACCTTAAATAAATCTGCCAAACTACGGTTGCAGTTTGGCAGGTTTTTTTAATTTTAGAACTTATAAGTAACTGTTCCCAATGCGTTAATAAGTTTTTGTGGATTTGCTGTTGTGTAGCCTGTCCAGTAATGTTCGTTGGTAAAGTTATCCACTTTTACTCCAATTCTGAATTTCTTAGCATCAAAGAATGCGTTTGCATTTAATACAAAATATTTTGGAAGAGTAAATTTGTCTGTGATTGTATTTAAGATTTTATTATCGTTGGCATAGTTTCCTCCTATACCAAATCCTAATCCTTTAAGTTGACCTTCTAAGAATTGGTAACTTGCATTAAAGTTAGCTAGCCATGGAGATCCTGAAGTATTTGGTCTCAAATTAAGCAAACCTTTATTGGCTTCATCCATTTTGGTATATCGCGTATCATTATAGCTTATACCTCCAATTAAAGAAAATCCTTTTACTAGATAAGCATTTACTTCAAGCTCAACTCCTTTACTTTGTAGTTCACCCGCTTCGCTTTGAATTGCAATAGAGCCTATATAACCTGAAGTCAATAGAGAATTTTTTACCTTAATATCATAGTAACTTACTGTTGCATTAATTTTTCCGTTGATAAGGTTCGTTTTAAAACCACCTTCAAATTGGTTAGCTCTTTCAGGATTTGATAATAATGTATTTAAAGCTTCATCTACTGCATAATAACCGTTACTTTTGAAACTGTTTTGATAATTACCAAAAATGGAGAATTTATCTTTTACGATTTCATATACTAAGCCTGCTTTTGGTGAAAAAGCAGATTGATTGTAGGCATCAACAACTCTTCCAGCTGTTTTTCCCTCTTTAGCATTGTTGTTTTCATATCGCAAACCAATCACAATGTTTAAGCCTGTAACAGGAGTGAATACGTTAGAAATATAACCACTGTAAGTATTAAGATCCGCATCAATATCATAATTACCAATGTTTGCAGGATTTGCGTAA
Source organism: Chryseobacterium formosum (assembly GCF_026460885.1). Lineage (GTDB taxonomy): Bacteria > Bacteroidota > Bacteroidia > Flavobacteriales > Weeksellaceae > Chryseobacterium > Chryseobacterium formosus. The sequence continues at coordinate 464,541 of NZ_JAOVZW010000001.1, forward strand.
AGGTTGCCCAAAGTGGTACCATTAAAATCTGAATAATCTGCTCCGTTTGCAGCAACCGGATTGTTGAATGCTTCTGCGCCGCTTACACCCAAATAAATAAAACGGGATCTATCTTTTGTTTTAAGATAATCAAAACCAGCTACCGTTCTGTTTCTCATGCCGTTTCCGAAAGTGTAATCAAAATTAAAGTTCTGCTGTACCTGAAAATATTTTTTTCTGCTATCTTTTGTTCCTTGATCGAATCTTGAAACTGTTAAAGCATCGTTTGTATTTAATCCTACTGAAAAATATGGACCGAATCCATCAGAATAGCTACTTGAAGTATTTATGTTTGTAGATGATTTAATATTATCATTAATTTTATAATTAATCTGTCCGAAAATATTATTTACTCTTGCTGTTGTGTAAAGATCATCACCGATATAAGATTCTTTGTAGTTCAAACCTTTTGCTTCAAGATCCTTCATATTATCAACACCTAAAGCTGGAGAAAGATAGAAAAAGAATTGATCTCCTACGGCTCTTGTATTGAACGTTTCATATTCAACATTAAACTGAAGTTTATCACTTGCGTTATATGTTATTGAAGGTGTAAAGGCAAAATAAGAGTTTTTTGCATCGGTTTTTTGAAAAGTTCCTTCGTTTGTGTAAGCCGTATTAACTCTGAAAAGCAGTTTGTTATCTTTAGTAAGTGGTGTGTTTATATCAGCTTGAGCTCTGTAAGTATTATAGCTTCCTCCCATAAGAGAAACATTTCCACCAAATGTTTCAAAAGGTTTTTTTGTAACTCTGTTAATAAGACCTCCATAAGAAGCAACGTTACTTCCATATAGAGTTCCTGAAGGACCTTTCAATACTTCAAGTTTTTCTAAATTTATTGCATCAATACTTGTTGTAACAGGAGACACTAAACCATTTCTCATCGAACTGTTGGAAACAAATCCTCGTAGCGATACAAAAGAACCACCATCTCCTGCTCTGCTTGTTGCTGACCACATTTTTTGTAATCCTGTTACATTTCTATATGCATCATCTACTGTAAAAATAGCTTGATTTTCTAAGGCCACTCTGCTTACTGATGATAAAACTTGAGGATCTTCGATAGCCTTTAAAGGCATTTTGTTAGAATAATCGCTATCTTTTTTTGATATAGTATTAATAATTACTTCTTCAATATTTTTTGTTTGAGCAGAATCTTTCACTTGAGCAAATGTTGTCATTGAACCTAATATTGATATACTCACCAATAGTTTCTTCATAATAGAAATTTTTTGCAAATATATTCTTTTTAATTATTCTAAATAAATTAAACAATTGATATTTATCATATTTAATTCATAAGTATTATTCATTAAATAAGAAAAACCCACTTCAATTGAAGTGGGTTTTTCTGAAATTTATAATTTGTCTCTTATGCGGGAATTTCTCCTCTGTATAAGAATGAAATAATTTCTTTGTTCATTTTGTCAACCATTTCGCTAAACAATTGGAAAGATTCTTGTTTGTAAATTACCAAAGGATCTTTTTGTTCGTAAACAGCTCCTTGAGAAGATTTTCTCAAATCATCCATTTCACGAAGGTGAAGTTTCCAGTTTTCATCGATGATTGATAAAGTAATGTTCTTTTCAAAATCATTGATTAAACTGTCACAATTTGTATCGTGAGCTTCTTTCAAATCAGTTACAATTGTGGTGGTTTTAATACCGTCTGTGAAAGGAACCTGAATCATTTTAAACATTGAACCTTGATTCTGATAAACATTCTCAATAATTGGGAACGATTTTTCTTTTAAAAGATTCAGCTTCATGTCGTAATCAGCCTGAGCCGCTTTGAAAAGCATATCAGTCAATTCAGGAATCTGTTTAGATTTAAAATCATTTTCAGAAACAGGAGATTCCATTGTGAAGTTTTTAATCACTTCAAATTCAAAATCTTTATAGTTTCCAGTTGCTTTACCTTTTGCTACAATAGAATTTGCAACATCAAAGATCATATTCGCAATATCATACTTCAAGTGATCTCCAAATAATGCATTCTTTCTTCTCTTGTAGATTACGTCACGCTGCTTATTCATTACATCATCGTATTCAAGAAGTCTCTTTCTTGTTCCGAAGTTGTTTTCTTCAACTTTTTTCTGAGCTCTTTCGATAGATTTAGAAATCATAGAATGCTGAATAACTTCACCTTCTTTATGACCCATTCTGTCCATCATTTTTGCAATTCTTTCAGAACCAAATAAACGCATCAGGTTATCCTCCAAAGAAACATAAAACTGAGAACTTCCCGGGTCACCTTGACGTCCCGCTCTACCTCTCAACTGTCTGTCAACACGTCTAGAATCATGTCTTTCTGTTCCGATAATTGCTAAACCTCCAGATTCTTTTACTTCTTTAGAAAGCTTAATATCTGTACCACGACCTGCCATATTCGTTGCAATAGTTACAACTCCCGGTTGACCAGCTCCTGCAACAATTTCAGCTTCTTTTTTGTGAAGTTTCGCATTCAACACTTGGTGCTGAATTTTTCTTAAACTTAGCGCTTTTGAAAGTAATTGTGAAATTTCAACAGAAGTTGTTCCCACCAATACAGGTCTTCCTGCAGAAGTTAGGTTTTCAATTTCTTCAATTACGGCATTATATTTTTCTCTGTTGGTTTTGAAAACCAAATCTTGTCTGTCGTGTCTCTGAATAGGACGGTTGGTAGGAATTACTACAACATCTAATTTATAAATCTGCCAAAGTTCGCCAGCTTCAGTTTCTGCTGTACCCGTCATTCCCGCCAATTTGTTGTACATACGGAAATAATTCTGAAGTGTTACCGTTGCAAAAGTCTGAGTTGCTGCTTCGATTTTTACACTTTCTTTAGCTTCAATCGCTTGGTGAAGACCGTCTGAATAACGTCTTCCTTCCATGATACGGCCGGTTTGCTCGTCAACGATTTTTACTTCACCATCAATGACTACATACTCATCATCTTTTTCAAATAAAGTATATGCTTTCAATAATTGACTCATGGTGTGAACTCGCTCAGATTTTTCAGCAAAATCAGAGAATAGTTTTTCTTTAGCTTCAAATTCTTCTTCTTTAGATAAATTTTTAGCTTCCACTTCAGCGATTTCAGTTCCGATATCCGGAAGAACGAAGAAGTTGGCATCAGAATTTCCTTGAGACATGTATTCAACACCTTTGTCTGTCAAATCAACCTGATTGTTCTTTTCTTCAATTACGAAGTAAAGATCTTTATCAACGATCGGCATATCACGGTTGTTGTCCTGCATATATTGCGCCTCAACTTTCTGAAGCAATGCACGGTTTCCGCTTTCCGATAAGAATTTAATTAATTGTCTGTTTTTAGGAAGACCTCTGTAAGCTTGAAGTAATTTGAATCCTCCCTCTTTTGTGTTTCCTGCTCCGATTAATTTTTTAGCTTCGTTAAAAATAGCAGAAACAGTTTTTTTCTGTACTTCAACGATTCTGTCAATGGAAGGTTTAAGAATGTCAAATTCTTGTCTGTCTCCTTGAGGAACCGGACCAGAAATAATCAACGGTGTTCTTGCATCATCTACCAATACAGAGTCAACCTCATCTACAATGGCAAAGTTTAGTTCTCTCTGCACCAATTCTGTAGGTGAAGTTACCATGTTGTCTCTCAAATAATCGAAACCAAATTCGTTGTTGGTTCCGTAAGTAATATCAGAGTTGTATGCTTTTCTTCTTCCGTCTGAATTCGGTTGGTGATTATCGATACAATCGATAGACATACCGTGGAATTGGTACAATGGTCCCATCCAAGCCGAGTCTCTTTTTGCAAGATAGTCATTCACGGTTACAACGTGAACTCCTCTTCCAGGAAGTGAATTTAAATAAATAGGAAGTGTTCCCACCAAAGTTTTACCTTCTCCGGTTGCCATCTCAGCAATTTTTCCGCTGTGAAGAATTACACCACCAATAAACTGAGTGTCGTAATGCACCATATCCCAAAGTACGGGTGTTCCGGCTGCGTTCCATGAGTTTTTCCATACTGCCTGATCTCCTTGAATTTCAATGAAATCTTTTCCGGCAGCAGCAAGTTCTCTGTCCCAATCTGTAGCAGTTACACGAATTTCTCCGTTTTGTGCCCATCTTCTAGATGTTTCTTTAATCAAAGCGAAAGCTTCAGGAAGAACCTGTAAAAGAACTTTTTCTTCGATTTCGTAAGAATCTTTTTTCAAAGCTTCTATTTTAGAAAAGAAAGCTTCCTTCTCATCAACATTGGTAGAGTTTTTTATCTGCTCTTTAATTTGTTCTATCTGTGCTGTGATACTGCTTGTCGCTTCTTTAATTTTAGATTTAAATTCAGCGGTTTTTTCTCTCAAACCATCATCAGATAATTCTCCGATTGCAGGCTCAACAGCTTTGATTTTTGTTACAACTTTTTTTACTTCCTTTAGGTCCTGCGCTTTTTTGTCTCCCAAAAACCCTTTAAGAACTTTATTTAAAAAACTCATAGAATTTGATTTAGGCTCAAAGCAAATTGCTTTAAGCATATTAAAATTACACGCTTTGGTGTATGTTATATATTTAAAAAGCTTTAAGTATACTACCTAAAGCTTAATGCTTTTCTTAATATTCGTCTTCGTTCCAAAGATAATCCTCATCTGTTGGATAGTCGCTCCAAATTTCGTCGATTGCATCGTAAATTTCTCCTTCGTCTTCGATTGCCTGAAGGTTTTCTACTACTTCCATTGGTGCACCAGTTCTAATCGCGTAATCGATAAGTTCTGCTTTTGTCATTGGCCAAGGTGCGTCGCTTAGGTATGATGCTAATTCTAATGTCCAGTACATAATTCTTTATTTTTTTGCAAAAGTATAAAAATAGGTTATATTATAAACTTTTTTTATGACTTGATTTTCAATTCTTTTATTAATTTTTATCTATACTGACGGCAATCGCTGTGTTGAGCATGATTGCGGTCGATTGATGTCATTTTCTCAAAAACCATTCCACAAATATTTTTGTGCCATTTTGGAAGTTTGTTGTAGGTTTATAACCGATTAAATCTTGTGCTTTTGTAATATCGGCGCTGGTTTTTTGCACATCACCTGGTTGCATTGGCAGATTTTTCTTAATGGCAGATTTTCCTAAAAGATTTTCGAGCGTAGAAAGCATTTCATTTAAATTAATAACTTCACTTTCTCCCAAATTCAAAACCTCATAAATATTCGTGTTATTTTCTAAATATTTAATCGACTTTATAATTCCATCAATAATATCATCGATGTAAGTGTAATCTCTTGCTGTATTTCCATCGCCGTAGAAAGGGATCTCTTTGTTTTCAGAAATAAGTTTTGTGAATTTGTGAATGGCTAAATCTGGTCTTTGTCTCGGTCCGTAAACCGTGAAAAACCTTAACTGAATCATGTCGATATTATAAAGACTGTGATAAACGTGACCTAAAATTTCACTACTTTTTTTTGTTGCGGCATAAGGTGAAATTGGGCAATCTACATTATCAGTTTCAGAAAAAGGAGTTTTTTCGTTATTTCCGTAAACACTTGATGATGATGCACAAACAAACTTTTTAATATTAAATTGATTACAAAATTCCCAAAGGTTCATCGTTCCTCGAACATTTACTTCTTCATATTCTAAAGGTCTTTCAATAGAAGGGCGAACTCCCGCAAGAGCCGCTAAATGAATAATTTGATCAATTTTATGCTTTGTGAATATTTCTTCTAAACCACTTTTGTCTCTTATGTCTTGGAAATATAAAGTATAATTATCAGATTTTGAAATAGAAACTAAATTCTGAATATCGCTTTCTTTATTAGAGAATTCAGATTCAATATTTTTTCCTAAAGATTCTAAAGTGTTTTTAATTTTCACTTTATAATCATAAAAATCATCAAAATTGTCAATGTTTATGACAGAATGTCCTTCTTTCAATAATTTTTCTACCAAATGAGAACCAATAAATCCGCTTCCTCCTGTTACGAGATATGTCATCTGAGTGTTTTAGTTGCACAAAAGTATAAATTTAAGAATTTCTTTCCTTTAATAAATTGATAATATTTAAAGATTTCAAGCTGAAAATAAAACGATTTTTTAAATTAGGCGAAAAAGTATGAATGTATTTAAAAAAACGATGGCTTGAGTATTTCTTGTTTTTGTACTTTTACTTTCAAATTATTTAACATGCAGTTTAAAGGGCAAATTTTAAAAATGACGAGTTTCGATGCTCAACCTATCCAATATTACCTCAACCTTTCAGGTGATCTTATTCACATGAATGAATTGTTCGGAAAGGAATTAAACATAAAACATACAGGTTTTCAATGTGTGAATTGCGGTTTAGATAAAACAATTTACAGAATGGGATTTTGCAAAAGTTGTTTTTTTGAAAGTCCTTATGCAAGTGATACCATCATTCGCCCCGAACTTTCCACGGCACATTTGGGAGTTGGCGAAAGAGATTTAGAAATAGAAAAACAAATCCAATTGCAGCCACATACCGTATATTTAGCTTATACAGGTGATGTGAAAGTGGGCGTCACGAGAAATACGCAAATTCCTACGCGATGGATCGACCAAGGCGCAACATTTGCTTTACCGATTGCCAGAACAGAAAACCGCTACGAAGCCGGAATGATAGAAGTTGCATTAAAGGACCATCTTCCAGACAAAACCAACTGGAGAAAAATGCTTCAGGATGATTTTGAAGATGAGATTGATTTAGCAGATTTTCAGCGAAAAATAAGAGAATATTTTCCTGAAGATTTCCAGCAGTTCTATTCGGAAGGTGAAGATATGTGGAAATTTGATTATCCGTTTTCGAAACCTGAAAAAGTGACCTCTTTTACTTTAGATAAAAAACCTGAATTTGCAGGGAAATTAATTGGAATTAAAGGGCAGTATCTGAGTTTTGAAGGTGGAAATTTTATGAATGTAAGAGGGCATGAAGGATATGTGATTGAGTTAACTGTTTAAAAATAATTATAATGCGTTTAAATTTATAATCATGAAAAAACCTTGGGTTAAAAAGCTTTTAATAGGTCTTGGAATTTTATTTGGAATCGTTCTGATTGCCAATTTCGGACTCAATATTTGGCTTAAAACCCAGCTTCCTGATTATATCAAGAAAAATACAGATTACAAGGTTTCTTACAAATCTTTGGATGTCGATTTGGGAACCGGAAATATTTTCGCAACAGGAATTACCGTTAACAATAAAAATCCACAAAACATTAATGTAATTGGACTTCAAGGAACGATTGATACTTTAAAAATCAGTCGTTTCGGGATTTATGATGCGTTGTTTAATAAGACAATTAGTTCATCAGATTTATTGTTGTCAAAACCTAATCTGAATATTATCCTCGCAAAACCAAAAGATGTAAAAACAGGAAAGAAACCTAATCCTGTCAATTTTGAAAATATCAGAATCAATAAAGGAACAATCAATGTTTTTAAATATACCAAGCAGAAATTTGTAAGCGTTAACGAACTCGATTTATACGTCGAAAACCTTCAATTGACCGAAGAATCCGTAGAAAATAATCTTCCTGTCGCTTTTGATGAATATAAAATTACCGGAAAAGATTTTTTCTTTCAGCCGGATGAAATTTACACTTTAAAAATTGCTAAAATCACCACTACTAACGGACAAATGTTGGTGGAGAACTTTCAGCTGTTGCCTATTATTTCGTTTGAACAGTTTAAAAAATTGTACCCGAAAAAAACTCAAATGTTCCAATTCAATATTCCTAAAATGAATTTTAAGGATATTGTTCTGAAAAAAAATAAGGCTTCTTTATCAAATGCAGATTTCCAAAATGCTTTTTTGAAAGTTTATAAAACGGGTGTTGCAGCAATAAAAAAAACAGCGAAAAAGCAAAATTTCGAGCTAAATTTAGACGATATTAAATTAAATAATGCTAAAATTCAAATTGTAAAAACGAACAATACAGATTTGTTTTTGGCAGAAGATTTAAACATAAATATTAATAAACTTCAATTTACCGAAGAAAGTTCGCAGGAAGTAATTCCGGTTTTATATAAAGATTTTAAAATCGCAGGAAAAGGAATTCACTATAATGATGCACAGGATATTTCTGTTGAAAGTTTTAATCTAAATCCCAAAGGCGGACAAATACGAAATATTGTTGCAAAGCCAACCAATTCTCCAAAAATGACATTGGATTTTAAAACAAATCTGATTCAGTTTAATATTAATGAGTTTAAATTTGTTGATAAAAAATTAAATCTTGATGTAAAAGATGTTTTAATCGACGGAATCAACGGAAAAATTGCTGCCGGAAAAACTGTTCCAAAGAAAAAAACAGCAGTGAAAGGAATTCAATTTCCTATTGTTTTGGGAAAAGTTTCACTTAAAAATTCAAATATTACATACGAAAGTGAAAACCAACCTTTAACATTCAATGATTTAAATGCGACTGTAAATCAACTTGAATTGGTTGAAAACAAAGCAAAAAATGGAATGGCTGTTAAAGTAAAAGATTATGCTTTAACAACAAAAAATTTCGTTTACAAAACGAAGTTCTATAGAATGAGCGGTGGAAATTTGGCTTTAAATAAAAACAAAGTTGAAATCAATCAGTTTGCAATGATTCCTTTGGTTTCGAGAGCGCAGTTTATAAGAATGATTCCTGTTGAAAGTGACTTGTATGACATTAAAGTTAATCAAATTTCTGCGCAGGGAAATTGGGATTTGTTTTCGGAAAATAAATCGATTAATGCGACAAATGTTACGGTAAATTCTGCGAATGCTAATATTTTCAGATCTAAAATTCCTGCAGATGACCCGAAAATAAAACCTTTGTATTCAAGAATGTTAAGGTCGATAAAAATTCCGATGTTTATCAATCAGCTTCAATTGAAAAATTCGGTTTTAGAGTATGAAGAAGATACTCCGAAAAGTAGCGGACCAGGAAAACTGACATTCACAAATTTTAATATGAATGTCAAAAATCTGAATTCTGCCAAAATGAAAGGGAAGCCAACGAATGTTCAGATAAAAATTGACTGCACTTTCATGAAAACTTCGCCACTTTCAGTGAATTGGGGCTTCAATACGGCAGATCAGGGAGATCATTTTACAATTGCTGGAAATTTAGATAATATTCCAGCGACTGCTTTAAATTCTTTTGTAGTTCCTTATTTAAGTGTTTCTGCAACCGGAACAATCCAGAAGATGCTTTTTAATTTTAAAGGAAACCCGAAAGGAATTGGCGGAACTTTTAATATAAAACATAAAGATCTTAAAGTTTCGATTTTAGATAAAAACAGCAAAGAGAAAAAAGGAGTTTTGAGTGCGGTTGCTAATATTTTCATTAAATCAGATTCAGGGAAATTTCCTGAATCAGTGATTGTTGAAGGTGTAGAAAGAGATCCTACAAAATCATTTTTCAATATGTTTTGGAGAGGAATCGAGGATGGTTTAAAGAAAACACTTATCGGAATTGATGTTGATAAAACTAAAAAGACCGTTGAAGGAGCTGTAAATACCGTGAAAGATGTAAAAAGTGGAGTGAAGGATGTGAAGAATTCTGTGAAAGAGGCAAAAAAAGATATTTCAAAAGAACTGGGTTCGTCAAAAACAAATGTCTCAACTCAGAAAAAAGAATCTGAAAAACCGAAAGAAAAGAAAGGTCTGTTTAAAAGAGTTTTCAATAAAAAAGAAGCTCCCAAAACTGAATAATTTAGGGAGCTTTATATAAATTAGTTTGATTTAATATTCATCACTTTCCTGAATCGGAATAGCTCGCAAGAAAGTATCAAATTCTTCTCCGGGATAATTACTGTCTGCACCGTAAGAATCAATAATAATTCCTAAATTCTTATCATTATCCTGCAAAACGTACAAAGCAACATTGTCATCGGGATTGCTGTCACCTTCAAAACGGTAGGTTTTTAGAATGACCAATTCCTCCGGAAGGTAACTTTTTTCAGAATTATCATATTTCATTTGGCATTCGTCATTCATTCTGAATTCTCTGTGAATACCCCTTTTTCTCAAGGTTTCCATGACTTGGCTTAGGGTTGACATTTGGTCATTGTTTTCTGAATTTTCCATAATAATATTTATGTTTGTCAGTGCAATTATTAAACCATAAATTAGGAAGCAGATTTTAACTCAGCATTAATAAATTCGCTATAAATATTAACAAAAATTGTCATATCAAAAATATAAAAAGGTATACTATTTGATAGAACACAATACAAAATCGTGAAAAACATGAAAAAAGAAGTAGGAGTTTTACTGGCAGGAGGAGTAGGTCTTTTGGCAGTAATAAGTTTTTTAAGCGTAAAGAAAATTTTAGGTAAAAAACACAAAAAGTATAATGAATACTATTCGGATCATCACAGACACTTTGATAAAAAGAGTGATGATGACGATCATGGTATCGAGTTTTACGCATTCAAATAGGAAGTAGTAACAGATATAAATTTTTTATAAATCTGGTGTCCATTTTTTGGATTGCCGGATTTTTTTTGTGGAAAACTTTAGTGTTAAAACTTATTATTTTCCAATTAAAGGTTTATAATTTTACATCAGAAATGCAGAACGAAAATATCATAAAAGGTCAGGGAGCGCAGCGAAATGTTATCAACCGTTTCGACAGATATACCTTTGAGCCTGAAGATGAAGATTTTGAAACTGTAAAAACCACTTTCACTGAAGTTTTTCCGAAAAGTATTGTGAATCAAGTTAAAAGTGAAGATTTACCGATGGAATATTCGATGAATCCATACCAAGGTTGTGAACATGGATGTTCTTATTGCTTCGCAAGACCAACTCATGAATATTGGGGTTACAGCGCCGGAATTGATTTTGAAAGAAAAATCATGGTCAAAAAAAATGCTCCTGAATTACTCGAAAAATTTTTCAAAAAAAGAGGTTACAAACCTGAATCTATTTTGCTTTCCGGAAACACCGATTGTTATCAACCTGCCGAAAAACAATTCGAAATTACAAGAAAAATTCTACAAGTTTGTCTTGATTACAGACATCCTGTCAATGTGCTGACAAAAAATGCTTTGGTTTTAAGAGATATTGATATTCTGAAACCGATGGCTGAGCAGAATTTAGTTTCTGTATCATTAAGCATTCCGACCATCAACGAAGATCTTCGCAGAAAAATGGAACCAAGAACGAGTTCTTCCAAAAACAAACTGAAAGCAGTAGAAATTTTGTCTGAAAATGGAATTCCTGTTAACGTCATGGTTGCGCCGATTATTCCGGGATTGAATAGTGATGAGCCTTTAGCGATTTTAAAAGCAATTTCTGATGCGGGAGCTCATAGTTTTGGCTATACTTTGGTGAGATTAAATGATACGGTAGAGCCCGTTTTTGTAAAATGGATTGAAGATGCGTTTCCCGACAGAGCTCAGAAAGTTTTAAATCTTATCCGTTCCACGCGTGGCGGAAAATTAGGAGATAAAAGAATATTTGAAAGGCAGAAAGGAGAAGGAAATATTGCTGAAATGATTCATAATACTTTTAAGATTGGTAGGAAAAAATATTTTGACGGCAGAGAATTTCCTAAGCTTTCCACGGATGGTTTTACTGGAGCGAAAGAGCAGCAGTTGAGATTGTTTTAAACAAAAAAACCGCTTCATAAGAGAAACGGTTTTTATCATTACTGATATTTTTTAAATAGAATCATCCGGACATTTAAAATCTTTACTGCAAGTTGCACAGACAACAACACCATTACAGTAATACATACAGAAATCTGGTTCCGGAGATCCTTTGATTCCGCCTGCTCCAGAGATTGATTTTAATTGGTCTTTGCTTAATTTTTTTAGATTTTTCATAACGTTTTGTTTTAAAATTTGATGGTTTAGTAAATATAATTAAAATTTAATTATATTTTATATTTGTTGGAAAAATTATTAAAACATTATGCTATACTTTTATTAAACATCAATTATCCCTAAACTAATTGATTTTTTCACAAGTCCCGCAATATTATTTACCTGAAGTTTGTTGAAAATGTTTTTTCGATGCGTTTCTACAGTGTGTTTGCTAATATAAAGTTTTTCAGAAATTTCATCGGTTGTAAATCCTTTACTTATAAAATTAATGATTTCCTTTTCTCTTTTGCTTACAATGCTTTTGTTAAAATCATACTTTTCTGCTGTCTGAAAATCTTTGTGAAAAACTTTTTCGTCATCCAACACAATTTTTTTAATACTATCGATCAATATTTCAGAGTTTGTATCTTTAAGTAAGTAACCATCAACATCAGAAGCAGAGATCATATTAGAATAAGAACTCATCACCAGTATTTTTATAGTGGAATAAGTCTGTCGCACCATTTTGGAAAGTTCAATTCCATTGATTTCCGGCATTGATATGTCTGTAATCAATATGTCTGGTTTTTGAAGCTTTAAATTTTTTATTAAATCAGAATAATTGCTACAGGCATATATTACTTCAAGATTTTCATCTTGTTCCAAAAGCATGTTGAGACCTTTCAAAAAAATGAGATGATCATCAATAATGGCAATTTTTATTCTTTTTTTCATAATTTGATTTCAATAATGATTGAAGTGCCTTTATTTGTGTTTGATTGTATATTAATTTCACCTGATATTATATCTAATCTTTCCTGAATGTTTTTTAACCCAACTCCTTTCTTATCAACAGAAAATCCTATTCCATTATCGGTAATAATGATATTGAGATCATTAAAATGTCTGTTAATGGATAATTCTACTTCTGTAGCTTTGGCGTGTTTTGATATATTGTTGAGTAATTCCTGCAAAACCCTGTAAATATTTATCTTTTTTGTCTCGTTTAAATCATCAAGAGCATTTTCAGGATAAATATGAATATCAAAATTGAATTCATTTCTTTTCCGATAGCTAAGCTCCAAATCTAATATAAGATTCCTGAGATTTTTTTCTTTGAGATTATTGATACTCAGATTGTGAGAAATCTCTCTTATTTCCTGAAATACATCAGAAAGGTTATTTTGGATTTTTTCTAAATTTTCATTATTAAGATTAACATTTTCTTTAGCTAATAATAATTTTATTCCTGCCAAATCTCCTGCAACGCCGTCGTGTAAATCTTTAGCAATTCTGTTTCGTTCAAAATCTTGTCCTTTTACAAGAGCGCTCATTTCTTTAAGTTCCTGATCCTGTATTAATTTTTCTTTTTCCTGTTGATGATTGATACTTTCCTGTTGTCTCAATTTTTTCTGAAACTGCGATCTTTTATACATAAAATATAAAAATCCGATCAATATAAAAATAAGCAATACAGAAGTGATAATCATTAGTTTGCTCTTTTTACTCTGTAGTTCTCTTTGTTGATTTAACAGCTGAATTTGACTGTTTTTTTTATCAACTTCATATTTGGTTATAATTTCATTGATGCTTTTAGCTTTTTCTATAGTAAAAATGCTGTCATTTAATCGATTAAATATTTTTTGATAGTGATATGCTTGTTGGTATTCTCCGTTTTTTTCGAGAACGGTATTAAGATCATCCATTAAAGACATTCTATAATCTAAAGGAACAGAATGGTTTTCTGCAACTTTTTCTGCTTTAAAATAATAATCTCTCGCCTGAGAATACTGTCCTTTTTTGTAGTAATATCCTCCGAAATTGTAGTAGTACAAAAAATAAAGGCTGGAATCATCCAAATCGTCAATCAGTTTTTTTGCAGCATTGAGGTGTGATAGTGTTTTATCAAAATTTCGATATTTATTTTCACTCATATAAAGAACAGACAAATTGATATGAATGTCATACTGTTTTTGTTTGTTTTCAAGTTGTTTGGCTATTGAAAGTGCAGTATTAAAATATTTTAGTGCAAGTCCCGGATTTTTCTTTCGCTCAATCATTCCTAAATTATTACAGCTACCGAATTGATCTGCGATTAAGTCATTTTCTTTTGTAAACTGATAGTCTTCTTTATAATATTTCATCGCCTGAATCGTATCATTTTGCGATAAGAACAGGTTTCCTAAATTTTTTAAAGCAATGGTTTTTTCTTTAAGTTTATTTTTTTCGGATATTTTCAATGATTTAAGGAAAAGCTGAATGGCAACAGGATAATTACTTTCATTTTTTTTAATAAGTCCCAACTGATTGTATGCTAAAGCAAGCGTTTGATAATTATTAGATTCATTAGCAATAGGAATTGAAGTATTGATATATTTTTGAGCCTTATTAATATCTCCTTTTTGATAGAAACAATATCCTAATCCATAATATCCTTTTGAAAGGTAAAAATTATCTCCCTTTTTCTCACTAATTATTCTGACCTGATTAATGTAATAGATTGAAGAATCTAAATCTTTTGTCAGGTTGCTTCTATAATTTGTAAGCATTTTTTCAATTTCGGAATCTTTTTTTTGACCTTTGTAAAAAATACTAATAAATAGGCAGATTAATATAAAATGTTTCATCATCTAGAGTAAATATACCATAATTATGGGATGGTTTGTAAAATATATTAAAAATACATTTGTATTATAAAATCCCAAACGATGCTAAAGTCTACATTATTATTTTTATTTGGATGCTCTTTTTGTTTTGCGCAGATTCAAGTTAGCACAACTTCAACAATGAATTTGGAGGGTGACGGAACTAAAGTAAAAAGTACTGACGGACAGGGAAGTGGAAGTGGACCGAGTACTCCACCACCTCCGACTTATAATAATACACAAGTAATGAGAGATAATACAGATGTATTTATCGACCAAGGCAAATTAAATGTGATTATTAACCAACAGGACAAAAAAATAAGTAGATATTTTGTAAATGACGGATATGGCAATAAAAAGATAGACGAAATAATATCTGCGACAAATTCTTTCAAGGTAGATATATCTAATCTGAACTCGGGTCATTATTATATTTCAGTTGTGCTTGTCTCGCCTAATGTAGTTCTAACCAAATCATTTATAAAACCGTAACAAAAAATATTAGTAATAAAGTATTCAAATATAAAATTAATATTGATATTCTGGAAAACACAAATCTATATACACGAGTGATCAAATGCCGTATCCGAAAAGCTAAAATAAAGTAGGAAAATTAAAACAACTATTTATGAAAAACTTAAAAAAAATTTCAAGAGAAGATTTAAAATCTGTAAATGGAGGATACATGCAATGCTCATCAAGAGGTTGTTGTGATTATGTTAGAAATCCACACCTTGCTCCACCGTGTTGCAATAGAATAATTCCTCTTTGCCCTGTAACTAATCCAGTTTAATCAAATGTTATTAAATTGATTCTGTGGTGCTCTAATAATCCAATCCCAGTCTAAGCTGAGAAAAAGATACACTTGGACTGGAGATTTTAATTGCTTTTAATATGAAAAATTTAAAAAAATTATCAAGACAAGATTTAAAATCTGTTAGTGGAGGAATATATACTCAACCTCCTAGTGTTTGGTGTGCACTGGGTAAACAGCCAGTGAAATGTGTTGATCCCGATACTGGAGCTATATCTTGGCAATGTATAGTAAATGGAAATCCAATGTTTTGCGTGAGAGTTATACCAGTTTAAAAAGCTATATAACAAAAATAGAATGTATTAACTTAAACAGGCTTTAAATCAAAAAATAATTTCTATTATGAAAATTTTAAAAAATTTATCAAGAGAAAGTTTAAAAACAATCAAGGGTGGTTATAAGTATTGTGATACAGCTGCAGATTGTGGTCCGGGATTTTGTTGTTCATTAGATAAAAATAATGGAAAAGGATGTAGAACAATATCTGGAGCAGGTGGAACAGGATCAAATGCTTATTATTGTAATGTGGATTAAATTTTAAATTATTTAAATATGAAAAAACTATCAAGGCAAGATTTAAAATCTGTGAATGGAGGGATTGATAACCAAAAAAAATGTTGTGCGAGAGATACTTGCGGAAACTGTGTTTATTGGGTTCCTAATAATCAAATCTGCCCATCAGTTATTATTCCAGCTTGTTGATGAATAATGTCTTTTATATAAGATTGATAAATAAGCAAAATCTAAAATAAATATTAAACTATGAAAAATCTGAAAAAACTTTCAAGAGAAAAATTGAAATCAGTTAATGGGGGTGTTATGGAGTCAATTATTAGATGTTGTAAACTTAAAACTTGTCCAACAAACCCATATTGTCATAGGGTTATTACTCCTGTTTAAATAGACTTCTAAGTTCCTAAAAACTTGTACAAACTGAGCAAACCAAATCATGTAAAATACGATGTGTTTTTTAGAGAACAAAGAGTTAATAATTTATAATTAAAAAAAGTTGAGAAACATATATGTCTCTCAACTTTGTATTTATTGTAGGATATTTATTTCTGAGCTTTCAAAGCTGTATTCTCTTCTTTCATTAGAAATCTATGGTATCAAAATCACATAATCATGTTATTTTATTTTCATATCGCAATAAATATATTTAATGAAAAAAATAATAGAATATAATTCTAAATAAAATAACTATTTTTATTATCTTCATAAAAATTAATAATACACCAATTCATGAATTTTGACCGTCTCATAGACCACTTCAAACTTGACAAGCAAGAATTTTACTTCCAATTCAATTCTCATCCTAATTACCCATCTGCATTGGCTTTCAGTGATACTCTCAATTTCTTGGGATTAAAAAATGATGCTTACGAATTGGATAAAGAATATTGGGACGAATTGCCTGAAGAATACATGGCTTTGGTTGATAATTCGTTTTCTCTGGTAAAAAAGAAGGGCAGCGATTACACGATTTATTCTGATAAAGTAAAAACACTGACTAAAGAAGAACTTTACAAAAACTCTGGTGATTTTGTACTCCTTTTTGAGAAAACTGAGAATGTAAAAACAAAGTCTTTCTTCAATTTTAAACCATTTATTTATCTTGTTTTTGGGATTATTATTCTCTATTCATTCTTGCAATTTAGATGGTATGAAAGTATTTTCAACATATTGTCACTGGTCGGAGTTTATATTTCGTTAGAACTTTTCAATCAAAAATTTGGTCAGGAATCTGCTGTTGTAAGTAATATTTGTGGCGGTGCTGCAAATAGTTCTTCTCAAAGCTCATGTTCAAAGATTTTTTCTTCCGATAAAACAGATGTTTTAGGATTAAAACTTTCAGATTTTAGTTTAATTTATTTCTTAGGAATTACTTTTAGCGGTCTTCTTTTTCCACAATCTCAGGTTATTTTGCGAATTACTGCAATGATTTCAATTCTTGTGATTTTTTACTCTTTTTATGTTCAGGCTTTTGTTGAAAAATCGCTTTGTAGAGTTTGTTTGGTTATTATTCTTGTTTTGCTAGGTCAGATTGCATTAAGTTCTTTCTATTTTAGTTGGGACATAAATTTGTCTGCTGTCTTTACAAGTATTATACTATTCATTTCTCTATTTTTCACAGTTGCTTTTTTAAACAATCTGATGAATCAAAAAGAAGAACTCAAAAAATCTAATGCAAAAAATCTTAGATTTAAAAGAAATTATGATCTATTCAAAAGGGAACTTACCGATAATGAAAAAATTGATTTTGCAGATAAACACACATTTTTCTTAGGAAACAGAGATGCCAAAATGCATATTTCAGTCGTTTCTAATCCTTATTGTGGATTCTGTAAAGATGCTCACAAAATTATTGAAGATTTGTTGTTGCAATATCCGGATGAGATTTCTGCACAGATAAGATTCAATTATTCAAATGAGAAAACTGATGAGAAATATACCAGGCTTATTTCAGACTTTTTAAATATTTATAAAAATAAATCACAAAAAGAATTTTTAAATTCCGTTGATACTTGGTTTAAAAATAAAGACGAGAATGAAATTAAGAGAAAATCCGGAACAGAAAATATGGAAGATCTTACCAGTCTTATTCAAATGACAGCAGAAAATAGTTCTGCCGGTCTTAATTTCACACCGGTCTTTATCATCAATGGTTATCAGTTCCCGGAGAAATATGACCGTGAAGATATTCATTATTTTATCAGCGAATTGATTGAAGATGAAGATTTTCCGTCGTAATTATTTTCATTTAATTAAAATTGTTTAATTTTAAATTGATTAAAAGCGAGATCCGAAAAGCTTAAAAAGAGTAGGAAATTACCAAATCAATTTTTATGAAAAATTTAAAAAAAATCAACCGACAGGAAATGAAAACAATTCAGGGCGGTCTTACCTGCAAAGGCGGACAACTTTGCCTGATCGACGGAAAATGGAAATGTATGCCTTACGACGGCTGCGGTGGCGGAAATCAGCCATAAATTAATCATCAAATCAAACTAAATTACAGTATTATGAAAAATTTTAAAAAAATCTCAAGAAGTCAATTGAAAGACATTAACGGTGGCGCTTCAGGTTGCTCTCAGGCATGTTGCCCACCTCCGGGAATAAAAAGATGCCCAAATATTTATTGTTTTGCACCATGTCCTGTAGAATCTTAAAATTAAGAATATGAAAAATCTGAAAAAATTAGGAAGAAACGAAATGAAAGACATTTTTGGAGCCGGCCCAATTCTGATTGGCTGTTCTAAAAGTTGCTGTCCTACAGACGGAAGACCAAGATGCCCGAAAATCTACTGTCCGGCAGTTGTTTGCCCACAGTATATTTAAATTAAATAAAATTTTAAAAATTTCTTTAGTGTTAGAAAAAATCCCTTATATTTGATTTATAGCGGATTCCGAAAAGCTAATAGAGTAGGAAAACAAAATATTATTTATTATGAAAAATTTAACAAAACTTTCGAGACAACATTTGAAATCCATCAGCGGAGGCTTGCGAGCTTGCAGAGATGGTTGTGCACCAAACCAATGTTGCCTGACTGGTAATGTTTGTGGCACTCCTGGGAATGGAAGGCTGTGTCAGGCGCCAGACAGTAATGGTTGTGCAGCTGGAACTTACTATTGTGATTATACTCTTAGCTGTATTTCTGAGAGCCAATTATGCGCTCTATAAATTATTCTTTATAAATTTCACTGTCGTTAAAAAATCCCTTATATTTGATTTATAGTGGATTCCGAAAAGCTAGTAGAGTAGGAAAAAATAAAAACAAATTATTTATTATGAAAAATTTAAAAAAATTATCAAGAGAAAATCTTAAAAAATTAAAAGGAGGAGGAAGAATAATGCACGAGCCATTATATCCATGTTATGACATACGTGATGTGAGTCATTGTTATGGTGATTATTATAATTGTGCAGTTCATTCTAATAGTTGTACGCCGATGGAATTCTGTGGTCAAACACTATATTGCATGTGGTAATAACCTTTTAAAAATATCTTAAATTAAGGCTGTATTTATACAGCCTTTCTAATATAAAACCTTTGAAAAAAAAATTCCCCTTTTACCTTCAGCCCGATTCCAAAGATTGCGGTCCCACATGTCTCAGAATTGTCAGCAAACATTACGGCAAAAGCATTTCGTTACAACAGATCCGTAATCTTTCAGAAACGACAAGAGAAGGAAGCAGTCTGCTTGGTTTGAGTGATGCTGCCGAAGATTTGGGCTTCCGTTCTTTGGGAGTGCAGATCGATTTTAATACTTTGGCTGAAGAAGTTCCGTTCCCGTGTATTGTACACTGGAATAAAAATCATTTTGTAGTTGTTTATAAAATTGATAAAAACAATGTTGTCTATATTTCAGATCCTAGTTATGGTTTGATCACCTATACACGAGAAGAATTTATCAAACGATGGATCGGCGAAAATGCCAATGAAAACACCGAAGAAGGAATTGCTTTGATTCTCGAAACTACTCCTGCATTTTTTCAGACCGAATTTGACGATCAGGAAAGTAAAGCCAGTTTTTCTTTTCTTTCAAAATATTTGTTGAAATATAAATCGCTGATCGTTCAATTGGCAATTGGTTTGTTAGCGGGAAGCTTATTGTCACTTATCCTGCCCTTCCTTACTCAAAGTATTGTGGATGTTGGAATTCAGAATCAGGATTTGAATTTTATTTATTTGGTTTTACTCGCTCAAGTCATGCTTTTTCTTGGTAGAATGGGAATCGAGGTTATCCGAAGCTGGATTTTACTTCATCTTTCCACTAGGATCAATATTTCCATCATCTCAGATTTCTTTATTAAATTAATGAAACTTCCAATCAGTTTCTTTGATACAAGAATGACGGGTGACATCATGCAGAGAATCAACGACCATCATAGAATTGAGCAGCTTTTGACCAATTCATCTTTGAATACATTATTCTCTTTAGTCAATCTGATCATTTTCAGTATCGTTTTACTATTCTATGATTACAGATTATTTGTTGTTTATTTAGTTGGAGCAATTTTATATATCGGATGGATCACTTTTTTCCTCGGAAAAAGAAAAGAGCTCGATTACAAAAGATTTTCACAGGTTTCTCAGGAACAAAGCAAAGTTATTGAGCTGATTAACGGAATGCAGGAAATCAAAATGCATAACGCTGAAAAGCAAAAACGATGGGATTGGGAGTTTCTACAGGTTAAACTGTTTAAACTAAGAATAAAATCCTTATCATTAGAACAATGGCAATCTGTTGGTGGAAATTTCATCAATCAGATGAAAGATATTTTGGTGAGTTTTCTTTCTGCTAAATTGGTTTTAGAGGGAAATCTTACTTTAGGGATGATGCTTTCCGTTCAGTACATTATCGGACAACTAAACAGTCCTCTTTTACAGTTGATAGATTTCATCAAACAAACTCAGGATGCTAAGATTTCGTTGGAAAGATTAGGTGAAATCCATGACAAAGAAGATGAGGAAAACAAAGATGAGCAATATGCTACTGAAGTTCCGGAAAAAGATATCGAGATTAGCAATATGTCGTTCAGATACATCGGTTCGGATGTTCCGGTTTTTGAAAATTTAAGCTTAAACATTCCTTATCAAAAAACAACGGCAATCGTCGGAGCCAGCGGAAGCGGAAAAACGACCCTATTAAAATTATTAATGAAATTTTATGAACCCAATGAGGGCGAAATAAAAATAGGAAATACTCAGATGAAAAACATTTCACCAAGATTCTGGAGAGATCAGTGCGGTGTGGTGATGCAGGAAGGTTATGTTTTTAATGATACGATTGCCAATAATATTGCTATAGGTGAAGATTATGTAGATAAAATAAAACTGAGAAAAGCAGTTGAAATTGCCAATATCAAAGAGTTTATTGAAGGATTACCGTTAAGTTACAATACAAAAATCGGAAACGAAGGACTTGGCGTGAGTGGCGGACAAAAGCAAAGACTGTTCATCGCAAGAGCGGTTTACAAATCCCCGGAATATATTTTCTTCGATGAAGCAACAAGTGCGTTGGATGCTAACAATGAAAAGGTAATTATGGAAAATCTTGAACAGTTTTTTGAAGGTAAAACAGCCATTGTGATTGCACATAGATTATCAACTGTAAGACATGCCGATAAAATAATTGTTTTAGACAAAGGTAAAGTCGTGGAAGAGGGAAATCATACAGAATTAGTAGCTTTGAAAGGTGAATATTACAGACTCGTTAAAAATCAGCTAGAACTTGGAAACTAAAAAAGACATTTTAGACAATATAGAGCTCCGCTCAGAAAGCGTTCAGGATATTCTCACGGAACCGCCACATTGGATGTTCCGATGGGGAAATACAATTATATTTATTATTCTCTTGCTCATTCTTGGGATGAGTTACATTATAAAATATCCTGAATTTGTTCCTGCTCCTATTATTGTGACCTCGAAAAATCCACCTGAGAAAATCGAGGCAAGAAGCAGTTCGAAAATAGAAAAAATATTTATCAAAGATCATCAAAAGGTCAAAAAAGGTGATGTAATGTTGGTTTTGCAATCTACAGCACATTATGAAGATGTTTTAAAATTAAAAAAAATAGTAGATTCTATAGCTTCAGATCAGTTGCTGTCGTTTCCTGTTACTGAAGTTTCTCATTTTAAATTGGGTGAACTACAGGGAGATTACAACAGTTTTGCAAAAGCTTTTCAGGATGAACATCTGTTTACAAGATTACAACCTTACGCTCCGGAAAATCTAGCAGCCAATCAAAGTATTTCAGAATCGAGAAGTAGAATCACGAATTTAAGACAGCAAAGAAATCTTGAAGCTGCAAAAACTGAGCTTACTCTGAAGAATTATAAACGTTCACAAGAATTATTCAATCAGGGCGTAATTGCGGCAGTAGAATTAGAAGGTGAAAAACTAAAATACCTTCAGGCTCAGCAGAATTTAGAAAACATAAGCATTTCTTTATCTCAAATGCAGGAAAGTATTTCGAATCTCAATAAAACAAAAAGCGGAGCGGCTATCAATACCGAAAAAGATAAAATCACGTATTCATCGCAGACTCTACAGTTATTTGAGCAGTTAAGAAAATCTCTTAAACAATGGGAGCAAAGTTACCTTATTGTTTCTTCTACCGACGGAATGGCGAGTTTTCAGCAGTTTTATGGGGAGAATCAATTCGTAAAAGCTGGAGACCCAATTGTTTCAATTTTACCAGATCATACAGAGCAGTTGGTGGGAAGAATGTCTGTGCCGACAGCAAATTCCGGGAAAATTATTCCGGGAGAAAAGGTTTTAATTAAATTAGACAACTACCGTTTCCAGGAATACGGAATTATTGAAGGGAGAGTGCAGAACATCTCTTTGATTCCCGATGACAAAGGGAATTATTACGTAGATGTTGTTCTGCCAAAAGGTTTGAAAACATCATATAACAAGACATTAAAGTTTGATAAAGAATTGAGAGGAAATGCTGAAATCGTAACGCAGGATCTAAGATTGATTGAAAGGTTTTTCTATCAGATCAGAAAATTGCTGGGATATCAATCATAAATCTGATTCAACTTAAAAAAATCTGTGTCAATCTGTGAAATCTGTGGGAAGAATTACTCTCCATGGATTTCACAGATGATACTGTTTGAAAATAAAAAAACCGAACTCAACGTCCGGTTTCAAAATTATTTTTTAATCAATCCTAATTCAATTAATCGTTCATGTAGAAACTCTCCTGCAGTTGTATCTTCGTACAGTTTAGGATGATTTTCATCTACACAATTTTCTAAGGCATTCAGCGACATTTCGCTTACCGGGTGCATAAAGAAAGGGATAGAATATCTTGAAGTTCCCCACAATTCTCTCGGCGGATTGACGACTCTGTGAATGGTAGATTTCAGCTTATTGTTGGTGTGTCTTGAAAGCATATCTCCAACATTAATCATCAATTCGTCTGGCTCTGCAATCGCATCGATCCATTCTCCATTGTGATTCTGAACCTGAAGACCTTTTCCCTGAGAACCCATCAAAAGAGTAATCAAGTTGATGTCTCCATGAGCAGCAGCTCTTACCGCATCATCGGGCTCCTGAGTAATTGGCGGATAGTGGATGGGTCTTAAGATCGAGTTGCCTTCTGCAATTTTATCATCAAAATAAAACTCATCGAGACCAAGGTACAATGCCAACGCTCTCAAAACATATTTCCCAGTTTTTTCAAGCATCTGATAAGTTTCTTTACCGACTTCATTGAACTTTGGAAGTTCGTCTACGATCACATTGTCAGGATATTGGCTTTTGTATTTTGAGTCATCCGAAACGTATTGTCCGAAATGCCAAAACTCTTTCAAATCACCTTTTTTAAATCCTTTTGCAGTTTCTTTTCCGAAACCTACATAGCCTCTTTGTCCGCCAATTCCGGGAATCTCGTACTTTTGTTTGGTTTCTGTGGGAAGTTCAAAGAAGTTTTTAACTTCTCCATAAAGATCACCTACGAGTTTGTCATCAAGGAAATGTCCTTTTAAGGCGACAAAACCAATTTCTTCGTAAGCTTTTCCGATTTCATTTACAAATTTCTGTTTGCGTTCCGGTTCACCCGAAAGGAAATCACGCAGGTCTACACTAGGTATTTTATCCATTTTATAGAAATTTTACGTGGGGCTAATTTACAGATTTTTTGGCTTAAATGATTTTACAATTAATTATTTATAAACTAAATTTGCTCTATGAAAAAATATTCCTCCAAGAGAAGTATTCAGGTACTTGCCAATCTTTTTCAGCAATACAATATTTTAGACGTTGTCATATCTCCGGGATCTCGAAATGCTCCTTTGGCGATTCATTTTTCGGAAATGGATGATTTCAACTGCTTCAGTATTGTAGACGAAAGAAGCGCAGCATTTGTCGCTCTTGGAATGGCGAAAAGTGAGAAAAAACCAGTTGCAATTGCTTGTACAAGCGGTTCGGCCGCAGCAAATTATTACCCGGCAGTGACAGAAGCTTTTTATTCAAACGTTCCGATGTTGATTTTGACGGCAGACCGACCTACAGATTATGTTGACTTGTTTGACGGACAAACCATAAGGCAAAACAACCTTTTTCATCAGCATTCTTACGGAGATTTTCAATTGGTGGAAGACAGTAAAGATGATGCGGAAAACATCAATTCAAATATTATAAAAAAGGCAATCGAGCTTTGTTTTGAGAAGCAAGGCCCGGTTCATATCAATATTCCTTTGGAAGAACCTTTGTATGACTTGGTTTCTGAGCTTCCGACTTTTCCTAAGGTTGAGAAAACAATCAAGAAAAAAGAATACGAAATTCCATCCAACTTGGTGGCAGACTGGAATACTTCACAGAGAATCATGATTCTAGTCGGGACAAAAGATTACAGTCCGGAACTTGAAAATCAGTTGACGCAATTGGTGAAAAATCATTCGGTTGTGGTTTTAAGTGAGGCCAATTCAAATTTGTATCACGAGAAGTTTTTCAGACATATCGACCGTTATATTTTTGCGTTTACTGATGAAGATTTTAAAACGTATGCTCCGGATTTGTTGATCACTGTCGGGCAAAACGTGGTGTCAAAAAAAGTAAAACAGTTTCTAAGAAATGCGCACCCAAAACAGCATTGGCATTTGGATGAAGTTTGGCAACCTGATACTTATTTTTCTCTTACGCAGAAAATAGAAATCAAGCCAGAGCTTTTCTTTTCTAAACTTTTGAATTTCATTAATTTAGAGCCAAAACCATATTATAATCTTTGGGATGTTTTAAGGGATAAAAAAGATAAAAAACATTCTGAGTTTTTGAATTTGATTGAGTTTTCTGATTTTTATTTCTTTAATAAAGCTTCGCAAAGCATTCCTGAAAATTACAATATTCATTTCAGCAACTCGTCGGCAATTCGTTATGCACAGTTGTTTGATTTTGGTAAAAGAAAAATGTATTGCAACAGAGGAACCAGCGGAATCGACGGTTCAACTTCCACAGCAATGGGTTTTGCCATAAAAAATGCAAATCCGACTTTGTTGATTACGGGAGATCTAAGCTTTTTCTACGACATCAATGGACTTTGGAATCAATATATTCCGCCATTTACGAGAATTATTATTTTTAATAATGGCGAAGGAAATATTTTTAAAATTATTCCCGGACCAGGAAACGCAAACTCAAATACCGTTGACGAATTTATATCAACAAAACATCACAAGAATGCAGAGTTTTTAGCAAAACATTTCGGATTTTCTTATGTGAAAGTTGATGATGACGGAACTTTAGATAGGGTTTTTGATAATTTCTTCAAGCCCGATGCACAGCCTAAAATCATGGAAGTTAATACACAAGGTAAAAATAATGCGGATACGCAGAAAGCTTATTTTAATTTTTTAAAGGAAATCTAAGAAATATTGAACCATTAAGAAAAGTTAAGCAGTAAGATAGGTTAAGAAAAATCTACAGATTTTTTAAGAATGAATTTTTACAGCGAAGCTAAATCTTAATATTCTAAACTCTTTAAAAAATCTTAATGGCAAAAAAATAGCAGATTTATGTAATCATAAATCTGCTTAATTCTTTTAATCTGCGAGAGTATATTGTAAATCTACATATCCAAATAATCATCATTTCCCGGAAGGTTAGTAATCTTCGAAATCGGATAAATAAACATATCGTCAAAATCATTCAAAGCATTAATCAATTGAAAATGTGAGAATTCTTTGATGTTTTGTAAAGTGATTTCTGCTTCTTTGATCTTCTTTTTCTTTAAAAGATATTGTCTCTGAACTCCGTTTAAAAGATAAGTTGAGGGCGTAAACCATTCTTTCCCTTTTTGGAATAAAAGATTTGAAAATGAAGTATCAGTAATGTGATTGTTTTTTACAATGATGATTTCTTCAGCTTTAGATTTCATCTTCATTTTCTCCAGCTCTTTTCGATCCTCAAATTTGAAGGAATAATCATAAATATTATTCTCCACCAGTTGGAAATCTTGTATTTCCGGAATTGCGTAAGGAATCATCATGGTTCTGAATTTCTTATCCAGATCATAAGTCAGTCTTAGTTTGTACAAGCCATCCTCATCATGATTCAGGTTTTTAAAGATTTTTTCCAAATCAATAGAACCTTCCTTCCCAAAATGGGCGAAAGTTTCGTTCACACGCTTCTGATGAAATTCCAAAAGGAATAACTCTTGATCTTCTACTTTAATGCTTTCAATGAATTGGGACATAGATTTTATTTTTCATTTCTTCGTACTCGTCTTCTAACTTGCTCATGTGCGTGATTCCGCCGCCGCTTTTGAAATACAGTTGATTGCCTTCTTTTTCGATAAAACGAATCATCACGCAACTGTCAAGATTTTCACCGTCAAACCAACCGCAAACTCCGGTATAAAAACCTCTGTCAAAGCCTTCAGCTTCCAAAATTATTTCTAAAGTTTTTGGCTTTGGAGCTCCTAAAATAGAACCTGCAGGAATAAGTTTCTGCATAATGCTTCCTATTTTTCCTTTAAACTCTGGTTTTAAATTTCCTGAAATTTCCGAGCTCATTGCAAAAAGATCTTTTTGATGGGTTTTCAGAAAATCAATGTACTGAAATTTATCAACCTTCACATCATCTGCGACCATACTTAAATCATTTCTCAGCAAATCCACAACGGTGTAATGTTCGGCTTTTTCTTTTTTATCGTTCTTCAAAACTTCTGCAGCATTCTCTAAAGATGCGTCGATAGTTCCTTTCATCGGATAAGTGAAGATTTTATCACTGATTATTTTGACGAAAGTTTCAGGAGAAAAAAATACGAAAAAATCTTTATATAAAACCTTGTATTTTGCCTGAGAATGATGAAAAATTTCTTCCAAACTTAAATTAGTTTCAATTTTCGTTTTTCGGGTGTAATTTGTTAAGTATGAATTTCCTAACCGAATATTATCCTGAACAATATCAAAACCTTTTTGGAAACTTTCCAGCGTTTCAGGATAGAATTTCCATTCCGTTTTTTTGTCTAATGCTTCCTGTTTTTTTGTGTTTGAAAATGACTGAAAATCAATTAATAAACCATTTTCTTTAATTTCGTTTTCTCTGAAAACTTCAATCTTATCAACAAGAAAATCGATGATAAAGAAAAAGGGAACTTTCTGTTGTGAAAGTTCGTCCATTTCAATAAATTTTTGATGATTTGCCGAAAACATTCCGCAAAAGTAGTTATTGATGTTTACTTTTGCACAAAATATTTTTTAATGCAGGAGAATTATCCACAAAAACCGGGAATCGATTTTATTTTAAAGCAGGCATTTTTTTACTGGAATAAAACTTTGGTGTATCAACTGATGTTTTCGCTTATTTATTTAACTCTGTTCTTTACGGTTTTCTTTTATTTTTCCGGACAGTACGGTATTATGGATCAGTTTTTTGGCGCAATGTCAAATTACATGAAAGTTGGTCCATCAGGAATGGAACAGTATAAAACAGATATTTCCATGATAATTGCAGGAAAAGGATTTCAAAATTTTTATCTTGGAATGGTGGGAACTCAGATATTCCTTTATCCATTAAATTTAGGTTTTTTTCAGATTTTCAGAAAAATTGATTTGAAAGAACCTATTGAATGGAGAGATCTGTTCGCCGGATATAATGGTCTGAACTTCTTCAGATATGCAAGCTATTTTATATTTTGGTATTTTTTATACAGTTTTATTGCTCAGACTCTTGTGCTTCCAATCTTTTGGGTAATGATTACATTATTTGTTGCGCCGTTAATGTTTTTCCAAAACAAAACTATTTTTGAAGGAATTGCCTTAAACTGGAAAGCATTGAAGATGTATTTTGTTGAAATTTTAGTTTGTACGATTGTTGCTGTTTTATTTAAATATTTAGGTTTCGGAATATTTTTGATTGGTGGATTGTTCACTTTACCCTTTTGGAATGCAATGATTTATTCTCTTTACAAAACTATTTTCACAGAGAAAGTTTGATTTTGGCAATTGTGTAACGTTTTTGTTCTCAAAAAAAATTAAATTTGAGAAACATTAAAAATAAACACCATGTCAGAATTTAACGAATTTGATCAACAAGGTTCTGTTCCCGAAAGGAACACCAGTTCTATAATTTCTCATGCTTTCGAAATGTATAAAGGGGTTTTTCTTTATGGTCTCGTTATCATGATTATATTTTTTATCGGAGATTTTGTTATTCAGAGCATTACAGGCTACAATTCTTGGAGTGGTTTTAGAAATTTCAGAGATTTTGATGGAGATTATTCTGATTTTGTTAGCTGGAACCGACCGGGTGTTTCATCCTATTATTCGG
The DNA here is from genome assembly GCF_026460885.1 of Chryseobacterium formosum. Classification (GTDB taxonomy): domain Bacteria; phylum Bacteroidota; class Bacteroidia; order Flavobacteriales; family Weeksellaceae; genus Chryseobacterium; species Chryseobacterium formosus. The sequence goes on from NZ_JAOVZW010000001.1 coordinate 493,083, forward strand.
GATATAGTTTTCTGGGTATTCTCATGTCTCCATTGTATGTTGGTTTAATTTATATCACTAATAAATTTAATACCAAAGAACAAATAGATTTTTCAGACCTTTTTATAGGTTACCGCCAAAATTTGGGTAATATTTTATTGTATAGCTTGATTACAACGATCATACTTTGGATCTCCTTTGCGATGTGTTTTATTCCTGTTATATTTGTTTATCCGCTGTTTTTCCTTGGTTATCCTATTTTATTATTTGAAAATGCAACTGCGATGGATGCACTTTCAAAAACGTATAATCTTGTAAAAGAAAATTACAGTGTATTTTTAGGAACTGCTATTTTGGGAGGACTTATAAGTCTTTCAGGAATTGTTTTATGTTGCGTTGGTATAGTTTTTACTGCGTGTTTTATGGAAGTCGCTATGTACTCTGCATACTGCGCTTATTTAGGCAGACCACGACAAATAACAAATAAATAATGAAACCACACGACAAAGAAAATCAAATCAGCAGCGTAGTAATCAAGCAGATTTTTCTACTTGCGATTATTCTGATTTTAGTAGCTTTAGTTTGCTTTAATCTTGCCATGTTTATTCCTTCTGTTCTAGGAGCGATTACGATTTATGTCGTTTGCAGGAAATACAATTTTTACTTGCAAGAAGAGCGAAAATGGAAACCTTGGGCTTCTTCTTTGGTTTTGATGTTGGCAAGTTTGATTATTATCATCCTTCCAATTTATTTTATTATTGATTTGCTGGTTGAAAAGTTGGGTAATGCACAAGCTTACATGGATAAATTCAATGTTTTTGTAGACAAAATACATGATTTTGTTTATTCGAAAACCAATATTGATCTTTTAAGTAAAGAAAATATGAGCAAACTGAAAAGTTTTGCAGGAAAATATTCAACCTCAGCATTGAGCGGGACTTTTAATGTCTTGACGGTAGTGATGTCGATGTATTTTATTCTTTATTTTATGTTTGAAAAGCCAAGACTTTTTGAAAGAATTTTGGCTTCTGCAGCTCCTCTGAAAAGAGCTAACGTTTCTATGATTGGAGAAAAAATGCGTAAATTGATTTTGGCAAATGCAATTGGACTTCCTGTAGTCGCAATCGGACAGGGAATTGTGGCTTTAATTGGATATCTTATTTTTGGAGCTCCAAGTGCGATTTTACTTTTTGCGCTTACTGCAGTTGCTTCAATGATTCCGATTGTGGGAGCTGCAATTGTGTATGTTCCTATCTGTATTTTTATGATTGCGGAAGGACAAACCGGACCTGGAATTGGTCTTGCAATTTATTGTTTGGTTGTTGTTGGTTTAACAGATAATGTACTTCGATTTACATTGCTTAAAAAATTAGAAGATATTCACCCATTAAATACCGTTTTCGGAATTATCATGGGAATGAATTTATTTGGCTTTATGGGATTGATTTTCGGGCCGATTTTGGTTTCTTTTACACTTCTATTAATTCAGGTGTATAGAAATGAATTTTCTGATGATGAAACCCCTGAATTACAACTTTCAGGAAGAGATGATACTCTAGAAAATAATACTGATTTAATAATTTAGAAAAAATGGAGCAAGGAATAAATCCCGAAATTCTGCAGGAAATATGTGTAGTAAAAATGCCTTTTGGGAAATATAAAGATACCGTTTTAGCTGATCTTCCAATTAGTTATTTGGAATGGTTTCAACGCCAAGGAATGCCTCCCGGAAAATTAGGAATGCAACTTTCTACAATTTATGAAATAAAATTAAACGGGTTGATGGATTTACTGACTCCGCTTCGCAGTGGAAAAGTAAGTTATGATACGCCTAAAACTAAAATTTATAAGTTTTAAAATGTGCGGCTCCGTAGGAATCGAATGTGTGTAGAAATTTTAGCAATTAGTTAAGAGTGTTCCGTAGGAACGGTATGTTTTAAAAATTAGTAATATACCAAATATCTATTCACAAATCTATCTTCAATTTGTTTTTGCTGTTAAAGGTAGAAATAATCTGATACAAGAATCTTTTAGAGAAGAATTACAAAAATATATTTTCCGGAATAATTGAAAACAAAGGACATAAACTGATTTCAATCTATGCAAATCCTGATCATATTCATATTTTCATCAGTCTGAAAAATCTAAATGTTGCTATTTCTCAATTGGTAAAAGAAATAAAAGTTTCATCTACCAATTTTATTAATGAAAAGAAATTTCTAAATATACCATTTTATTGGCAGTAAGGATATGGTTGTTTTTCTTATTTCAAAAGCCAAAAAGATGCTGTTGTTAATTATATAAAAAATCAAAAAGAGCATCACAAGAATAAAAGTTTTCGACAAGAATATTTAGAGTTCTTAAGAAAATTCGATATTAATTTTGATGAAAAATATGTGTTTGAATTTTATGATTAAAATGTAGATTTAGACATTGCGTTCCTACGGAACGCCTTTTTAATGGCAAACAATTTACTGTGCTACACACATTTGGTTCCTACGGAACCACCCATATCAAACAAATTTATCCTTTTAAAGCGGCGATTTCATCTCTTAATTTTGCAGCTTTTATAAAATCGAGATTTTTTGCTGCAGCTTCCATTTCTTTTTGCTTCTGAACAATGATTTTTTCTACATCTTCTGAAGAATAATTAGCTTTAGTTTCGGCAACTTTCTGTATAATTTCTTTTTGTGTGTATTTTTCGTCAGGGAAATCTTTGCTTCTTCCGACGAGATTTTCGGAGATTTTTTTATTTAAAGCAGTCGGAACTTTGCCGTGTTCTTCATTATGGGCAATCTGTTTTGCTCTACGGTATTCTGTTTCATCAAGAGCGGCTTGCATCGATTTTGTGATTTTATCGGCATACATAATGGCTCTTCCGTTGATATTTCTCGCAGCACGACCAACCGTCTGAATCATCGATCTTCGGCTTCTCAACATTCCTTCTTTATCGGCATCTAAAATCGCAACTAAAGAAACTTCAGGTAAATCTAAACCTTCTCTCAGTAAGTTTACTCCAATTAATACATCAAAAAGTCCGAGACGAAGATCTTGCATAATCTGAATACGTTCAAGCGTTTCAACATCAGAGTGGATATATCTCGTTCTGATCCCGAATTTTGTGAAATATTTGGTCAGTTCTTCCGCCATTTTTTTGGTCAGCGTTGTCACTAAAACTCTTTCGTCAATTTCTGCTCTTTTTCTGATTTCTTCAATCAAATCATCAATCTGATTTAATGAAGGTCTCACTTCAATAATTGGATCTAAAAGTCCGGTCGGTCGGATGATTTGTTCAATATATTCTCCGCCTGTTTTTTCCAATTCATAATCTGCTGGAGTTGCAGAAACATAAATAACCTGATTCTGAACTGCCTCAAATTCTTCAAATTTCAAAGGTCGGTTATCCATTGCAGCGGGAAGTCGGAAACCATATTCCACCAAAGCTTCCTTACGGCTTCTGTCGCCTCCATACATCGCATGAACTTGTGGAACCGTAACATGACTTTCATCGATTACCATTAAATAATCTTTCGGAAAATAATCTAAAAGACAGAAAGGTCGAGATCCAGGAACTCGTCCATCGAGATAACGAGAATAGTTTTCAATTCCGGAACAGTAACCTAGTTCTTTGATCATTTCAAGATCAAGCTCAGTTCTTTCCTGAAGTCTTTTTGCTTCTAAAGGTTTTTCAATGGATGAGAAAAAATCAACCTGTTTTACCAAATCATCCTGAATATCTCTGATTGCTCCGTTCAGTGTTTCTTTTGTTGTTACAAAAAGATTGGCAGGATAAATTTGAATCGATTCAAAATTTGAAGTTACATTTCCTGAAACGGAATCAAAACTCTGGATTTTTTCAATTTCATCTCCGAAAAACTGAATTCTAATTCCATTATCAGCATAAGCAGGATAAACATCAATCACATCCCCTTTTACACGAAACGTTCCTCTTTGAAACTCCCCCAAAGTTCTGGAATATAAAGCATTCACTAAAGAATGGAGTAGTGCTGTTCGTGTAGTTTTTTCTCCGATTTCAAGTGAGATTAAGGATTTATGAAATTCAGAAGGGTTTCCGACACCATAAATACATGAAACTGAGGCAACAATCAAAATATCTCTTCTTCCCGAAAGCAAACTTGCAATGGCGGAAAGTCGAAGTTTTTCAACCTCTTCGTTTATGCTTAAATCTTTCTCAATATAAGTTCCGGAACTTGCAATATAGGCTTCGGGTTGATAGTAATCATAGTAACTGACAAAATATTCAATCGCATTTTCGGGGTAAAATTCTTTAAACTCCATGAAAAGCTGGGCTGCCAAAGTTTTGTTGTGTGCTAAAACTAAAGTCGGCTTTTGTACATTATTCACGACATTGGCAATGGTAAAAGTTTTCCCTGAACCTGTAACCCCAAGCAAAGTCTGGTATTTTTCACCGATTTCTATTCCGGCAGTTAATTTTTCGATTGCTTTAGGCTGATCTCCCGTTGGTTGATATTCTGATTGAAGTTTGAATTGCATATAACAAATTTAGGAAATTAAAAATGTAGGGAAGTAGAGTAAGATCATAAATATTATTTCTGATTTTAATAAGTTTATCAAAATATATGATTAAAAAATAAAAAACCGCAAAGCATTCACTTTACGGTAGTTGTAATATCACTTGGTGAAATTATTATATTTATTGTGTTTTTTTGTAAGCCTCAAAATTCATTGTTAAAGGAATCTGATATCTGTATTTTATAGCTTTGCCATCTTTTTGTGCTGGTTTCCATACTGCATCTTGGTTTGCAAGTTTTACTACTCGTATTGCTTCGGTGTTGAATTTTTCATTTTCTCCTGTTGCATTAAAGTTATTTACTTTTCCATTTTCATCGACATTAAAATATATTACTGATTTTAAAGTGCCTTCATCTCCTTTCATTATCGAGCCATCAAAATTTGAAGCAACAAGACTTCTTAATTTATTTGCTCCACCAGGATATTCTGCAGGTGTAAGGTCTGTTGCTTCACTGGCATCTATGTTTTGTATTTTTTTGTCAACAGCTTTTGCTTCAATATTTTTTTTGATAGGAATGGTATCTTTTCCTTTTACAAAATTTTTAGCTTTGAAACCCATTAAAACTCTAGGTTCTTCTTTGCTGTATTTTTCATAGTATGCATTAGTCATCAAGTTTATCTGAAAAGGCTGTGGGTTTTTTAGACTGATTGCATTTTTATATCTTTTACTAACAGATTTTTGAGAGAAATCCGATGCCTTATAATTTTTTAGAAGAGAATTTCCAATTTTATTTTCATCAATCCAAACACCATATTTTGATGCATTTGAAAATTCCTTGAGATCATTTTCGCTTACAGGATTCTTATTTGATTTTTTAGTCTTTGTGAAAATAAATGGTAGCTCATCTTTTTGATGTTCAGAAAGTTGTGGATAAAGTTTCATCAATGTCTCTCTGTCTTCCTGACTGATTTTTCTGTCAAATTCTGCATACTTTTTATCCTTTAATAAAGCTTGATATTTGTTTAGGATTTTTTGAACTTCCCCGAAAGGATCGTTTGATAAAACTTTAGAAATAATATTATCTTTTTCAATGCTTAAAATTTCTGAACTTTCTTTCGCATAAGTCTTTTCAGCAAATACAATTGCCAATACCGCAAATGCAGGAATTGCAAGATATTTCTTAGCCTTCGCAAATTTTGAATTTTTACTTGTCATCATAATAAATCTTTTTTTAGTGTTATTAAAGTTAAATTGATGTATAAGAGCTAAATTTTGCTGCTTTAAAATCTCTTGTAAAATCAGTTCTTGATAATTTTTCACATTTTTACCCTCGAGAATTACGCTTTCATCGGCAATAAATTCATGATTATTGATCATCGCTTTTTTATAGAAATACATAAATGGATTGAACCAAAAGACAGCTTTTAAAATCTCTACAAAAAGAATATCAGCAGAATGTTTTTGCTTCACATGAATTTCTTCGTGAAGAAAAATGGCATTATCAATTTTTGAATCTTTAAAGTAATTTTCTGAGAGATAAATCGTATTCCAAAAGCTGAAAGGTGCAAGATTCTGCTTTAAAAGAAATATATTTCTGTTCTGATAAATGATTTTTCGTCCTTTTAATCTCTTAATTTTAAAAACTGAATAAACTATTTTTAAAAGTAGAATTGCTGTGATGATAAAGGATGCGATGATAAGAATTTCAGTAAAATCAAAACTTTCCTGCTGAACAATTGGAGCTTGTAAAATGGGCTGTTCAATTTCTCCTACAAAAACAGTTTCAGGAATTTCTTTTTCCACTTGTTTTGTTTCTATAGTAGCAAATGGAATTGAAAATGAAAAGATTAAAGCCGAAATCAGATAAAAACGATTGAATATAAAGGTTCTTTCTTTTGCCAGAAATAAATGATACAATCCCAACAAAACTCCTGAACAAAGGATTGTTTTTAGAATTATAGTTTCCATGATTACTTTTCTATTTCTTTATCAATAATATCACGAAGCTCTTTCAATTGTTTCTGCGAAAGCTTTGAATTAGAAGTAAAAAACGATGCAAACTGCGTCACAGAACTGTTAAAAAAACGGTCAATCATCGAAGTCATTTCTTCTTTGAAATATTCACCTTTGGCTACTTTCGGAAAGTATTCGCGTGAATTTCCATACAATGTAAAGCCTACCAAATCTTTATTCTGCATTCTTTTTAATAAAGTTGCAACGGTCGTTGCTGCAGGTTTGGGTTCGGCATAAGCTTCCAGAATATCTTTCATGAATGCTTTATCTTTTTCCCAAAGAATATCCATCAAAGTTTTTTCAGAATTGGTTAATTTTATCTCATTCATATTCTACAATGTTTAAATTTGTTCTACAAATGTAGAATAAAAATTTAACTGCACAAATTTTATGGCATTATTTTTCCACTTAAAAAGTAAACCAACTTTAAATATATTATGAATAAATTACTCTTACCCATTTTATTAGCTTCTGCAACGACGATTGTTTCGTGTCAGGGAAAAGGACAACCGAGTGAGCCATCTGCAAAAGAAGAAAAAGCAAATACCGATTACAAACCTGCTTTCGCTGGTCAAACCAGAGTTAAAGCTGTAAAAACAGAAACGCCTTATCATGTTGAAGTTTTAACTAAAGATTTAGGCAAACCTTGGGGAATTATCAATTTGCCCGATGGAAAGTTTTTAATTACTGAAAAATCAGGTTTTATGAATGTTGTTTCAGCCGACGGAAAACAAATTTCTAAAATTGGAGGTTTCCCAAAAGTAGATTCAAAAGGACAAGGAGGAATGCTTGATGTAGCGCTCGATCCTGACTTTAAAACAAACAATATCATCTATTTCTGCTATTCTGAACCTTATGAAGGCGGAAATCATACTGCTGTTGCAAAAGGAAAACTTTCTGCAGATATGAAGAGTATTTCTGAGGTAAAAGTGATTTTCCGTGCAACGCCAACCTATGACGGCGACAAGCATTATGGAAGCCGATTGGTTTTCGATAAAGATGGAAATCTTTTTGTGAGCACAGGTGAAAGATCAGATAAGGAAACCCGAGTTTATGCTCAGAAAACAGATAATTATTTAGGGAAAATTTTAAAAATCACTAAAGACGGAAAACCGGCAGCAGGAAATCCGTTTATTGGAAAAGATGGTTACAAACCTGAAATTTATGCTTTTGGAATTCGTAGTCCGCAAGGTCTGGCTTTAGATGAAAAAGGGCAGCTTTGGGATATTGAAATGGGACCTAGAGGAGGAGATGAAATTAATCTTATTCAACCTGGAAAAAATTATGGATGGGGCGATGTGACCTACGGAATTGAATATTCAGGAGAAAAAATCAATAACGGAACAACGCAAAAAGCAGGAACCGAACAACCTGTTTATTATTGGGATCCTGTAGTTTCTCCGAGTGGAGTAACATTTTACACCGGAAATATTGAAGAATGGAAAAATAATTTATTCATTGCTTGTTTGAGCGGGCAACATATCAACAGAATTGTGATGAAAGACAATAAAGTTGTAGGAGAAGAGCGCTTGCTTTTAGATCAAAAAGAAAGATTTCGTGATGTTTTAAGTGGAATGGATGGAAATCTTTATGGAATTACCGATAGCGGAAAATTATATAAAATTTCTAAAAAATAGTTTCAAAGGAGTCACGAAGTGACTAATTTCTAAAGGATAGGACTTAATCCTATCAATAAAAATAATCAAATCCTAAGAAATTCGGGAGCAAAATTTCAATTTTGCTCCCGAATTATAATTTCAACTAAATTTTCAATATCAGTAAAAATTTTCTATTCTTCTAAAATATTGTAATTTTGGAAATCTTGTCATGAACAGATAATTGCTAACGTTTAATTAAAAAAAGAAAAAGAAATGCATTGGCCAAAACTATCACCGGAAACCTTAAGGCAAACCGTATTTGATGCATTAGATAAGAATCTCAACTATTCTTCAGAGTCTATTCTTGGGCTTCCAGGAACTTTTTTAGACAGAAAGCAATTTCATGACTCAGATTTTTTGAAAGAAGCTGCTTTTCTTTCGGTTTTAGTAAATAATCCCAATCATATTGGTTGCCATACTTATACCGAAGGAGAAAACTATTTTTCCGGAACGCAAAAACTGGAAATTGATGTATTGAGAATTTGTGCTGAGGAAATTTTCGGAGCTGAAAAATCGGGATATGACGGTTATGTTGCGCCTGGAGGAACGGAAGCAAATATTCAGGCTCAATGGGTTTACCGAAATTATTTTGCTAAAAATCATAATGCGAAGCCCTCCGAAATAGCAGTTATATTTTCCGAAGATGCTCACTATTCGGTATATAAGGGAGCTAATCTACTTGGAATTACTCCGGTTTCAGTTAAAGTGAATTTTGATGACAGAAAGATTTTGCTTGAAGACCTTGAGCAAAAACTTAAAGAACTCTATGATAATGGCATTCGATATTTGATTATTCATTTGTCAATGGGAACAACGATGTTTGGAAGTGCAGATAATTCAAAGGCTGTTTTGGATGTTGTGAAAAAACATTTTACTCATTATTTTGTACACGTAGACGCTGCATTTGGAGGTTTTATTTATCCTTTTTCGTCTGATAAAAGAGATCTTACTTTTGAAAATCCTGAAATTAGTTCTGTTACAATAGATGGCCATAAAATGCTGCAGTCTCCTTATGGAACAGGTGTTTTCCTTTGCAGAAAAGGACTTATAGAATACACGCAGACTGAAGAGGCTTCTTACGTTTACGGATCAGACTTTACGCTTTGTGGAAGTCGTTCAGGAGCAAATGCAATTGCAATGTGGATGATTTTAATGATTCACGGATCTGAAGGTTGGTCTAAATTAATTCAAGGTCTTTTAGATATTACCAATCATTTATGTAATGATCTTGATGAGATGGGAGTGAAATATTACAGAAATCCGTCCATGAATATTGTTACGATTGTCTCAGAAGATATTTCAGAAAATCTTGCTAAAAAATATCATCTTGTAGCCGACAATTATCAAGACCCAAAATGGTGGAAAATTGTGACGATGGCACATGTAAATCAGGAAATGATAGATAACTTTTTGTCGGATTTGAAAAACGAAAGACAGTCGAAAATTGTAAATCCTGAATTAGTTTAATTTTCTGGATCAGGATTAAATAATCCGTTTTCATCAGAATGAAAACCGGCAACACCGCCGCTTACCGCAAACTTCATTGCTGTAGCTGCTGTCATTCCTACAACAGGTTTGATGTTTTTTTCTTCGGTAACAATCACCCAGCCAGAAATTGCGTAAGAATGCGGTAAATAAACTGCAACATAATTGTGTTTATCAACGGCTGCCATTTCTTTTTGGGTTAAAAATCCTATTCTCCAGATTTCTGGGTTTTCGTTGGTTTTTACCCAAACAGGATCGCTAAATTTTTTCTTATCACCAACAAACGAAGACATTACGTCTTTTGTAGGCGAATAAATATGCTTGATTCCCGGCGTTTTTTCTAAAAGTCTGTCAACTGCATCAACAAAGAATCTTCCGACAACAAATTTATTTCCTAAATAACCTAATAAAGCAGTTACAAATAGAGTTGAAATAAATACCAATCCCGGAATTTCTTTCGCAACCGACGGAATAATGTTATCTATAGAAGTGATTACAAACCAAATTACATAGATTGTTAACCCAATTGGACCAATAATAATCAACCCCTGAAAAAAGTTTTTCAAGAAGAAGTTGGTTATGTTTTCGAATGTTGGTTTCTTCAATTGACGCTAATTATCCGTGTATAGTTTCTTTATTTCCGTAAGATTTTATGATTTTTGCTTCATATTCCAGCCATTCTTCCCATCTCTTATTTACTTGTTCAGGATCGCCAAGTTCTCTTGCGAACCCAATAAAAGTGGTGTAATGATTAGCTTCAGAAATCATTAATTCTCTATAGAAATCTCTTAATTCTTCGTCTTTAATATTTTCGGTTAAAACTTTAAATCGCTCACAGCTTCTCGCTTCGATCATTGCTGCAAAAAGCATTTTGTCAACAATTAATGTGTCTCGATGACCACCTTTTTGGATGAAATTCACCAATTCATTCACGTAATCGTCTTTTCTGGTGCGACCAAATTTATAACCACGCTTTTTGATGATTTCAAGAACCTGTCCGAAATGTTCTAATTCTTCCTGAGCAATTGCCAAAAGTTCTGTTACAATATCGGGACGCTCCGGAAGCATGGTGATAAGACCAATCGCATTGGTTGCTGCTTTTTGTTCGCACCAAGCATGATCGGTTAAAATTTCCTGAATGTTGTCCTCTGCAATATTTGCCCACCTTGGATCGGTTGGGAGTTTCAACTTAAACATATGCTAAAAATTTCTGTAAATTTAGAATAATTTGGATTAAGATGGAAAAATTATTTGAACCGCTTCATGTTTCAAATTTGAAATAATTAAATTTGAAACATGAAGATAATTAATTGTTTAAGACTGATTAAGGTTTAGATCAATCTAAATTAAGCAATATGCTTTGATAATATCTTTAGATTTTTGCTTAATCCGCCTTTCAACTTTAAAATTCTTAACGAATTCAAGCTATCTTGAAGCAGTTTTCAATTTTAAAAATTCAAGAATTTTCCAGCCAAATGCATCAAATCTTTTCAAACCTGTAGCGATGATGAAGGCTAAGACAACATTAATAACATAAATTAAAATCATCAAAATCCACCAAGGCATTAACTCTTTCATTGGAACGACCAAGAAATAAACGAGTGACGAACTGATTCCTTGCCCAAAATAAAAGAAAATGGCGTTTTTTCCGATATGCGTGACGAAGCTTTCTTTGGTGATCTTTAATCGGTTATAAAAAACAAATAAAGTTGTCAACGAAAAAAGTGTCCAAATAATATAAGGGATTTTTGGAGGGAATTTTTGTTTGTTGATTTTAAAGAAAATTTCGTTTCCAAAATACCAAAACATCCACAGTAATGCAGCTGCAACCAACCCGTAAAGTACAGGAATCATTTTTGTCGGAATTGTTTTTCCTTTCAATCTGTTGGCAACCAGAAAAACGGTCATGTAAAAAGCGACGTAACCTACTTGTCCGTTAGGATAGATTTCCGGGAAAATATTAAATATTAAAGTTAAAGCGATACAAATTCCGATAAACCAATTGACGTGTTTCGGGAAAAATCTTAAAATTAAAACTCCGAAAACGGTTAAAATAAAATAGACTTTCAAATACCAAAAACTTCCCATGACAACCGGAAAAGTATCTGCATTTGAATACTCATGAAGATACCAATTCCCTAAATTCTGCCATTGCGGAACCGTTGAAATGCTTGTTGCAGCATATTTCGAACCGAAAGTAGAGTAGATTTTCTGTAACCATTCGAGTGAGAAAAAAGTAAGTCCGAAAATTTTAAAGAAATAATCTAAAAAGAAAAGCAACGTAACGAAGATCATATACGTTATTTGCAGTTTCAGTAATCTGTAAAATGTTTTTTCGATGTTTGAGCCTGAAGTAATTCCGCTTAAAGCGTAGAAAAGAGCAACATCAAATACCAATGAAAATACTCTGAGTTCCGGAATAATATAAAACTGTCCCGACCAAAATGCAGTATGGATAAATATAATGGAAAGCGTTGCCAATCCTTTCGCAAAATCAATGTAAAGATCTCTGTTCATGCTATTGAGGTAAATCTCTGGTTATTTTTTCTAATTTGTCATAATTAAAAAAATATAAACTTCCTTCCCATTCCGGTTTTGCTTTTTTTTCTATGCCCCGTAATTCGTTTGCAAAAAGTCTGTGATATCTTACTGAATACCAAGAATTGTACGAATCGTTATCAATGGAATATAGAGGTTGTTTAAAAACTTCTGAACGTTGTTCTATGGTTTTATTTAGGTGTGAATAGCCTTCCATCACAAGAAAAAGTTTGTAATTGTTTTCTTCTGCAAACCTTTCATAATTCGACATAGGAAGACAATATTGTGAAGTACATCCGTTTGTGAAAATATAAACTAATGATTTTGGATGTTTTGCTAATTCTGATTTAAGCTGTTGACCGTTTATTTTGTAAACGTGCTGAGTATCAGTTTTGTCAAAACTTTCTAAAGCAACAACTGTTGTTTTTTCTTTTTCTGAAAGTTTTTTATAGTCGTTGGTCACACCGTAGACAGTACATGATGTAAGCGATAAACAAAGTAAAATGCTTAAAATTATCTTCATTGTAAGTTTTTTCCAAAAGTACAAATAATACGGAACTAATTTAATTTCTATATTTGGAGAATTAATCACAAAATTATGAAGCATATTTTTAGCCTTGTTTTGACTGTTTTATTTTGTTTAAACTTTTCAGCGCAGGGAAATCGTTTCACTTACGAATATCAATTCAGGATTGATTCTACAAAAACTGACAGCCTGAAAAAAGAATTTGTAAATCTGGATATTTTCCCGACGAAATCTTATTTCTATGGTCAGGCGAGTTTTGCTAATGATTCTATAGTTAATAATTCGATTATTGAACAGAGAAAATCTACACCCAATCACATCAGTTTTTCTTCACACGCAGAAGATTGGAATATTTCTTATTTAATTGAAAAAGCATATCCAAGTTTTAAAACAACATGGTTTACCAATATTGAGCAAACCAATATGATTGTTGAAGAAACTCCGGTTTTTAAGTGGAATATTCTTCCTGAAACTCAGAAAATTGAAAATTACAATTGCCAGAAAGCAACTACAAATTTCGGTGGAAGAGTTTGGGAAGCATGGTTTTCAAAAGATTTGCCTTTTCCGGATGGCCCGTATAAATTTAATGGTTTGCCGGGATTAATTGTAAAACTAGAGGATAAAACAAAATCCCATCAATTTTTATTAAAAGGTAATAAGAAATTGAAAGCTGAAGATCATTCCTGGGACTATATTTTAGCATTACAAAAAGAGGCGGATCATGAATTTAAGGGTGTGAAAGTAAACCCTGCTCAATACAAAAAGCAATATATGTCTTATAAAAATGATCCTGCAAAAGATGTGAAATTAGATTTGGCAGATCCTCATACAACGATGACTGTAACTACAGAATCTGGAGCAAAACTGACAAGCAATGCAGAGGTTATTAAATACATGGAAGAATCGATGGGAAAAAAATATAAAACTAATAATAATCAACTTGAATTAAATTTACACAAAAAATAGAAAAATTCTCAAAATCATATTGTTACTATCAAAATAATCAGTACATTTGCACCTCGAATTAACTAAAAATTTATAGACAATGTTTGCAATTGTAGAAATAGCAGGGCTTCAATATAAAGTTGAGCAAGACCAGAAGTTGTTTGTGAACCGTTTGAAAGGAGATAAAGGAGGAAAAGTATCTTTCGATAAAATCTTACTTACTGTAAACGGAGCAATCACTGTAGGCGCCCCAGCTGTAAGCGGTATCACTGTAGAGGCAGAGATCCTTGACCACGTAAAAGCTGATAAAGTAATCATCTTCAAAAAGAAAAGAAGAAAAGGTTATGAAGTTAAAAATGGTCACAGACAATCTTTATCTCAAATCAAAATCACTGGTATTACAGGATTTGAAGGAAAAAAAGCAGAGAAGCCTGCTAAAAAAACAACTAAAAAAGCTGACGCTGCTGAAAGCGCAGAATAATTGTTAAACCAAAAAACCTTAGAATAAAATGGCACACAAGAAAGGAGTTGGTAGTTCCAAAAACGGTAGAGAATCTCATTCTAAAAGATTAGGTGTGAAGATTTTCGGTGGACAAGACGCTATTGCTGGTAACATTATTATCAGACAAAGAGGTACTCAACATCACCCAGGTGAAAATGTTGGTATGGGTAAAGATCACACTTTGCACGCTCTTGTTGACGGTAAAGTAGTTTTCAGAAAGAAAGCAAACAACAGATCTTACGTATCTATTGAGCCGAACGCATAATTAAAAAGCGTTCTATAAAAATAAAATCCTCAGCATTATTGTTGAGGATTTTTTGTGTTCTTATGAATCTGTAATAGATTTTTTTCTTGCAATTTGGATAAAAATAATATTTCTATAATTCCTATTGACCACCAAACAGGATATTTAAAGAGAAGATACCAAAGATTAAAGCTATCAACAATTGTAAATTTTTTATAAATGTTTTTAGTTTCGATTATGTTTGATGTATAAGGAATTAATATAAAGAAAAGTAAAAATATAGATATTTTCGTAAAACGATTTAGCTTAATTTTTTTTCTATTTCGAAATATATAAATATTGATTGCTAAGACTAAAATAAAGAATACAATGTCATAATATGTAAACGACATAAAAGGTTCCGCTGGTTCATTAAAGAAATACATTGTTGAGAAATCTTAAAATCCAAACTGGAAACCTGCTTTAATTCCAAACTTAGAAACATCTTGTCTGTCTAGATAATTTCCTCTCCAGTTGAAATCTACACGGAAAATTCTGATATTTCCAAAACCAATATTTTCAATACCAAAACCATATTCGTAATAAATTTGCTGATCCGGAGCTGAATATTTTAAATTGTCGACGTTAATATTTTTAGAATCATCACTCAAAGAACCATAAGCTCCTCTGATAAAGGCAACCTCTCTTAATTTCAACTTTTTAATTAAAGGAATAAAAGAAAGAATCTTACCATTAAAATGATGCTCAATATGCATTGTTGAATAGGTATCTGCTACAAATTCATAATAATTTAATTGAGCAAAAGTGTTCGGAACCAAACCATACGACTGGTTTCCGGGAATAATGTTCTGTAAAGCTAATGGAACTGTATCAAAGTTTTTCCCTGCTTCAAAGCTGAATAAAGTTCTACCCCAGCTTCCCAAAAGAATCGGTTTGTAGAACATAAACTGCAGCTTGTTATAATTAAAATCAGCATTGAATAAGCCTTCAATTCCTCTCGTGTATTTTAAAACAATTGTTGGAGCTAAAGTTCCATGTTCATATCGGTCAACTCCGGTTTGAGAGAATTTTGCGCCCGGTCTTGCAATTAAACTGAATGTTACGTGAGAATCATTCGTTGTTTTTCTCAAATTTCCATTTTGATAATACATCAAATTAAAGCCATCAGGATTAGCGGATTTAATACTTTGCATCGTTCCGTCAACTCTTATTTGAAAGTTTTTCCAGGGCTCGATTGATGTAAAAACACTGGTTTGGTTAACTGAACTTAAAGATGCATTTTCTCCTCTCGCAAAAACCGTTGAAGAGGCAAATGAACGTGATAAAATTCCGTCTTCAGTTGTTAATTGTACTCCAAGCTGCGTGATGTCTCTTTTTGTTCCGGCTCCAACCATAAAACGGTTCACTCGGTTAAACATATAACGTCCTTCAACTCCATATTTGAATTGATGGTCTTTAAAGCCGTAAGCGTTGTAAAATTCAACTCTCCAAGGGTCATTTTGGGTAAAATAAGTTCTGGCTCCCAATCTGATTCTATCGCCTTCTACTTCGTTTTTGCCGTAGATTGAAGTAATTGGTCCTAAATCGATTCCTTTTGTAACGTTGTAATATCTTGAAGCTAGTGTTTCGGTAAGCTTTATAATTCTGTTGAATTTCGGAGTATGTTGAAGTTTATCGAGCATTTCGTAAACTCCTTGTTCTTGTTTTGAAAGAGAATCTGGTCTTGCTGTTGCCCAAAAAGCTTCATCTTTTTCTACAAAACTGTCGTCATATTCCTCTTTTTTCCTTGTGAAAATAGAGTCTGCTAAAGGTCTGTTGAAATCATATTCCGAGTAATCTACAGATCGTTTGGCGATAATACTTTTTGCACTTTTCTTTTTTGCAAAAGGAGTCATTTCAATTTCTGTAACGAATTTTTTTGGGAGAAAAGTTTCATTATCCGGATTATCGTATTCCAATTCGGTAGAAATTGCATTGATGAAATTGACGTTGATCTTATTTGTAGACTTTAATGTAGCACCTAAAACTGCATAAGAATCGGTGTCAATGTAAAGATACCCCTGAAAAGCTAAAACTTCTGTTCTTCGTGGTTGATATCTTATTTTGTAAGCATTTTCTCCATTTACAGCAATTGTATCTACTAAATTATAATCATACGTACTAAAACCATCAGTTCCGACTGGACTTGGAAATCCAATGTCGAAATAGTTTAAAGTATTGTCGTAAATATTAATATCTCGGTATAAATTCTTTGCCGTAAGCGTAATGACTTGGTTATCCTGAAAACCTGACGTTTTCTGAGCAACTAACAGTTTTTTACTTTTTTTGTTGGGTTTGTTTTCTCCGAAGTTTTTATAAATTGATTCATTTAAGAAAATTGGGAGAGCCATTTTACCACTTGCAGTAGAATCAGCATAATCAAAGATAAAATCAAGTTTATTGAAGATTTTACGATTCATAAATGCGCTGTCGAGATTATTGGCATCAAACTGAATCTTTTCGTATTCTTTGAAAGTATAAGTATCAAATTTTTCTAAACCGTTATTTCTTTTACGCTTCCAGACTTCCTGCATAATTCGGTAAGCAGGGTTTTCTTTTTTGCTTTTGTATTTGGTTTTTTCGTTGTGAATCACAACTTCTTCAATGCTGCTTACTTTTTCCTGAGAAAGTTTTATAACTAAATTATTTGCGTTGTCAACTGAAATATCAACGGTTTCAAAAGCGTAGTTTTTTCGTGTAAATTTTAACTTGTAAATAATCGAATCAGATTGTACGCTGAAATTCCCTGTAGTGGTTGTTAATGCAGCTTTATTGCTGTCATTAATGAAAACTTCAACGCCTGAAATTTCTTTATTGGTTTTTTCGTCTATAATTTTACCGTTTGCTGCGTTTTGTGCATAAGATAATCCTGAAAATAGGAGACAAATATATAGGAAACAGTATTTTAATTGGTTGGTTGACATCATTCGTTTCTTCGAGCATTTAGCTTAAACAAAAAGTGTGCTGATTATTTCAAATTATGAAATGTTTTCATAGATTTTTACCATCGGTCACAAAACTGCAAAGGTAACGAAAATAAACCTACGAATATTGCGCTGAGATAGCACTTGGTTTAGAAAAATGATAATTGTGAGATTATTGAAAAATAAAACATATTAAAATCAAAAAAGACTTACAATAATGTAAGTTTTTTTCTCCTCCTCTTGGATCCCGCAAGTGCGGGGGACCCTCTGATTAATCCCGAAAGTTCGGGACTCTAACCAACTGAGCTAATATTCCTGATAATTGAAAGTTTGTATCGCACAGCGTCTCAAGTAATTTTCTTGATTTTTGCTTTTTAATAAACCGTTCAATTATAATGGCAATTGTTTTATCTTCTGAAACCTCAAAAAGTGCAACCATTTTCCAGGGTCTGAATTTACGTGTAAAAGTATTAAAGTTTTCTTGCTCGTTATGTTTCAAAAGTCTTTCTTTCGGAGATTGGGTATATCCGATGTAAAATTTATCTGCTGCTTCTGAAAATAAGAATATAAATGTAATGCATGCGAAAACCAGGATCATTAAAATCAAAAAAGACCTACAATAATGTAAGTCTTTTTTGCTCCTCCTCTTGGGCTCGAACCAAGGACCCTCTGATTAACAGTCAGATGCTCTAACCAACTGAGCTAAGGAGGAATGTTCCTCTTTTAAGGTGCTGCAAAGATAATATGAAAAATAATATCAAGCAAATATTTTTTTATCAAAATTACCCGAAAAGTGCTATCGGATTATATTTCAGGAATTTAAATTTTAAAATAATTTGAAACAGGAAGGTATTAAAATCAAAAAAGACCTACAATAATGTAAGTCTTTTTTGCTCCTCCTCTTGGGCTCGAACCAAGGACCCTCTGATTAACAGTCAGATGCTCTAACCAACTGAGCTAAGGAGGAATGTTCCTCTTTTAGAGTGGTGCAAATATAATACTGATATTTAAACCACGCAAGTTTTTTATTTATTTTTTTAAATAAAATTAAAATTTATTGGTAATAATTTTAAATATGTCTGCTCCAAAAATCAGTAACATTAAGCCTAACAGGAAGATAACTCCAACCATTTGTGCGTTTTCTAAAACTTTTTGCGGGACAGGTTTTCCTACGATCATTTCATATAATGTGAAAATAACGTGACCTCCATCTAATCCGGGAATAGGAATTAAGTTTAAGAATGCTAACCAAACCGAAAACATTGCCGTAAAACTCCAGAAAGCAGTCCAGTCTATAGATACACTTCCGTCTTGAGCTTTGTCAACTGGCATGTTTTTAATGATAGCTAAAGGACCGCCAACTTTTTTATACCCCTGAACTTTTGAGTTGAAGATGAGTTTAAATTGCTTAATCTGGTAAGTTAAACTTTCAATTGTCAAAGTGAATCCTCTTTTTATAGATCCTCCAAAATTATAGTCAATATGATTATTAAACTTATCAAGTTGTTTAGTAGCATTAATTCCGATAGCTCCTTCTTTAGAGACAGGCATTTTTAAATCTAAAATTTCAGCATTTCTGGAAACTTTCAGATCAATTGTTTTCCCGGCAAAAGGAACTACAATGGGTCTTACCTCATCAAAAAAAGTGATTGGTTTATTATTAACAGCAAGAATTTTGTCTCCAACTTTTAAACCTGCGTCAGATGCTTCTTTGAAAGCTATAGTGTCAATTACAGGAATTAGTCTCGGTGTTAAAAATGATTTTGGTTCAGGATCGTTGAATGCCAAAGCTTTTCCGTCGTCATTTGTGTGGAAAGTAACTTCCTTTCCGCCTCTTTCAACCGTGATTTCGTCACTTAATAAGATATCGAGAGCAAGTTTTTTAAAGTCTTTCTGAGTTTTTCCGTCAACTTTTAAAATTTTATCACCATCCTGGAAGCCCATTTTCTTTGCTGCTTCTGTATAATGAAGTGGAGTAGTCATTCTTTCAGCCTCAAAAATGTTTTCGCCATTGTTTCCAATAAGGCATGAGTAAATTAACCAAGCCAAAAAGAAGTTCACAGTAACACCACCCAACATGATAATCAATCTTTGCCAAGCCGGTTTAGCTCTAAATTCCCAAGGTTGTGCAGGTTGTTTTAATTGTTCGGTATCCATGCTTTCGTCAACCATTCCGGCAATTTTCACATAACCTCCGAAAGGAAGCCATCCGATACCATATTCGGTTTCGCCAATCTTCTTTTTAACTAAAGAAAAATAAGGGTCGAAAAAGAGATAAAATTTTTCTACTTTGGTTTTGAAATATTTTGCGGGTAAGAAATGCCCAAGCTCGTGAAGAATTACTAAGATAGAGATGCTCAATATAAATTGAAAGATCTTGATTGCTAATTCCATTAATTGTTTTTAGATTATAATTTGCAAAGGTAACAATTATCAAAAGGATGCCAAATAAAAAAGCTCCTCTAAATGAGAAGCTTTGTCATATATTGTGACAGGTTTTTAGAAATTGAAAGAAACGCCTAAACTTCCGTTGTTCCCAACTTCTGCGAAAACTCCGAATTTATCGGTAAAGAAATATCTTGCGCCAATGTGAGCTCCAATTCCGAAATCTCTTCCTAAAACTCCCAAATCAACACCCGGATAAATATCTAATTGCTCAGGTAATTCTAAGGCTTCTCTTAAATGAAAATTCACTCGACCGAAAATAAAAACTCTGTTGTCTTTATTGTTGTCTTTATAATTTTCAAAATAAGCATTTCCTCCGGCTCCAACTGAGATTAGTTGATTTAAACCGTAATCATAAGTTGCAGAAATTCCTGTTCCGTATCCCCATGCATTAAGTCCCAAGTTGACTTTTTGATCTCCTTTTCCGGTGTAGGCTTGTGCACTGACTGTCGCTCCGATGAAAATCATCAACATAAAAACCAATTTCTTCATAGATTTTATTTTTAAATTATTACTAATGACAATTTGCAGCAAATATAAAACCGAAACCATTTAAAAACTGTAATTTTATACAAGTTATGAAATAGAAATGTGAAATCGCCATGTTTGTTTTTAAATCACTGATGTAATTTTAAAAAGGCGATTCCATACAGCAATTAAAAAAATAGAAATCAGCGTATGAAAATTATAGGATTAAATCAGGATATTGTCTGGAAAGATAAAGCAAAAAACTTCGAACTGATTACGCAACAATTGGAAAATGAAAGCGCAGATCTTTTTCTTCTGCCCGAAATGTTTTCTACAGGATTTTGCATGGGTGCTGCTGAAGTTTCAGATAAAAATGAAGAATCTCTGGAGTTTTTAAAGCAAATATCAAAAGAAAAAAATGCGGCTTTTTGTGGAAGTGCTTCAGTTGAAGTTGATGGTCAATTTTTCAACAGAATGTATTTTGTAAAGCCAGATTCTGAAGTTGTTTATTATGATAAAAGGCATTTATTTTCTTTTTCGGGGGAAGATAAAGTTTACATTCCCGGAAAACACAGAGTAATTGTTGAGTATAACGGAATTCGTTTTATGTTACAGGTTTGCTATGATTTAAGATTTCCTGTTTTTGCAAGAAATAATGATGATTATGATGCAATTTTGTATGTTGCCAATTGGCCTGAAAAAAGAGTGGGAGCGTGGGAACATTTGCTGAAAGCGAGAGCTATTGAAAATCTTTCTTTTGTTTTTGGTTTAAACCGAATCGGAACTGATGGGAATGATTTGTTATATAAAGAAAGTTCGCATTGTTTTTTTGCTGACGGAAAAGAAATTTCAGAAAAAAATGAAAATCTTATTTCTGCGGAATTAGATATCAATGAGCTGAAAGATTTCAGGGAACATTTTCAGTTTTTGAATGACAGAGATAATTTTGAGATTAAAATTTGAAGCTGAGATTGAGTTTTAGTAAAAAAAAATCCCACAGATTTAACAGATTAATACAGATATTTATTCTCATTCATCTGTGGAAATCCGTGAAATCTGTGGGTGTAATTTATCTATTTTTTTTAATCTAAATTTAAATGTACTGTTCCAAAAGTTGAGTCAAACGATTAACGTCATGAACTCCGCTTTCTTTGTACAACAATTCTCCTCTTTTGAAAACTGCTAAAGTGGGAACTCCACGAACTCCATACTGAGAAGCAATCGCGGGATATTGGTCGATATCTATTTTTACAATTCTTGCACCTTCGCCAATTTTTTCTTTTACTGTCGTTAAAACCGATGACTGTACTTTGCAAGGTTGACACCATGTAGCGAAAAAGTCGATGAGTACAGGTCTTTCAGATTCTATTAATTCTTGAAATTTTTGTGACATTGTTTTAATTTTTAATTGAAATGAGTGATTTCTTACAACGTTTTAGATTGGCAAACAAAATCCGAAACCGGAAGTTTTTCTGTTTTTTTTATTCCGTTAAAACCACCTTCGATTTCGGTGAAATTTCTGATTCCGTGTGAGTTAAGGATGCTTGCGGCAATCATGCTTCTGTAACCTCCTGCGCAATGCAAAAAGAAATGTTCAGAATCATCAACTGTTGAAACCCAATCACTAATCGTGTCTAAAGGTCTGCTGTAAGCGTTGTCGATATGTTCGGCAGAATATTCTCCGAGTTTTCTTACGTCAATCACTTTAGAATTTTCATTAAACTGTTCAGCAAATTCAACTGGCGAAATCCTTTTCACTTCATCGATTTCTTTTGTAGAATTTTTCCATGAATTAAATCCTCCTTTCAAATATCCCAAAACATTATCAAAACCAACTCTGCTTAATCTTGTGATTACCTCCTCTTCAGTTCCTTCGTCAGAAACCAATAACAATGGGTGTTTTACGTCAACAATAAGACTTCCAACCCACGGTGCAAAATCTCCTTTCAAACCAATATTAATAGAATTTGGAATAAAACCTTTGTGAAAATCTACAGGACCACGAGTGTCTAAAATCAAAGCTCCGGTTTCTTCTGCAAAACTTTCAAAATCTTCTACGGAAACTGGGTTTAGACCTTTATCCATCACATCATCAAGGCTATCGTAACCGCCTTTGTTCATGGCAACGTTCATCCCGAAATATTTTGGTGGAGCTGTTAAACCATCCAAAACTTCTCTAATGAAAGATTCTTTATCTGGTTGATTGAGAGCGTAATTGGTCTTTCTTTGATTTCCAAGAATATCAACTGTTTCTTTCTGCATGTTTTTTCCGCAAGCCGAACCAGCTCCATGAGCCGGATAAACAGTAATGCTATCATCCAAAGGTAAAATTTTCGAATGAAGACTGTCATATAAAATTCCGGCAAGATCTTCCTGAGTTACACTTCCTGCTTTTTGAGCTAAATCTGGTCTTCCAACATCTCCTAAAAATAAAGTGTCTCCCGTAAAAATAGCAGTTTCCACACCATTTTCGTCAATCAAAAGGTAAGTTGTGCTTTCCATAGTGTGACCTGGAGTGTGAAGTGCTTTTATTTTTACATTTCCGATTTCGAAAATCTGATTGTCTTCAGCAATAATTGCTTCAAATTCCGGTTGAGCGGTTGGTCCGTAAACAATCGGAGCATCGGTTTTTTTACTTAAATCCAAGTGTCCCGATACAAAATCTGCGTGGAAGTGAGTTTCAAATATATATTTTAAGGTAACGTTGTCTTTTTCAAGGCGGTCCAGATAAGGTTTTACTTCTCTTAGCGGATCTATAATTGCGGCTTCATTTTCCGATACGATATAATATGCGCCTTGTGCTAAACAGCCTGTATATATTTGCTCGACTTTCATCTTTGGGGTGAGAATTTTTTTGTTCTTTAATCTACAAAAATCGTATTTTATTTTTTAAAATCTGCTAAAATAAAATATCTGTTATGATAGAATAAATCTATAAAGTTTTTGTTTATTCTAATTTATAAAAAATCTTATAAAAAATCTCGTTGGTATTTTCGGATATATCTTTATCAATTTTAAATTGAATGTAGCTTTCTTTTTGTGATTCACCTTCCGGATAATCAATGACTGAATGGAATTTTTCGTAGATATGATTTTTCGTTCTTTTGTTATCGACAATATTGGTCATTTCAGTAAAATACTTTTCTGTTTCGGGAGACATTTTCCAGTCGTTTTTATGAAGTTTATAAAACTCAATCATTTTTTCAATAGCATACACTTCAGAATCAATTTTCATATCACTGAAACCTGTAGAAACTTCTTTGGCATCTAAATTTTTCTTCAGCCATTCTATTTTAGATTGTGCAGCAACTATGGTTGCATTTGCCATCATTGAATCTCTTTTAACAACGGGAGAAAGCACAATGTCTGGAGCATTGTCAATTGGTAAAGGCTTTACTTTAGCAATATTGAGTACTTTAAAGTAGGTTTCCACTTTTTGTTTTAATTCTTGTAATTGCTCTTTTGTGATATCATCACTCGTGACTCTTATTTTAAATCTCCATCCACCACATTCATAAATGGCAAGTAGTGACTGTTTGTCTACATATTTTACACCTTTAAAGAAATCTGCTTGACCTAAAGAGTTGCTGAATATAGAATAAACGTAATTGACCTTTAGTTTTTCATTAGAAAGCTCTCCAAATGAAGGTTTAAGATCAACTCCTGGTGAAGAGTTTTGGTTTAGGGCATATTCGTATGACAAAAATTCATCTCTCAGAAGATGGTTGTCAATTTCATTTTGCGGATAAATATATATGGAAAGTACAGTTTTATTCTTTTTTGATTTTTGCTGAATATAGCTGATTCCCATGTTCTGATTTTTAGAATCGTAAGAACGCACTGTTTCTCTTGTAAATCCTGCCCATAATACTGGGAAATTAGTTTTTGTCCATTGGTGTTTGTAATCATCTGTAACTTTCAGATCAACTGCCTTTTGTGTTTTTTGTGAAAAGAGAATTGCTGACAAAAAACAAAAGAAAAAAAGTAGATTTTTTCTAAACATAATTAATATTTTTCTTGATGCTATATTTAGGATTTACTAAAAAACGCTATTTCTATGCTAAATTAATCCATTTTAAGAAAGAAGCGCAAAAATTAATGCTACAAAATAATGAGACAACTAAAAACTTTTGTAAAAAACTTTATCTTTAGATGTTAAAAAAATCAAATGGCAGACAAATCAAAATTTATTGAAGAACTTAGTACAAGATATACTCCAAAAGGAGAACATATTATATTAGGAAAAGGAATGTTGGATGGTGAAGTTGTGACCGAGGTCAACGTTACGATTCCCTTAAAAACAATCAACCGCCACGGATTGATTGCCGGAGCCACCGGAACAGGAAAGACAAAAACACTTCAGGTTTTTGCAGAACAACTTTCTCATAAAGGAATTCCATCTTTGGTTTTAGATATTAAAGGGGATTTTTCTGGAATTGCGGCGGAAGGGGAAATGAATTCGATTATAGAAGAACGCTATGCTAAAACGCAGCTTCCTTACAATCCTCAAGCTTTTCCGGTTGAATTAATGAGTATTTCCGGTGGAAAAGGGGTGAAATTACGTGCTACAGTTACAGAATTTGGACCTGTTTTATTAAGTAAAATTTTAGAATTAAATGATACTCAACAAAGTATCATGTCCATCGTTTTTAAATATTGCGACGACAAAGGTTTGCCTTTAATTGATTTAAATGATTTAAAAAAAGTTTTACAATACGTAACAGATAATCCACAAGGTAAAGCTGAATTGTCAGCTAATTACGGCTCAATCGCTCCAGCTTCGTTGGGTGCAATTTTAAGGTCGATTGTTGCTTTGGAACAGCAAGGAGCTGCTGATTTTTTCGGAGAATTTAGTTTTGATGTTCACGATTTGCTCGAAACGAGAGATGGAAAAGGCGTTGTCAATATTTTAAGAGTTTCAGATATTCAAAATAAACCGCAGCTTTTTTCAACATTTATGCTTTCGCTTTTTGCTGAAATTTATATGACTTTCCCTGAAGAAGGCGACAGCGGAAAACCCAAATTGGTTCTATTCATTGATGAAGCCCATTTGATTTTTGATGAATCTTCAAAAGCGTTGATTTCACAAATTGAAACGATGGTAAAATTAATTCGTTCAAAAGAAGTAGGAATTTATTTTATCACTCAAATTCCTGGTGATGTTCCTGAAAATGTACTTTCGCAATTAGGTTTAAAAATTCAGCATGCGTTAAGAGGATTTACTGCAAAAGATAAAAAAGAGATTTCTAAAGCTGTTGAAAATTATCCGACTACGGAATTTTACAACGCTTCAGAATTAATTCAGAATTTGGGAATTGGTGAAGCTTTTGTAACGGCTTTGGATGAAAAAGGAATTCCGACTCCGCTTGTTCACACATATTTAATTTCTCCTGAATCCAGAATGGATGTTTTGAATGATGCTGAAGTTTCAGATTTAACTTCAAGATCTGCAATGGTTTCAAAATATGAAAAACCAATCGACAATGAATCTGCTTACGAAATTTTAGTAAAAAGAATGGAGCAAGCTGTCGAAAATTCTGCGCCAACGCAAAAAACAAAACCGGTAAAAGAGGAGCCGGGAATGTTTGAACAGGTTTTAAACAGCCGACAGGGAAGAACTTTTACCAATACTTTGTTGCGTGAAGGAGCTAAAGCAATTTTAGGAATGCTAGGTTTGGGAGGAAGAAGAAGATAAATGTAAATGGATAGTTTTTGGATTCTTTAATGTAATTTCATTATTTTAGCAGAATTGCCTTTTCGCAAAATCATTTTATTGAAAGGTTTGGTTTTTGATTATAGAAGTTTAAGTTAGCATATAATGTATTCAATTATAGATATAGAAAGCAATGGTGCAGGTTTTAGGAAAGAATGCATTATAGATATAGCCATTTTTAAATATGATGGTCATAAAATTGTAGACCAGTTTATTTCGCTTGTCAATCCGGAAAGTGATATTACCCCTTTTGTTCAGAAATTAACGAATATTAGTCCGAAAATGGTGAAAACTGCTCCGAAATTTCATGAATTGGCAAAAAGAGTTGTTGAAATTACTGAAGGTACAACTTTGGTTGGTCACAATATCGATTTTGATTACAGAATGCTTCGCCAATCGTTTCAAAGGCTTGGTTATGATTTTAAAATCAATACTTTAGATACAATTCCTTTAGCTAAAAAACTGATTCCGGATGAAGTAAGTTATTCTTTACAAAAATTGGTAAAATCTTTAGGAATTCCTATCATTAATGCGCACCGTGCAGAAGGTGATGCGAGAGCGACTTTAGAATTGTTTAAGCTTTTGGTTTCAAAAGACACTGAAAACGAGATTATTCAGAAGCAGCACGACGAAACGAATGCCAAGACTTACATTAATAAAATCAAGCTCTTAACTCAGGATTTGCCGAGCGACAGAGGGTTTGTTTATTTCCAGGACGGAAACGGAAAAATTATTTTTTCTGACCACGCTCAGGATATCAATAAATTTTCAAAAAAGATTTTCAATTCCAAGACAAAAAAATGGGAACAGATTCAGAAGGATGTCGAGCAGATTCATTTTGAACTGACCGGAAATGATATTATCGCAAAACTGATCCAAAATTCTAAGAACATCAGGAAAAAAGATATTTTGGCTTACGGACTGTATTTTAGAAATAATCATTATTTAGTTGAAAAAACAAAGCTGAATAAGGTTGAAAAACCAATCCTCAAATTCAAATCTTACACTCAAGGAGCAAAAGCGATTACTTTTTTAGCTTCACAACCTGAATTTGAGTTTGCAGAAGTTCTTCAAAGTAAAATTGATTTTAAAAAGAGAAACGAACTTTGGTTGGGTTCAGGCAGGAAATTAGGTGAAAAAATGTTTATCATCATTGAAAACGGAAAGGTAATTTCTTATGGTTTCTATGAACTTTTCACCCAAATTCAGACTTTAAGCAAATTATCAAAGCTAAAGGTCGACACTTGTTATCAATCTGCGGATTTGATCAATGACCTTCAGATAGCTTTACTCAGAGGTGATTTTGAGACTTTGCCTTTGCCGAAATAATTTATAATTTAGTACATCGGTTATATTTAATGAAAAGGGAAATGATTTTCGATTTCAAATTCTCAAAATAAATAGTACTTTTGCAAAAGAATAAAAAATAGCAATGCAGAATTTTAAACATAAACAAACCGGAAAGAAGGGAGCTGTAAAGTTTTCAAAGGTTTGGAATACCTAAAAGAGTTGTGTTGCATAAAAAATAATTGTAATGGCAGACTCTTTTCACGAAGGTTCTGCCTTTTTTTATGTTAAATTTAAAAATATGAATTCAAAAGAATTACTAAAGATCGCCAATGAATTTGGCACACCGGTGTACGTTTACGATGCAGAATCGATCAAAATTCAATACGAAAAACTTACATCTTCTTTTTTAAAACACACTAAGTTTTTTTATGCTGCAAAGGCATTGACCAACATTAATATTCTAAAATATGTCAAGAACTTGGGTGCATCTTTGGATTGTGTATCAATAAATGAAGTAAAATTAGGTCTTAAAGCAGGTTTTCCTAAAGAAAAAATCCTGTTCACACCAAACTGCGTTGATTTGGCTGAAATTGAGGAGGCGATGTCTTTTGGAGTTCATATCAATATAGACAATATCTCGATTTTAGAGCAGTTCGGAAACAAATACGGAAGTTCTTATCCTATTTTAGTTAGAATTAATCCACATATTTTTGCAGGCGGAAATTATAAAATTTCTACAGGCCACATCGATTCAAAATTCGGTATTTCTATTCATCAGGTTCGTCATATTGAAAGAGTGATGAAGTCGACCAATCTTAATGTAGAAGGACTGCACATGCACACCGGAAGTGAGATTAAAGACCCGGATGTTTTCCTTCAGGCTTTAGATATTATGCTTGAATTATCTGAACATTTCCCGAATTTAAAATATCTGGATATGGGAAGCGGTTTCAAAATCCCTTATCAAGACAGCGAGGAAGAAACTGATGTGAAAACTTTAGGAAAAAAAGTTGAAAAAGTGATTGCCGAGTTTTCAAAATCAACTGGAAAGAAATTTGAGCTTTGGTTTGAACCGGGGAAATTCTTAGTTGGAAAAAGTGGTTATTTAATTGTAAAAGCAAACGTAATTAAACAAACAACAGCGACAGTTTTTGTAGGAGTAAATTCAGGATTTAATCATTTAATTCGTCCGATGTTTTATGACTCTTACCATCAGATTGAAAATTTATCAAACCCAAAAGGCGCTGAAAGAATTTATACAGTCGTTGGAAACATTTGCGAAACAGACACTTTCGCTTGGGACAGAAAATTGAATGAAGTGAGAGAGGGTGATATTTTGGCATTTCATAATGCAGGAGCTTACGGTTTTGAGATGAGTTCAAATTTCAATTCAAGATTAAAACCTGCTGAAGTTCTATATTTAGATGGAAAAGCGCATCTAATCAGAAAAAGAGACGAGTTTGAAGATTTGCTGAGAAATCAGATTGAAGTAATTTAATACGATATAGCTCCACAGAAATTGTGGAGTTTTTTTATATTTAAAATTTAATGCTTCATTTTGAATCTTTAATTATTCAGTATCTTTGAAGATTAAATATTTTGCATCAGAGAATCTGTTCGATATGATTTAATATTCAATTTTCTTTTCGTGATGAGTGATTCTTTGAAGAAGTTTTATGTGATTGCCTGGATTTTTGGGCTGGTTTTTTATTTTCTTGATTACGTTATCAGATCTGCTCCAGCAGTGATGTTACCACAACTTTCAAATCATTTTAATACCAATAATTTAGATTTGATTTGGATGATTGGGACCTATTATTACACCTATTCCACCTGTAGTTTGCTTGCGGGTATCGCCTTAGATAAATTTGGAGGAAAAAAATCGCTTTTTGTAGGAACGTTTATTTTAGGAATCGGAGCGTTATTGTTTCTAATTTCCAGTCAGTTTGCAGGAATTTCGGGAAGGCTTTTACAAGGAGCTGGCTGTGCTTTTGCATTTCCAGGGTGTGTTTATCTTGCTAGCAAAGGTTTTTCCTCTAAATCTTTGGCAACAGCAATCGGTTTTACTCAATGTATCGGAATGTTGGGCGGAGCTTCCGGACAATTTTTAGTGGGTCCATGGGTAGATTCTGGTATGGATATCAATACTTTTTGGCTTTGGTCAGGTATTTTTACGGTGATTACTGCGTTTGCACTTTATTTTATAACTCCAAAAGAAAATTCTGAAAAAGGAACTGATGAGAATTCTAAAAAAGTCGGTTATTTTGAAACCTATAAAGTTGTTTTTAAAAATCCTCAATCTTGGCTTTGTGGCTTAATCTCAGGATTATTATTCGCACCGACAACTATTTTTGCTATGACTTGGGCGGTTGCTTTTTTCGAAAAAGACAAACAGTTTGCGTTTCATGATGCGGCAGTAACAAGCGGAATGGTAGCGTTCGGTTGGGTTTTTGGCTGTCCGTTGTTAGGGTTTATTACGGATAAATTAGGTCGAAGAAAACCTGTTTTAATTGGTGGAGCAGTTTTAATGATCTTAAGTTTGCTACAATTGATTTTCCTGCCGGAATTATTGCCTGCAAAAACCAGTATGTTTATTTTAGGTGTTGGTTCTGGAGCGGCGATGATTCCGTATTCGGTTATTAAAGAAACCAATCCGGATTATGTGAAAGGAAGTTCGACGGGAGCGATAAATTTCATCACTTTTGGAGTAACCACTTTATTGAGCCCGATTTTTAGTAATGTTTTTGGTGAAAATTTAGGAAATGTATCTTCAGGAGATTTGCACTTTCAAAATTCAATTTTATTTTGGATTGGCGGAATTGTTTTGGCAATTTTAATTTCATTCATGCTAAAAGAAACTGGAAGAAAAGTTTCAAATGTTGTGAATTAAGTTAGAGTTAGTAATTATTTGGTTTTAAATCAATCTTTATTGAAAAATTAATATTGATGTTCGAAAATTAAAAAGTAACTTTATAAAATTAAAGATTAACAGATTATGAAAAAAATATTTTCCCTTTTAGCTATTGTAATGTTTGCGTTTTCTTTTTCTCAGCAAAATAAAACAAGTATAGAAATTAAAACCGATAAAGATAAAATTGAAAAAGTGTATTCTAAAGGTTTTGAAAAATTTAAAAATGATTTAGCCAATAATTTACAATATACGGCAAACTCATTTCAGGTTTTGGGTGATTTTAAAGTAAATTTTACGATTAACGAAAATGGAAAAATTTCGGATGTTAAGGTTTTTCCTGAACTTTTTGATAAATCTTTTGAGAATGAAGTGAAAAGAGATGTTTCAAGAATGCAAAAACATTTTACTTCAAATCAAAAAGAAAATATTTCTATTAATTTGAGTTTTTCAAGAGGGTACAGAGATTTTAATGAAAGAGTACAATTTGCATATTACAGCAGATAATCTTATTTAAAATATAGTAAAGAAACTTCGTTATAATGCGAGGTTTTTTTCTTTTTTGGCATAATTTTGCCTTCTATTTTTCAGTAAAAATAAATTTATGAAAACACTCGCTTTATTTATAGGACTTTTTGCGGCAAATTTTGCATTTGCTCAAGATCTTGAAGACAGAGATGACTCTTTCATCGTTGAAAACAATAAAAATCTTATAAAAATTGATATCAAAGAACCTTTTATGCAGGTTGCAATTAAAGGTTGTAATGATTTTCAGGCAGCAAGTTTCGAAGGTGGCGCTACTGCATATAGAGAGATTTTGAGAAAATATATGTACACCTACCTAAATTCTGATTTTTATACTTTAACAGGTGATTTTACGTTTACTTTGACGATCGATGCAATGGGAAAAGTTGTAGATGTAACGGGAGATCCAAAAGTTTTGAATAGTGAAGTTTTCTTTGACGATATGCAATATGTGGTGAGAAGAATTAAAAAAAATTGGAAACCTGCAATGTGCAACGGAGAACCTGTAAAATCTGAGATGAAATTGAAAATGAATTTCTCATCTTTGTCAGCAGATATGTAATTTATGAATAAATATTTTTTTGTACTCCTTTTATTAATAGGATTTAAAAGTTTTGCACAGGAAACAAAAGTTAGCTCTGAAAACTTGACGGTAAATAAAACTGCTGAATTTCCAGGTGGAGATGCTGCTTTTAGTAAAGAATTTCTAAGAATGATTCACGGATATATTGACATGAGCAAATATGCGGTGAACGGACAATTTACCTTTCTTTTTGATATTTCTGCAGAAGGAAAAGTAGAAAATCTAAATGTTTTACCAAAAGTGAAAAACAGCGAATTGTTTATAGAAGACATGGATTTTGCCATCAAAAAAGTCAAAAAGAAATGGAAACCTGCAATGCAAGATGGAAACTCTGTTAGTTCGAAAAAAGTAATTAAAATAAATTTCACATCAGATCATTTCGATCACGGAGATTAGACTAAATTAATTATCATTAAAATACACTAATAAATGATTTAATTCGTTTATTTTCGCCGTTACATTTAGTAATGGCTTTTTTTAATATTTTTATCATGAAAATTAAAATTTTAATTCTTATTAGTTCATTTATTTTTTGCTGTATAAATGCACAGGTTTTATATAACTATCCTACTGGTCAGGACTTTTATGAAGGAGGGAGACAAGGCTACACTAAGGAAATTCAGGAAGCTGTTGTAAAAAATAATCTAAAACCATGTGAAAAAACTGAAGCTTTATTTATGAGATTCATTGTTTATCCGGATAATAAGGTAAAATATGTTGCAGATACTGATTTAAATGCTGTTGAGAATAATAAATGCATGAAAGATAAGGTATTGGAAGTTATGAAGCATATGAAAAACTGGAAAGCAGCAGAAGTTAATGGAAATAAAACTGCCGCAATGTTTTGTACTCTTTTTACTGATGATTTGCTATTTGAAGGTAAATTCAGTGAAGACGAATTTTCAAAGCCTGTTTATATGCATAAAGACAAAGAAAGCAATATTATGAAGTTCAGAGAAAATTTTGTTAAATGTTTTGATGCAAATGGTTATAAATCTAATATTGACTATTCTTTCACAATTAATTTTGATGTAGATACAAAAGGAGAAGCTGGTTTTTTCTATATTGATAATGAATCAAATTTAGAAAAGTTTAATAAAATGGTTGTAGATTGTGCTTCAAATACGAAAAAATCTTATTGGAAACCAAGTTATTATAAAGGTGTTCCTATAAAACAGGTTTTTAGAATGCCAATAAGATTTAATGCAAATTAATCTTTAGTGTGTTTAAGAAAGTCTTTTAACTTCAATCATTTGGCTCTGACAATCTGTCACAATATTTTGTATCTTTGCAAATCCAATTCCTTCAAAATTAAAATTCATTATTGCATAATCTTGGGTTTTAAATTTGAACTTTAAATCGATTACTGTGCAGGAAAAATATATAGACGAAACAAAACAGGGCGAAGCATTTGCCATTGCAGAAAAGACTGGAAATTCTAAAAAACTATTTTTAGAAAGTTATGGCTGTCAAATGAACTTCTCAGATTCTGAAATTGTTGCGTCGATTCTTAACGAACAAGGTTATAATACCACTTTAAAAGTAGAAGAAGCAGATTTAATTCTCCTTAATACTTGTTCGATTCGTGAAAAAGCTGAGCAAACCGTGAGAATGCGACTTGCGCAATTCAAAAATCTAAAAAAAGAACGTCCAAACATGACAGTTGGTGTTCTTGGTTGTATGGCTGAAAGACTGAAAACCAAATTCTTGGAAGAGGAACAATTGGTTGATCTTGTGGTTGGTCCCGATGCGTACAGAGATTTACCCAATCTTTTAAAAGAAACTGAAGACGGAAGAGACGCAATTAATGTAATTCTTTCAAAAGAAGAAACATACGCAGATATAAACCCGGTTCGTTTAGGAGGAAATGGCGTTACTGCTTTCGTTACCATTACGAGAGGTTGCGATAATATGTGTACTTTTTGTGTTGTTCCATTTACGAGAGGTCGTGAGAGAAGTCGTGATCCGCATTCTATTTTGGATGAATGTAAAAGTCTTTGGGAAAGCGGTTACAAAGAAATTACCTTGTTAGGTCAAAACGTAGATTCTTACCTTTGGTACGGAGGCGGTCCTAAGAAAGATTTCGCCAAAGCATCCGAAATGCAGAAAGCAACGGCTGTAAATTTTGCGCAATTGCTTGATTCTGTTGCAAAAGCAGTTCCTCAAATGAGAATCAGATTCTCAACTTCGAATCCTCAGGATATGGATCTGGAGGTTTTCAGAATGATTGCAAAACACGATAATATTTGTAATTATGTGCATTTGCCGGTTCAAAGCGGAAGCAATAAAATGTTGGAAGCGATGAACAGACAGCATACCCGTGAAGAATATTTAGATTTAATCAGAAAAGCGAAAGAAATTGTTCCGGATATTTCTTTTTCACAAGATATGATTATTGGTTTCTGCAACGAAACGGAAGAAGATCACCAAGATACTTTAAGTTTGATGAGGGAAGTAGAGTTCGATTACGGCTATATGTTTTCGTATTCTGAGAGACCGGGAACTCCGGCTCACAAAAAGATGGAAGACAATATTCCGGCTGATGTTAAACAAAGACGTTTGGCAGAAGTTATTGCTTTACAGGGCGAACTGTCAAGAAAAAGAATGCAAAGTTACGTTGGAAGAGTACACGAGGTTTTGATTGAAGGAATTTCAAAGAAAAATAAAAACCAATGGAAGGGAAGAAATTCTCAAAATGCAGTTTGTGTCTTTGATATGCAGGAAGGTCAGAAATTGGGAGACATTGTGAACGTTTTTGTGTTTGACAATACTCAAGGCACACTTTTAGGGGAAACGGTGAAATAGTAAGTTGGCCTAAAACTTAGAATTAAATAAAATTATTATCAACATTAACTCAATAAACTAGACAATGGAAAAGTTTCAAAAATATTGCCTCAGTGTTTTATTGGTAATGATTTGCAGTAATATCTCGGCACAGGTAAGCAATGGATCTATCAAAAATGAAGATTGCAAGCAGCTGTTCGAGATTTATAACCGAATTTTAGGGCATGAATGTGAAATTTCAAAAGAGTATTGTTTAAAGAATGGAGCAATTCGCAATTTTGCAATCGGTCATAAACAAAACGCCATTGATCTTATTGAGAAATTCTTCTCGGGAAAACAAAAAGATAATTCTTATAAAAATAAATCGGAAGCAGATTTTTCTGAAAAAGAAAAACATAATCAACTTCTGAAAAGCTTTGAGAAAAATAGTAAAGAAAATCTCTTTACTGATATTTTATATTTTAAAACTAAAGTTTCAAAAATCAGAAATAAAGATTATTTAAATGTAATTAGTTAATTGCTAAAGAGATATAAATACATTCATTCTTAACAAATTAACTAAACTTCTACAGATAAAAAATTGAACTGTAGAAAAATAATCTAAAATTGACTATGAGCAGCGAGCTACAAAATATAAAAAACCGTTTCGGTATTATTGGAAATTTTCCGGCATTAAACCGTGCTTTAGAAAAATCAATTCAAGTTGCACCTACAGATATTTCAGTTCTTGTAATTGGAGAAAGTGGTGTTGGTAAAGAATTTATTCCAAAAATTATTCATTCAGAATCTAAAAGAAAACATCAACCATATATTGTTGTAAACTGTGGAGCTATTCCGGAAGGAACCATTGATTCAGAACTTTTCGGACACGAAAAAGGAGCTTTTACCGGAGCAACGGCAACAAGAAAAGGATATTTTGAAGTTGCCGATGGCGGAACAATCTTCCTCGACGAGGTAGGTGAATTGCCTTTGCAGACGCAGGTTCGTTTGTTGAGAGTTCTGGAAAGTGGTGAATTTATGAAAGTAGGTTCTTCGCAGGTTCAAAAAACCAATGTGAGAATTGTTGCGGCAACCAATGTGAATATGATGAAGGCAATCCATGACGGAAGATTCCGTGAAGATTTGTTTTATCGTTTAAATACAGTGCAAATCGACATGCCCGCTTTGAGAGAAAGAAAAGGGGATATTCATTTGTTATTCAGAAAGTTTGCGATTGATTTTGCCGAAAAATACAGAATGCCGGAGTTGGAACTTGACTCAAGCGCAATACAGTATATTGAAAGTTATGCTTTTCCGGGGAATGTTCGTCAGTTGAGAAATTTGGTTGAACAAATGACAGTTGTAGAGCGTGAGCGAAATGTTACGGTTGCGAAATTGGCAGAGTATATTCCGATGGATGCGCATTTGCCGATGGTGGTGAATAATGTTCAAAACCATCAGAAACAGACAGATTTTGGCAATGAAAGAGAAATTATGTATAAAATTCTCTTCGATATGCGTAATGATTTAAATGATTTAAAATCCTTAACTTCGGAACTGATTAAAAATAGAGGAACTGCAGATCTGAGCAATCAGGAGAAAAATTTAATCAACAGAATTTATACTCCCGAAACACAGCAAACTGCAAACGCGAATTCTTTGTTGTATTTTGAAAATAATAACAACAATAATCAGAATCATCAAAATATTCAGAATCCAACGATTATATCAAATTCGGATGACTCGTACGAAGATTTTGAAGACATTGAAGTAGAAGAAAATACTCCCGAATCATTGTCTCTTCAGAATAATGAAAAAGATTTAATTATCAAAGCATTAGAGAAACACAATGGCAGAAGAAACAGAGCGGCAGATGAATTGGGAATTTCACAAAGAACTTTGTACAGGAAAATAAAACAATACAACTTAGAAGAATAAAATAATACACTAAATTATGAATGTAAATTTAACACCTAAACTAATTAATTTTAAATTTGGCGAGTACATCAACAAAGGCTTTGAGCTTTTAAAGAAAGATTTCGGAAGCGTTTTCGTAGGCTTTTTGGTAACTTTTCTGATGTCGATTATCCCGTTCTGCGGACTTCTAGCAATGGGGAATTTCTACAAATATTTACGTAAACTAAACAAAAATCAAAATCCAAGTGCGGGAGAAATTTTCGATTTTAAAGACTTTATGCCTTATTTTATTTTACAGTTGATTATAATTGGAGGTGTGTTTGTTTTGTACATTCCGTTTATTATTTTCGGAGGATTAGCTGCAATAACTTCTGATGGAAATGGAGAAGCAAACCCGATGTTTGCGGTACTAATATTCCCATATATGTTCGTCATGTTTTTTGCTATTTACTATTTCTTATTGAAAGGGTTTTACATCTCACCATTAATTAGTTTTAAAGGTGTGACAGATATCAAAACAGCTTGGAATATTTCTAAAGTAATGACTAAAGGAAATCTTTTAAACATTTTCTTATTCTCATTGGTTGCAAGTCTTTTGTCTCAAATTGGTATTCTTGCATGTGGAATCGGGCTTTTTTTAACCATGCCTTTTCTCTATTCTGCAAATTATTTTGCATTCGAAGACGCTATTCAACAAATTGAATACGACGAAATTACCGAAATCGGTATCAAAGAAAAATATTAAGATTAAAATATAATTTAAAATGAATCAGCTTAAAAATCTTTTACTTTTAATTGTATCTGTAGGATTGCTCAATTCTTGTTACAGCTTTACCGGATCGTCTCTTACCGACGAAAAAACTGTGCAGATTAATGAGTTTCCTAATAATTCTGCGTTGGTAAATCCTACTTTATCACAGCAGTTTTCTACAGATATTCAAAACAGATTTTTACAGCGTACCACCCTGAAAGGAACAAAATCAAATCCCGATATTCTGATTGAAGGAGAAATCACAGATTATACAATTTCTCCAACGACGATTACTTCCACAACCCAGCAAACTTCTGCGGGAACGATTCAGGAATCTCAGAATAAACTGACAATCACGGTGAAAGTTCGTTATGAAAATAAATTACATCCAGACCTGAATTTTGATAAAAATTTCTCTGATGAGGCAGTTTTCAATTCAAGTCTTTCGCAAGATCAGATTGAAACTTCCCAGGTGAAAATTGCAACAGACAGAATTATCAACAAAATATTTAACGACATCGTAGCGAACTGGTAATATGATGAATACTAGAGTTTTAGAATTATTAAAAAATCCGAAAAATATACAGTCAGAAGATCTTCATCTTTTGAAGGAGGAAATTAGTTCTTTCCCTTATATTCAAAACATTCGTGCCCTGCATTTATATGGAGTTCATCTTTTCGATAAAGAAAATTATCAGAAAGAATTGTCAACTACGGCAGCTTATACAACAGACAAGAAAATTCTTTATCATTTAATTAATGGTAAAATTCAGCAGATAAAAACAGAAAAAGTTGTAGAAGAAACTCCTGTTATTGAAGTAAAGGGAGAAGAAACTTCAATCCAAAAAACAGAAGATTCTGAAGTTTTAGTTGTTGAAAATGTCGCTCCAAAACACGATTATGAAGCTGTTTCTGAGTCTTTATTAACTCCAAAACCGGAAATAAAACACGTTTTTGTTGATGGAGAGCGCAACCGAATTTTATTTGAAGGCGAAGAAAATTTCCTTGAAGAAGTAAATAACGAAACCATTGATCTTGAATCTACTTTAGAATCAGGTGTAATTGTTACTCAAAAGCCAATTTCATCGCAAGAAGAAAATGTTTCGGATAAAGAGGAAATTAAATTTGAAAATGAAGCTGATTTTGTCGCTGCACCTTCAGAAACTATCATCAATGCAGATAAAATTGATTCTGAAAAAGTAGAAGAAAAGGTAAATGATGAATCTGAAATAAGCTTTCAAAAAGTCGAAACTTTTACGCCTGAAACAGAGGTTGTAGAAGATGAGAAGCCGGTTGAAAATGAAACCGTTTTAGATTCTAACCCAACCGAAGAAATTTCTGAAGATTTAAATATTGAAACGGTTATCAATGAAGATAAGATTGATTCAGAAAAAGTTGAAGAAAAAATTAATGATGATTCTGAATTAAGTTTTGTAAAAATAGAATCTTTTAAACCTGAAACTGAAATTTTAGAAGAAAGTATTCAAGCAGATAATCGTATTGAATCTTTAGAATCAAAAGTGATTTCAGAAGTTTTGAATCCTGAAACGATTATCGAAGAAGATAAAATTGATTCTGAAAATGTTGCCGAAAAATTAAACGATGATGCGGAATTGAGTTTCCACGGAACCGATTCTTTCCTTCCTGAAATAAAAATTGAAGCCAATAAATCTGAGCAAGAAGCTGTTGCTGAAATTCCAAAATCTAATATCAACAAACATGAAGACGAAATGCGTCGCCTGATTGAAGAAGTTGAAAAAAAGATGAAGACTCAGAAAAAAGAGGTTCAAGAAAAACCTGAAATTCAGGAAGAACTAAGTGGAGAAATCAGTTTTGCTGAAACCCAGGAGTTTCATGTTGGTGAAGAGCAAAAAGCGGCAGAAGAAACGGTAGTGAAAATCGCTGAATCAATTGTTGAAGAGAGATTAGAAGAAGGAAATTCTGACGAAAAAACGGTAAATGTAATTGAAGAAGTAGTTTCAGCTTGGAAACCAATGAGTTTTGAATCTCATACTCCGGATTCTTTTAGCAGAAAAGTTGATGTTAAATCTGAAGACGTTTTAAAAACAGAAGATATTAAAGAGATTTCTGAAGAAATTGTTTCAGAGGAAAAGAACTCAGAAGTTGTAGCAGAAAATAATTCAGAAGAAATTGTCGATGAAGTTGAAAATGTTGAAGAAAATCCAGAAACTGAACAAATCTTAATAGAAAAAGATGACGTTCCTGTGATGAATGTTTCATTTTTCGGAACTGATATTTCAAGCTTGCCGATTAAAAAAGAAGAAGAAGAAGAAGAAGAAGAAGAAGAAGAAGAAGATCAACCAGTTGAGGGAAAAATTCAAAAACCGATTTTAAGTACGGAATCTAAAATTCTTGACGATAGTAATGTTCCCGGATTCATCAACACTTGGCAAAGCTGGCTGAAAATTGACAGAACCGAAGAAGTTGAAAAGGTTAAAATTGAAAACAAGAATAAAGTCATTGAATCATTCATTGAAAACAACCCAAAAATCAGTCAGCTGAAAGATGAGGTAAGCTTTGTTGTAAAAGAAAAAACAGACGATATTTCGCACTTAATGACCGAAACTTTGGCAAATCTTTACATTGAGCAGAAATTGTATACAAAAGCGATTAATGCTTTTCAAGTATTGATTAATAAACATCCTGACCGAAAAGAATATTTTGAAAATAAAATTCAGGAGATTAAAGATAATCGAGGGAAAAACTAAATTAAAATACAAACGGCAGAATTTCAAAGTTCTGCCGTTTTTTTATAAATAATTAGAAGTTTCTTTTCGTTTTCGTAATTTTTTTAAAGCTTTTCTTCCTAAGATTACTACTATAATTACCGTTGCGATTGCCAAAAATGCTGCAATTACCGGAGCGATCATTGCTAATATTGCCATAATTCCAGCTCCTGCGGTTTCTGTAGTTCCAACTATGGAATTTCCCAATCCGCCCGTTGTTGCTGTTGATGCCGCTCGAATTCCTGCAAATCCCGAACTGATTGTAGCTGCGGTTCCTCCTCCCGCAATTAAGGCCAATCCCCATTGTGAAAATGTTCCCAGATCTGCAAACTGACTCGCAAAAAGTAACGAACCGGCAATTGTTGCCATTGGAACAGAAAGTGTGTCTAAAAAATTATCAATAACAGGAATATAATACGCTAAAATTTCTGCAATCGTCGCAATTCCCGTTGTAATCAAGGCAGGAAGACCAGAAAGCCAATCAAAACTTTCATGAGTAGGAATCCATTGAAAATACGATGCTAAACTCACCGCAAACAATGGCAGAAAAACTCTGAAACCTGCAGATGCAGCAAGTCCGATACCAATAAATGCACTCAGAACATACGGAAGATAAGGAATTTGGTCAAGCATTTTAATTCGTCAATTGTTTTCTTAAAGCTACAAAAAATATTCAAATAGAATTTAGAAACAATTTTTATGAAGTTGCAGTATTGAAAATCGTTTTGCTCCTATGGAGCAAAACCTTTGTAGAAAAATGATAACCAAAGAAAATTGCGCTCCGTAGGAGCGCAACAATTATATATAAATCGAAATTGTTTAATTTAAACAGATTGTGATTTTTTTTGAGATTGAGACTGACATAGTTTTATGAATTCCGTCTCCACATCCTGAAACTTTTCGGGAAGTTCATTAGAAACCCAAAACAACATTGCAATCGTCTTGTCTCCAAAGCTTTCTCTAAAAAGGTCTTTATTTAAACGATAGCATTCTCGCAAAAGTCTTTTGACACGGTTTCTATAAACAGCTTTTTTAAAATACCTCTTTGAAACCGAAACTCCTAGTTTTACATTTTCA
This sequence comes from Chryseobacterium formosum, assembly GCF_026460885.1. Taxonomy (GTDB): domain Bacteria; phylum Bacteroidota; class Bacteroidia; order Flavobacteriales; family Weeksellaceae; genus Chryseobacterium; species Chryseobacterium formosus. Next base: position 533,618 of record NZ_JAOVZW010000001.1, read on the forward strand.
GTTTGTAAATCAGCATGATTTTTAAGAATAATAATTCGCAAATTCCCACAACTTCTCCATTTACCTTTTGCGAAAAGTAAAGTAATCTCAGTGTCTTTTTTGAGTTTTTCTTGTTTTGGATATTTAAAATCAGACATTAATCTTTATTCACTAAATAATTGATGACTTCTGCAGCGGCATACAAACCGAAAATTGCAGGAATAAAACTTATAGTTCCATAAAAAGATCTTTTGTAATTGCTTCCGTCGGTCATTTTTAAGCTGTCTTCATCTTGAATTTCATCAGAAAATACACAACGAATTCCTTTATCGATTTTCACTTTTTTTAATCTCTTTCTCACTTCACGGGCAAGATGACAATGCTGAGTTTTACTCAAATCACGTACTGCAACTTTAGAAGGATCAGATTTCCCACCTGCACCCATCGAGCTTACAACCTTTATTTTTCTTCGTTTTGCGGCAATTAATAAAGTGACTTTTGGAGTGACACTATCGATACAATCTAAAACGTAATCGAAATTTCCGGCATCCAAAACTTCCTCCATCCTTTCCGGATTCAAAAATTCATTAATTTTTAAAAGTTCAAGATTTGGATTAATGTCCATCAATCTTTCTGCGACAACGTCTACTTTGTGTTTTCCGATGGTAGAATGCAAAGCGGGAAGTTGTCTGTTGATGTTGGTAATATCTACTGTGTCGCCATCAACAATAGTCATTTTTCCTATCCCGGCTCTGGCTAAAAACTCAGCTGCAAAAGAGCCAACTCCTCCCAAACCGACAACTAAAACAGCTGCTTTGCTTAGTTTTTCTACACCTTCTTCTTTTATCAATAACTCTGTTCTTTCAAGCCAAAATTTATCCATTTTGTATCTTTTCTAAATTTTCTACAATTTGTTTGTTGAGCTTTTCTAAAGAAATTTCTTTTAATTCTGAAACTTTCAGGTATAATTCTTCGATATTAAAATCTTCATTATCAGTTTCTAAAAATATTTTATCTAAAGGAATTGTCTTTAAAACGTTCTGCAAAGATAGATTATACAAAACAGGTTTTCCAAAACTCAAATAAAAATTATTTTTCAGCAAATCGTCGGCAATGCTTTGTTTTTTATTAAAACCATGAATAATCATCGCTTGATGAGCATGTTTTTTAAATGAAATCACTTCATAAAACTTTCTTACGCAATGAATAATCAAAGGTTTTTTTAACTCATTTGATAGTTCAATTTGCTTTTTAAAAACTTCTCCCTGAGTTTTTTGATCAACTGAAATCAATCCATCCAATCCGCATTCTCCAATAGCAAAACAGTTTTCTGTAATATTGGAATTTAACCAAATAAATTGATTTTCAATATTTTCTTCTTGAATGTCCTGCGGATGAATTCCAATTGAATACAAATGTTGAGGCGGAGTTTTACCATAATCCAGATTGTAAATTCCAAGCTCTTTATTTTCTTTATGATGATGAAAATCAAAAAAATCCATATTCAAAAATACTACAATTAAGCAAGATTTAAAATAATTAAACATCCGTTTATAGATATGTTAAAAATTTGCTAACTTTACTAAAAACGTAACTATGGGAAAAAAATTCTCTGAGAAGCAAATTCATATTCTTGATATTGCCGAAGAACTCATCGCAAGAAAAGGCTATGAAGGCACATCTGTAAGAGATATTTGTACAAAAGCCAACATTAATGTGGCTATGATTTCTTATTATTTCGGTTCTAAAGAAAAAATGATGTCTTATCTTTATCAGTATCGTGTTTTGAAAACGAGAGAAAATTTTTCAGAATTTGCAGATACAATCAAAGATGGCAGGCCGGAAATGCAGATGAAAGAAATGATTAAATATATTGTCAGTCAGCTTTTCAGATATAATTATTTTCACGGTTTTGTTACTCAGGAACTTCGTCATACTGAGAATTTGAAAGATGAACTTTTAGATTTTTACCAGCTTTTCGTTAGAAAATTGGATGAAGTTATTAAAAAAGGTGTTACTACAGGAGTTTTTACTTTCACTCCAAAACCTGAAGATATTTTGACTACCATTATTGGTTCTACTTTATTCGTCATAAGAAATAAAAATTTCTACGAATTGTATGTTCCTCACAAAGATGATGAAACGTACACCAAAGAAGCCGAAAAAAAGGTGAGAATGAATCTTTTAATGAACATTTTTGCTGTTTTGGGATACGCAGCTGACTAAATTTACGTTAAATAATCATAAAAAAAAAACTTTTAGCAAAAAAGTTATATTTTTGCAAATTAATAGGTCGGTAAACCCGAGAACTGTTACATTTTATATGAAAAAGTATATTTTAGGTATTTTCGCTATTGCTGTTTTAGCAGCGTGCAAGAGTCAACAGGAAAAAGCATTGAGAAGTGCAGACAAAACCTTTATTCTTAAAGCTGCAAACGAAAATTTTGCTAAAAAGAAGTGGAAAAATGCATTGGCGCTTTACGACAGACTTCCCAATTTGGTTGCGGGTACAGATGATGCTCCGAACGTAGTTTTCAATTCTGCGTACGCCAATTATTATGATAAAAATTACAGATTAGCCGGAAATCAGTTTAAGAATTTTGCTGTAAGTTTCCCTCAGGATAACAGAAAAGAAGAAGCGGCTTATATGTCTGCATTGTGTTACTACAACGGTTCTATGGATTATAACTTAGATCAGTCGAGTACAGAATTGGCAATCAATGAGCTTCAGGAATTTTTGAATAATTACCCAAATTCTGAAAGATCAAAAAACATCAATACTTTAATTGATGAGCTTTCTTATAAATTAGAATTTAAAGCATACGAAAATGCTAAGCAATACTACAAAATGGCAGATTACAAAGCTACATCTACCGCTTTTGAAAATGTTTTAGACGATTTCCCAAGTACAAAGCTTCGTCCGAAAATCTATGATTATATGATGAAAGCTCGATATGCATTAGCTGTAGGGTCTACTTATGAATTGAAAGATGAGCGTATTACAAGTGCTTTAGCATTTACAAGACAGGTTGAAAAAGAACTTCCGAATACAGAATATGCTAAGACAGCTTTAGATTTAAGAGAAAAACTTGAAAAAGAAAAGAAAGATTTTGTTGTAGTTAAGAAACAAAACGAAGAAAGAATTGCACTGTTTACTGCAAAACAGAAAAAGATCGCAGATAAGCTTGCAGAGCAGAATAAGACACAGCAGCAAGTGAAAGATCAGATTTCAAATGAGAAGAGTGCGATGCAAATGCAAAGAGATAGTGCAGCGTTGCAAACTCCTCCTCCTGCGGCGACTTTCAAAATCCAAAGATAATTCGTAAATTTGCCAACTTATAAATAATTAATTTTCTCAAAATGAGCGTAAAAGATACAAAAGCAGAAGTAAATACTATTACTTACGATAAAGACAAGATTGAAGAGAAAGTAGGTTCAATCTATGAAGCTATTGTAATCATGGGGAAAAGAGCAGAGCAGATCAATGCAGAAATCCGTACTGAATTACACAATAAATTAGACGAATTTGCTGTTCACAACTCTACTTTGGAAGAAGTTTTTGAAAACAGAGAACAAATCGAAATCTCAAAACATTACGAAAAACTTCCGAAACCAACATCTATCGCTATCCAAGAATGGTTAGATGGTGATGTTTACTTCAGAAAAACTGAAGAAAGAAAATAAAATAATTTTATTTTTATAAATCTAAGGTCATAGAAGATTCGGTTCTTTTATGACCTTTGCTGTTTTGATATATACAGATTGATTTAAGAAAAAAATAAGTAAATTAGTGCTTTAAAAAAATCTACATGAGTATTTCCGGGAAAAAGATTCTCATTGCCGTTTCTGGCGGAATAGCTGCGTACAAAATTCATTTTCTTATCAGAGATTTGGTAAAAAAAGGTGCCGAGGTTCAGATCATTATGTCTCCTGATGCGGAACATTTTGTAACGAAACTGAGTCTTTCCACACTTTCAAAAAATCCTGTTTATACTGAATTTTACAGCGACAACGGAACTTGGAACAGTCACGTAGAAATGGCTCTTTGGGCAGATGTGATGATTGTTGCACCTTGCACGGCAAATACTTTGGCGAAGGTGATTCATGGGATTTGTGATAATCTTTTGATTGCAACGTATATGTCTGCAAAATGCCCCATTTTTATTGCTCCCGCAATGGATTTGGATATGTATCAACATCCATCAACCAAAAACAATCTGAAACTTGCCGAAGAATTTGGTAACACTGTAATTCCTGCAGAAAGTGGTGAACTAGCAAGTGGTTTGATTGGTCAAGGAAGAATGGCAGAACCAGAAACGATTGTTAAAACGATTGAAGAGTTTTTTAATTCAGATCAAAAAAAATCATTAGAAGGAAAAACGGTTTTAATTACAGCGGGACCAACTTATGAAGCAATTGATCCTGTGCGTTTTATTGGAAATCATTCTTCTGGGAAAATGGGGTTTTCATTAGCTGAAGAAGCTGCAAAAAGAGGAGCGAAAGTGATTCTTATTTCAGGACCAAGTTCTTTAAAATCGACTCATCAAAATATAGATTTGCACAGAGTTACATCTGCAAGAGAAATGCTTAACAAAGTTTTTGAATATTACGACACTATCGATATCGGAATTGCAAGTGCGGCTGTAGCGGATTATGCTCCAAAAGTAGTAGCCTCAGAAAAGATTAAAAAAAATGAAGATACTTTTTCGATAGAATTAATCAAAAACCCGGATATTCTGAAAACGATGGGTGAGAAAAAAACGAATCAGTTTTTAGTCGGTTTTGCTCTTGAAACGCAGAATGAAGAAGAAAATGCAAAAGGAAAACTTGCGAAGAAAAATTTAGATATGATCGTTCTGAATTCACTTCGTGATGAAGGTGCAGGTTTTAAAAATGATACCAACAAAATCAAGATATTTACCAAAACAGAAAAGCTGGAATTTGATCTAAAATCAAAAGAAAATGTGGCAAAAGACATTCTCGATTGTATTGAAACTCAACTTTTAAAATAAATGTTATAAATTTCCGTTTTCAATTTTTAATTAGATAATGAAAAAAATAATTATACTCTTTTTTCTGATAGTATTCAATTTCGGGTTTTCTCAGGAAATTCTCGCAACGGTACAAATCAACAATCAGCAAGTACAGGGAAGTAACCAAAGTGCTTTTAAAGCTTTAGAAAAAAGTCTTAGAGATTTTATCAATAATACAAGCTGGACAGGAAAAAAACTTCAGAATTTTGAGAAAATCAAATCAAATTTCGCCATTGTTATAAGCAATCGGGATGGCAATAAATTTACGGCACAGATTGTCGTTCAGGCGGTTCGTCCTGTTTTTAGCAGTTCTTATGAATCCCCTTTATTAAATTTAAAAGATAACAGATTTACTTTTGAATATGCTGAAAATGAGAATCTTATTTTTAATGAAAGACAGTTTTCAGGTAAGAATTTGATTGATGTTATTAGTTTTTATGTGTATGTAATTTTGGGTTACGATGCAGATAGTTTTCAGTCAATGGGCGGAACTCAATGGTTTTCAAAAGCACAGCAGATTGCTCAGAATTCTCAAAACAGAGGTTATGAAGGATGGAATCAAATTAACGAACCAAGGAGCCGTTCAATTTTAATCGGAGAAATTCTTAACCCGAATATGAGTCAGTTGCGTTCTACGATTTACACGTATCACAGAGCAGGTTTAGACGGTTTATTTAATCAAGATCAGACACAGTCAAAGAAAATTATTTTTGATGCTTTAATGCAGTTGAAAACATACGAGAACTCTTTCCAGCAGAATTATTTCTTCAATCTTTTTATGGATACAAAAGCGGATGAGATATTTAATATTTTCAATTCCGGAAATAACGGTTCGGTAAACATCGGCACGCTGAAACAGCAAATGATTATTTTTTCGCCTAAAAATGCAGAATCTAAGTGGAATAAATGGAAGTAATTATAATTCCTAACTTTTGATTTCTAAATTTTATATTTGCAGTACCAAAACGTAATCTGCATCAGAATCTATGCTTTCAAGAATTTACATTAAAAATTTTGCCCTCATTGATGCCCTCGAAGTATCTTTAAAAAATGGTTTACAGGTCATTACCGGTGAAACAGGAGCGGGTAAATCTATCATTTTGGGTGCGTTACGATTGATTTTAGGCGAAAGAGCAGATATAAAATCGATTTCTAAAGCGGAAGAAAAAAGTATTGTCGAGACAGAATTTGACCTAAATAATCAGTTTAAAAAATTCTTTATCGAAAATGATCTCGACTACGAACATCAAACGATTATCAGACGCGAAATTTTGCCTTCGGGTAAATCCAGAGCCTTTATCAATGATGTTCCTGTGACGTTGGATATTTTGAAAGAACTTACTTCACAGCTTATCGATATTCATTCACAGTTTGAAACATCTAATCTTTTTACTTCTGAGTATCAGTTTAAAATAATCGACGGACTTTCAGATAATAAAAAACTGATTGAAGATTACCAACATGACTTTTACGAATATCAGACTTTAAAAACTCAGCTTAAAAAATATCAGACTCAACTTTATGAAAGTACTAAAGAAGGGGATTATAAGGAATTTCTTCTAAGTGAACTTGAAGATTTGAAAATGGATGATGTAAATTATGAAGATTTACAAAATCAGCTTTCTGTACAGGAAAACGCTGGAATGATCTCTGAAAATTTAGCTCAGCTTTTATCAAGATTTCATCAGGAAGAAATCGGAATTTTTTCATTTTTTAATGAAGCAAAATCTAAACTTTCTAAAATAGCCGAAGTTTCAACCAATTTTTCTGAGCTTAATACGAGATTGGAAGGTTCTTTTGTCGAATTGAAAGACATCATTTCTGAATTGGAAGATGAGTCTGAGAAAATTGAAATGAATCCTGAAACGTTAGCCCAGCTTTCGGAGTTTAACAATAAAATAAATATGCTTTTCCTTAAACATAATGTTTCAGACATTGAAGCTTTAAGAGAAATCAGAGATCAGCTTTCGGGTGAACAAAAAGGGACAGCAGAAATTGAAGTTTATATAGCAGAAATTCTTGAAAATATTTCTAAAAAAGAAAAATCTCTTGAATCTTTAAGCCAGAAACTTTCAAAAAACAGAAAGAAAAGTATTCCTGTTTTCATTAAAAAAGCAGAAGATTTGCTTAAAAAACTTGGTCTTGAAAAAGCAAAAGTTGATATTGAAATCAAGAATTCTTCAGAATATAATCAGTTTGGAAAAGAAAATATTCAGCTATTATTTCAGGCAAATTCAGGATTTCCTTTAAAACCTATTCAAACTGCAATTTCAGGTGGTGAAAGATCTCGAGTAATGCTTGCTGTTAAAAAAATTATTGCGGAAAGTGATGAACTTCCAACATTAATTTTAGACGAAATCGATACCGGTGTTTCAGGAAAAGTTGCCGAAGAAATCGGAAATCTGATGCGTGAAATGTCTGAAGATATGCAGTTAATTGTTATTTCTCATTTAGCACAGGTTGCCGCAAAAGGAAATGACAACTATAAAGTCGTGAAACAAGATGTAAATGGGAAAACACAGTCTACAATTATTCCTCTTAGTGACGAAGAAAAACTAAACGAAATTGCACAGCTTCTTTCTGGAAGTAAAATTACTGAAGCTGCTTTAACGCAGGCTAAAGAATTGATAGGGTAATTTTAATAAAAGTCTAATGGCTTCTTTTTTTTCTTTGCTCAATTTAAATAAACTTACAAAAGCTTCTCTCCACAGAAGCTTTTTTTATTCCCACAACTTTACGTATTTTTGAGAAAATCCTTCACAATGAATTTTAGACCAATCTTATTAACTGCTGGAGTTTTGTTTTCAGCAACTATTTATGCTCAGAAAATGACGTATCCTAAAGCTACAAAAGGTAATCAAACCGATACTTACTTCGGAACTGCTGTTGCAGATCCATATAGAGATTTAGAAAATGATTCAGAACCAACAAAAAAATGGGTTGACGAAGAAGTAGCTTTTAGCCAGAGATATTTGTCACAAATTCCTTACAGACAGGAAATTGTAAAGCAATTAACCGACATCTGGAATTACGAAAAGATTGGTGCTCCTTTCAAAGAAGGTGATTATACATATTATTATAAAAACAATGGGTTACAGGCGCAATCAGTTTTGTACAGAACAAATAATAAAACAAAAGCGACAGAAGTATTTTTAGATCCGAATAAATTTTCTGAAAAAGGAACAACTTCTCTTGCCAATTTATCATTTAACAAAAAAGGAAATTTAGCAGCCTATTCAATCTCAGAAGGTGGTAGCGACTGGAATAAAATTATTATTCTTGATGCTATTACTAAAAAACAAATCGATGAAACCATCGTTGATGTAAAATTCAGCGGAGTTGCATGGCAAGGTGATGAAGGTTTCTATTATTCAAGCTATGATAAACCGAAAGAAGGTACAGTGCTTTCTGGAATGACCGATAAACACAAGGTATATTATCATAAATTAGGAACAAAACAGTCTGCGGATAAATTAATTTTCGGTGGAGAAAAAACTCCTAGAAGATATTTGGGAGCTTATCTTTCTGAAGATGAAAGATACTTAATTATTTCTGCGGCGAATGCAACCAACGGAAATGAAGTTTATATTAAAGATTTGAAGAAAGGTGGTGATTTCATTCAGATCAATAATGGCTTTGATATTAACGCAAGTATTGTTGATACAGATGGTGATAATCTTTACATTTTTACAGATAAAGATGCTCCAAATATGCGTTTGGTAAAAACTACCATCCAAAATCCATCTCCTGAAACGTGGAAAGATGTTATTCCTGAAACAGAAAACGTATTAGGAATTTCCGGTGGTGGTGGTTATTTCTTCGCAACATATATGGTTGATGCGATTGATAAAATAAAGCAGTTTGACAAAGATGGGAAGCTGATTAGAGAAATTTCTCTTCCTGGAAAAGGTAATGTTGGAGGTTTTGGGGGTAAAAAAACGGAGAAAGAGCTGTACTATTCTTTCAGTAATTATATTACTCCGGGAACAACATATAAATTTAATGCAGATACAGGAAAATCTGAAATTTATCAAAAGCCCAAAGTAAAATTTAATCCTGAAGATTATGTTTCGGAACAGGTATTTTACACATCAAAAGACGGAACAAAAGTTCCGATGATGATTAATTATAAAAAAGGAATTAAACTCGACGGAAAAAATCCAACGATGCTTTATTCTTACGGAGGTTTCAACATCAGTTTACAGCCTTCTTTTTCTGTAGTCAACGCAATCTGGATGGAAAATGGAGGAATTTACGCCGTTCCAAACATTCGTGGAGGTGGAGAATACGGGAAGAAATGGCACGATGCAGGAACGAAGATGCAGAAGAAAAATGTATTTGAAGATTTCATCGCAGCTGGAGAATATTTACAATCTAAAGGATATACTTCTAAAGAATATATGGCACTTTCAGGTAGATCAAATGGAGGATTATTAGTGGGTGCAACGATGACGATGCGTCCGGATTTGGCAAAAGTTGCCTTTCCGGGGGTTGGAGTTTTAGATATGTTGAGATATAACAAATTTACAGCTGGAGCAGGTTGGTCTTACGATTACGGAACCGCAGAAGACAATAAAGAAATGTTTGATTATTTGAAATCATATTCTCCGGTTCATAATGTTAGAGCAGGAACTTGTTATCCATCAACGATGATTATTACGAGTGATCATGATGACAGAGTTGTTCCGGCGCATTCATTTAAGTTTGGTGCAGAATTGCAGGAAAAACAGAAATGTGCAAACCCTATTTTAGTAAGAATCGAGAAAAATGCAGGTCACGGAGCAGGAAGAGCCACCGATCAGGTAATCAGCGAAAATGCAGACTTGATTTCTTTTGCGTTGTATGAGATGGGAATTAAAAAATTAAAATAAATAATCGCCATCGTCATTTCGAGTAACGAAACGAAGTGTAGTGTATCGAGAAATTTTTAATAAAAGCGAGATTGTAGAGGACAGTCTCGCTTTTTGTTTTAATTAAAAAGCTCTTGTCATGTGTAAGTCACATAAACTTTATAGAAATGAGTGAAAAAATTAGAGCAGATAAGAAAGAAAATCAAAAATTTTCAAAAAATTAATATGTTCTTTTCTGCGGATTGATTTTAAAAACTATCTGTGACTAATGTGTTTAAAATTCTTCTTTTTATATTGAAAATCAAACACAAAACATTATTCCAAAAATGCTTACTTTTAAAATCTTAAATCAGAACTCATGAGAAGGGAAATTCAAAACAAAAATCCCCAGTTTAGCATATCAGAAAAGCATCTTGAAATTTATCAATTTGAGAAAGACGGATTAGAATTAAAGTCAAAATATACGGCTGAAGATATTAAAGATAAAAGTATTGCAGATAGTTCTCCCGGAATTGCACCTTATTTAAGAGGTCCCTACTCAACGATGTATGTTCAAAAACCTTGGACAGTTCGTCAGTATGCTGGTTTTTCCACTGCAGAAGAGTCCAACGCTTTTTACAGAAGAAATTTAGCAGCAGGACAAAAAGGGCTTTCGGTAGCTTTTGATTTGGCGACGCACAGAGGTTATGATTCAGACCATGCAAGAGTTGTAGGAGATGTAGGTAAAGCGGGGGTTGCAATTGATTCTGTGGAGGATATGAAAATTTTATTCAATGAAATTCCTTTGGATGAAATCTCGGTTTCCATGACAATGAATGGTGCAGTTTTGCCGATTCTTTCGTTTTATATAGTTGCTGCAGAAGAACAGGGCGTTTCTCAGGATAAGCTTTCAGGAACCATTCAGAATGATATTTTGAAAGAATTTATGGTGCGTAATACTTACATTTATCCACCAACTCCTTCTATGAAAATTATTGCGGATATTTTTGAATATACCTCGAGAAATATTCCGAAATTCAACTCTATATCTATTTCGGGTTATCATATGCAGGAAGCGGGAGCAACTCCGGTTTTGGAAATGGCATATACTTTAGCAGACGGTTTAGAATATGTAAGAACAGGAATTAAAGCAGGAATGAATGTCGATGATTTTGCCCCAAGATTATCGTTTTTCTGGGCAATCGGAATGAACCACTTCATGGAAATTGCAAAAATGCGTGCTGCAAGATATATTTGGGCAACGTTGTTGAAACAATTTAACCCTCAAAATCCAAAATCTTTAGCTTTAAGAACGCACTCTCAAACTTCGGGTTGGTCTTTAACGGAGCAGGAACCCTTCAATAATATTACAAGAACTGCCATAGAAGCGTTGTCTTCAGCTTTAGGCGGGACTCAATCTTTGCATACAAATGCTTTAGATGAAGCAATTGCTCTTCCTACAGATTATTCAGCGAAAATTGCAAGAAATACACAAATTATCCTTCAACAGGAAAGTGGAATCTGTGATGTTGTGGATCCGATGGGAGGAAGTAATTTGGTTGAATCTTTGACTCAGCAAATGATCGAAGAAGCCATGAAGTACATTGATGAGGTCGAAAAAGAAGGTGGAATGACAAAAGCCATCGAAGCAGGAATTCCAAAGATGAGAATTGAGGAAGCAGCTGCAAGAAAACAGGCAAAAATAGACAGCAGTGAAGAATTTATTATTGGGGTAAATTCTTTTAAATCAGCTTTAAAACAGACTCCAATCGAGATTTTAGATATTGATAATACAGAAGTTCGTAGAAAACAAATCGAAAGATTAGATTCCATAAAATCTAGCAGAAATTCTGAATCTGTTGAAGATGTTTTAAATCAAATCCGAGAATCTGCAAAAACAGGAAACGGAAATCTTTTGGCATTGTGCATTGAAGCAGCTCGCAGAAGAGTAACTTTAGGCGAAATGAGCGATGCGATGGAAGAAACTTTCGGTCGTTATAAAGCCAATATCAGAACAATTCAAGGGGTTTATGCTATGAATGCAGGAAAAAACGAATACTTTGGAAAAGCTTTGGAGCTGACTCAAAAATTTGAAGAAGAAGAAGGTCGTCGTCCAAGAATTATGGTGGCAAAAATGGGGCAGGATGGTCATGATCGCGGAGCAAAAGTAGTTGCTACTGCATTTGCAGATATGGGATTTGACGTTGATGTCGCACCTTTATTTCAAACTCCGGAAGAGGTTGCAAAACAGGCAGTTGAGAATGATATTCATATTTTAGGAGTTTCAAGTTTGGCGGCTGGTCACAAAACTTTGGTTCCACAAGTTGTTGAAGAACTGAAAAAACTTGGAGCAGAAGATATTACAATTGTTGTTGGTGGAGTAATCCCGCAACAGGATTATGAGTTTTTATATGCGAACGGAGCCGACTTTATTTTCGGTCCAGGAACTAATCTTCCGAAATGTGCGGTTGATATTTTGAACCGTTTTTTAGATTAAAATGTGATTAGAATCCAATAAGTTGCACGACGTTTGTATTGTAGACCATAACCAAAAAATAAAATGTTATGGCTTATACAGTAATTTCAGTATTTCCGGAGACTGTGGATACAGCGGAAATCAAAACACAACTCATCAACAACGGATTTCAGGAAGAAGATATCGTTGTTTCTACGTCAAAATTTGATAATAATTCCACTTTAGAAGATTATCAGGAAGATGAAAAAACAAAAAGTTTCTGGGATCATGTTTTTGTTAACGATAACGAGATTTTAGCAGCTTACAGTAAGCAAAGTGTTGGGAAAATTAATTTGGTGGTTTATGCATCCACGCTTATAGAAGCGCAAAATGCTAAGAAAATTTTAGATCAGCACGGAGCTCTGAAAATTTATAATAAACCTTCTTTCAACGAAGCAAATTCTGAAACAGCAGGTTTACCGGAAGATGTTTACAACGGTATCATTGCAAAAGCTAAGCATGATGTTTACTTTTTGGATCAGGAAAGAGTATATTCTCCAAACAGCAAAGGAATGGGCGATACAATGGACGGATTAGGTTCTAAAGATTAAAAAAACATCCACTTTATAAAACAAAAGTGACCATCAATTTGATGGTCACTTTTTATATTTTCCAGGATTTTATCAGCCATCGATAAATAAGAATATTCACAAAGAAATAAACTAAAATTGGAATGATGATAATTGCTGTCAAAAGCAAAGGATTGATATACATCGAGAGTAAACCATTAGAAACATCAGATTTTGCAATAAAGTATTGACCTGCCGCAATCATTCCTAAACTTAAAATTAGTACAAACATCAAATTCAAACTGAATTTTCTGCTGATATCACTCACCATTTTCTTTGGAGAATATCCTAAACTGTTTTTAATAGAAACTTCTTCCTGCTTTTCTAAAAACTGAATCTTTATAAAACTTACGATAATATAAAGACACAAAGCAAAGATAAAAACTCCCAAAACAGCAATTATTTTTAAAACTAAAAACAGTTTTGACTTTATTTTTGCTGAACGAAGACTTTCCTGATTCGATTCGTAGCCGTTTTCTTTCATTTTAGAAATCAAGCCTTCATCACCGGAATCTTTTACCTGAACCAAAACCCGGTTGTAAATTTTGGGTTGTGTAGCAAGTTGAGGTTTCGCTGCGATGTTCAGAGAATCAAGGAATTTTTTTGGAATTAAAACAGAATGAATCCTGTCTGAAAGTCCAACCATTTTTCCTTTATAAGTCTTATTTTCATTGTTAACGGTGATATTGATGTTCACAACGATTTTCTTGGCAAAATCTTCAGAAATCTGCGGTAAGCCTTGGTTTAAAGCAAATCCGTAATTGTAAAGATTCAAATATTCTCTTGAAATAATAATCGGAATTTCATCTCCTTTTGCCTGAAATTCTTCCTCAGTCAAATCAGTATCAATCGCTTTTAAATCTAAACCTTCAAAATACAAATCAGTATAAAAAGGAATAAAATCCCCACCATTTGCCGAAGCTTTAAACTCATTCGCAGAAAAAGGATAAATACTTTTTACTTCAGCCCAGTTTTTAATTTTTGAAACGTCATTTTCATTAAAGCCAAGAAGTTCTTTCCTTCCGATATTATCAGGCGTAATTTTCTTGCTGAAAGTCAGCCAGTAATTGCTGTCACTGCTTTTACTTCCGAAAAGACGGTTTGCATTTTCGTACAGTTGCAGACAAGACAAAACCAAAATAAAGGCAATGAATAATCCTGCGTATAAAATAATTGAATTAAAAATTTTCTTCATAAGCTTTTATAAATGAAGAATTTGATAATCATGCTCGAAAGAAAACTTATTCAGCTCAAAAAAAATAACTGAACTTCCGCTTTCCGTCGATACTTCATCAATCAATGAGAAAGCAATCTGCTTATTATTCATATCCAAATGACTGAAACATTCATCGTAAATCAGAAAATCTGTAGGATTGATAAGGCTTCTCACAATCGCACTTCTTTGGCGTTCTCCGTACGAACAGTTTTCTGCTTTTTTATTCAGAAGATTTTCTATTCCCAGTCTTTTAGCATATTCTTCCATTTTAGGAATAAATTGTTTTCGGTCTTTATTAAAAACACGAAGCAGAATATTTTCCGAAATCGTAAGGTTTTTAATTAATCTTACATCCTGAAAAAGCAGACTTACTCCATCTTTTCTGTTTTTTACAATCTCTTCCAGATGAAGATTTTTCACAGTTTGCTGGTCATATTTTATATTTCCTTCATACTGAAAATGAGCACCCAAAATTGCGATTGCCAAAGTAGATTTTCCACTCCCGGAAGGTGCGACAATCAGAAACTTTTTTCCTTTTGAGAAAGAAATGTTTTTATTCCAGATTTCAGATTGTTCGATATTTCTGGGAGTGAAATATTTTGGGGAAATGTTTTCTAATATTAAATTAGTCATTCATTATAAAATAATACAGTGCATTTTCGTCTTTCTTGTCTAAAGTAATTACCGATTTAGAAACTAAATTGCCCGCATTTTCTTTAGATTCGTTTGAGATTTCGACAACTTTTGCCGGAGCGGCTTCTTTTCTGTTGTAATCACTTCCGTCAGACCAAGAGTAAGAAGTAATTCCTGATTTTTTGTTAAGTTTAGAATTTTTTGCTGCTTTTTTCGCCTGAAATTGTGCATTTATACTTTGATCATCAGAGAAAATGATCTGATTATCTACAATAGTGTATTTTTTACTTTCACCTAAAGGACCTTGAAGCAACGAAGTAAGAACACCTTTTTTCTTAGGATTAAAACCTAAAACCATTGCTTTTTTGTTATTATAATATCCGTATCCAGAAGAGTCTGCAGGATTTGGTTTCGACTCCAAATAAGCATAATCTCCTGTGAAAGTTGTCGTAATATCTTCTAATGTTGTATTGGTTGATGCTAAATAATGATTAACAGTTGCTTCAAACCCAGCCTCTTTAATCAAATATTTCATGAAATCTAAGCTGAAATATCCAATTGAGAAAGATTTTGCGTTGTCAAGTTCTACATTTTTTACAAGATCGTAATTCACATTGTTTTTGTTGTAATATTTCTCCACAACCTTTTTCATATCGCTGTTGAAGAACGTTTTCATATCAACTTCTACTTTTCCTTTGTCGAAACTGAAATCAAAGCCAAGCCCTGAATCTTTTATCAATTTATTTACAGCAAGTGTTTCGATGTAGCCTTTAGAAACATAGCTTGCAACAGCTCCAAGATTCATCCATCCGCTAATGTCTTTTTCGCTTACCAAAGATTCGTTTATTTGGTCGATAATTACCTTGTTTGAAGTTCCTTTTCTTGCCCAGAAATCTGTAAAGTATTTTTCTGTAAACTGAGACGGGTTATATTTTGTGTAACCTCTCATTGAGTTTTCATTTGCCATTACAGCGATGTCACCCTTGATGCTTCCGGTAAGTTTACCATCTGCAAAAATAAAATCTTTTTTATCAATGGTAATTTTAGATTTAGTAAGATCAGACATGCTTTTCTGGAACTTTGCTTTGTCGCTTATCCAAAAGACAGCCTTTACATCAGGCTCAGAATTTGTCGATTTTCCAGCTTCTACCATTAGATAAAAAGGTTTGTCTACATCAATACCTGATTCTTTTGGTTTACTTACAAGCTGTAAAAATAGTTTTCCCTCATTTTCGAGATTTTTCTTTTCCTTAAGAATTTTTTCCACCGGAATTTTATCTGAAATAGAGTTCAGATTTATTCTTGTTAAACCTAGAGTAGTGTCTGTAGTGTACTTTAAAACATCGTCATTCTTGTTCGAATTACAAGAAAATAGAATTGCAAATGCAAATACATAAAACAGAGATTTCATTAATGTGTTTTTCATATATTTTTTTAGTTAAGAAAACAAATATAACATTTTGAATCTAATAGAACTCATTAATAAGTGATAAATAATTTTGAAATTTTATTTTGTTTTTCAGAAAATTGTATATCTTTGCATCTGAAAATCAAGTTTAACCAATTAAAAACAACGAAGCAATGTTCAAATATAATCTACATTCAACAGTAGGATTGCCTTTTGCAAAGGCGAGGCTTCGTGGTTTGGTACACTCATAGAATAACAGTATATCAAAACCCGAAGTCGTAAGATTTTCGGGTTTTTTATTGCGCAATATTTCAAACTAAAAAAGTTTCCCCGAAATCAATTTTTATTAGGAGCTTAATCCCGCTTTCCGCTATATCTTTTTTTGCCAACGCTTTTTTCAAGCCAACGCAAAAAAAGGATGTCGCTGCAATCGGGGCTAAGAAAACTCCTCTGTCATTCTGACGAAGGAAGAATCTCTTTTTTTTGTTGACAAAAATGACATAATTTAAAATCAACTAATCTTTTAGTTGATAAAAGATTTGATGCAAAAACGCAGCTTTAGAAAGTATGAAATCTGACGTCTTGCATCTAATAATCTAATTGATAAATGGAAAAATACAATCTTCTGTTTTACCGACTGCGAAGTCTGAGAAGCAGAAAAAGAATTATAAGAAAAGATGTAGAAAAACAGATCAGAAAAAAGTATAAACGTAGTAATGAACTTTGGGAATTGAGAAGAAATATTCCGTTAATTCTCCTTGAACAGCCTTACCAAAAGGGATTTGTAAGATTCTTCGTGGTGAGAGATGATGTAAAACGTTCCAAAGACGTCGATTTTTTCGAAGGAATTCTGAACAAAATCAATACAAAAATGTATTCCCCAACTCGAAAATTCTTAAAGAAAAAAAGAAAATTCGGACGAAGAGTTTATGTCGACAGAGAGCAAAAATTAGTTCAGCTTTCAACCTATCAATGGAATGATCCAAAGCTGGGTTTAACAACAAGAGAAAGGCAATATTTTCTGAAAAGAGAAGAATATAATCTGTTCAGAAAAAGATATAATATTTACTACGAATTTATCGAACCTTGGAGATTTGTATTAAGAGTAAAACCAAATATGATTACTCATTACAAACCTTTAGATTCAGATTTAGAGAAAGAAATAGATGAACTCGATTCTTATTTAGATCAGCATAAAATAAAGGCGATTATTCATAAAACAATTTATGGAAGACCCAATCCATGGAAAGAGAAATACAAACGTGATCAGTTGAAAAGCAGAAAATGTTTTCACTACAAAATGTCTGCAATAACTATTGCAGAGAGTTTAGAGGACAATTATGTCCGAAAATTTTAAAACAAAAACAATGGGAAATTTAAAACTTAAAGGAAAAGATATATTAAAATTAGGCTATCCAAATAATCAAAGCGTGAACATCGCTTTGGAAGTCATGAAGAGAAATTTTGCAACCAAAAATATTCATTATGTGAAATCTCTTTTAAAAGAAATTCAACAAAATCCGGAGAATTTCGAGAAAGATTTAACCTTCGGACAAATTGCAGAAGCCTTGCTTTCATCCAAGAAGACAGAGAAAAGAATGCTCAATACAAACCGTGCATCTTTCCAGATTTTCGGAAACAACATTTCAGATGAAGCAAAAAACCAATTGTACACGGCTTTGAAACTTCCAATTTCAATGCAGGGAGCGTTAATGCCCGATGCACACAGCGGTTACGGACTTCCAATCGGAGGCGTTCTCGCAGTAGAAAATGCCGTGATTCCGTACGGAGTTGGGATGGATATTGGCTGCAGAATGAGCCTCAGTATTTTGGATACGCCCATTTCATATCTTGACGGCGCAAGAGACAAATATGAAAAAGCTCTTGCGGAACATACCAAATTCGGAATGTATGAAACGCATAAATCTCACGTCGAACACGAAATTTTCGACAGAGACACGTTCGATTTGATTCCGATTTTGAGAAGATTAAAAGGAAAAGCCATCAAACAAATGGGAAGCTCCGGCGGTGGAAATCATTTTGTAGAATTCGGAGAAGTTGAAATCACGGAAGAAGACGAACAAATCGGACTTCCAAAAGGAAAATACCTCGGAATCCTTTCTCACAGCGGTTCGCGTGGGTTGGGAGCCGAAATCGCCCAGTATTATTCCAGAGTGGCGACAGAGCAATGTCCGTTACCCAAAGAAGCGCAAAACTTCGCCTGGTTGGATTTGAACACGCATCTCGGTTTAGAATACTGGACAGCGATGAATCTCGCAGGAGATTACGCATCCGCTTGTCACGACGATATTCACAGAAGATTGGTGAAAGCTGTCGGAGGAAGAGTAAAAGCTAGAATTGAAAACCATCACAACTTTGCGTGGAAAGAGATCCATAACGGAAAAGAAGTGATCGTTCACAGAAAAGGTGCAACTCCGGCGAATGAAAATGAATTGGGAATGATTCCCGGTTCGATGACTGCAAAAGGTTTCATCGTTCGTGGAAAAGGAAATCCAGATTCGCTGAACTCAGCTTCGCACGGAGCAGGACGCGCTTTTTCAAGAGGCGAATGCAGAAACCGTTTCACGCAAAATGACATTAAGAAAGAATTAAAACTCAAAAATGTCACCTTGATGGGAGGAAATGCAGAAGAAGCACCAATGGCGTACAAAGACATCAACGAAGTGATGAATGCACAAAGTGAATTGGTCGATATTCTTGGAACTTTCCAACCTCGAATTGTGAGAATGGATAAGTAAAATGGTTGTTAGTTTTTAGTTGATGGTTGTTAGGATTTTTAACGCCATCAACTGACAACCATCAACCGACAATAAAAATTAGTAAAATGGGAGCACCACATAACATAAAAAGATACGGTGAAGTCTGGCCGGAATTTAGAATTAAAAGCGGACTGGAAATTTTAGAAAAATTAAAAAATAAAGTCATTTTATCAGGAGGTTGGGCATGGCATTTTATGTCTGAAATTGGGCATACGGAATACAAACACGCTCACGACCATAAGGATATTGATGTTTTTGTAAATAAAGAAAATGTGGCTGAAGTGGTTATGATTCTTCAGCAGGAAGGTTTTCAGAAAGTCTGGACAAGATATGATCATCTTACAAGCGAAGAAAATTTTCGCAGATATGAGAAAACAATCGAAATGGAAAACGGAAAATTTCACAGAATTACAATTGATTTCTTTGAAAGAAGCGACTTGGAAACTGTCGAAACCAATGGATTTACGGTTGTAAAACCTGAAGTTTTACTTTCATTTTACAAAAATATTCATTCCAGTGATAAATGTTGGGCAGTCATGGCTGCAAAAGATTTATTGGAAAAAGGAATTGATCCTGTTGGTCATCCAAGATTAAGTGAAATGCCAAAATAACAATGGACAAAATAATACAAATCACCTCGGGAAGAGGACCTTTGGAATGTCAATGGGTAGTTGCCAAAGTTCTGAAGGTCTTCCTTGAGGAAGCAAAACAAAATAAAATCGATTACGAAATCATCCATCGTGAAAATGGCGATGAAAACCTGACTTTGAAATCTACGACCTTGCTTTTAAAAGGAAAAGAGGTCAATGAATTTCTAAAAAGCTGGCTCGGAAGCGTTCTCTGGATTGGGAAAAGTACTTTCAGAAAATTTCATAAACGAAGCAATTGGTTTATCGGGATTTTTGAACTGGAAGGTTTGGAGAAAATGGAATTTAATGAAAAGGACATTCAGTTTCAGACGGCGAGAAGTCAGGGAAGCGGCGGACAAAACGTGAATAAAGTGGAAACCGCTGTTCGTGCAACTTACTTGAGAACTGGGCAAAGTGTTTTTGTGCAGGATTCACGCTCGCAATTGGAGAATAAAAAACTTTCCATCATCAGATTAAAAGAAAAAGTGATGGAATTTCATATTCAACAATTGGAAAAACAAATGCAGGAAACGTGGAATAATCATTTGAATGTTCAGAGAGGAAATCCAGTCAGAACATTTTCGGGGACCGATTTTAAAAAGAATCATCAGGATAAATCTTTCAAAAAAGAAAGAAACAAACTGAAAAATGAATTAAAAAACTACAGAAATGACATTAACTAAAAGTAAATATTATTTCGAAGCTTTGGATAACTATCCTTACAATTTGCCAGAATGTATGGAAGCTTTGAATTACGCTCTTTCTTACGATTCTGAAGATGCAGACAGTTTGTGTCTGATGGGAAGAATCTATTCCGAGCAACTAAAAAATTATGATTTGGCTAAACAATATTTCGAAGAAGCAATGCAGTGTGATATTACCAATTTAAATGTTCCGCAATATTATATCAGTTGCCTTCTGAATAACGAAGATTTCCATGAAGCTGAAAAGCTGATTAGATATTCCTTAAAAATAAAAGGAATCGACAAATCTACAATTTGGTTCTGCAGATCTTTGCTTTCTGAAAAAAGAGGAAGCTTTGTCAATGCTTTGATGTTTTTAAAGCAGGCTGAAAAATATTGTTTCAATTCGTACAGTTTAGACGTTGTAAAAAATCGTAAGAAATTTATTAAATCTAAAATGCCAAAACAAAAGAAAGTAAAAAAGAAAAAGGAGACCAATTGAGTCTCCTTTTATGTTATTTTTTATTTACAGAAACCAAATAATCATAAACCATTTGATGCTGTTCATCACTCAATTTCGCTTTTGGAGCCATTCTGCTTAATGTTTTTATCCATCCCTGATCGTCATGCTTTGCGGGATCAGGTAATTTATGACATCTGTTGCAGGAATTTTCAAAAACCGTTTTTCCTTGTGCTAAATGTTCAGCTGAAGAAAATTTCGGTCCTGTTACGGCTGTACTTTTCGGTCCGCATGAAACCATAAAAGCTGACCCTAAAATTATGCTCAAAACTACTTTTTTCATAATGATATTTTTTGTTGGTTGAACACTTATTTCTTCACAGAAACTACATAATCATAAACCCACTGATGTTGTTCTTCAGTTAGTTTTGCTTTTGGAGCCATTGCATTCATAATTCCTACCCATTCTACAGACGTAAATTGTGTAGGTTCGTATAGTTTATGGCACCTTTTACAAGATGCTTCGTAGATTGTTTTCCCTTGGGCAATTTGTTCGGCTGTGCTTGTTGCGGATTTTGGAGCTTCTGTTACAGTGGTTGCTTTTGGAGTACAAGAAGCTAATAAAATGAGGATAAATGTTGCAGAAGCAAATAAACTTTTCATGAATTTTTATTGTTTAAAACAAAAATAATCAATTTTGCAGGCGATTGTTACTAAGAAGTTTAATTTAGAAGCATTAAAATTAACGAAGTTTTACTCGGATTTTGAAGCTTATTTTTATATTTTTGAATTCACATGAAAATATCAACTGAAGATTTTATCGATGGAATTAAATCAGGCAACAAGCGTCTGATTGCGAAAGCCATTACTTTAGTTGAAAGTACAAAACCCGAACACAGAAATCAGGCAGAAGAACTTCTGAAACAAATTCTTCCTTTAACGGGGAAATCAATCCGAGTTGGAATTACCGGAGTTCCAGGAGCCGGGAAATCTACTTTTATCGAAAATTTTGGAAGATTAGTTATTGCACAAGGTAAAAAAGTGGCTGTTTTAGCAATTGACCCAAGTTCAGCGATTAATAAAGGAAGTATTTTAGGTGATAAAACAAGAATGGAAGAATTGGCGAAAGAAGAAAATGCTTTCATTCGTCCTTCCCCGAGTTCAGGTTTTTTGGGAGGAGTTGCCAATACAACTTTTGAAACGATGATGATTTGTGAAGCTGCAGGGTACGATTATATTTTAATTGAAACCGTTGGAGTGGGGCAGTCTGAAGTTTTGGTTTCAGATATCACTGATGTCTTTTTATTTCTAAAAATTATCGGTGGCGGAGACGAACTTCAAGGGATCAAACGCGGAATTATGGAAATGGTTGATGTAATTTTTATTAATAAAGTGGAAGAATCTAATCTTCAGAAAGCAAAAAACACCAAACTCGAATTAAAACGGGCATTAGATTTTCTTCCTTCGAAAGAGAAAGACTGGAAAGTTCCTGTTTTATTAGGTTCAGCCTTAAATAATATCGGTTTGAACGAAGTTTATCAAAAAATCGATGATTTTATTTCTTTAAAAAAGAAAACAAACCGTTTTGGTGAGGTGAGAACTCAGCAATCTGAAAAACGCTTTGAGTATTGGGTTCAGGAATATATTTTAGCGATGATGAAAAAAAATGATTCTGTGGAAGAAGCTTATATTCAACATAAAAAAAATGCTTCAGACCTGATTTCCAATCCAAGTACTGAAGCAAAATTATTTGTTGAAAAATTCCTCAAGAAAAATTAAAGTTTCTCTTTTTCTTTTGTTTCTTCGTTTTTAGAAATATATCCGTCATAAGAAATCGGCTGTCTGTCATTACTTCTGATTGAGGTGGAAGCTCTACCATTTTTGAAAATTTCAATATTGATGTCAGAAACATTTTTCACATCATTTGGTTTAATTTTATACACCCAATTTCCTTTTTTACTTTGAGATTTAGTTACTGCATAATCTTTTGATGTAAATCGATAACTTGTATCTGAACTGCCATATCCGGCGTTAAATGATCTTCCAAAATAAGGAAGCGTTACTTCCATCACGCCTTTTTTAATTTCTATTCCATAGTTTTCGCCAGAAATTTGAAATGTTCTAAGTTGCTGAGCATTCGGCATTGAATTGACAACATTGATAACATCGAAATTCGTGGGATTTGCTTTTTCAGCATGAAATGTAAATTCATCAATGCTTACCAAATTATTTACTATTTGTGGATCAGTCTTTTGCGCTGTACAATTTTGAAAAAATAAAATTAAAATAAAAGCTGATATGATTTTTATATAATTCTTCATGATAATAAAATTAGTAAATTTATACATCAAAATACGTGCAAAAATAAATTTTAAGATTTTTTTTGGAATGGAAATTGTTAAGGTTCAGATATAATAAGCAAATTATGAAAATTACTCATCTTTTAGGACTAGGTGCAATTGCTTTGACAGTTGCTGCGTGTACTACAAACCCGATGACGGGAAGACAATCATTGCAAATAGGAACATTAAATCCTCAAATAACATCATCTGCTGTTCAGCAATATCAACAGACCTTAAAAGAGTCAAAAGTTGTAACTGGAGCTCAGGCTACAATGGTAAAAAAAGTTGGTAACAATATTAAAACTGCTGCTGAAAAATATTACGCAAGTATTGGTAGAAGCTCAGATTTGTCGGGTTATCAGTGGGAATTTAACCTTCTTCAGGATAATCAAATCAACGCTTGGTGTATGCCGGGTGGAAAAGTGGCTGTTTACACGGGAATTCTTCCCATTACTAAAGATGAAACTGGATTAGCCGTTGTAATGGGACATGAAGTTTCTCACGCTTTGGCCGGTCATGGAAATGAAAGAATTTCACAGGCAATGGTAGCTCAATATGGTGGACAGATTCTTGGAGGATCAATCTCCAATGCACAATTAGCGAAAGTGTTTGAAGCAGCCTATCCGATAGGTTCTCAGGTTGCACTTTTAAAATATGGCAGAACTCAGGAATCAGAAGCTGATGAAATGGGTCTGAATTTAATGGCAATTGCAGGATATGATCCAAAGCAGGCAATTCCTTTCTGGAGCAGAATGGAATCTGCATCTTCGGGAGCGAGACAACCTGAGTTTTTATCAACTCACCCAAGTCCGCAAACGAGAATAAGTGACATACAAAAAGATTTACCAAAAGCTTTAGAATATTACAGAGCTGCAGGTGGAAAAGGATAATTATCTTGAAAACTTAAACCCTTTCTTGAATTTAGTAAGGGTTTTTAATTCTAAAAAATATAGATATGAAAAGTCTCTCAGTAATCGGAATGATACTTCTTGCAGTATCGGCTTTATTATTTTATCTCACGACAGATTTTACCGTTGAAAAAATAACCATCTCTCACGTTATGGGAGTAATGGCAGGAATCGGAATCGGTTTGATTTTTGGCGGAATGGTTGGCTACGTAAGCAAAGGTAGTGCTATAAAGGCTGAAGCGAAAAGAAAAGAATTTTTACAGCTTCAAAAAGATAAAGTTGAGCTTGAAAAACAGGCTTTAGAAATTGAGAAACGTCAAGCTGAACTTGAACGGGAAAATACAAATAAAAATCCTCAAATTTAATTTGAGGATTTTTTATGTTTTAAATCGAAATTAGAATTTATATCCTAAACCTAATAAAAATAAGCTTGATCTGTTATCATAATCAATCTCTTGGCTTGATCCTGCAACATTATTGATGAATTTTCTCTGATCTTTAGAAAATGCTCCTTCGTATCTTGCAGAAAGAATAATCTTCTTAATTTCACTTTGTACACCTAATTGGTATCCTACTCTGAATTCTTTAGCATCAACTTTCTGAACGAAATTATCAAAATTATCGCTTTTAGCTAAGTTAAAACTTCCAACAGGTCCTGCGTAAGCGCTTAATAAGTTCCCCAAAACATTTACACCAACCAAAACAGGAATATCTACTCTGCTGTTTTTAGCTTTAATGGTTGTTTGAGCTGCATTTACGTCATTTTGAACCGTAACTTCATTGCTGAAATTAGTGTAATAAATTTCGGGCATTAAATATAATGCAGTTGGCAAATCGATTTTCAAAGATAGACCAACATTGAAACCTGTTATATTTTTTCCATTTTGTTCTACAGTATTCAATGCTGCAGTTTTAAAATTCTTCCAAGAAGCTGAGCTTGTAGGTATTGCGACATTTGCCTTTGCTGCCAAAGAAATCTGCGCCGAAGCAAAAACCGAAAAACCGATGAGTGCTGCACTAATTATTTTTTTCATTATCGTCAATTTTTGTAATTGTATTTTCAATAGTTTTATTATTCTCTAATAAATACTCTCTCAATTCTTTAAATAGTTCTGATGAATAAACGAAATCGATCAGATTTTTATTACCTGCAGTAATAAGAACATCTTTATTACCTTCCCATTCTTTGATTCCCAACCTCAGATATACAATCTTTTCACCAATAGTCATCACCGAGTTCATATCGTGCGTGTTGATAATCGTTGTGGTGTTGTATTCTTTGGTAATTTCAAGCAATAAATCATCAATTACATTGGAAGTATAAGGATCTAATCCTGAGTTTGGCTCATCGCAGAAAAGATATTTTGGGTGATTTACAATTGCTCTTGCAATTGCGACACGTTTTTGCATTCCTCCTGAAATCTCTGATGGAAATTTTCTGTTTGCTTTATCTAAATGTACTCTTCCGATTACCTCAAAAACTCTTCTCTTCTTTTCTCTAAAAGTAAGATTGGTAAACATATCGAGTGGAAACATGATGTTTTCTTCAACAGTTAAAGAGTCAAACAAAGCACTTCCCTGAAATAGTGTACCGATTTCAGAGCGTAAATGTTGCTTTTCTTCACGGTTCATGACATTGATATCTCTTCCATCAAACAAAATTTCTCCTGAGGAAGGTTGATAAACATTCAATAAACTTTTTAGGAAAACTGTTTTTCCGGATCCACTTTGCCCGATAATAAGGTTTGTTTTTCCTTTTTCGAAAGTGGTTGAAATTCCTTTAAGCACTTCAACATCACCAAAACTCTTTTTAAGATTTTTTACCTCAATCATCAGCTTAATATTAATTGTGTTAAAAGTAATTCAGAAATAATAATGAAAACCATCGTCCAAACTACAGCTTGTGTACTTGCTCTACCAACTTCCAACGAACCTCCTTTCACAAAATATCCAAAATAAGAAGGAACAGTGGCAATTACGAATGCAAAAACAATAGTTTTGGCAAAGGCGTAATAAATGAAAAGATTTGGCATATACATCTGAACTCCGGTGATATAATCTGCAGTCGTCCAACTTCCTGTAATCATCCCTGCAAGATAACCTCCCCCGATACCAAAAACGATACTGATGGCAATCAAAATTGGATTAAAAATTAAACATGCTATAATTTTAGGTAAAATCAAGAAATTCGGAGAATTTACTCCCATAATGTCTAAAGCGTCAATTTGCTCAGAAACCCGCATTGTACCGATTGTAGATGCGATATATGATCCTACTTTTCCTGCTAAAATCAAACTGATAATTGTTGGTGCAAATTCCAAAATTAGAACTGCTTTTGTAGCATATCCTACAAAAGCTGGTGGAATTGGGAATGATGATGCGTCAAAGTTATTAAACATCTGAATGGCAACAACCGCTCCCACAAATATAGAGGTGAAGATAACCAACCCAAAAGAGTTGACTCCCAAATCGTTTATTTCCCGCATAAACAGCTTCCAGAAAACTCTCATTTTCTGAGGTTTTTGCATAGATTTACCGATAAGAATCATATATTCTCCTACCGCTGAAAAAAACTTTTTTAACATTCTGCTAAATTAGACTATTTTTATTTAATTAGGTCAACATCGAGGTCGACTGATATTAAGCTTATTTTGCGTTTTTATCTCCTTTTATAACCAATAAAATGGTTTTTAAAATAATTATAAAATCTAAAACAAAGCTCCAGTTTCTTACATAAAATGCATCAGCCAAAATACGTTTGTTCATTTCAATTTCTACGTCTCCTGCATCTCCTCTTAAGCCATTTACTTGTGCTAAACCTGTAATTCCGGGATTGGTATGACTTCTCAAACTGTATCTTCCAATTTTAGGCTTATAATAATTATCAACGGCCAACATGTGAGGTCTTGGTCCTACAACAGACATTTCACCTTTCAAAACATTGATAAACTGCGGCATTTCATCAAGACTGGTTTTCCTCAAAAACTTCCCGATTTTTGTTATTCTTGGATCATTCTCATTCGTTGTTTTCTTTGTTGAATCTTCATTCACAATCATCGTTCTGAATTTGATACAACTAAAAACCTCTTCATGAAAACCATATCTTTTCTGAACGAAAAATACAGGACCTTTAGAACTTCTTTTAATTAAAAAAGCTATTAAAGGAAATAACCACGAACAGATAAATAGCAAAACAAATACCGAAAAAATAATATCAAAAGTTCTTTTCAATAAAAAATTAGAATAATAGTCTAAAGGATATTTGGTCTGCGTTAAAACCGGTTGAGTCTGAATGTAATCTAAATCATAAAAGAAAAAGTTATTCTGAGAAATATTGGGAATCAAAGAAATGTGTACTTTGTTGGCTTCAGCTAATCTGAAAATTTTATTTTGTATTTCTTCATCAAACGAATTTTCTGTAGGAAGAAATAGAGTGTGAATTCCGTTTTTTTTCCAAAAATTAACCAAATTCTCAGGATTAATTTCAGAAAAATTATAATTAAATGTTTTGTAGCCGAAATCTTTTTTTTCTTCAATTATCTTTTTTAAAACATCTGTTGAATTGTTTTCGTTCAAAAACATTACATTCCTATGGTTGATTCCCATTGTCCGGATGTATCTTATCAAAAAATAAACACCCGATTTTAATAGAAAGATGAAAAAGAAAAGATAAAGTGACAACCAAGTCAATTCTGAACCAAAAAACTGATTGCTGCTTACTTTTCGAATAAGAACCAAGCCTATAATGAATAGTAGAAAATGTACAATGATACGTTCTACAAACAGAATGTAGGTAAGATTTCTTGAAATATTATAAATTTTTGTTCTTCCGCTTAGTAGAACCCAAAATGAAATAACCAAAAGCAATGGAAAAGAATTTTCGTACCAAATGTCCTGATTATGAACCAAATCACGGTTTGTATTTATAAAATAGAATATAAAAACCGCTGCAATAACCAAAAGGTCAAGCAAAATGATTAAGGATTTCAGATATCGGGAATATCGTATTCTTTGCATTTATCTTTTATAGAACACAGAAGCTAATATAAGAATTTTACGGAATATTCAAGTATTTATGAGTCTGAACAGAAGCTTGCCAACGAGGGTTTGCAAGAATAAAGTCGGTGATTTTAGGATAAATTTCTTCACGCTTGCTCCATTCACTTTGCAGATACAATTTACAGTTTTCCGAAACTTTTGCAGCCTGTTCCTCTGCAAATTTTAAGTCATTATTATTAAAAACAATCACTTTTAGTTCATGAGCCTTTTGATAAATTTCTTCTTTTGGTAGACCTGTTTTTTTAGGCGAAAGCGTAATCCAATCCAATTGACCGCTCATGGGATAAGCTCCAGAGGTTTCTATGTGAACAGTACAGCCTAATTCCTTTAACTTTCCAGTTAAAATATCTAAATTCCACATCAATGGTTCGCCACCTGTTAATACAACAATTTTACAGTGTTTCGCAGCTGTTTCTGCAATTTCCTCAGCATTCATTAAAGGGTGAAGTGTAGGATCCCAGCTTTCTTTCACATCACACCAATGACAGCCTACATCGCAACCGCCAAGTCTGATAAAATAAGCTGCTTTTCCTGTATGAGCACCTTCTCCCTGAATAGTGTAAAAATGCTCCATCACCGGGAGCATTTTACCTTCTTTTAATAATATATCTTCTACTAAATCCATTTTAAATTAGTCGTTATAGACTGAAGTTTTGTAAGCAATGATGGTGTTTTTCATTAACATCGCTCTTGTCATAGGTCCAACTCCTCCCGGAACTGGCGTGATCCAGCTTGCTTTTTCGGCACAGCTTTCAAAATCTACATCACCTGCCAGATAATATCCTTTTGGAGAATCATTGTCTACTCTTGTAATTCCTACGTCAACGATTACCGCACCGTCTTTGATCATTTCACCTTTCAAAAAGTGTGGATCTCCTAATGCTGTAATCACGATGTCTGCTTTTTTCGTGTATTCTTCGATGTCTTTTGTGTAAGAGTGCGTTAAGGTAACCGTTGAGTTTCCAGGGAAATCTTTTCTTCCCATCAAGATACTCATTGGTCTTCCTACTATTTTACTTCTTCCGATGATGACACAGTCTTTACCTTTCGTTTCGATATTGTATCTTTCCAATAATGTTAAAATTCCGAAAGGCGTTGCGGGTAAGAAAGTATCCATTTCCAATGCCATTTTGCCGAAATTGGTAGGGTGGAAACCGTCAACATCTTTTCTCGGATCGATTGCGTTGATAATTTTCTCCTGATCAACCTGATCGGGTAAAGGCAACTGAACGATAAATCCGTCTACAGATTTATCTTTATTAAGTTCCTCGATTTTTTCCAACAATTCAGATTCAGAAACCGTGCTTGGAAATTTAACTAAGCTAGATTGAAAACCAACTTCTTCACAGTCTTTCACTTTAGCATTTACATACGCCTTGCTCGCTCCGTTGTTTCCAACAAGAATCGCCACCAAATGCGGTGCTCTTCTTTTGTTTTCTAAGATTTTATCAACTTCAACCTTGATTTCTGCTTTTATTTCTTTGGAAACTTTTAATCCGTCAAGAATTTCTGCCATTTTTACTTTTATTACTTTATTAGACTTTTAGATATTTAAAATAAATGTATTTAAGATGAGTTTTTACTTTCATTATTTCATCAAACATTCACCTGTTATCCTTTTATTTATTTATTTATTTGATTTATAATAATTAATCAACCCATTTGTAGAAGAGTCATGAGAGCTAATTGCTTCATTATTTTCAAGTTCCGGCAAGATTTTGTTTGCTAAAACTTTTCCTAATTCAACTCCAAATTGGTCAAAACTGAAAATATTCCAAATAACACCCTGTACAAATATTTTGTGCTCATACATTGCAATCAACTGACCTAAAGAAAAAGGAGTTAATTCATTTATTAACAGTGAGTTTGTAGGCGTATTTCCGTGGAAGACTTTGTAATTTAATAAGAAATCAATTTCTTCTTCAGATTTTCCTGAAGCTTTTAATTCAGCTTCAACTTCTTCCTCGTTTTTACCAAAAGACAAAGCTTCAGTTTGTGCAAAAAAGTTTGCCAACAATTTATCCTGATGGTCAGAAACTTCATTTGGACTTTTCGCATACGCAATAAAATCGGCAGGAATTAATTCTGTTCCCTGATGAATCAACTGATAAAAAGCGTGCTGCCCGTTTGTTCCTGGTTCACCCCAAATGATTGGTCCTGTTTCATATTCAACAAATTCACCGTTTCTGTCGACACATTTTCCATTGCTTTCCATATCTCCCTGTTGAAGATAGGCTGCAAATCTGTCTAGATATTGAGAGTAAGGAAGAATTGCATGAGTTGTTGCAGCATAGAAATTACGATACCAAATTCCTAAAAGTCCCATCAACACAGGAACGTTTTCAGAAAAATCTGCCGTTTGAAAATGCTGATCTGTGTTTTCAGCACCTTTTAATAATTGCTCAAAATTGTCATATCCTACGGCAAGTACGATGCTTAAGCCAATTGCGCTCCACAAAGAATATCTTCCGCCAACCCAATCCCAGAATTCGAAGATATTTTCTTCTGCAATTCCAAAGTCTTTAACTGCTTGAACGTTAGTTGATAAAGCTACAAAGTGTTTTGCCACATCTTCCTGTTTTCCAGCTTTTAAGAACCAGTCTTTAGCAGAATTAGCATTCGTCATTGTCTCCTGCGTCGTAAAGGTTTTAGAAGCAATTATGAATAAAGTTGTTTCAGGGTTTAAATTTTTAACAACCTCTGCAATATGATTTCCGTCTACATTGGAAACGAAATGAACGTTTAATCTTGTTTTAAAATGCTTCAAAGCTGAAACCACCATAACAGGTCCCAAATCTGAACCTCCGATTCCGATGTTCACAACATCAGTAATTTCTTTTCCACTGAAACCTTTGTGATTTCCTGAAATTACGTTTTCAGAAAAAGATTTCATGTGGTCAAGAACTCTTTTTATTTGGGGTTTGATGTTTTCTCCATCCACCAAAATTTCCTTATCCGAAAAATCTCTTAATGCTGTATGTAAAACTGCTCTCCCTTCTGTTTCGTTGATTTTATCTCCTGAAAACATTTTAGAAATTGCATCCTTCAACTGACATTCTTCTGCAAGATTTAATAATAATTCTTTTGTTCTTGTATCAATCAAGTTTTTAGAATAATCGAATAGAAAATTATCTTTTTTGATAGAAAACTCTTCAAAACGGTTCGGATTGTATTGAAAAAGACTTCTCAATTCAAAATCATTATCTCCAAAATGTTCGTCGAGAGCTTTCCAACTATTAGTTTGTGTAGGATTTATTTTAGATAGCATATTTAGGGTTAAATTATAAGATTTCAGGAATTAATTGGAATGAAATTCTCTAAAATCGGTGTTGTTAAATTCTGATTTGCAAATTTACGGAATTTTCATGCAATGATGTTAATTGTGGATTAAAAATCAGTTGGTGAGCTTCAATTCTATTCCAAGATTTCCGATACTTCGGTTGTTATTATTTGAACCATTTACAAATGTCCAGCCTTTATCCGATAAATTACCGAGAATAATATTTTTAGTAGTTTCTTTAATAGAACCAATCATTGGGTCATGTGCGGTAATTTCTTTTTTCTCACCATTCATAATCATCATTTTCTGATATGAATTTTCCTGATTCAAAATCCATTCAAATCCTACAATAATTCCTTCTTTTGGAAGAAGAAATGCTTTTGGAAAGATATATTCTGTAATTTTTTTATTTTTAAAACATGTCACAATAACTGATTTGTATAGCTCACCCGGAATCCCGTTTTCATTATAATAAATGTTGACTTTTATTGTGGCAGATTTTTTAGAAAATAACCTTGAGTAAAACTTTAGTGATTGTACAAATAATGGTTCCTCAGAAACGTCACTTTTCAATTCTTTAGCAACCATCCAAATGATACTGTTCACTCCGTAAAAAGTACTTTCTTTTGCTACTTTTCCTATGATAAATGTTTTAGAAGATTTAGGCTTAGCAATTTTAACTTCATCAATATCGGTGAATTTGGGCTTTAATAAATAAGTTTTTTGGACTTGTTTTACTTGAAAATTTTCATATCCAAAAGATTGTATTTCCGATATTTCTTCATCTTGTTCCAGAGTAATTTCTCCATTTTCTTCTGTGTTTTTGTAATAATCCTTGTCTTTTAAAATGAGTTTAGCGTAAGGAATCGGCTTTTGGTTTTCTGAATCTAAAATTTTGATTCGATTTTGAGAAAAAATTGATAAGCTTAGAATAAAAAAAAGTGCAGTAAAAATTTTGGTCATTGTTTTTATTTGAATGATTAACGCACTTTCCCGAGTTTTATTGAATGGATAAGGAATAAAATATCTTCTTGTGTAGATTTATTTTTTATAAAACAAAATAAAAAAACCTCCGCAAAAGCGAAGGCTCAGAAAAATCTATGTTGATAACCTAAAGGTTAGGATGCCGTATTTTGTTCTTTTGTCTGTTGTTTATTATTAGATTTGTTTTTTCGGTAAAAGTAAAATGCGATGGCTGCAATTAGTACAATTGGCCAAATCATAATTAATCCAACAATCAATCTTTGAATCAAATAATACCCTTCCACAAAGGCATTTTTGGCGCTGTAAAAGAAATTGAATTTATATTTATTGTCAATATTTTTCGAGTTAGTAACGGCAATTTCAGCAATCCTCAGTTTTGGTTCTTGGATGTAAATATCAACGGTGCTGTATTTTAAATTATCCGAAACATCCATATTGGCTAGCTGCTGCAGGTTTCCGTCGGACATATTTTCGTTATCTAAAGTTACCTTGTCTTTATTTGCCTTGAGTTGTGAAATATTTTCTTCATTTTTCTTGATTCTTTTTCCTTCCAATTCTGCATATTTAATACTTGAAGTCACATCTTCGGCATTGATAATTCTTGAATTCAGAAATAGTTTTTTATCATTAATTAAAGTTAAAAACTTACCTAATTTTTCTGTTGGTACACGAACCAGCATCGAATTTTCAGTCTGATATTTTTTCACAAGCATTGCGTCTTCATCGGAAGTATTATAAGTTTCCTCTGAAATTACTCTGCTTTGTAAATCGCTGTGCGTAACAAATCCTCCAAGTTCCTGTACTGATTTCTCAATGGAAATTGTTGCATTATAAACATCTTTTACTTCCATGTTTACATTGGCTGTTTTGATGAATTGTTTGTCTTTCACGGACATTGTTGCAACCGAGGAAATACTGTCTGCTACAATTTCTTTATTGGCTTCCAAATTTTCATAATCACTTGCGGTTGCTTCGCCTTTTTTACATGAGTAAACTCCCAATAATAGTGCTGTTGCGATAGTTAATCTGATGTGAGTAGTTTTCATAATATTTGATTTTTTAATGTTTTGCTTACTTCAAAGTTGAAAACGAAACCTTTGTAATGTTTGAAAATAGGAAGTAAAAAAATTGTAAATAAAATATTCTGTTTAAATTATTATAAATCAAGGTTTTGTAAAATGTTAAAGTCTGTGTCTGTGGTATTTCGGATTGATTTTTGCTTAAATTTTACAAATCAAACCAAAATCAATATGTCTAATACTTTTTCCAAAATCAGAAATGCCATAGAATTATTTAAATCAATCGATTTTGATCAGCTTAGCCAAATTTCGCAAAAAGTAAATCTTCCCAAACTCATGGAAAACTTTTCCAAATTGGATGATAAGCAACTCAGTGGAATGATGAAAATGCTCGACCCAAATAAGAAAAAGAAAGAACTTCCGCCTATTGATGGAGATTTCTATGACATTTACCACACTTTAACTCCCGAACAAAGAGAAGTTCAGCTAAAAGTAAGAGCGTTCATGGAAAAAGAAGTAAAACCTTTGGTCAATCATTATTGGCTAAGAGATGAATTTCCACATGAATTAATTCCAAAATTTCAGAAATTAGATATTTGTGGCGTAACATACGAAGGTTACGGCTGCAAAGGAATGCCTTTTCTCATGGAAGGAGTTATTGCAATGGAAATGGCAAGAATCGATGCGTCTATCGCAACTTTCTTTGGCGTTCAATCTGGTTTGGCAATGGGCTCAATCTACATTTGCGGATCTGAAGAACAAAAACAAAAATGGCTTCCACAAATGCAAAAGTTTGAAAAAATCGGCGCATTTGGTTTGACTGAACCTGAAGTGGGTTCCGGAGCTGCAGGAGGTTTAACCGTAACATGCAAAAAAACTCCAGAGGGTTGGGTTTTAAACGGACAAAAAAAATGGATTGGGAATGCAACTTTTGCAGATTTAATTATTATTTGGGCAAGAGATTTAGATGACGGTGAAGTAAAAGGTTTTATCGTTGAAAAAGATAATCCTGGATATTCTGTTGAGAAAATTAAAGGGAAAATGGCTTTAAGAATCGTTCAGAATGGTTTGATCACCTTAAAAGACTGTATTGTAACAGAAGAGAATCGTTTACAAAATGCTAACTCCTTCAAAGACACCGCAAAAGTTTTAAGAATGACTAGAGCCGGAGTTGCCTGGATGGCGACAGGTTGTGCAAGAGGAGCTTATGAAAGTGCATTAGATTACACAAGAACAAGAGAGCAATTTGGAAAGCCGATTGCCTCATTTCAAATGATTCAGGGACATCTAGTCGAAATGTTATCAAATCTTACTGCAATGCAGACGATGGTTTTCAGACTTTCTGAAATGCAGGATGAAGGTATTTTAAAAGACGAGCATGCTTCTTTAGCCAAAGTTTTTTGTACGATGAGAACAAGAGATGTCGTTTCAAGAGCACGAGAAGTAATGGGCGGAAATGGAATTTTGCTCGAATATGATGTGGCAAGATTTGTTGCCGATGCCGAAGCGATTTATTCTTATGAAGGAACAAAAGAAATCAATTCACTGATTGTTGGAAGATCAATTACAGGTTTCAGTGCATTCGTATAATTAATGTGAATGGTCAATTGTCAATTCGCTTTGCTTGTCAATTTTAAATTCACTTGCGAAGCAAAATTCACCATTGACCATTCACCTCTTTATTTCACTAAAGCTTTATACTTGTCTTTATTATCGATAATCATCCAGATATTAATCAGGAAAAGAACTCCTGCAATCGACATTCCCATTTGAGATTTGTCAATTGTGAAAACATGGAGAACAATTCCGACCATTACCGGTAAAATCATAATAGCTCCTAAAGCTCTTGTTTTTGGAAAAATAAATAATAATCCGCCAATTACTTCAACGGCACCAACTAAAGGCATCAACCAATGCAATTGATTAAACGCTTCGAAGATTTTCATTTGCTCTGGTGTTGGTTTCGGCATTGGCATGTAATTGAGGAACTTGTTTAATCCGGCATTGATAAACATTAAACCGAAAAGAAGACTGATAATAAATTTAATGATTTTCATGAGTTGATTTTTTATTAAAATTAAATAAAATTCCAATTCGGTGTGAAAAAATCAATAAAAATTAAATTTTAGCGGAAATTACCAATTGCTCATTGCTAATTACTCATGACTTAGTCCATTTCTTTCAAAGTAATATTCTTTGAAATTTTGTAGCTTTTCTTTTTCTTGTTGGGTTTTTCATCTTCGCCGAGAAGTTTTCCCCAAGGTTGTAAACCTTCAACTCTTTCAAAAATAATTTTAATAATCGCAATGGCAGGAATACATAAAAACATTCCTGAAATTCCCCAAAGATGCTCGCCTAAAAGAATTCCGATAAAAGAAAATAGTGCGTTAATTTTCACTTTTGAACCAACAACGAAAGGAAGAATAATATTTCCGTCAATCGCATGAACAATAACGTAACCAATCGCAACATATACACAAGTTGAAACCGTTCCCGTTGCAAAAGCGATAAAGCATGAAATTATTAGCGAAATACAAATTCCAATATAAGGAATAACGTTTAATAAACCAGTTAAAACACCTAACAAAATCGCGTATTTTACACCTAAAATAGTCAAAACAATCGTAGTCAAAACAGAAACAATAATCACTTGAAGACATAATCCGATGATGTATCTTTTTGTCATAATTCTTACTTCAGAAACGACTTCCTGAACGCTCGCTTTATGCTTTTCATTGAAAACATTAACAATAAAATTATTTAAAATTCTTCTGTAATTTAAAATGAAAATAAAGAATAAGATAAAAAAAGCTAAAAATCCCAAACTTGAAGAAAAAATTCCAAAAGTAAAACCTAAAATTACTCCAGATGAAGACAAGAGTTTGCTTAAACCTTGATCCAGATAATCCAGCTGTTCATCTATTTTTACGTTAAAAGTATGTGAAACCCAAGTCTGAAGATTATGGAAAACCAGATTAAACTGCTTCGTCAGATGCGGAACATCACGACTGAAACTGGAAATTTGAGAACCAAAGAAAAAAATCATTCCAGTCAAAATAATCAACATCATCATCACTGAAATAATGGTAGAAATTGATCGTGGAAGTCTTAGTTTCTTTTCTAAAAAATTAGCAATCGGCAGAAAAAGCATCGCCATCAAAAACGCTAGAAAGAAAGGAGCTAAAATGCTCTGCCCTAAATTGATAAGGTAGCCGATTCCAATAATGGAAACGACTGCTAAAGCAAGTTTAAGAAGAAAAGGAAGTTTAAAAAAGTTCATGGGAAAGTTTTTCTACACATAACAAAAACCTCACCGTTTACGATGAGGTTATAAATTTATAAATAAAAAATTATTTTTCGATAGCCAGTTCGAGAACTTCATTCATCCAGCTTACATAGTTTACTTTCAGATTTTTCAGATAATCTTGTTTGATTTCTTCTACGTCTTTTCTGTTGGCTTCACACAAAATTACTTCTTTAATTCCTGCTCTTGTTGCAGCAAGAAGTTTTTCTTTGATTCCGCCTACAGGAAGCACTTTTCCTCTTAATGTAATTTCCCCGGTCATTGCCAAATGAGGTTTTACTTTTTTGTTTTTAAAAGAAGAAACCATCGAGGTTAACATGGCAATTCCGGCAGAAGGTCCGTCTTTTGGAGTTGCTCCTTCAGGAACGTGAACGTGAATGTTTTTCTTTTCTAAATCATCTTCGCTAATTCCTAAATCTTCATATTTAGCTTTAATATATTCCAAAGCAATCGTTGCGGATTCTTTCATTACGGTTCCAAGATTTCCAGTCATCGTAAGATTTCCTTTTCCGTTGCTGATTAAGCTTTCGATAAATAAAATATCTCCACCAACGCTTGTCCAAGCCAAACCTGTAACAACTCCCGGTACATCAGTTGGTTCCGATAGACTTTTCGGTCTTGGAACGCCTAAAATCTCGTCTACTTTATCTACAGAAATTTTAGCATCATATTCTCTTACCAAAGCAGTCTGCAAAGCAACCCAACGAGCAATTCCAGCGATTCTTTTTTCTAAACTTCTCACGCCACTTTCAGAAGTATGGGCTTCGATAATATGTTTCAGTTCAGGATTTCCAAGTTTGAAAGATTTTGCAGTCAAACCGTTTTCATCCTGTTGTTTCTTAATTAAATGTCTCTTAGCAATTTCAATTTTTTCCTCCAAAGTATAACCTGCAATCTGAATGATTTCCATTCTATCCAAAAGCGGAGTTTGAATTGTTGAAAGTGAGTTTGCGGTCGCCAAAAACATTACTTTAGATAAATCATAACCCATTTCAAGGAAATTGTCATAGAAAGCATTGTTTTGTTCAGGGTCAAGAACTTCTAATAAAGCCGAGCTCGGATCGCCATGCATTCCTTTTCCTACTTTATCAATTTCGTCTAAAACAATTACGGGATTTGAGGTTCCTGCTTTTTTAATAGACTGAAGAATTCTTCCTGCCATCGCACCGATGTATGTTTTTCTGTGGCCTCGAATTTCACTTTCGTCATGAAGTCCACCCAAAGAAACACGTACATATTTTCTTCCCAAAGCATCAGCAACAGATTTTCCTAAAGAAGTTTTACCAACTCCTGGAGGACCTACCAATAATAGGATAGGCGATTTCATGTTGTTTTTCAATTTTAAAACAGCCATGTGTTCCAAAATTCTTTTTTTGATGTCTTCTAAACCGAAATGTGCTTTATCTAAAACTTTTTCGGCTTTTTCTATGTCAAAAGTATCTTTTGTGAAAGTATCCCAAGGTAAATCGGTAAAAAAATCCAGATAGTTTCTTTGGACATTATAATCCGGAGAATTCGGATTTTGACGTTGCAGTCTTCCGATTTCTTTTTGAAAATGTTCTTCAACCTCGGCGTTCCAGTTTTTAGCTTTTGCTTTTTTTAGTAAATCTTCAACATCGCTTTCTGGGCCACCACCCAATTCATCCTGAATCGTTCTGATTTGTTGGTTTAAGAAATATTCTCGTTGTTGTTTGTCAAGATCTTTTGAGGTTTTTTGATGAATCTGATTTCTCAATTCCAGCTTTCTGAAATCTTCATGCATCATTTCATAGCAAGTGTTTGCTCTTTGCATCAAGCTTTTTTCCTCCAGAAGTTTTTGCTTTTCAGAATATGGAAAATTGGCATTTGTACTGATGAAATTTAAAAGATCATCATTATTACTAATGTTTTTTATCGCAAAATTAGCAGCATTCGGAATGTTAGGATCAAGCTCAATAATTTTTAAGGCTAGATCTTTTACATTTTCCAATAATGCTTCGTATTCTTCTTTATTTTTAGCCTTTACATCTTTTAACTTAGTAATTTCAGCTTTAAAATAAGGCTTAGAGTCTACAATTTTTTTGATTTTAAATCTGTGAAAACCTTTTGTAATCGCTGTAATATTTCCTTCAGGAAGCTTAATGATTTTGATAATCTTTGCTAAAGTTCCTATTTGATAAAGATCTTTTTCGGTGGGTTGCTCAATATCTGAGTTTTTTTGGCTCACAATACCGATGTAGTCACCGTTTTGCTGAGCTTCTTCAAGCAATTGAATAGATGTTTTTCTTCCTGCAGTAATAGGAATTACCACATTCGGGAACATTACCATATTTCTTACGGGAAGTATTGGGAAAATGTCTTGATCTGAGTTTTTCTCGTTGTCAACATTCAGGTCTGAAAGGTTGATTTCTTCGGCTACAATATTAAAGCCCTCACCAAGAATATCCTCAAAATTTATATCTTCAAATTCTGTCATAATAAATCGAATGACAAATTGTCATTTTCAGTTAAATTCGTTATAATGATATTTCACAATATGCTTCAAAAAAGCATTATATATGAACTGTGCATAAATTTGTCAAGATTAGTGCCATTTCTTAATCGTTAAAAAATACGGTCAAAATTTCCATTTTAATAGTATTTGAATTTTAAAAATTAAAAACACGACTTATATTTCTGTAATTTCTTAAAAATGTGTATTTTCGCACACTGATATAAAAACTATATTTATAAAATGGCAATTTTAGGACAGATTAGAAGTAAACCTTGGCTCTTGATGGGAGTTATCGCATTAGCACTTTTGGCTTTTTTGGTAAATCCTGACAGTATTGATAAGGTTTTCGGAAAAAACCCTGATGTTTTAGGAAAAGTAAATGGTGAAAAAATTACTCGTGAAGAGTACAATGATCAGCTTTTCGTATTACAGCAGCAAGCTGAGCAGCAACAGCAACCAAAAACCGGACTTGAAGAGCAGGCTTGGCAATTGCTTGTACAATCGAAATTGGTAAAGCAGCAATTTGAAAAAATGGGCTTTGAAATGACAGACGATTTGTTCTGGAATCAAATTCAGTACGATCAAATGTTTGCTCAAAATCAACAGTTGTTTGACGAAAAAGGTAATTTCAAACTTCAGGAATTGAAGAAAGAAGTTGAAACTTTACAAAATACTAACCCTGAAGCATACAGTCAATGGTTGAAAACAAAGAAAACTATTGAGTACAGAATTATGGCAAGACAGGTTTTTGCTAATATTTCTACAGGTATCACAACTGGTAAAAAAGAAGCTGAAGAATTAATGAAAGAAAGAGATCAGCTTGCTGATATCGATTTCGTGAAAGTTGATTACGCTTCTTATCTTCAGAAAAATAAAATCAAAGTTACGACTGAAGATTTAAAAAAATACATTGATCAGCATCCGGTACAATTTAAAACTGAACCAAGCAGAAACTTAGGAATTGCATTTTTCCCTTCTCAGCCGAGTCCTGCTGATGAAGTTGCGGTACAAAAAGATATTACAAAAATCTTTTCAGGAGGTACTGATGCAAGTGGAGGAAAGGAAAACTTCCAAAACACGACAAACGATTCTATGTTTGTAATGGCAAATTCAGATATGCCTTACAATAATACATATGTTCAGGCAAATCAAATGCCTCAAGGTTTACAAGGTAAAATCGAAACTGCTGCAATCGGACAAGTTTTTGGTCCTTACAAAGAGCAGAATCTTTATGTGCTTTCTAAATTAATTGATAAGAAACCGTCTGATTCTACATTGTCAAATCATATCTTAATCGCTTATAAAGGTGCTGAAAGATCTACGGCAACAAGATCAAAAGAAGAAGCTAAAAAAATTGCTGACAGCTTAATGGCTGGAATTAAAGCTAATCCTGCGAAATTTGCTGAAGGCCTTAAGCTTTCTGATGAACCAGGTGCTGCTGAAAGAAAAGGAAGTGTGGGTTGGACGACTCCTCAAAGTCAGTTTGCTCCAGGATATTTAGCATTTTTGGCTAATAATCCTAAAGGAACAACAGGTTTAGCTGAAACAGCTTTTGGTTACCATATTATCAATATCGAAGATAAAAAAGCTGGAACGATGGGGTATAAAGTTGCTCACATTGTAAAAACAATCAAGCCTTCTGAAGCTACTGAAGCTGACGTAGATAAAAAAGCTAGAAGATTTATCCAACAAATTCAAGGGAAATCTTACAATGATTTCGTGAATATTGCTAAAAAATCAAACTACCAATATTCTAATGCTAAAACAGCAAAAAGATTTGATGGTCAGTTACAAGGTTTAGGAACTGATAAAGATGGAGAAATCATAGCTTGGGCTTTCGATAAGAAAAGAGAAAAAGGAGATACAGAATTCTTTACAGTAGAAGGTACAGGTGATAAAGTTGTTGTTTACTTAAACGGAAAACAAGAAAAAGGTCTTGCAGATCCTGAATCTGTAAGAGAGCAAATTGAAACAATTGTTCAAAATAAAATGGCTGCAAAACAGATTTCAGAGAAAATCGGAAAAGCAGGGAATTTAGATCAAGTTGCTAAAACTTTTGCTACAACAAAACAGTCTGCACAGGTTAATATGCTTAATCCTTCTGTAGCTGGAGCAATGGAGCCTAAAGTTGCAGGTGCAGCATTTGGTATTGCAAAAGGTAAAACTTCAAACCCAATTGAAGGTGGAACCGGGGTTTATGTTATCGTTAAGAAAAACGAAACTGTAAACAAGCAGCCAGGAGATGCAAAACAGTTTACAGAGTCTGTTACTCAGAGAAATCAAGGAATGTTTGGTCAGGCTTGGTTGAAAAGTTTACAAGATAATGCAGATATCGATGATTATAGAATCGAAATTTGGAGCAAAGTTGGAAATCAACAATAAGAATCTGATTTAAAAAATATAAAAGCGTCAAAATTATTTTGGCGCTTTTTTTGTATTTAACGCAGTGCAATAAAGAGATGCATTAATTTAAAATGTACTATATTTGCTAACATTAGAAAAAATTTAACAAGTGAAATTCAGTAAAGAATTAAAAGCTGGTTTAATATCGCTTTTGGCCATTATTGGCTTCGTGATTTTATTTCAGTTTATGAAAGGCAGAAGCCTTTTTACTACCGACAATATATTTTATGCAAAATATGATAATGTGGAAGGTTTAACGCAATCTTCTCCAGTTTCCATCAATGGTTTGAAAGTAGGACAGGTTGACAAAATCCTTCCTCAAACTTCTAAAGATGGAAAAATTCATTTTATTGTTAAGATTACTGTTGATGATAATTTTGAATTTTCAAAAAACTCCAATCTTGAGATTTTTGAACCTAGTTTAATGGGCGGTAAAGAGATGAGAGTAAATCTTTTTTACGGCGGTCCTACTGCAAAAGACGGAGATACTTTGAAAGGTGCTTTCAAATTGGGAATGATGAACAGTCTTTCTTCTCAGGTTGGTCCGGTTAAAGATCAGTTGCAAACTGTTTTGCATAGAGTAGATTCTTTGATGGCAAATGCAAACATGGTGATGAATGCTCAAAACAGAGAAGAAATCAAAGCTTTGCTTCATAATTTAAACAAAACTGTTGGTGCATTAGAAACAACTGCAGGAAGTGTAAATAAATTGGTTGGAAACAACGATCCTAAGCTTCAGAAAGTTTTGGATGAAGCAAGTCTTACCATGAAAAGTGGTAAAGTTACTTTAGATAAATACGGAAATCTTGCAGAAAGTATCGATACAAAACAATTGAATCAAACAATTGCTAATTTGGATCAAACTGTTGGTAAATTGAACAGTGTAGTTTCTGGAATTGACAAAGGTGAAGGTAGTTTAGGTAAAATCATGAAAGACGATCAGTTGTACAACAATTTGAATTCTGCTTCTACCAACTTAAATTCTTTAATTGAAGATATGAAAGCCAATCCTAAGAGATACATTAATTTCTCAGTTTTCGGTAAGAACAGTAAAGACTAAATCTACACTATGCAGTATCTTGATAATGTATTATTCCTGATTTTACTTATTGCAGGTTTCGGATTATTTGGAAAAAGTCTTCAAAAAATCTACAGAAACATCAGATTAGGAAAAGAAATCAACAGAAGTGACAGAAAAGCGGAACGCTGGGAAACTATGGCAAGAGTTGCGATGGGACAAAGCAGAATGTCTGCAAGACCTATTGCGGGAATTCTTCACCTTTTTGTGTATGTTGGTTTCGTAATTATTAATATTGAATTAATCGAAATCATTGTTGACGGTATTTTCGGAACTCACCGTTTTTTAGCAACAATTTTCGGACATACTTTTTATAACTTTTTCACAGCAACATTAGAAGTTTTAGCACTTTTAGTGATTGTTGGTGTTGTACTTTTCTTTATCCGCAGAAATTTTTATGGAGTGAAAAGATTAACAATGAAAGAACTTTTCGGATGGCCAAAAAATGATGC
Source organism: Chryseobacterium formosum (assembly GCF_026460885.1). Lineage (GTDB taxonomy): Bacteria > Bacteroidota > Bacteroidia > Flavobacteriales > Weeksellaceae > Chryseobacterium > Chryseobacterium formosus. The sequence continues at coordinate 576,654 of NZ_JAOVZW010000001.1, forward strand.
AAACTGGATTTTGATTATCGAATTTGCTTTAATGGTCGCTTTCTTTACGATGAATTCTTCAGACTTTATTTTACAGCAAAGAGGAGTTTTGGCAGAGCATGGAAGTTTTCCAATCAGCCAAATCACTTTAGTTCCGTTTCTGGAGATTTTCAGTTTCGACAATATATTTTTAGAAGTTGTTGAAAGAGGAGCATGGTGGTTTCACTTTGTGGGAATCTTGTTCTTTATGAATTATCTTTATTATTCTAAACACTTACATATTATTCTTGCTTTTCCGAGTACTTGGTACGCAAATCTTGATTTGTACGGAAAGTTTAATAATCTTGAATCGGTTACCAAAGAAATTAAATTGATGATGGATCCGAATGCAGATCCTTACGCAGCTCCGGCTGAAGGTGCAGAAGAAGCTCCGTCGAAATTTGGTGCGGAAGATGTTTTTGATTTAAATCAGGTTCAGCTTTTAAATGCATATTCTTGTACAGAATGCGGAAGATGTACTTCGGTTTGTCCGGCAAATATTACAGGTAAAAAACTGTCTCCGAGATTGATTTTAATGAAAACGAGAGACCGTTTGGAAGAGGTTGGAAGAAACATCGATAAAAACGGAAAATTTGAAGATGACGGTAAGAAGTTGTTGAACGATTACATCACGAAAGAAGAACTTTGGGCTTGTACCACTTGTAATGCTTGTACACAGGCTTGTCCGGTATTGCTTGACCCGCTTTCTATTATTTTCGAAATGAGAAGATTCTTGGTAATGGAGCAATCTGCAGCGCCACAGGAATTAAACCTAATGATGACCAATGTAGAAAACAATGCCGCACCTTGGCAATACAATCAGGCAGATCGTCTGAACTGGGCAAAAGACTAATTAATCTAATAATGTAAAAATGTAACTATGTAACAATCAATGGTAAACTGTTACACTGTTATATTGATAAATTTGAAACTGATATGGATTTCAATATAAAAACAATGGCGGAATACGCAATGGAAGGCAAATCTCCGGAAGTTCTTTTCTGGGTAGGATGTGCTGGAAGTTTCGATGACAGAGCCAAAAAAATAACCAAAGCTTTCTGTAAAATTTTAAATAAAATCGGAGTTGAATTTGCTGTCTTAGGACAGGAAGAAAGCTGTACAGGTGATCCCGCAAAACGTGCAGGAAACGAATTTGTTTTCCAAATGATGGCAATGACAAACATTGAAGTTCTGAATGCTTACGAAGTGAAAAAAATCGTTACGGCTTGTCCGCACTGTTTTAATACGCTTAAAAATGAATACCCGAATTTAGGCGGAAATTATGAAGTAATTCATCACACTCAGTTTTTGAGACAATTGATGAATGAAGGCAGATTAAAAATTGAAGGCGGAACTTTCAAAGGCAGAAGAATTACTTTTCACGATCCATGTTATTTGGGGAGAGCAAATGGTGAGTACGAAGCTCCAAGAGAACTTTTGGAAAAACTTGATGCCGAATTAATTGAAATGAAGCGTTGTAAAACCAACGGTCTTTGTTGTGGAGCTGGTGGAGCACAAATGTTTAAAGAACCCGAAAAAGGAAATAAAGACATCAACATTGAAAGAACTGAAGAAGCTTTATCTTTCGAGCCCAAAGTAATTGCAACAGGTTGTCCTTTCTGCAATACGATGTTAACGGATGGGGTGAAGCATTTCAATAAAAACCATGAAGTAGAAGTAAAAGATATTGTAGAACTTTTAGCAGAAGCTGAAGATCTATAAAATTTTTTCCTGAAAGGATAAATCTTGTGTTTATGAAATTAAAATGGGGTTTATCCTTTCTTTTTTTTATTATTGGATTAAGCTTTCTTACTTATTCCTGTTATCAAAATAGAGTTTACGATTGGGATATGCCGGGTTATTTAGGCAGTATTTATTCTTGGGATTTTCCGGATAATCCACAAAAAGTACATGAGCTTACTTATTCCAGTATGAAAAGTGAAGCTCCGGAATATAAGTACAAAGATATTGTGGGTTTAAATTTACCCAACAAAGTTTTCGAGAAAAATTACAGTGCATTTTCTGAACAAATTCCTTACTATAAAATAAAAGTAGGCTTTAATGCTGCAATTTATGTTTTGTATAAATGCGGTTTTTCAGGACCAACTTCGGTTCTGTTGGTCAATATTATTGCTTATTTTATTTCTGGGATTCTTCTTTTTTTATTTCTGAAATATTTATTTCCGGATAATTATTTTATCGCTCCGATTCTTTCTCTCTTCGTAATGTGGATTCCAGCTATGAGAGGAATGGCAGAAAATCCTACACCCGATATGTTTTTGCTTGTATTCATGATGCTTTTTTTAATAAGTGTATTGCAAAAAAGAAGCAGTTTAATACAATTTTTCTTTTTACTGTGCTGTGTTTTAATACGTCCCGATTATATTCTATTCGCATTGAGCTTTCTGTTTGTTCATTTTATTTATAAATATTTTATAGAGTCAAAAAAAATCAATTATTATCTCATTTTACAAGGTTTTCTACTTGCTTCAATCTATATTTTTATTATTAAAATACATGACTATCCGGGTTGGAAAGACGTTTTTTACGACAGTTTTATCTCAAGAAGAGTTGTTATATCAGCTGAAAAAGCAGATTTTACTTTTAAACAATATTGGGATATTCTGATTTTTAAATTGATTAATTTTAAAAAAATAACGCTTATTTCTTCTATTTTGGTTTTTTTGATTTTCTATTTTTCAAAAGAGATGTGGATGAGAGTTTTGGCAGTTTTATTTTTTGTAAATATTTATATAAAATTTGTTTTCTTTCCTGATGGTGGTACTTTGAGATTCTTTTTAGGATTTGTATTCTTGCTTTTTATTGTTCTTCTGTATGTTTTAGGTAAAAAATACGATGGTTTTAAACTCAGGAAAATTGCGTAATTTTATACTTTAATTTATGCAAAATGAAAATTGAAGAATCTAATATTGTTGAAGCAAACGATTACAGAGTTATCATATATCCTGCCTCAAGGCCTTTCACTACAAAAGAAGCAAAAGTAATTACCGAGAAATTATACGACTTTTTAGCAGGTTGGGCAGCGCACGGAAAACCACTTTCCTCATCATTTAAAATCGAAAAAAATCAGTTTATCATTATCTGCGTCGATGAAGAAAAAGAAATGGCTTCAGGATGCAGTATCGATGCTTTAGGTAAAATAATGAGAGAAATTGATGCAGACTACCAATTGGGGTTGTTCGACAGAATGAAAGCCAGTTTTGTAGAAAATGGTGAAGTAAAAACTTTAAAATTAATAGAATTTAAAAATCAAATCAGAAGCGGTGAACTCTCAAAAGAGATTGAAGTTTTCGATTTTTCTAAAAATACTTATCTTGAGTTTTTAGGAAACTTCCTTTTACCATTTAACAAAAGCTGGGCTGTTACGATAAAATAATTTTTTTGAAAATACTCTTTGTTTCTTCGTGGTTTCCAAGTAAGGTAGAGCCTACAAACGGGAATTTTGTACAACGTCATGCCGAAGCAGCAGCTCTTCTGAACGACGTTGAAATATTGCATTCCATCGGAGATTTTTATCAGAAAGAAAAGTATAGAGTAGAAGAGAATATTATTAATGGGATCAGAACCTTAATTGTTTATTATAAAAATTCAAAAAATCCGGTTCAGAATTTTTACCGCCGCATGAAATCTTATCAATTAGGATTTTCAAAAATGAAAAAACCAGATATTGTTCATGCTAACGTAATGCACAACTCGATGCTTTTTGCGGTGTATTTGAAGAAAAAATTTAATATTCCGTATGTTATTACCGAACATTGGACTGCTTTTCAGGAAAATGCCTCAGATTCTTTAGGTTTCGTGGGGAATTTTATTGCAAAAGTTATTGGTAATAATGCGTCAAAAATTTTACCGGTTTGTGAAAGACTCGAAAGAGGAATACGAAATAATGGGGTAAAAACGCCCATAGAAATAATTCCAAACGTTGTAGATACGGATGTTTTTAAATTAAGAAATGATGATGGGAAAAGAGCTAAATTTCTCCATATATCAAGCCTGACTTACATGAAAAATATTCCGGCTATTTTGGATGTTTTTCTGAAACTGCATAAAAATGGATATGAATTTGAACTTTCCATTGGCGGTGATGGCGACACCAAACCTATCGCTGATTTCATAAATGAACATAATTTAGACAGTAAAATAAATTATTTTTCTACACTTTCTCATGCTGAAGTAGCCAATAAAATGAGAAATCATGATGCTTTTGTTTTATTCAGCAGGTATGAAAATCAACCTTGTGTGATCAGTGAATCGATGAGTGTGGGATTATTTGTTTTCAGTTCTGATGTTGGTGGAATTTCAGAGTTTTTTCCGGATAAATTTGGTGTTTTAATTGAAAAAGAAGATTCTGAGAGCCTTTATAAAGCATTAGAAAACTATCTTCAATATAAAACTGAAGTTACATCAACCGACGAAATGCACCTTTATGCGGTGGAAACTTTTGGTAAAAAAGCGATTTCAGAAAAATTTGATAAAAACTATCGTGAGGTTCTGCAATCATGAAAGCTTTCATTCAGGATTTTATTGCAAAGAAAGGAATTTGGGTTGGTTCATCGCTTCTCATTTCAAGGCTTTCTGCTTTTCTGCTCACTATTTTTGTTGCAAGAATTTTAAAGAGTGAAGATTTTGGAGCTGTCACTTTTGGATTAAATTTCCTGACAATTTTTTTCGCATTTCTGGGTTTTGGAGCTTCACAAGGAGTTTTAAGATTCGGATCTGTTTTAAAAGATGAAGAATCTAAAACCAACTTATTTAGATACGCATTTTCTTACGGTCTGATTTACAATTGCATTCTCACGATAATTATGTTTTCAACCGCGTTGTTGCTTTATTGGAACGAAATTTCAAAAATACAACTCATCGGACTTTTCAGCATTCGGTTTTTAGGAATTTATCTTGTCGAACAAAAAAAAGCCGAATACAGAGCTCAACATGATAATCAGTCTTTCGCCAAACTTGATATTTTTCTTTCGATTTCTGCACTGATTCTAGGAATCACTATGACTTATTTTTTAGGAATGAAAGGATTTATTGCAAGTTTATGTATCGCTCCATTCTTTCTGTTTTTTTATAATTTTAAATTAAATTTTTCTTTAAAAAAGTATCATTTTGAAGATTTTACGACAAAAGAATTCTGGCGATTTTCCTGGACAACAGCATTGACTACACAAATCGGCGAACTTGTTTTTATCCTTGATATATTTTTTATCGGATTATTAATGAATGATCATGATGTGGCAAACTATAAAGTGAGCTCAATGATTCCGATGAATATATTGGTTTTAGGATTTATTTTTATGCAGACCGAATATCCGAAACTTTGTCAGCATCACAAAGACAGAAAATACCAATATCATTTTATTTTCAATTACTGGAAGCTTTTTGCGATTCTGAGTATTGTCATTTTAGGAATTGGTTTTTTCTTTGAAAATGAAATTCTGTCAATTTTTGGTTCACAATACAAGAGCACAGAGATTTACAAGATACTTCTTTGTGGAGCAGTTGCATCGCTTTTATTTAGGGTTTTATTTGTCTACATGCTTGCTTCAATCGGAAAACCAATTTGGAATTTGGTGATTTCAATTTTTATGTTGTTACTCACTTCTGTAAGTTTATATTTAATTATTCCACAATACGGTTTGCTTGGTGTTTCGTATGTGACTTTGGGCTGTCTCGGTTTATCAGGTATTTTGCCGATGTTTGCGTATTTTTACGAATCTAAAAAGCTTTAAAATATGTGTGGAATCTGCGGTTATTATTCATTTAAGAAAGAAATTTCTTCTAAAAATATTTTAGATATGAATAACGCAATCCGTCACCGAGGTCCGGATGATGAAGGATTTTGGATTTCTGATGGTTTTTATGGTAAATCTTTTTCAGGAAATGATTCTACTCAGAAAATCAAAGAAACTTTTCCAGTTCTAAATGAAGCTTCTTCAAAAATTGCTTTAGGTTTTCGCAGACTTTCGATTCTTGATTTATCTGAAAAAGGTCATCAACCGATGCTTTCCGAGGATGAAAAAATTACCATCACTTTCAATGGTGAAATTTACAATTTTAAAAAAATCAGAAAAGAACTTGAAGATTTAAATTATGAGTTTGAAAGCAATTCGGATACTGAAGTTATTCTAAAATCTTACGAAGAGTGGGGAATTGAGATGTTTTCTAAGTTCGATGGTATGTTTGCGATTGCCTTGATTGATTTAAATGAACAGAAACTTATTCTTGGAAGAGACAGAATCGGTTTGAAACCTCTATTTTATTTTAAAAATGATCATATTTTAGTTTGGGCTTCAGAAATAAAGTCTATTCTGAAAAATGAATTCATCAAACCTGAAGTCAATTGGAATGGAGTTTATACCAATTTTCTTTTTCAGACAACATTAGCCGCGGAAACGTGTTTTCAGAATATATTTTCTTTAGAACCTGCCTCTTTTTTAAGTTTAGATTTAAATGATTTAACAACATCAAAACAATTTTATTGGAATTTTCCTTCTCAGAAAAATGAAAATGTAAAGGAAGAAGAAGCGGTTGCAAAAGTCGATCAACTCCTTTCTGAAAGTGTAAAAGAGCAGCTTTTTGCAGACGTTCCTGTCACAAGTATGATGAGCGGCGGAATCGATTCTACTCTGATTACTGCTAAATCTAAACCCTTTAAAAATGATATTAATGCATTCACTATTTCTTATCAGTTTTCTGAAAGTGAAGTTGAAAATGCCTCTTTGTTAGCTGAAAAAATTGATATTGAACATCATGTTAAAAAAGTTTCAGATGATGAAATTTTAGATCAACTAAAAGAAAATATTCAGCATTTTGAAGAACCTTACAGCAGTCTTGAAGTTTTGATGAATGCTGCGGAATACGCAAAGAATCTTGGTTTTAAAGTTGTTTTAAGCGGAAACGGTGCCGATGAACTTTTTGCGGGATATTCCCATTCTTTGAAACTGAATAAGTGGCTCTTAACAAGAAAATTCAATTTTGTCCGTCATTTTATTTTTACAAAAGATGATTTTTCAAAAAAGGTTAAGAACTATTTTTCTCAGGATGATATGCTTGATTTTTTCAGACAGAGTCAGGTTGGAATGAAACCATTTGAAGCTAAATCTGTTTTTGGAAAAAATATTTTTAATTCAATTCAAACCAATTTAAAAGACAAAAAATTATCTGAAACTAAGGATTATCAAGGACTTTTTGAATATGACATAAAATATTCTTTGTCATCGCATCATGTTTTCAGAGACGATTTGAGTGCTATGAAATATGGCGTTGAATTCCGTTATCCTTATCTGAGTAACGATTTGATCGATTATGTTTCTTCTTTACCTGAAAAATTACGCTATAATGGAATTCAGAATAAACCGCTTTTAAGAAAAGTTGCTGAAAAGTATCTTCCTTCCAAGATTTTACAAATGCCAAAACGTGGATTTTCATTTCCTTTATCGCATTTCATTAAAACTGAACCAAAAGTGAGAACTTTTATTATAGAGAATTTAGAAAGTTTAAAAAAGAGGAATTTTTTCAGTTCTGAAGTGATTGATGAGTGGTGGAATAATCAAAAAAATGAATATGACTGCGTGAAAATCTGGCAATTGGTCACTTTTGAACTTTGGTATCAGAAATATTTTGAAAATGAGTAAACTTTTTTTTCATTAATATTTTATCTTTGTGGTAATGAAGAAATTATTTCCCTTATTGATGCTTTTCGGGCTTACACTTTTCAGCTGCGGAAGTGATGAAGATTCTCTGCAGAAAATCGATCAGATTATGAACATCTATATTCAGGATGCTTCGGGTAATAATTTGTTGATTCCGAATAAGATTGGATCTTACTCGACAGTAGGTTTCAATGACGAATTAGCGCCTAAAGACGATGCTCCTATCAGTATGTCTCGTAAAGAAGTTATTATCGATTCGATTTATAATTTAGAATATATTTCTGGAGCGACTAGAGAATTTGTAGAAGATGCAGCAGATGGAAGTAAAATCTATAAATCTGATCTGGAAGTTTCTTTAATCAAAAAATTGTCTGATACACAGAATGCTCCTGTAGTTTTAGACAGACTCGTGATATTTTACCGATCATCTGCCAATGTTTTTGAAGTCTCAAGGGTACTTTACAACAATCAACAGGTTTTCACCAAAATTCCTGATCAACCAAATACGATTACAATCATAAAATAATCTTAAATTTGCACAATCGCGGGATGTATGATGCATGATGATGAAAGTTTTAAACAATTTTCTTATCAAATTTAGCATCAAGCACCCATCATCAAACACCCAACAACTAATTTATGTTACAGGTTCAATTTTTGCGCGACAATAAAGAACGCGTTTTAGAAGGTCTTCAGAAGAGACAATTCAAGAATCTTGAGTTGGTAGACGAGGCTATCGTTACCGATGAAGAAAGAAAGAAAATTCAGTTTGAATTAGATTCGCAACTTTCCGAAATCAACAAAATTTCCAAAGAAATTGGTATTTTAATGAAAGAGGGAAAAAGAGAAGAAGCAGAATCATCCAAATCTAAAACAGCACAGTTCAAAGAGTCGAGCGCAGAGTTGAAATCTCAATTGGAAGCTATCGAAAAAACATTGCTTGATATTTTATATCAAATTCCAAACGTTCCTTACGAATCGGTAAAAGCAGGAGTTTCTGCTGATGATAACGAAATTATTTATCAGTCTCATGATGTAGAAGGCTTAGGTGAAGGGGCAATTCCTCACTGGGAATTGGCAAAAAAATACAATTTGATTGATTTTGAATTGGGGGTGAAAATTGCCGGAGCAGGTTTTCCTGTGTACTTCGGGAAAGGAGCGAGATTGCAGAGAGCTTTGGTTCAATACTTTTTAGATAAAAATACTGATGCAGGTTATCTTGAAGTCAATCCACCTCACGTTGTAAATGAAGCTTCTGGTTATGGAACGGGTCAGTTACCGGATAAAGAAGGGCAGATGTATTATATTAATGCAGATGATTTATATTTAATTCCAACAGCCGAAGTTCCGGTAACGAATTTATACCGTGATGTTTTGTTGGATGAAAAAGATCTTCCGATTAAGAATACAGCTTTTTCTCAATGTTACAGAAGAGAAGCAGGAAGTTACGGAGCTCATGTAAGAGGTCTGAACCGTCTTCATCAGTTTGAAAAAGTAGAGATTGTGAGAATCGAAAAGCCTGAAAATTCTTATGCTGTTTTAGAAGAAATGGTAGAGCATATTAAAGGGATTTTAGAAGATCTTGAATTGCCTTACAGAGTATTGAGACTTTGTGGTGGCGATACAGGTTTTGCTTCAGCAATGACTTATGATTTTGAAGTTTGGAGTGCTGCTCAGGAAAAATGGTTGGAAGTAAGTTCTGTTTCAAATTTTGAAACGTTTCAGGCGAATAGATTGAAGTGCCGTTACAAAACAGACGGAAAATCTCAGTTGGTTCATACTCTGAATGGTTCTGCAATGGCATTACCGAGAATTATGGCAGCTTTGCTTGAGAATAACCAAACGGAAGAAGGAATTAAGCTTCCTAAGAAAATCGCTGAGTATGCGAGATTTGAATTGATTAATTAATTTTCTCACATTTTAAATATTTTAAAGTCATCCATTTTGGGTGACTTTTTTAATAGCTATAGCTAAGAAACTAATTTGGACATCTAAAGTTGAAGATTTATAAGTCGCTTTGATTGGTAAAATATTTTGAAAAGTTATTTAAATTGTGGCTTTATATTTTAAAATCATTTATTTCAACGTCCATTTCACAAAATCATCCATCACTTCTTCCCAATGCGGTTTGTCATGGTTTGTTTTTCCGTTTTCCACTTCAAAGAAATTGTGTTCGAGGTTTAAATATCTTTTCAGCGTCAGATTATTTTTGTTTTCTCTGATAAAAAAGAGTGGAACTATATCATTCAAATCACTTGCAATATCATGAGTTCCGTAAGCGATATAAATAGGTTTATTGAAATTTAACCAATCATCCAATAAAGGAACAGAAAAGGATTTCCAAGCTAATAAATTAGGATTTTCTTCCACTTTTTTGGGATTGTAAGCATCACGTAATGTTTGATATTCTTTCTCGATTTCTTTGTCAGCTTTCTCCCATGAAATACGGTTCTGTTCTGCATCTTTTCTGTAATCTCTAATCATTTGGTCAATTCTTCCAAAAGGATTAGCAGAAAATAGTCCGAGTTTAGACACATTTTTGTTAGCAATAGCAATTTTAGTGGCCACTTTTGAACCTTGGGAAGAACCAGCTACAATCAACTTCGAATGATCTACCCATTTCTGTTTATTTAGAAATTTCAATACTTTCTGAGCCCGGTTGACATAGTTTTCCAGATAATCTGCTTTTTGGAATTCAATAGTTGGTTCATTTTTATTTTTAGAATTTCCAAAATACCAATAAGATTCATTAATGTCTTTTTCATCAGCAATTAATGGTGTTTCCGGCATTGCGATTACCACAAGGTGATAATACTTAACGATGGTGGAAATGTCAAAATTGCTTATTCCGCCGCCAATCATCCAAATTCCTTCTTCTTTTGAATTCACATAAAGCGGATAGGGAAGTGAACCTTGACACCAAAGAAAAATAGGCTTTTTATCTTTCAGTTCGGTATCAACGACCATAAATTCTATCTTTTCATTTTTATTTGAAATTTCAAAAGCAGTCGATTGATTGTTAATTATTTTTCCCTGTTGAGAGATAAAAAATTGAGACAGAATTATAAATAAAAAACTAATTTTAAGTTTCATAAAAATTATTTATTAATGACAGGTTGCCGGATTATGTTTATGATTCGGGTCTGTATTATGACAATTAATATCATGCTCCGGGGAAACCTTCATTGCTTCCGATGGCGGAGAAATGTAAGGAATACCGAGTTCAAGACCTCTTAGAATAAACAATCCACCAAGGATAATCATTACAACAGGAACAAATTTTAACACTTTAATTCTGAAAGACTGGTTAATTAAATTTCCGACCAAAACAACTGTAAACATAAACGGAAGTGTTCCCAACCCAAATAAAGCCATATAGGAAGCACCTTGCCAAATTCCGCCGCTTGCGAGACTCGCCGTTAATGCCATATAAACCATTCCGCATGGTAGAAATCCGTTTAAAATTCCTGTAGTGAATCTTGAGCGGTAATCTGCTTTTTGTAGTAATCTTCCTAAGTTAGATTTAACTTTAAAAAGAAATTTTGAGATGAAAGGAATTTTTGAAGCAAAATCTTTTCCGCCAAATGAAAATAATGCCATGATAATCAATAAAATTCCTACTCCAATCGTAAGATATTGTTGAAAACCTGCCATTTCAAATCCCTGTCCGATAATTCCTAAAACAGCTCCCAAAAAAGCATAAGTAGAAATTCTTCCGAACTGATAAGTAAGATTCTGAAGATAATAATTGGTTGCCTGCTTTTTGGTTAAACCCATTGATAACGCAATGGGACCACACATTCCGATACAGTGAAAACCGGATGCGAAACCTAAACCAATTGCAGATATAATCAATGCTATTTCCATATCACATCATAGTCGAGTCTGTAGTCAACTTTATCTTTTGTCCACATCAGTCTTAAGGTATAATTTCCATTTTTTAAAACTGTTTTTGGTATTGTGAATGAACGAGTAGCGTCTAATGTTTCTTTTCTTTTTACATCTAAATTCTGGTCATCTGATCTGTTTAAAACAAAGCTGATTTTAGAATTTGAATTGTTGATGTCTTCAGGAAAAGTTAATTTAATTCCTGTCGGAGATTGAGAATATACCGGTTTTTCAGCCAAATCATCTGCACGCTTCTTAGCATCGATTACTGATTGGTACTGAAGTTCTTCTTCATAATAATGTTCGGTCACCATTTCGGAGTTTTTTTGTCCGTTTGGAAATAAGAACAACATCGATAAAATAAATATGATAAAAGAGGCAAGTGCTAAAAATACGCCGTGTCCCCAAGTGAAATTTTTCATAATGTAAAACTTAAAATATTTAAAACTGTAATTTAAAAGGACCTTCAAAATAGGTTTGATACGAGTCGATCAAGTTACCTTTCATGTCGTAAACTCCTATCGTGATGTTTTGTTTAGATAAACTCATTTCGGCTTCCGGAAAGCTGATGTTGATGGTTCCTTTTGAAATTTTATCTCTGTCAACTGTAATTTTGCTGGATGCACTGAAACCTATTTCGGCATGAGCAGGATCAATTACTTTAATGGTAACGATTTTCTTGTCGTTGGTTTTATTCAGGAAAGTATAATTGTAAGTGTTGATGATTTTTCCGTCTCTTACAAAGAATGTACTTCCTGCAGGTTTGATGAATTTTGCTTCCATTTCGCCACGGTTGTATAGTAAGAATCCTAAAAATCCTACCAGAAAAACTAAAACGACTGCAAAACCTTTCATTCTTCCTGTGAATTTATATGGAGTTCCTGTTTCGATTTCTTTTTCAGAAGCATATCTTACCAATCCTTTTGGAAGCCCCACTTTCTCCATCACTTCATCACAGGCATCGATACAAGCAGTACAGTTGACGCATTCCAATTGTTGCCCGTCTCTGATATCAATTCCGGTCGGACAAACCACTACGCATTGATAACAATCGATACAATCTCCTTTTCCGGCTGCTTTTCTGTCTTCACCTTTTCTCCATTTGGAACGATTTTCACCTCTTTTAAAATCATAAAAAACGTTGATGGTTTCCTTATCAATTAAAACACCTTGTAACCTTCCGTACGGACAAACCAAAGTACAAACCTGTTCTCTGAACCACGCAAATACAAAGTAAAATGCTGCGGTAAAAAGAATCATTACTATGAAATTTGTTGTATGCGCAAACGGACCGTCTGATACAATTTGGATTACTTGTTCGTAACCCACAATGTACATAAACATGAAGTGTGTAATGATTAGTGAAATCACAACGTAAACTGACCATTTCAAACTTCTTTTCCAAATTTTCTCACTGTCCCATTCTTGTCTGTCCAGCTTCATTTGCTTGTTACGGTCTCCTTCAATCCAAAATTCAATTTTACGAAATACAGATTCCATAAAAATTGTCTGAGGGCAAATCCACCCGCAGAAAATTCTTCCGAATGCTATCGTAAAAATAATAATGAATATAAGAGAAGCAATAGCGCCTAAAGTAAGGATAAAGAAATCCTGAGGATAAAAAGGCTGTCCTGCAATGAAAAACTCTCTGTCGATTACATTAAACAAAAAAAACGGATTTCCATTAATTTTGATAAATGGTACAGCAAAGTAGATAATGAGAAGAATGTAACTTACTAATTCTCTTTTGTTGGTGTATTTACCTTTTGGTTTCTTTGGAAAAACCCATTTTCTTTTTCCGGATTGTTCCATTGTGCCTATAGAATCTCTATAGGTTTCAGGGTCTAAAACCTGTCCCTGTCCGCCACGAGCGATGTCTTCATCTATTTTTGACATTTTATTCTAGGTTTTAAAAAAGAAAAAACATAATTCGTTACTATTTTTATCTAATAACAAATTATGTTTTTTCATATATTTTCTATTTTTTTTAAATTACTTTTTTTCCCAATGAGCTTCGTCACCGTATGGAGGTGCACCGCCTTCTGCAGGAGTAATTGGTTTTTTCATCTGATTGATTGAGTAAACATAAGCTGCAACATTTTGGATGTCTGTACCTGTTAAAACTCCGTTTTTACCCCAAGCTTGCATCGCTGTTCCAGTTACACCATTTTCAACAACATGGAATACGTTTTTAAATAATGTTTTCTCAGGTTGGTTGTGCCAGAAATTATCTGTCAAGTTAGGACCAATCCCACCTTTACCACCATCTGAGTGGCAAGATACACAGTTGCTTTTGAAAATTTCTTCACCTGCTGCGATATTATCTTCAGAGAATACAGCTGTTTCAATTGTTACAGGTGGCTGACTTTCGTTAAAAATCTCAATTGCCGCCATTTGCTCTTTATATTCTTTATCATACTCACTGATTGGGTGAGCAAAATCTGTAAATGCATAAGCGCAAATATAAACGATACAAAATACAGTTCCGAAGTAGAATAAACCTAACCACCATTTTGGTAATTGATTGTCTAATTCCATAATTCCATCAAAACCGTGGTCAATTAAGATGTCTTTTTCGTGAGAATCAGATTGCTTTTTGAAAGCTGCGTCATATTGTCTCTTTAAAAAAGGAATTTTCTTTTCGTTAAGATAAGCAGATTTTTCTTCAACAGATAGTTTTTTGAACTTATTGTTTTCAATTAAATCTCCAATCGCACTGTGAATGAATGCTAAAATTGCACTGATCACAACTGTTCCCCAGAAATATGGTGAAGCTAAAAACGAGTAGCTCTGAACAAATAAATAATAAAATATTACTAATAATACTGTTATTATCAAGATGTTTACAACAACCGGTGTTCTTTGTTTCATAATAATTGTTTAATTTTTTAAATTAAAATCATCTTCGTCATCCTCAAGAGGTGCATGCTCTTCTTCTTTATAATATTTTTTAGGCCTGCTAAAAACATATATAATAAGAGAAACGAAAAACAGCATAAAGAATATCAGAGCCAATGTTTGGTAAAAACCTGCATTGTCGGTATTGGATAATATGTCTTTAAAGTTTTGAGGAATCATCTTACGCTTTTAATGTTTAGTTATTACTAGCTGTTTTTATTTCTGTCGTTTTGATATCTGTACCCAATCTCTGTAAATAAGAAATTAAAGCAATGATTTCTTTCTTCTCAAGTTCACCTTTAGGTCTTTTTGCATAAGCATCTTTTAAGTCAGCTGCTTCTACAAAAATGTCTTTTACAATTTTTGCTGCTTGATTATCTGCCCACTTATCAGCAGAGTCAATTTGAGCTTTTGTATAAGGTACATCGTAAGTACTCTTCATAAACTTGATTTTATCAACCATTTTAGATCTGTCTAAATTGTTTGAAATCAACCAAGGATAACGAGGCATGATAGAACCTGCAGACGTAGATCTTGGGTTATACATGTGTTTGTAATGCCAAGAACTTGGGTTTTTACCACCTTCTCTGTGCAAATCTGGTCCTGTTCTCTTAGAACCCCATAAGAATGGTCTGTCGTAAACGAATTCCCCTGCTTTAGAGTACTGTCCGTTTTTACCGTTAAATCTTACAATCTCGTCTCTGAATGGTCTTACCATCTGAGAGTGACAAGCGTTACAACCTTCACGGATATATAAATCTCTACCTTCCAATTCTAATGGTGAATATGGTTTCACCGCAGAGATTGTAGGTACACTTTTCTTAAGAGATAGAGTAGGAATGATTTCTACCATACTTCCTATTGAAATAGTAAGCAATGACATTACTGTTAATAGCATCGGCATTCTTTCCAACCAAAGGTGGAATCCTTCTCCTTCTTTTCTTTTGTTGCTGATATTTGCCAAAGCCGGAGCTTCTGCAGGAACTTCTTTTTGGAATGATCCTTTTCTAATTGTCTTATAAACATTCACAACTAATAACAGACCTCCAGAAAGATAGAATAAACCTCCTAAGAATCTTAATTTATAGTAAGGAATAATTGCAGTAACAGTATCTAACCAGTTTTTCCACAATAAAGTTCCATCAGGATTAAATTGTTTCCACATTAACCCTTGTGTAAATCCAGCGATATACATTGGTACAGCATAGAAAATAATTCCTAAAGTACCCAACCAGAAATGCCAGTTTGCTAATTTTACAGACCAGATTTTGGTTCTCCACATAATTGGTACCAAGTAATAGATAACACCGAATGCCATGAAACCATTCCATCCTAATGCTCCTAAGTGAACGTGACCAATTACCCAGTCGGTAAAGTGACCAATTTTGTTGATGTTTTTTGTTGCCAATAAAGGTCCTTCGAAAGTTGCCATACCATAACAAGTAACTGCAACAACAAAGAATTTAAGAATAGGATTTTCTCTTACTTTATCCCACGCTCCTCTTAAAGTAAGAAGACCGTTTAGCATTCCTCCCCAAGATGGAGCAATTAGCATGATTGAGAAACCTGTTCCCACCGCTTGAGCCCATGCTGGTAATGCTGTATACTGAAGGTGGTGAGGACCAGCCCAGATATATACGAAAATTAATGACCAGAAGTGAATAATCGAAAGTTTATACGAGAATACAGGTCTGTCTGCTGCTTTTGGTAAGAAATAATACATCAAACCAAGAACTGGAGTTGTCAATACGAATGCAACTGCATTGTGACCGTACCACCATTGAACGATAGCATCTTTTACCCCTGCATATGCTGAATAAGATTTCCATCCAGAGAATGATAAAGGTACTTCAAGGTTGTTGAAGATGTGTAGCATCGCTACCGCTACCCAAGTTCCTAAATAAAACCAAATTGCAACGTAAAGGTGTCTTACTCTTCTCTTTTTGATCGTCAATATCATGTTTACTCCGAAGATAATCCAAGATATTGCAATTAATATGTCGATTGGCCACTCGTGCTCAGCATATTCTTTTGAAGTATTTATCCCCATAAAGAATGTGATGAAAGTCGCTACAATCATGATTTGCCAAGTCCAGAAATGAACCCAAGAAAGTGTATCGCTATACATTCTTGTTTTTAGTAATCTCTGTGTAGAATAATAAACTCCTACATAAACAATGTTACAAACAAATGCAAAAATTACCGTGTTGGTGTGTAGCATTCTTATTCTACCAAACCCTAACGCACCGTTGGTATTAATTAATCCTTGTATGTTTCCTGATGCCAAACTGTTGATTGTTGTATCGTCAGTTCCGAACAAAAACTCAGGTAACTCAGGATAGAAAAGCATCAATGCTGCCGTCAAACCAAACACGAAACCGATAATTCCAAAAACTATGGTCGCGTAAAGGAATGCTCGAACAATATTGTTGTCATAACTAAACTTTTGTGTCTCCATATTAACTATTCACTTTTTTCTTCAAATTTATTATTATCCTCTTTTTCCTTTTTATTTTCGTTGCCAGTTTCTTTTTTATCCTTTATTTCACCGGAATCAAAGAGTATTCTCACAGCTGGAGATTCATCATCTTCAAACTGTCCTTTTCTGGCGTTTACTATAAAAATAACCAAGAAAACTGCAGCCAAAGAAACGCTGCATAAGATCATTAAATATAGAATATCCATCTGACAACAAAATTAACCTATTTTCGGGGTTCAAAATTAGTGAAAAATAATGACAATTATCACGAAATAGCGGCTTTGTCTAATTTAAAATCAGTCTAAATAAGGGCTTTTAAGCCTGTTTTTTGAAATATTTCTTCCCAAGAATCCATGTTGAAATGGTGGTGAAAGAAATCACGGTAATCGAACTTGCCGGCATAATTAAAGCTGCAAAAAGTGGACTCATATTTCCGGTTACGGCGAACGATAATCCCACAACATTGTACAAAAAGCTGATTAAAAAAGTCAGTTTTACAATCGTAATCGAACCTTTACAAACATTAAGATAATTATCAAGTTGCGATACTTTTTCACCGTTCATGATGACGTCTGAAGATGGTGTAAAGCTGTTGCTGTCGTCAGAGATTGCGATTCCCACGTTGCTTTGTTTTAAAGCTCCGGCATCATTTAGTCCATCACCAAGCATAATGACTTTCAAACCTTCATCCTGAAGATTTTTAATATAATTCAGTTTGTCTTCCGGATTTTGATTAAACGCCATCGAGCTGTAGTTCGGAATGATTTCTTTCAGCTGATTTTCCTCAGAAGAATTGTCGCCACTCAGAATAAAAATCTTATAATTAACAAGTTTTTTGAAAAGATTGCTTAGGTTTTCACGGTATTCATTTTTAAAAATAAATTTACCGATAAACTCATTGTTTTTGCTGATGTAAACCGCAGTTTCAAGATTTTTAGACTCTTGATTATTGTATTTTGCAGAACCGATTTTGTAAATATTGCTTCTTACGCTCGCTTCATAACCTTTTCCTGAAATTTCTTCAAAATTGTCAACAGGGAAATAATCATCCTGAACTTCCAAAAATTCATATAAAGATTTAGAAAGTGGGTGGTTTGAATTTTTAACTAAACTTTTAATATTTAATAAATCAAATTCCTGAATTTCAGAACCTTGGTATTTGATATTCGATTTTTTTCTGTGCGTAATTGTTCCGGTTTTATCAAAAACTAAGGCGTTTACTTTGGCAATTTTCTCAATCGTTAAAGTATCTTTTACATAGAATTTATTTCGACCTAAAATTCTCATTATGTGGCCAAAAGTAAATGGGGAAGATAAAGCCAATGCGCAAGGACAAGCAATAATCAAAACTGCAGAAATAACTTGGAACATCGTTTCCAAATCAATAAAATACCAATAAATTCCTGCAACCAATGCAATTCCTAAAATAATGAATGTGAAGTACTTGCTGATGTTGTTGATAAGCGTGTCAAGTCCGGTTTCATGCTTTTTGAAAGCTTCTTTGTTCCAAAGCTGGGTAAGGTAACTCTGATCAACATTTTTAATCACTTCAAGTTCAAGGGAAGAGCCAATCTGTTTTCCGCCGGCGAAAATTTTATCTCCCGGATTTTTAGAAATGCTTTCACTTTCACCCGTGATAAAACTATTGTCAATATTTCCTTTTCCGCTAATTAAAACAGCATCAACGGGGATGATTTCCTGATTTCTAACTAAAATTCTGTCTCCGATTTTGATTTCAGAAAGTAGAATATTTTCCTGTTTTCCGTGAAAATCAACTTTAGTCACTGCAATCGGATAAAAAGATTTGTAATCTCTGTCGTAAGAAAGCGAGCTGTATGTTCTTTTTTGGAAAATTTTCCCCAAAAGCATGAAGAATAAAAGTCCACACAAGGTGTCAAAATATCCAGGTCCGTAATCGGTCGCAATTTCGTAAATGCTTCGTCCAAACAAAACAAAAATTCCCAAAACAATCGGAACATCAATGTTGACGATTTTATTTTTTAAACCATACCAAGCTGATTTGTAATAATCTGAAGCAGAATAAAATACAACTGGAACAGAAAGTAAGAACATCAAAATTCTGAATAAACCTTTATAATGCTCCATCCAGAAATCTTCACCGCCAATATATTCCGGAAAGGCTAAAAACATTCCGTTTCCGAAAGCAAATCCGGCAATTGCCAGTTTTACCAACAAAGATTTATCTAAATTATCTTCGTTTTTGTCAGCAGTTTCAAGATTGATAGCAGGTTTGTAACCAAGATTCGTTAAAAATTTAGCTAAATCGCTTAATTTTAATTCGTTATGATTGAATGAAACCTGTAAGGTTTTTCTTGTGAAGTTAACTTGAGAATAATGAATGTGTTCGTGTAAAGTATGAAGACTTTCTAAAAGCCAGATACAAGATGAACAGTGGATTACTGGAATTCTAAATGTGACTAAACTTGTGTTTCCCTCTGAGAAATCTGTAATTCTGTCGAAAATTTCGGGAGTATCGAGATAATCAAACTGCGAAGAATTTTCATCAGGTCTTATTCCTGCATTCTTATTTAATTCATAGAAATTGCTGAGATTGTTGATGTTTAAGATTTCATAAACAGATTTGCAGCCGGTACAGCAGAAAATTTTTTCGTCAAAAGAAATTCTTTCTTTTTCTATCCCTTGTCCGCAATGAAAACAGTTCTCGCTCACCTTCATAAATTATTGAGACACAAAATTATAACATTTTTTTTTTGTTTATCGATTTAAAATGTTCTATTTTTGTGACAAATGTCATATAAGAATGTCGCAGGAACAACAGATTGCTATTGAAGAAAGATTTGCCAGGGTTTTTAACGATAAATCCTTCAAAGAGAGGCTTTCCAATACTGATTTTGAAAGATACATTAATGCTAAAAAGAAACTGACTTTTCAGAAACATGACATCATTTTTGATGATGGTGAAATTCCGAAAGGAGTTTATTTTTTGGAAACAGGAGCTGCTAAATTATCGAAGTCCGGATCTTTTGGAAAAGATCAGATTTTAAGATTTATAAAGGAAGGCGATATCATCGGCTACAGAGCTTTGCTTTGTGGTGAAAATTTTCAGGCAAAAGCTGAAGCAATGACGGATGTAGAATGTACATTTCTTCCAGCCGATATTTTTATGTCTTTATTGGAGGTAGATCCTCAACTTTCTTTCATCATGCTTCAGAAAATTTCATACGAATTAGGAGAGTCTTCCAATACGATTACTTTCTTGGCTCAAAAAACGGTACGTGAAAGATTGGCAGAAATTCTTATTCTTCTGGAACAAAAATTAGGTACAGATCCTGAAGGTTTTATCAAGATTTCTTTAACAAGAGAAGAAATCGCCAATATCATCGGAACGGCTACAGAAAGTGCAATCCGTTTGATTTCTGAGTTTAAAGGAGATCAGCTCATCGAAGTAGACGGTAGAAATATCAAAATTCTTAACCACGACAAATTAATGAAACTAGGACACGTAGTTTTATAAAATTCAAAATAAATATAAGTCGGCCCAGTGCCGACTTTTTAACTTTAAAACAATCATAAAGAATATGTCTGTTCATTCTGAAATTAAAAGAGTTACGACCGAAACCTTGCGTAAAATGAAATTCGACAAGGAGAAAATAACAATGCTTACTGCTTACGATTTTACAACTGCTAAAATGGTTGATGCAGGAGGTGTAGATACTATTCTTGTTGGTGATTCTGCTGCAAATGTAATGGCGGGTTTTGAAACGACGCTTCCAATCACTTTAGATCAAATGATTTATCATACGCAAAGTGTTGTAAGAGGTACCGACAGAGCTTTGGTGATTGCAGATCTTCCTTTTGGAACCTACCAAAGTAATCCGGATATCGCTTTGCAATCTGCAGTAAGAATGATGAAAGAAGGTGGAGCTCATGCAATTAAAATTGAAGGTGGTAAAGAAATTTCAAAATCAATTAAGAAAATCATCAATGCCGGAATTCCTATTATGGGACATTTGGGATTAACGCCACAATCGATTTATCAATTCGGAACTTATAAAGTAAGAGCTAAAGAAGAAGCTGAAGCTGAAAAATTAATTAACGATGCGAAATTGCTTGAAGAATTGGGCTGTTTTGGAGTTGTTCTTGAGAAAATTCCAGCTGATTTGGCGAAAAGAGTGACTGAAAGTATTTCTATCCCAACCATCGGAATCGGAGCCGGAGCTAATTGTGACGGACAGGTTTTGGTATATCATGATATGGTAGGGATGAACAAAGGATTTTCACCGAAGTTTTTAAGAAGGTATTTAGATTTATATACAGAAATTACAGGAGCAGTTTCACAATATGTAAAAGATGTGAAAGGTGCTGATTTTCCTAATCAAAATGAAAGTTATTAATGAGAAATAATTTACAAACCGCACAAGGGATCATCTCCATTTTGGCAATTATTTGTCTTGCAGTAGGATGGTTTAAAATTTTCCCGGGAGACATTAATTATTTTCTTTCTGCAAGATTATTTTATATTTTAATAGGAATCAGTTTTATTGTTCAGGGAAGAATGTTGATGTTGACGAATCCTAAATTTATGTATCCAATGTATGCAGCGGCAGGTTTGTGTATTGTTGGAGCTTTTTTACCAGTTAATTCAAGTTTAAATATTATTAAAACGATTGGCCTTTTAGGGGGAGTTGTTATTTCTTTTATCAGCAGATCTCAGTATCGTCAGTAAATTATGGAGGAACAAATCGTCTATGAAGACAATCATCTTTTAGTTATTAATAAAAAAGTGGGGCAACTCGTTCAGGGAGATAAAACCGGCGACGAACCTTTACTTGAGTCCATCAAAAATTTCATCAAAAAAAGAGATAATAAACCCGGAAATGTTTTTCTGGGTTTAGTTCATCGTATTGACAGGCCAACTTCTGGATTGGTCATTTATGCTAAAACTTCGAAAGCACTTTCTCGTTTGACGCAAATGGTTAAAAACAGAGAAATCAAAAAAACATATTGGGCGGTTGTTGCTAAAGAAATGATTCCGCAAAGTCAAAGATTGGTTCATTTTTTACAAAAGAATGAGAAAAATAATAAGGCTATTGTTTTTACTAAAGCTACTGAAGGAGCTAAAGAGGCAATTCTTACTTATAACATCATCAAAACTTTAGATAATTATCTTTTGCTGGAAATTGATTTAGAAACCGGAAGACATCATCAAATTAGAGCACAGTTATCAAAAACTGGAGTTCCGATTAAGGGAGACTTGAAATATGGAGCTCCTCGTTCAAATCCTGATGGCGGAATTAATCTTCATGCAAGAAAGCTTCAGTTTATTCATCCTGTTACAAAGGAAACTGTAGAAATTGTTGCTCCAGTTCCGCAGAATGATGCGATTTGGCGGGCTTGTGAAGGGTAATATATGTTTCTTTTTAATTAGTTTCTTAAAATGAAAGATGGTTCATTATAATCAATCCAAGAAATTAAAAAAATAAATCAAAAAATATTTTATTTAATACCGAATTCTATAGAATTCGGTATTTTTTTTAATTTGATTGAATTGCGATTAATACAGGTTTTTGATTGTATTTGTAAAATTTATTTATTGTTTTGCCTTTGTTTTTATTAATATGAATTTAATATTGAGTATATTTAAGACATTCTAAAATTAATAATATGATGAATTTTTACCAATTTTTTTCAAAATCAAAAACAGCTTCTGCTCTTAAAAAGTTAGGGGTCTTCGTATTTCTATCCACGGGTTATGCGATCAATGCCCAAGTCAGCACCTATAGTGTTGCACAATCTACAGGAACTTATTCTCCGATTACCGGAACGGTCTTAGAAACTGCAACTGGAAACACTGCTACTACGAGTCTAAACAGTAATGTTTATGCGGTGACACTTCCGTTTAATTTTACATTTAATGCTACTTCATATAGCTCTTTAAATGTAACAACAAATGGTTTTGTAACTTTTGGAGCAACTGCTCCAACTTCCACAAATATTACTCCTATTTCAAATACAGCTACTTATGATGGAGCTGTTTCTGCGTGGGGACGAGATCTCAACAGTGTTTTTGACCTCAACAGTGTAACAGGAAATATCAGTTGGGAAACCGTTGGAACTGCTCCTAACCGAGAAGTGGTTATCCAGTGGAAGAATTTTAGACCTGCTTATTCTATTTCTACTACTGCAGCGTATGCATTTTCTTTCCAAATAAGACTGCAGGAAACTTCTAATGTAATCAAAATGGTTTACGATAGTGGGGCTTTTTTAGTTGGAACAACTGGAGCTTCTACAACAGCTCAAATTGGTTTAAGAGGTGCTACCAATGCAGATTTTAATAATAGGCTCAATGCAGCGACTTTAGATTTTATGGCTTCTGGTGTTGGAACAGCAAACAGTAGCACACAAGCTTCCCATACTACAAATGCTACTCCTGGGATGCCGGTTGCAGGATTTACATATACCTGGACTCCACCTACGTGTTGGATTCCGAATGGAGTAAATGTTAATGGTATTACAACCTCTACTGCAACAGTTAACTGGTTAGCTCCTACAATTGCTCCCGCAAATGGTTATGATGTTTATTATTCAACTACCAATACTGCACCTACGTCATCTACTACTCCAAATGTTAGCAATGTTCCGGGGTTGTCAACTCCATTAGGTTCTTTGCAAAATTCTACTAATTATTACGTTTGGGTAAGATCGAGTTGTAGTTCTTCTGATAAAAGTGCTTGGACTTCTGTTACTAATTTCGCTACACAATGTAATACTTTAACGGGGTCTTATTTTGAAGGATTTGAAGGATATACAGGAACAACTAATGGAAATGCCGGAGTTTTACCTATTTGCTGGACAAATCTGGGAACGACAAATGGTGGCCATATTTCAAATAGCACGACGATTACCGGAAGTAATACTCTTTATTTATGGACATCGGGAGCACGTATTGCCTATGTAGCTTTACCACCTATGTCTACATTGCAGTCTGGAGAATATAAATTGAAATTTGATGCGAAAGCGTCTGTTACTGCAAATGGAATTCTTCAGGTAGGATATGTGGATGCTTCGAATAATTTTGTTGAAATGACAACATTTAGCGTTCCGACTACAAATACAACGTATCCTTTTTCATTTGATATTCCTGTTCTTCCAGCGGGTGTAACTCAGTTAGCATTGAAAAATCCGGGAACACCGGCAAACAGTTTGTCAATAGATAATCTTTCTTATGAGCTTAAAGCTTTAGGAACTTCAGATGTTGTGGCTAAAAATAAGCTGAGAATTTATCCAAATCCATTTACGGATGTTATTAATATCGATAATGTTGAAAATGTGAAATCTATTTCAGTCATTGATATCTCTGGAAGAGTTTTAAAATCATTTAATGATGTTTCATCTACAATCAATTTATCAGATCTAAAAGAGGGGATGTATATTCTTGCTTTAGATTATAAAGATGGTTCAAGATCTTCACATAAAATTATAAAGAAATAAGTTTTAATTTATAATTTCCAATAAAAATCGGCTCTAAAAATTTTAGAGCCGATTTCTTTTATATAAATTTACTGTTGCAAAATTCCACCGTTATTTTCACTTTGAGTGGTTTGCTTGATCATATTAGGGTCTTCTTTTGCGAGTTTATTTTTAGTTGGAATTTTATAATTCACCGAAACACCGAAACTTCTGCTGTCGAATTTATTTGATGTAAATACTTTTCCACCTAGAGAATTTGCCACAATCACACTTTTATTCTGATTAAAAATGTCTCTTGCATAGAGCGAAAGATTTAGGCGATCGCTCATAAATTTTTTAGATACCGTTATATCAAAAGCATTGTTCAGTGGTTTTTCAATTTCAAAATAATAGAAATTTCCTCCTTTTGGTATTACGTTATAATTCGCCTGAAGTCTGATGTCTTTCGGAAGAATAAACTGCCCCATCAAACTGAAAACCCAAAATCCTTTAGATTTAATATCCGGCATTTCCTGAATCTGATATCCTGTATAAACATATAATAAGTTCATCTTATCAGGGTTTACATTAAATTTCATCAGCTCGCTGAAAGGTGTGGTGAAAAGCATAAAAGGAATCGGCATTCCAAAATTGAAATTGTGTGTTCGGATACTATTAACCTGTAACTGTTCGTTTTTAATCAAATTTCCTTCCCTCGAAACTTTCTGTACAATCTGATTTTTCACCCAACTTGTGTTATAACCAATATAAGCATAGTCGAATGCGCTGATCTTGATTTCTGCATTGTCATAGATTGTTGGTTGTAGATTTGGGTTACCGTTTGATGTAAGTGTTTCAGTTGAAAGTGTATTATTATTGGGATTCAAAAGAGATACACTCGGAAGGCTGATTTTCTTGTTGTAATTTAAATTCACAAAAAGCTGCTTCATTAAATTATACTGCACACTTGCATTTGGAAAAACTTTAAACTTTTTGAATGGATTTAAATTGTCCTCCTTTAAAACATTGTTTTTGTCATAGTATCTTGTAATTCCAGTAATGTCATAGTTTTCAGCTCGTGCTCCGGCAATGAAATCAAATTTTTTCAAAGTTGCCTGAAATTCTAAATAGGCAGAAGTTGTCTGTCTTGTATAATCAAGATTGACAATGCTTCTGTTTTTGGTTTCAAAATTTTGCTGATCATATAAACCTCCGAAGCTCATTTTTCCTTCATCCAAAATTTTCAAAGGCTGAGAATAATCAATTCTGAAATTATATGAATTGAATAAAGATGAATTGTCTAATGATTTTTCACCAAACTGATTAAACTCTGAATCATTGTTGGAATAAATCGCTTTAAAATCAAGCTTCTTGTTTTTATCGTCAAATTTTTTCTGATACGTTGCTGCAACTTCTTGTCTTAAACCTTTAGAATCACTCGTAAAATTAGATCTTGTCACTCCGTTTAGAAACTCATCTGTTACAATTGACGAACCTCCATTGCTATGATTGATGTCGTAGTTTAACAACAATCTGTCTTTTCCAAGTTCAAAAGTGAAAGCAGAATTCATGTAATACGTTCTTCCTAAAGAATTAGAATTATTTCTACTTAAATTGTCAAATTCAGAAAGAGATAAACTCTCACGATAATACTGTCCAAGATTCACTTGCCATCCAAACCATTTATTTCTTGAATTTAATGCAATGGAATTATTAAATCTACTTCTGTATTTATCGTAGCTGGAAAAACGGTAACCTCCGTTGTAAACTGCAGTAAGGTAATTTTTTGCTGATTTACTGGTAATAATATTTAAAATAGCGCCTCCTGAAGTTGCAGGGAATTCTGCTCCGGGTTGCGTAATAATTTCGATTCTTTCAACAGAGTTTGCTGGCATTCCTTCAAGAAATGCATTCAGTTCGTTGCTGGAAATATTCAAAGGACGGCCATCCATATAAACATCCAATGGTTTTCCCTGATACATCATTCCCACCATATCGGAAACCACCAAACCCGGAAGTTTTTTCACACCTTCCATCAGTGATCCTGAATTTAAGCTTGGTTGCTCAGAAAAATCAAAAATTGTACGGTCGGCTTTTTGCTCAACGGCTTTTTTAGTTTTAGTAATGACAACGCCTTCAATTTGTTTTTCTTTTTCGTTGGTTTCTTTGTTGTCTTTAGTTTCCTGTGCAAAACTTAAAACTGAACCTAAAAGTGAGAGAGTAAATAAAGTTTTCTTCATAATGTGAGTAAATCTATTCAGTTAGACGATAAAAAATCTCATTTGTTACAAAACTTTACTGTGCTCTGTCTTTTTCTTCAAAATTGATGCTTTTTGTACTGACTTTCTTTTTATTATTTCCTAATATATAATTTACACTTAAGCGGAAACCTCTTCCATCCCAATAATTATTAAAATGTTGGCTGTTATCACTGAAATACATGTCTCCACGATACTTTTGAGCAAAAATATTGGTTACTGTAGCGTTAATTTGAAGCTGCTTTTCCATGAGAGAAATCTTAATCCCTGAATTTAAATTTGAAAAATTATGGAAAGAAGAATTCACGTTTTTGTAAGGTAAATCCTGGCTGTAGTTTAGAAAAAAGAATAACGTCTTATTTTTATTTAAAGTAAATGTGTTGTTAAAAGAATAACTTACAGAATGACCTTTTTGTGGTTGAGCTTCAATATTGTAGACTTTAGAATCGGTTAACGACCCATTTAATGAAAGACTTGTTTCCCAAAATTTGAAAAATTTATCGGTATAAGAAACATTAAATCCATAAAAATTATTGTCATAATAATTAAGATAAGTCCCGATTTGTGAAATTCCATCTAATAAAGAGAATTGACCGAAACCATTTTTTAGTTTTAAATAATAAATACTTGCAGAAAATTTGCTGTTATAAGTATATCCTAATTCTAAATTATTGATATAAGATGGCTTTAACAAAGGATTTCCTGAAGAATAAGAGTAAGGATTTTCATACCATCTGAAAGGATTTAAATTGCTCATGCTTGGTCGGTTAATTCTTCTTGAATAAGAAAGGCTGAAAACATTTTTCTTTTCTTTATACGAAACAAAAGCTGATGGAAACCATTGTCCGTAATTGTAATGATTACCAAGATTTGTTGATGGAGTGAAACTTTTTGCCTGTGTATTTTCATAACGAATTCCGGCTTTTGTTTCCCAATGTTCACCAAAACTTTTAGCGTAACTGAAATAAGCAGCGTAATTTTCTTCCTGATATTCAAATAAATTAACTCTTTGTAAATCAGAGATATATTGATTGTTGATGATGTTGAAATACTGAAGGTCAGTTGAATTTTTAAACTGATTAAATTTCAAACCTGTTTCAATGGTTCCGAATGAAAAAGGTAATTCCAGATCGCCTTGCAAAGAGAAAACCTGTGGAGCAACAATTGAAGTTGTTTTTACATCCTGAATCGAGTTATCACTTTGTTTTAAAGTTGAAAAATTTACATTTGTATCCGAATTATTCTTGAAAAAGTTTCCTGCAAAACTCAGTTTTTTCCCTAATGAATCTAATTTCAAATCATAGTAAACACTTAAAGTATGCGTAGGATTTTTCTCACGATGAAATGTATTGGTCAAAAGGTTTTCAACAGTAGAATTAGAGCTGATATTTTTTGTTTCATTAGCGATATCCATTCCTGATTTTTCGTGAGCATAAATGTATTCCATACCGATTTCAGAATTCTTATTAAGCTTGTACGAAAAATTTAGGTTGGGCGTTAATTCTTTCCACATATCCTTTCTTACGGAACGGCTGTAGTTTTGAGAAGCTCCTAAAATCGTATAATTTTCCACCGAGCGTTTTGCTCCGTCCAGATATCCGGTTTTTAAAGATAAACTCAATTTTTCAGTTTGGTAATTGAGCGTTCCGTTTATATTTCCGCTTGAATATGTTCGCTGATTTAATCCCGTATTTAGAGAACCGCTCCACCCCAAGTTTTGATTTTTTTTCAAAATAATATTAATCAATCCACTGTTTCCCTGGGCTTCATATTTTGCAGGTGGAGTAGTGATGACCTCTATTTTGGCAATATTTTCTGAGCGAATTGTTTTTAGATAATTCAGAAGCGCAGTTCCTGAAAGGTTCAGCATTCTCCCATTAATCATAACATTTACACTACTTTTTCCGGTAATTGAAATATTTCCCAGATTGTCATCAACTTTCAGCATCGGAACATTGGCTAAAGTTTCTGCGCCATCCATTCCCTGTGATGCAATTGATGCTTCTACATTGAAGATTAGTCGGTCTGCTATCCTTTCGAGAAGTAATTTTTTCTTTCCGTTAATGGTAACAGCATCTATATTTTTGACTTGTAAAGTATCTTGTTTTTGAGCAAAAAAGGAAATGTATAAAAATGTAGCAGCAATAATGAATGTCTTTTTCATGGGTAATTACAGTTTTATTTTGAAAAAAGAAGAATTATTTTTTTTGATCTAACGTTGAAAACTCAACGTAATCATATTCAGGAGATGAAGTGAAAAGTTGTCTTAAAACCGAGGCATGACCGTTCCCTGCAATAACCAAGATTCTGTCTTCATTATTTTTCGGAATCTCCTGAATCTTTCTGAACATTCTGAGATTTCTGTTATACCAATATAAAGCAAGCAAATCTGCACCGTCATGTTCTCTCAGTCTAAAATCTCCGGTTAAATACGCTCCGTATTCATATTGATGATATTCTTTGCTGTTCATGTATTTGAACATATCAAGAAGTGATTTGAAATTTTTTGGTTCTGTACTTTTAATGAAAATATTATACTGTTTAGAAACTGCATCATCACTTAAGAAATCATAATCCTCTAAAAGATTTTTAAAATACACTGAATCTTTTTTACCAAAGGTTTCTGAGTAATCATCCAAAACGGATCTTGCATCAATACTGAACAATTCAGGCAAATTAAGTTCATTAGCAAGACGCATGGCAACTTGATAACGCTCATCTCTTTGATCTCTGTGCTTTCCGTTTTTGTATTCTTTCAATTTTTCATTAGCTTTCCAATCTGGCCAGGCTTCAATAGCAATTTTTGTAGGCTTAAATTTTTTGATGTAATTAATAATTTCTGTTATTTCTGCTGCTCTTTTAGGTTCTAAAACATCTACTTGGTTATTTTTCTCTGTTTTATGGGCATCCATATTCGGATAATCAAAATGAAATGAACCGACTACCAAAACTTTAGTTTTAGGATTGGTAAAATATTCAGAAGGTTTTTTCTGTCCGAATAAAAAAGTTGATACTGTTAATAATACTATTATAATTGAGAATTTCATAATGATTTGTTTTAAATATTTTTGACAAATTTATACCTCACAACAATTTGATAAAATAAGGTTTCGACCAATCAGGGAATATGTCAGCTTAAAATATTTTCGTCGGGAAAAAACGGGTGTTCATAGATTTCAAAGGTTTTAGAAATGCTTTTGTATCTATTTTTGGTACATGAAAAATATAATTCTTCTTTCGAGTGTGATTTTTATACAGCTTTTTGCGGGTAATCACAAAGTAGATGTTTGGAAAACAATAACAATTGCTCCAAACGAAAGTATTGATATTAATAAAGTAAAGGCGCCCGCAACTTTAGAAATAAAAAATCTTTCAGATGAAGATATAGCTTTAGTTTCTGAGCTGAAAATACTTGCTAAAATTTCGGGTAAGTCCGAATTCAAATATAGATTGCCTAAAAAAAGTAGTTTAAAATTAGAAAACAGAAATACAAAACCTGTTTCAATATATTTGCATTATTACTCATCCAAAAGTATTTTTATTAACAACAAAGAATTAAGATGAAAGCAAAACAAATTATATTTCTGCATATTTTCTATTGGATTCTTAACCTGGTTTTTTCAATCATTACCCCTATTGTAGCAGGTAATACGGAATTTTTAATATTGAATATTACTTTTTTTGTAGTCAGTTTACTTGCGTTTTATATCAATTATTTTTTTATTGTTCCTTTCTTTTTCAACATTGATAAATTGTATTATACAATTCTGGGATTTTTTATTAGTGTAGGCTGTTTTGTATTTTTCCGCTATATGGTTGAAGAATTAATCCTGCCTTTGTTTATTGGACATGGTAATTATGCTGAGGGAACTTCACTTTTGTTTTATTATTATGACAATGTATTTTATAGTTCTACCACTCTGTTCATCAGTACTGTATTGTCTTTGTTTAATATTTTCTTAAAAAGAGAACAAGAGCGTCAGCAATTAATCAGTGAAAAAAAATCTGCAGAACTTCAAGCTTTAAAAACCCAAATCAATCCGCATTTTATTTTTAATACTTTAAATAATATTTATTCTTTAGTCTATCAAAATTCAGATAAAGCGTTGTCTGCAATTGAAGAATTAGGACAATTATTAAGATACAGCACTAAAGATCTTGAGAAAGATTTCATTACTTTAGATAAAGAAATTGGATATTTAGACAGTTTGATTGCTTTAGAAAAATTGAGAATTAAAAATCCCGAACTATTAATTGTTGAAAAAAAACTGATTCATCCAAAACTGAATATTTCGCCAATGCTTTTAGTTCCTTTTGTTGAAAATGCTTTTAAACATGGTGATTTTAGAAATAAAGGTTTTGAAATGAAAATTTCAGATGAAAATAAAATACTGCATTTTTATCTTTCAAATTATAAAAAAGAGAAAATGAAAGATGTTGTTTCCGGAATTGGGATTGAAAATGTCAGAAAACGTTTAGAGATTTTGTATTCTAAAAAATATGAACTGAAAATTACAGAAACAGAAACCGATTTTACAGTAGATTTAAAGATTGATTTGAAGAATGAAGAAAATTAAATGTATTATTGTAGACGATGAACCGCTTGCGGTTTCACTTCTCGGAAATTATGTAGAAAAAATCCCGTTCCTCGAACTTGTTTTCTCTACCGAAAATCCAATTGAAGCTTTAGAATTTATTCAAAAAAATGAAGCAGAACTTGTCTTTCTCGATATTCAAATGCCAGAATTAACGGGAATAAATTTCATGAAAATTGTCGGCGATAAAATGAAATACATTCTTACAACAGCGTATTCAGAATATGCTTTGGAAGGCTATGATCATAATGTGGTCGATTATCTTTTAAAACCGATTTCTTTCGACCGCTTCAATAAAAGTGTACTGAAAGCTCAGGAACGTTTTCCTTTAGAAGAAACAAAAGAATCGAATCATTTTTTCGTAAAATCTTCCGGTCAACAATATCGTATAAATTTTGATGAAATTTTGTACGTGGAAAGCATCAAAGATTACGTCAACATCAAAACCGAAACTCAGGAATACATTGTCTTAGAAACTTTAAAATCTTTAGAAAATCAGCTTCCTGAAAACTTTACAAGAGTTCACAAGTCTTTTATTCTGAATTTAGATAAAGTGAAAAGTTTAGGCTTAAAAAAGATAAGTCTTAACTCAAATCACGAAATTCCGATTGGAGAAAGTTATAAAATGAATCTTTTAGAAAAGCTAAAATAAAAAAGCAACTCCAATTTTGAAGTTGCTTTCATTATATATAACAGAAATTTTAATTTTCCTGTTGTTTAATCAAATTCAGAGCAGAACCTGCTTTAAACCAATCAATCTGCTGATCATTGTAAGTGTGGTTTGCCAAAACAATATCTTTCGTTCCGTTTGTGTGAATGAATTCCAAAGTCAATTGTTTTCCTGGAGCAAACTGATCCAAATCTAAGAAATTGACAACGTCATCTTCCTGAATTTTATCATAATCTGCTTCATCAGCAAAAGTTAATCCCAACATTCCTTGTTTCTTAAGGTTGGTCTCATGGATTCTTGCAAATGATTTTACCAAAACTGCTTTTACACCAAGATGTCTCGGTTCCATCGCAGCGTGTTCTCTTGAAGAACCTTCACCATAGTTCTGATCTCCCACAACTATAGAAGGGATTCCTGCAGCTTTATAAGCTCTTTGTACAGCAGGAACTTCACCGTAAGCACCATCTAACTGATTTTTTACTTTGTTGGTTTCCATGTTGTAAGCATTCACTGCACCGATTAACATGTTGTTTGAGATGTTATCTAGATGTCCTCTGTATTTCAACCATG
This sequence comes from Chryseobacterium formosum, assembly GCF_026460885.1. Classification (GTDB taxonomy): domain Bacteria; phylum Bacteroidota; class Bacteroidia; order Flavobacteriales; family Weeksellaceae; genus Chryseobacterium; species Chryseobacterium formosus. The sequence continues at coordinate 609,137 of NZ_JAOVZW010000001.1, forward strand.
GTCCTGCCATAGAAATGTGATCCGTCGTACATTTTCCGAAAGCTTTAATTAAAACTCTCGCTCCGGTAATATTTTTACCATCCCAAGCAGGGAATTCTTCTAATAGCTGAAGTCTGTCAGAAGTCGGGCTTACCTTCACAACAACTGACGAACCATCTTCAGAAGGAGCTTGGTAACCATTATCATCTACAGCAAAACCTTTCGCTGGTAATTCAAAACCTTGAGGTTCATTTAATTTGATCTGCTCTCCGTTCTCAGCAGTTAATGTATCTGTAATTGGGTTAAAATCTAATCTTCCTGAAATCGCAATTGCTGCAACCATTTCCGGAGAAGCTACAAATGCGTGAGTGTTCGGGTTTCCGTCGGCTCTTTTCGCAAAGTTTCTGTTGAAAGAGTGAATGATAGAGTTTTTCTCGCCTTTATCTGCACCTTCTCTGTCCCATTGTCCGATACAAGGTCCGCAGGCATTGGTAAAGATTCTTGCATTTTCAAACTTTCTGAAAGAATCTAAAAACCCGTCTCTTTCTGCGGTAAATTTCACCTGTTCAGAACCTGGGTTGATTCCTAAAATTGCTTTAGGTTTTACACCTTTTGCTACGGCATCTTCAACGATTGAAGCCGCTCTTGATAAATCTTCATACGAAGAGTTGGTACAAGATCCAATCAATGCCCATTCTACTTCAATAGGCCATCCGTTTGCTTCAGCTTTCGCTTTAAATTCAGAAACTGGAGTTGCTAAATCTGGAGTAAATGGTCCGTTCAAGTGAGGCGCCAATTCTGAAAGGTTAATTTCAATAACCTGATCGAAATATTGTTCTGGGTTAGCATATACTTCTGCATCACCTGTTAAGTGTTCTGAAACTTGGTCTGCAGCATCTACTACATCCTGTCTTCCGGTAGAAGCTAAATATCTTCTCATGGAATCATCATATCCAAATGTAGAAGTAGTAGCACCAATTTCAGCACCCATATTACAGATTGTTCCTTTACCTGTTGCAGATAAGGAAATTGCACCATCACCGAAATACTCTACGATGCATCCTGTTCCTCCTTTTACAGTAAGAATTCCAGCAACTTTTAGGATAACGTCTTTTGCGGAAGTCCAGCCTGACATTTTACCGGTTAATTTTACACCAATTAATTTAGGCATTTTTAATTCCCAAGCCATTCCTGCCATTACGTCAACGGCATCTGCACCACCAACTCCGATGGCAACCATTCCTAAACCTCCGGCGTTTACCGTATGAGAGTCAGTTCCAATCATCATTCCACCTGGAAATGCGTAGTTTTCTAAAACAACCTGATGGATAATTCCGGCTCCCGGTTTCCAAAAACCGATTCCGTATTTATCACAAACAGAACCTAAAAAGTTAAAAACCTCAGAATTTTTATTGATTCCTTCCTGTAAATCTGATTCAGCACCCACTCTCGCCTGGATCAGGTGATCTGCGTGAGCAGTTGAAGGCACGGCAACTTTAGGTTTTCCGGCCTGCATAAACTGTAAAAGAGCCATCTGAGCCGTGGCATCCTGCATGGCAACTCTATCCGGAGCGAAATCCACATAAGAATTTCCTCTTTCATGTTCTTTTGTTGCGTTTCCTTCCCACAAATGGGTGTAAAGAATTTTTTCTGAAAGTGTTAGCGGTTTTCCTGTGATCTGTCTTGCTGCTGCAATACGTTCAGGATAGCGTTCGTACACTTTTTTGATCATGTCAATGTCGAAAGTCATATCTTAATTTAATTTTTCTGTTTTCAATAAATCTTTTGTTTCAAAATAAATTTAAAGCAAAAAATTATAATCATTTATAATTCATCAAATACTGTTCCTCCAATTTATAGAAAGGGATAAATACGATGAATGACTGAGATTATTTATAACTATCAAGTTAAGGAAAAATAAAATTTCGGTTATTGATCTAAGATAAAATAAATAAGATGAGGCTTAAATGGAAACGTTCTAAACAAAAAATGGAAGACTTCAAAAGAAATCTTCCATTTTATATTTAAAAAAGTCTTTCGACTGAAATTTAAAATATATTAGTGACCAACTGTAACCAATTCTTTGATAGAAGGAACGAAAGTCGTTAAGTCAATGCCTTCAACTGCTGCTTTGTATTCTTCAATATTTGGAATTCTTCCGATAATAGCTGAAAGTACAACAACCGGAGTCGATGCCAATAAAGATTCTCCTTTTTTACGCTCAGAATCTTCAACTACTCTTCCCTGGAAAAGTCTTGTAGAAGTTGCCAAAACAGTATCTCCTTTTTCAGCTTTTTCTTGGTTACCCATACAAAGGTTACATCCAGGACGCTCAAGGTACATCATGTTTTTGTACTCAACACGTGCTGCACCTTTTGGAGCATTGTCATCAAATTCAAAACCTGAATATTTCTCTAATAATTCCCAATCTCCTTCAGCTTTTAATTCATCGATGATATTGTAAGTCGGAGCAGCAACAACTAGTGGTGCTAAAAATTCAACTTTACCGTCTCTTTTTTCGATGTTTCTTAACATTTGAGAAACGATTTTTAAATCGCCTTTGTGAACCATACAAGAACCTACGAAACCAAGATCTACTTTTTTGTCACCTCCGTAATAAGTCAAATCTCTGATGGTATCGTGCGTATATCTTTTAGAAACATCTTCGTTGTTTACATCTGGGTCAGCAATCATTGGTTCTACAATAATATCCAAATCAACAACAACTTCTGCATAATAACTAGCATTTGAATCTGGAGTTAAAGCTGGTTTTTCACCAGATTTAATTTCAGTAATTCTCTTATTTGCTTTATTGATTAATCCTTGAAGAACTTGGTTATGGTTATCCATTCCTTTATCAATCATAATCTGGATTCTGCTTTTTGCAATTTCCAATGATTCGATCAAAGTATCATCTTCAGAAATACAGATGGAAGCTTTTGCTTTCATTTCTGCAGTCCAGTCTGTAAATGTAAACGCCTGATCCGCAGGAAGTGTTCCGATGTGAACCTCAATAATTCTACCTTGGAAAACGTTTTCTCCTCCAAATTGCTGAAGCATTTGTAATTGTGTAGCGTGAACTACATCACGAAAATCCATGTGGTGTTTCATGTCACCTTTGAAAGTCACTTTTACAGATTCCGGGATCGGCATAGATGCTTCACCAGTTGCTAAAGCTAAAGCTACAGTTCCTGAATCAGCTCCAAATGCTACACCTTTTGACATTCTTGTGTGAGAATCTCCTCCGATAATGATCGCCCATTCGTCAATCGTGATATCATTCAGAACTTTGTGGATAACGTCCGTCATTGCGTGGTATTCACCTTTTGGGTCACGTGCAGTGATCAAACCGAAATCATTCATAAATTTCATCAATCTAGGAATATTCGCCTGAGCCTTTTTATCCCAAACTGAAGCAGTGTGACATCCAGATTGGTAAGCACCGTCAACAATTGGAGAAATCACTGTTGCAGCCATTGATTCTAATTCCTGAGCAGTCATTAAACCGGTTGTGTCTTGAGAACCAACAATGTTTACTTCAACACGAACGTCTGAACCTGCATGCAATACTTTACCTTGAGGTAAACCAACAGCATTTTTGTTAAATATTTTTTCAACAGCTGTAAGTCCTACACCTTCTTTTGTAATTTCTTTTGATGGAGCGTAAACTAAAGGAATTTCAATTCCTAAAATCCCTGAAGCCCAAGTTTGAAGCTTTTTACCAAAAACGATAGCATAAGAACCTCCTGCTTTGATGAATTCCATTTTTTGCGGAGTGAAAGATTTAGAAATATCTTTCAATTCCTGATCGCCGTTATATAATTTTTTTTCTTTAATATTAATGGTAAGAACAGTTCCCGTAGCTACAGAATATTTTTCTTCAAGGATTGGTTCTCCGCTTTCATTACGAACAACATTTCCGTCTGCATCCAAAACTTTCACCCAGTTTTGAAGATCAATTCCAATTCCACCCGTTACATCAACAGTTGTCAGGAAAATTGGAGAGATCCCGTTTGTTCCAGCAACAATCGGAGCAATATTCACAAATGGAATATAAGGACTTGCTTGTTTACCTGTCCAAAGTGCAACGTTATTTACACCAGACATTCTAGATGAACCAACACCCATTGTTCCTTTCTCAGCGATCAACATGACGCTTTTGTCAGGATGTTGAGCCTGTAAAGCTTGAATTTCTTTCTGAGCTTCGGGAGTCATCATGCATAATCCGTGAAGTTCACGGTCTGATCTTGAGTGTGCTTGATTTCCCGGAGACAATAAATCTGTAGAAATATCACCTTCACCAGCAATATAAGTTACCACTTTGATTTCTTCAGCAGCTTCAGGAAGCTTTGTGAAGAAATCAGCCTGTGCATAACTTTCAATAATTTCTTTTGCAATTTCGTTTCCATTATGGAATGCCGCTTTCAAACGATCAGTATCTGCTTCATAAAGGAAAACCTGAGTTTTTAGAACATTTGCAGCTTCTTTTGCAATTGCTGCATCGTTGCCTAAAGCTAAATCCAACAATACCTCGATTGAAGGACCACCTTTCATGTGAGATAATAACTCAAATGCGAACGCCGGAGTAATTTCTTCTAATACGGATTCACCTAAAATGATTTCTTTCAAAAATTGAGCTTTCACACCTGCAGCACTTGTCGTACCTGGTAAAGTGTTGTAAATAAAGAATTTTAGAGAATCTGCTCTGTATTCATTATTCCTATCTTTAATTTGTGCAATGATTTCGCTTAGTAATTCTGCGCCATCAATAGGTTTTGGGTGAAGACCCTGTGCTTTTCTTTCTTCAATCTCTTGGATGTAATCCTGATAAATATTCATAAATAGAAGTTCTTTTTATAATTAAAGTAGATTATTGATTGGTAGACATCTGTTAAGTACAGAAGCAGGTTGTATAATCTACAACATTTATGAAAATGTGAGATAATAATCTGTCCCAATGGGTAAATATTAAAAGGACTTTCTCTGAAAATGTAAGAATTTACTTTGCAATCGATTTCGCCATAAACTCTTTTTCGGATAAAACGTTTGTTAGATTTTAAATGATAAAAATCAAATGTGATACCTTAAAACGTTTTAAAAATTATCGTACATTTAAAAATGTTCCCAAAAATACGGAATTTTAATTTTTTTCTTAGGCTAAATTATTTAGATTCTTTATAAATATGTTTTTTATATTTTCTATTTTTGGCACAAATTTACACGAAAGATGATTTTAAGAAAATTAATGTTGAGTTTTTTAGTTTTAGTTTTTAATTTTAGCTTTTCTCAGTATAAAGCTTTGAAAAATAATAATTTAAATAAATCAAAAGGTGTTTCTAATTTAGCAGCGGAAAAGAAAACTTCTCACATTCTTCCAATGGTTAATGAAAATATTCCGTTATTGATTCCGCAAAAAAAGAACGGAAAATCTGGTTTTGTTAATCAAAAAGGAAAATTTATGGTTCAGCCGGAGTATGATTTTGTGATGTTTTTTGGTGAAGATTGCAATCTTTTAAACTCTCCCAATGAGAAAGTTAAGAAATTTGGAACATTGGATTTTGCAACTGTAGAGAAAAATGGAATTACTTTCAGAATCAATAAATCAGGCAAAAAAGTATATCAATATAAAGATGTTGATTTGGGCAAATGTAAATTGGAGTTGAAGAAAGCGCTATTCCATGCCTATATTCTTAACGGAAAATACGGGATTATTGAAGATTCAAAATTTAAAAATCCGTCAGATAAAAATCAATTCACTATTTATCCCAATTACCAATATCTCTATATTCTGGAAGGTGATGATGTTTCAAATCCTATGATTGTCGCAACGTATAACGATAAGTTCGGAGTGATTGATGTTAATAATAAAATTGTTATTCCATTTGAATATTCAGACATAAAAAGAAATTACAGTTGGAAATTGGGTAAAATGTTTGATGTAACCAAAGATGATAAAAATTACTACTATATCGATTCTGATAATCGCTCGTATTAAATTCTATGTAAAAATTTAGATCAAAAAATCATATTTTTTGAGTTAAAATATTTTTTGTAATTTTGCCGCTGAAATTAAAGGGGTGCCCCAATCGGAGCTGAGATTATACCCAATGAACCTGGAACAGGTAATGCTGTTTAGGGAAACATTTATTATAAATGATAAATAATAGAGATAAAGGATATTTTAAAAATCATTTATCAATCATAATTCATCAGATATAAATATAGTCGCCCCTTTTATTCCATTAAATTTTTAAAATTTATAAGAATGAAAGGATTATTTTTTTTAGGACTTACCGCAAGTTCTTTGAGTTTCGCACAAACTCAAAACCCAGATTCTCTGAAAGCCAGAGAAATTGAAGCTGTAAACTTCACCAAAAGGCTTCCCGTTGCCAAAGAAATCATCAATGTTCAAAAAGATCTCGACAGTAGAAATCTTGGACAAGATTTACCGATTCTTTTGAAAAATCAAACCTCAATTATCTCAACTTCCGATGCCGGAAACGGAGTTGGTTACACAGGATTTAGAATTCGTGGGGTTGCAGGAAGAGGGATTAATGTGATGATGAATGGTGTTCCGTTCAATGATTCAGAAAGTCAGGGAACTTTTTTTGTAAATGTTCCGGATTTAACGAGTTCGGCGTCACAAATTGTCATTCAGCGTGGAGTTGGAACTTCAAATAATGGAGTTTCTGCTTTCGGAGCGAGTATCAATGTAATTTCTAAAGAGCCTGAAGACAAGTTTTATTTTAAAACAGATGACAGTTACGGTTCTTTCAATACGTACAAATATTCGGCAGAAATTGGTTCAGGAAAATTCTGGAAAGACCGTCTTTCTGTGATGGGAAGATATTCTACTATTCATTCTGACGGATATATTGACAGAGCTGCTTCAGATTTAAATTCATACAATTTCACAGCATTATTTGAAGAAGAGAAAACAAAACTTCGTTTGATGGCTTTTGGTGGAAAAGAAAAAACGTATCAAGCTTGGAATGGTGTTGATCGTCAAACTTGGGAAACCAACCCCAAAACTAATTTGTCAGGAGCCATCTATGATGCAAACTGGGAAAATATTGTCGGTTTTTATGATAATGAAACCGATAATTACAGACAAAATCATTATCAATTGCTTTGGGAACAAGGTTTAAATGATAACTGGAATCTCGAAACAACGCTTCACTACACAAAAGGAAGAGGTTATTATGAGAATTACAAACAGGGTGATCCTTACGCAAGATATAGTTTGCCTGATTTTAATGGAAATAAATCTTCAGATTTTATTAGAAAAAAATGGTTAAATAATGATTTCTACGGTGTAGTTTCTACTTTATACGGGAAATTCGATTATCTTGATCTGAATTTCGGAGTTGTCGGAAACCAATATTACGGTAGACATTACGGAAATGTAAGAGATGTTTTCTTCGCAGAAATTCCGCAACATGAATATTACCGAAATCGTTCGGTGAAGAATGAAGTTGCAGGTTTTGCGAAAGCTTTGATTAAAGTAAATGATTTTGAATTCTTCGGAGATTTACAGTTAAGAAACATCGACTACGATACCAAAATTTTGATGGAAGGTGATGATGAAGGTGCAAATTTGAAAAAAAACTGGTTGTTTTTCAATCCAAAAGCTGGTGTAAATTATAAATTAGGAAACGGAAAAGTCTTTATTTCGTATGCTCATGCGCAACGTGAGCCGAATCGTGATGATTTAATATCAAACAATGACGTAAAATCTGAAAGTCTTCATGATGTAGAAGCAGGAATCGAAAAACAGTTTGGTCCGGTTGCTTTTACGGCTAATCTATATTATATGTATTATCTGAATCAGCTGGTTTTAAACGGGCAGATCAGCAATATAGGAGAATTCATCAGAACCAATTCTGGGAAAAGTTACAGGAGAGGAATTGAAGTTGGAGCTTTGGCGAAACTTTCAAAACAATGGGAAGTTTCTGGAAATGTAAGTTTAAGTCAAAACCGAAACCTTGATTTTAGAATTGAAAATGAAAGTGGAATAAACAATCTCGGAAATACTGAAATTTCTTTCTCACCAAACGTGATTGCTAATGTAAGCCTGAAATTTAATCCTACTAAAAATTTCCATTTTGCTTTAATGAATCAATATGTTGGAAAGCAGTATTTAGACAATACAGAGACGCAGAGTTTATTGTTGAAAGATTATTTTCTGACAGATTTTAATGTACAGTATGACTTTAAAATTTCGAAACACGATGTCGCTTTAAAGCTTTTGGTCAATAATATTTTCGATCAAAAATATGTGAACAACGGCTATGTTTATAATGGTCCGATTTACTTCGCTCAGGCTGGAACAAATTTCATGTTCGGAATCAGCTGGAAAATTCAATAATCAATAAAACACCATTTCATTTTATTATAGTTAGTTTTCTTATTAAATTTTTTAAAGACTGTTTCGGCAGTCTTTTTTATTAGATTTAAATTAAGAGTTAAACAAAATCTGCAGAATCAATTTAATCTGCGAGAGACAAAATCTCAATATTTTATTTATGATTTTTAACATTTTAAACTCAAAATAAATCTCTCAAAAAGTCACGAAAAAGTCATAAATTTGCGGTCAAATGAATATTTCAGCTTACATTTTAGAATATCTGAAGCAATTCGGAACAGTTGTAGTTCCGCAGTTTGGCGTTTTCTCACTCGAAAATACCAAAGCAGTTATCAATTCTGAAAACGGAAGTATTCTTCCGCCTTCGAGCAAGATTGCTTTCCATTCAGATTATCAGGTTTCATCGGATGATTTAGCAGAATTTATCAGCACTCAGAAAAATGTTTCTAAGAATTCTGCTGAAAGCGAACTGCAGGTTCAGACCGATTTCTGGAAGAAAAAACTTCAGGCAGAGCAAACTTTAGAAATACAAAATCTTGGAACTATTTTTATTGAAGACGGAATTTTGACTTTCAAAGGAAATCGCCTTGAATCTGATCATCCGGATTTTTATGGTTTGGAAGAAATTCGTTTTTCTGACATTAAAAATGATGAAAGCTCAATTCCTACGGTTAATAAAGAGAAAGATTATAAATTCAACAAATCTATTTTGTGGATTTTCCTTTTCATCATTCCGGTTCTAGGAATTCTGTATTTTGGTTACACACAACAGGAATTGCTTTTCGGTAAAAAATCTTTTGATGATGTTTCGGTACAAACCAAGACCAAAAGAATTGAAAAAACCGTTCCGGTAAAGATTGATTCTGCTCAATTGAAAATTAATGATTCTATACAACAGGCTCAACTGAAAAAAGATTCTTTAATTCAGGATTCTATTAAAAAAACAGCCGTGAAATCTGTAAAAGTTCCGGCAACTCAAAAATCAAAATCTAAATGGCAAAAATAAAAAAAGCGTCAGAATCTCTTACGGTGATGACGAATATCGTTCTTCCGAATGATACCAACCAGCTTAGAAACCTTTTCGGAGGTGAATTGTTGGCAAGAATGGATCGTTGTGCGTCGATTTCAGCAACAAGACACTGCGAAAGAAGAGTAGTGACAGCTTCTGTAAATCATGTTTCTTTTGATCATCCGATTCCAGAAGGTGGAATTGTTGTAATGGAGTCTAAAGTTTCTCGCGCATTTGGAACTTCTATGGAAATTTATGTTGATGTTTGGTTGGATGATCCTATTAATCATAAAAAAATTCAGACCAATAAAGGAATTTACACTTTTGTTGCAGTTGATGAATTCAATAGACCGATTCCAATTCCACAAATGGAACCAGAAACAGAACTTGAATTAGAAAGATTTGATGCAGCATTAAGAAGAAAAGAATTGTCTTTAATTCTTTCAGGGAGAATGAAACCAACAGATTCTGTAGAATTGAAAAAATTATTTGCAGGAGAGATAGAACAATAATTTACAACGGAAGGATTTTTTCTTCCGTTTATTTTTAAATGTAAGTTACAAAAATGAAAATCCTATTATTAGATAAAAACCATCCTCTTATTACCCAGCAACTTTTAGAAAAAAACTTTATTCTGGAAGAAGATTTTACATCTTCTTACGATGAGGTTTGTGCTAAAATTCAAAATTATGATGGTGTAATTATCCGAAGCAGAATTCCTTTGGATGCTAATTTTTTGGAGAAAGGTAAAAACTTAAAATTCATTGCAAGAGTAGGAGCGGGAATGGAAAATATTGATATTCCTGTTGCTGAGAAATTAGGAATTCAATTGATCAATTCTCCAGAAGGAAATCGTGATTCTGTTGCAGAACATGTTGTCGGAATGCTTTTGATTTTAATGAACCGACTTTTCATCGCTTCTCAGGAAGTAAAAAACGGAATCTGGCTTCGTGAAGAAAATCGTGGTGACGAACTATTAGGAAAAACTGTCGGATTAATTGGTTATGGAAACATGGGAAAGGCGACTGCAAAAAGACTTTCTGGTTTCGGTTGTGAAGTGATTTTCCATGATATTCTGCCAAATCTTTCAGATGAATTTGCAACACAAGTAAGTTTAGAAGAATTAAAGGAAAAAGCTGAGGTTTTAAGTCTGCATATTCCGCTTACTGCAGAAACTCATTATTTAATTGACGAAAAGTTTATTTCAGAAATGAAAAATGACTTTTATTTCGTTAATACAGCGAGAGGAAAAAATATTGAAACGAAATATTTAGTTGAGGCATTAAAGTCCGGAAAAGTAAAAGGCGCGTGTCTTGATGTTTTGGAATATGAAAAGTCTTCATTTGAAAATCTTGAAGTAGACAATGAAGATTTAAGCTATCTTTTAAATTCAGAAAAAGCAATAGTAACGCCTCATATCGCAGGTTGGACGCATCAAAGCAAAGAAAAATTAGCACAAGTTATTGTTGATAAAATTATAGCTTCGTTTTGTTAAAATGAAAATCAGTCAAAAATGTTTACTCTTTTACGGTGTGAAATTTTATGTTAAATAATTCATAATTAATAACTGCATTTTCATATTTGAACTGAGTTTTATTAAATTGCCACTCATTTTTTGAACCCATGAAGAAGCTTAACCTTGTACTCGTTACAACCTTATTTTTATTCCTATTTTCCTGTAAAAATAAATCTGAAAACAATGCTGCAAGTGCAGAATCTACAACCAATCTTCCGAATTACGGAAATGTAGATTTAAGTAAAGTTTTTGCAGATGGTGATTTCAGTTTGGTTGATAAAAAACAAGCTGTAAATTATATTAATCAGTATTATAAAAAAGTTTGGGAAGGTGGTAATCTGAGCGGAAGTTTTTTGGTAGCGCAAGGTGATGATATTTTATATGAAAATTACCGCGGTTTTGCACGAGAAGGAAATCAAAATCCGATAGATAAAAATACAGCACTTCATGTTGCTTCAGTTTCAAAAACAATGACGGCAATGGCAATGATGAAATTAATCGAAGCCGGAAAAATAAAATTATCAGATCATTTAACGCAATTCTTTCCAGGATTTCCTTATCCTAATGTCACAGTTCAGACTTTATTAGATCAAAGAAGCGGACTGCCGAAATACGAATATTTTATTACTAAAATTCAACCAGCTCCCGCAGAACTTTCCAAGACTTACATTACGAATCAGGATGTTTTAAATATGATTATTAAATACAAACCTGAGTTGGCAAGAGATACCGATACGGGTTTTATGTATTGCAATACCAATTTTGCGCTTTTGGCTTTGCTGATTGAAAAAGTGACGAAAACTCCTTTTCCACAGGCAATGAAAGAGATAGTTTTCACTCCGTTGAAAATGACGAATACTTATATTTTTCAGGAGAAAGATGTTCCAACCGCATCACAATCTTTTTATTATGGTGGAAATAAATTGTATCCTCTAGATCGATTAGATTTAATTTATGGTGATAAAAATGTGTACACAACACCAAGAGATTTGTTGAATTTTTCCAAAGCAATGTTTTCTAAAGATTTTTTAAAGCCAGAATTGATGCAAATGGTTTTCACACCTTACAGTAATGAGAAAGCCGGGCAAAATAATTATGGTTTAGGTTTTAGAATGAAGATTTTTGACAATGGAGAAAAACTGACATATCACAATGGTTGGTGGCATGGAACAAATTCTGTTTTTGCTCATCTTCTTAAGTCTAAAGTGACGATTGTTGCCATTGGGAATAAATATTCAGGAAAAGTATATACTGCTCTGGCTTTGTCGGGATTATTTGAAGATTTTCCGGCTCAAAAAGACAAGCTTCACAGCGTTATGAATGATAATCAGGATACTTTGAAAACGCAAACGGAAGTTTTTGGAGAATAATGTTTATTTTTGCTCAAATAATTTCATGAAAAGATTTCTTCTTTTATTTATCATTGGGATTCTTGTACAGTCTTGTGCGAGAGTTGGTTCGCCAGTTGGAGGTGCAAAAGATACTTTGGCTCCGCAAGTTGTCAGTTCAAATATCGATACAACGAGAGTGAATGTAAGAAGAGACATCAAAGAACTTCGAATTGATTTTAACGAATATATTACTTTAAAGGATATTAATAAAAATCTTAATATTTCTCCGCCGATTAAGAATATTAAAAGAATCCTTCCTTCGAATATTGCCAATAAATATATGGTCATTCAATGGACCGATACTTTGCAGGCAAATACGACATATAATTTCAATTTTGGAAATGCGATTGTAGATAACAGCGAAGGAAATCCTTTGAGGTATTACAATTTTGCTTTTTCAACGGGTGAAAAATTAGACGATTTATACATCAGTGGTGAAGTTACAGATGGTTTTACAATAAAAAAGAAAAGCAGCTCTGATAATAAAATGGTTGTAGGTCTTTATCAGTTGAAAGACAGTATGGATTATCGACAAAAACCTTACTACATTACAAAAGTTGATGATGACGGTTATTATGAATTAAATTATTTAGCTCCCGGAAAATATAAGATTATTGCTTTCGATGACGATAATGAAAATTCTATTTATAATCCTGGAAAAGAAAAAATTGCTTTCAGAAAAGATACCGTAACTGTTGAAAAATCTGTTTCCGGCTTAAAATTAAAACTTTACCCATCAAAGAAACCGTTCAAAAAACCTGAATTTAAAGATATGGCAGGTGGAGTGATGATGTTATTTGAAGGAAATCCTGATGAAGTAAAAGTACTTCCTGTAAGCGAAAAACTGAAAGATATTAAAGTTACTCATACTCCAAAATCAGATTCTGTGAAAATTTGGTTTGATGCGGTAAAAAGTGATGTTGGACAAACCGTTAATGAGAAATTAGAATTCAGCTATGATACAGGAAAAGTACAGGATACTGTTTCTACGTTCTATAAGTATAACAAGAAGAATGTGATGAATATTAACAGTGATAACGGCGGATCTTTATTGCCTCCAAAAACTGATTTTAAAATATTATCAAATTATATAGTAGACAAAATTAACTTTGACAAATGGTCTTTAAAAATTGACAGCACAATCGTTCAGCCTTTCACGGCAAGAATTTCTGAAACGAATCCGTACCAGATTTTGATTCAGTCAGATTTTGTTTCCGGGAAAAAATATCAGTTGACGATTCCTAAAACAACAATTTCTTCTTATTTCGATAAAAATCCAGAATCAAAACGTTTTGATTTTGAAGTTGATAAAATTGAAAATTATGGACTTTTAAAGGTTATTCTTGAAAATGCTCCTGATAAAAAGTACTGGTTGCAGCTCCTAGATTCTAGTGAAAAACCTATTTACCAAAAATATACAAGCGGAAGTGAAGTAACTTTTGATGTACTCAAACCTGGCGAATATATTCTCCGAATTTTGGTTGATAATAATGAAAACAAATATTGGGACGAAGCAGATTTCGAAAACGGAACTTTTGCCGAAGATTCTTACATTTATTACAAAACCGCACTTATACGTTCTTTATGGACTTCAAAAGAAACTTGGGATTTAAAAGATACAAGAGTTCTTGATACAAGTAAAATGGGAACAACTACTACAACAGATAAAAACACTAAATCTCAGCCAACTCAGACCAGGCCAACAACGAATACTACGATTCAAAATAACAATTCTGGAACGAGAGGAAACGGTAGAGAACTTCAATTAAACAGATAATGCAGAAGTTTAAGAAAATAGTATTTTGGTGTTTGGTTGGTTTTGCAATAATTCAATTTATTCCTATTGATAAAGTGAATAAACCTGTAGATAAAAGCAAGAATTTTGTTGATGTTAAAAATACTCCCAAAGAAGTTTCAGATTTAATCAAAAATGCTTGTTATGACTGTCATTCAGATGAAACAGTTTATCCGAAATATGCTTACATTGCTCCATTTTCATGGTCTGTGAAAAGTCATGTTAATGACGGAAGAAGACATCTTAATTTTTCAATTTGGGAGACTTATAATAAAGATTTAAAGCAAAGTATGCTCAAAAATTCGGTTCAGACAATTGAAAATAAAGTAATGCCAATGCCGGCTTACATTATTTATCATGACGAAGCAAATCTTACTACAAAAGATAGAAAAGTTTTGACTAAATATTTTGGAGAAATTTTGAATTCAAAAACGTACTAAACTTTAAAACAAATAAAAATTCCCGCAGATTTCTAAATTTGCGGGAATTTTATTTTTAAGACTATGATTAAATATTCTTGATATAGCTTTCAAAGAATATTTTTTGAGAATCAAAAGCAATATCATCTAAATTGATTTCTGAAATTTTAATCCATTGCGTTTCAGAAATTTCTGACAAGGCTAAATTAACTTCAAACTTCTCAGAGACATTGTACTCATAAAACAAATCAATTGTATTGTAATCAATTTCTTTGTATTGATAAACATTGGGAAGACTTTTAAGATATTTTAAATTTTTGATGTCTATTTCGAGTTCAAGTTCTTCAAAAAGCTCTCTTTTACAAGTGTTTTCGGCACTTTCTTTCGGATCTACAAATCCTCCTGCCAAATCAAGTTTTCCTTTTTTAGGCTCTTGATTTCTTTTTGTTAAATAAACTTCATCACCGCAACGGATGACCACCGCAACGGCTCCTGCAACATTATTATATAAATTGAAGCTGCATTCTGGGCAGCTCCATTTTTTTTCTCCATCCCAATTGAGGGTTTCTTTTCCGCAATTCGGACAAAATTTTAATATTTTCATTCAACAATATTAGCATTTCTCGGGTGAAAATTCAATATTACATCCCGAAGTTCTTCTGTTTTTAGATGGGTATAAATTCCGGTTGTTGTAATACTTGAATGCCCCAACATTTCCTGAATATAGCGTAAATCTGCTCCGTTTTGCAACAAATGTGTAGCAAACGAATGTCTGAAAGTGTGCGGAGAAATTTTCTTGCTAACTCCAGCTTTATCGGTAAGTTCTTTAATGATAATGAATACAATCACACGAGACATTGAAGTTCCTCTACTGTTAAGAAAAAGAACATCTTCATGTTTTTTGTTGATTTTACATTTAGAGCGTACCTCATTAATATATTCTTTCAAAAGCTTTGCGGTATATTGAGCTAAAGGAACAAAGCGTGTTTTTTCGCCTTTTCCTGTAATTTTAATGTAATTTTCTTTAAAGTTGATATTAGAAATTTTAATATCGATCAATTCAGAAACCCTTAGTCCGCATCCGTAAAGCACTTCAATGATGCAGTGATTTCTACGTCCTAAATCTGAAGTTATTTCGATAGCCTGAATGATTCTTTCAATATCGGTAAGACTTAAAGTATCTGGTAAATACAAACCTAGTTTCGGCCCTTCCAATAAAGATGAAGGGTTGTCATCACGAATTTCGTCTTCCAAAAGGTATCTGAAGAAAGCTTTAATGGAAGAAATCCATCTTGCTTGCGATCTTTCGCTAAATTTTTGTTTTGATAATTTGAAAATATACTCCTGAAGATTATCATACGTAATTGTTTCAGGCCCTGTATTTTCAAGGTCTCCTAAAGCGTAGTCTTTAAGTTTTTTGATGTCGCGAATGTAAGCGTCGAGTGTGTTTTCTGAAAAATTTCGTTCAAAACGAAGAAAAATTTCAAAATCTTTAATTTTTTCATCCCAAGTCATTGTGTTGTGTTTTTTTAAATTTTTAACTCATTTTCTGAAACCTGTATTATTTCAATCCGGTGTTCTTTTAAAAAAGCAATTCCTTCATTATCCGAATAAGCATTTATATATACCAGTTTTGAAATTCCTGCCTGTAAAATCAGTTTACTACATTCTTTACAAGGCGATAATGTAAGGTACAAAGTTGCACCACGAGCAGATTGTGTAGAGCCTGCCAATTTCAAAATTGCGTTTGCTTCTGCGTGTAAAACATACCAGTGGGTTTTGCCGGTTTCGTCTTCACAACAGTTTTCAGATCCTGATGGAGTACCATTATATCCATCTGAAATAATCATCCTATCTTTTACGATAAGAGCTCCTACTTGTTTTCTTTCACAGTAGGAAAGTTTTGCCCATTCGAGAGCCATTTTTAGATAAGCTTTGTCAAACTTATTGTACATCTGCATCGGTTTTTTCGAAATAATCTGTGATGTGGACTATCAGAAATTTGGCTTTCTTTTTTCAATGAAAGCGGTCACTCCTTCTTTTTTGTCGTCAAGTTCAAAAAGTTCACCGAAGAATTTAATTTCGGTTTCAAAACCTTTATCTGTATCAAACAGGTTGGTTGCTTTAATAGCTTTTGAAATTGCCATTGGAGAATTATTAGCAATTGTTTTTGCCAGTTCTTCTGTCTTCGAAAGAAGTTCACCAATCGGGAAAACCTCATTTACCAAACCAATTTCTTTTGCTTTTTGTGCAGGAATCATCTTTGCTGAGAAAATCATCTCATTAGCAATTCCTTTTCCTACTAATTTTGGAAGTCTTTGGGTTCCTCCATACCCTGGAATAAGACCTAAAGTTACTTCAGGAAGACCAAGCTTAGCATTTTCTGAAGCATATCTTATGTGACAAGCCATCGCTAATTCTAAACCGCCACCTAAAGCGAATCCATTAACAGCAGCAAGTACAGGTTTGGACAAGTTTTCGATTTTATCAAAAAGAATGTTTTGTCCGTTTCTTGCAAGCTCTTCTGCTTTTTCCTGATTAAAGTTACTAAATTCTTTTATATCTGCACCAGCAACGAATGATTTTTCTCCGCTTCCGGTTAAAATAATTACTCTTACTTCATTATCAGACTGTAATTCATCCAAAGCAGAACTGATTTCTTGTATTGTTAATGCATTCAATGCATTCAAACTTTCAGGTCTGTTGATAGTAAGTACAGCAATTCTCTCTTCTTTCTTTAATAGGATATTTTCGTAAGTCATTATTCTCTTATAATCTTTAAGAACTTGCAAATTAAAAATTTTTTGCAAATAAAAAGGGAAAAAATTAACTTTTTTCCCTTTTAAGTGTTTATTATTTAATAGCTTACTTTGAATGATTCATCATATTTGTATCAATATTGACACTTAAACCTGATGCTACTTTCATGCCAAGCTCAATATTTGCTCTGAAAAAGTGGCATAATTGGCGGTTGATGATCTCATCTCTTTTGGGTCCGTCAATTCCACTCATCGCATCTATGATATTGTTTACTAAATGTTCTCTGTCTTCCTGATTCATTGCTTTTGTGTACAAAAGCCCGGGTTGAGTATAATGATCGTCATCATTTTCATTTCTGTTGAAATTTGCAACATGATTGCTGTCTAATTCATACTCGAAATTTTTATACGAAGAATCTGGTACGATGTCATCAAAACTGTTTGGATGGTAATTTGTCTTATCCTGATATTCGCTTGAATCTGCCATAAAACCATCTCTCTGATAATTATTTATAGCAAAAGGACATCTGTTAACTTCAAGCTGATGAGCATTCACCCCAACTCTATATCGATGAGCATCAGGATAAGAGAATAATCTTCCCTGAAGCATTTTGTCTGGTGAAAAACTAATTCCGTTAATTAAATTACTAGGAGAAAATGTTGATTGCTCTACATGAGCAAAGTAATTAACAGGAACTTCATTCAATTCCATTTCGCCCACTTCAATTAAAGGGAAATCTCCTTGGAACCAAACTTTTGTAATATCAAAAGGATTCCATCTGAATTCTTTTGCCTGTTCTTCAGTCATTACCTGAATGTAAACTGCCCATTTTGGGAAATCACCGTTGTCTATAGCGTTGCAAAGATCTTCTTGCGCAAAATCTGGATTTTCACCTGCCATTTTTGTAGCTTCATCATTGCTGAAATTTTTAATTCCCTGTTTTGTTTTAAAATGAAATTTCACCCAAACTCTTTCATTCTTATCATTAATCATTGAAAAAGTGTGAGATCCAAATCCGTGCATGTGCCTGTATCCGTAAGGTGTTCCACGATCAGACATTAAAATTAAAACCTGATGAAGAGATTCTGGATTTAAACTCCAAAAGTCCCACATCATTGTTGCGCTTTTTAGATTAGTTTTCGGAACTCTTTTTTGAGTATGAATAAAATCGGGGAATTTTTTAGCATCTTTAATAAAGAAAACAGGAGTGTTATTTCCTACCAAATCCCAATTTCCGTCTTCCGTATAGAATTTTAGAGCAAATCCTCTTGGATCTCTCGCTGTATCTGCACTTCCTTTTTCTCCACCTACGGTAGAAAATCTAGCAAACATTCTGCAAGAATTTCCAACTTTTGAAAATATTTTTGCTTTTGTATATTGTGAAATATCATGTGTCACGGTAAAAGTTCCGTAAGCACCAGTTCCTTTAGCATGAACAATTCTTTCGGGAATTCTTTCTCTTACGAAATGAGCAAGATTTTCCTGCAAAATAAAATCCTGCAACAAAACCGGACCACGTGATCCTACTGTTTGTGAATCTTGATGTTCAAAATAAGGTGCTCCACTGCCTGTCGTTAATTTCTTATTATCCATATAGTTCTGATTTGAGGTTTATTTCTGTTTTTCAACATCAAATTTATGCCAATTTTTAATTGCTTATGCTAAAAACGTCATATCTTTGTCATAGATAATATTAATCAAATGAACATTCAGCAATTGGAATATCTTATCGCTGTAGATAAGTACAAACATTTTGGTAAAGCAGCTCAAGCGTGTTTTATAACTCAACCCACATTGAGTGCAATGATACAGAAGTTTGAAGACGAGCTGGATGTAAAAGTTTTTGACAGAACAACTCACCCAATTAGAACTACTGATGTCGGTTTACAAATTATCGATCAGGCAAAAGTTATTATTGAAGCGGTAAATGAGCTGAAGAATAAAGCCAATTTGCTGAATAATATTTTGGGTGGAACAATTAATTTAGGAATCATTCCAACGGTTTCTTCATTTATTCTGCCAACTGAAATTTTCCATTTCCTTCAGGATAATCCTAAAATTCAGATGAATGTAAAGGAAATGACGACAGATAATATTATCAAAGCTTTAAAAGCTGGAGAATTAGATGCCGGAATTATTTCTACGCCTTATGATAATGCCAACGAATTTTATCAGGACTTCTTGTTTAATGAAGAATTAATGATATACAGTTCAGATACTGAAGCAAATAAGAAAAATACTTTTATCGTTCCTGAAGAATTAAATGTTGAAAAAGTTTGGCTTTTAGAAGAAGGAAATTGTTTGAGAAATCAGTTTGAAAACATTTGTCATTTAAAAGAAAATACATTGAAGCCTAAAAATTTAGATTTCTTAGCATCAAATATTCAGACTTTGGTTCATATGGTTGATAAAGTAGGCGGAATCAGTATTTTACCTGAATTAGCTTTAAATCAGCTTTCAGAAGAGCAGAAAAGCAAAGTTTACAGATTTAAAAAACCTTTTCCTTACAGAGAAATCAGCATTATTTATTATAAGCCGACATTTAAGCAGAAAATTATTGACGAATTAGGTTCGTTTATTAAGTCTTCTTTAAATACAAAACTTAATTATAACAGTGCTCCGAAAGATTATGTAAGCATTAAACCTCAATAACTTATTGGGATTTAACATAAATCACTAATTTCAAGAAAATTAGAATAAACAACGAAAAGTTTTGAGTATTAAAAAATAGTACTTAAATTTGCAGACGTTTATTAACCGAGGAAAAATTTGACCTGATTGCAACCTCTCTAAAAAAATGCTAAAACAGTAATTCTTTTTAGCATTTTCGGGCAATTATCATTTTTTCTTCCTATTTTTAATTTAAAAATACAAAGAATTATATGTCTTATTTATTTACATCTGAATCTGTTTCAGAAGGACATCCGGATAAAATCGCCGATCAGATTTCCGACGCACTTATCGATAACTTTTTAGCATACGACAAAACTTCAAAAGTTGCTTGTGAAACTTTAGTTACTACAGGACAAGTTGTTTTGGCGGGAGAGGTAAAATCTGATGCTTATTTAGACGTTCAGACCATTGCGAGAGAAGTAATCAACGGAATTGGCTACACAAAAGGTGAATATATGTTCAACGGAGATTCTTGCGGAGTAATTTCTGCAATCCACGAACAGTCACCGGATATCAATCAAGGTGTTGACAGAGTAGTTGCTGACGAAACTTTCGAAACAAAAGCAAATGCTCAAGGTGCGGGAGATCAGGGAATGATGTTTGGTTATGCAACCAACGAAACGGCAAACTACATGCCTTTAGCTTTAGATTTAGCGCATACGATTCTTAAAGAACTTTCTGCAATCAGAAGAGAAGATTCTGAAATAAAATATCTTCGTCCGGATGCAAAATCTCAGGTTACCATTGAGTATTCTGATGATCACAAACCGGTAAGAATTGATTCTATTGTAGTTTCTACCCAGCATGACGATTTCGCAGCTGAAGAAGAAATGTTAAACAAAATCAGAGAAGACATTAAAAACATTTTGATTCCTAGAGTGGTTGCTTTGCAGACTGAAGAAATCAAAGCTTTATTTAATGATCAGATCAAATATCACATTAATCCGACTGGAAAATTCGTAATCGGTGGTCCTCACGGAGATACAGGTCTTACAGGGAGAAAAATTATTGTTGATACTTATGGTGGAAAAGGAGCTCACGGTGGTGGTGCTTTCTCTGGAAAAGATCCTTCAAAAGTAGACAGAAGTGCTGCTTATGCAACAAGACACATTGCTAAAAATTTAATTGCTGCAGGTCTTGCTGATGAGGTTTTGGTACAGGTTTCTTACGCAATTGGTGTTGCAGAACCTTGCGGTTTGTACATTAATACTTATGGAACTTCTAAAGTTGGTTTAAATGACGGTGAAATCGCTAAAAAAGTGTCTACAATTTTCGATTTGAGACCTTATGCAATTGAGCAGAATTTAAAACTTAGAAATCCTATTTATCAGGAAACGGCTTCTTATGGTCACATGGGAAGAGAGCACTTTGTTGCTGATAAAACATTCAATAAAGGTCACAAAAATGAGTTGACTTTGGAAGGTTTGGAATTCTTCACTTGGGAAAAATTAGACAAAGTAGAAGAAATTAAATCCGCTTTCGGAATTTAATTCTTCTTTTCGGTATAGAAACTGCTTTAACATGAAAATGCTAAAGCAGTTTTTTTTATTTTTACACCCTAAATACTTTATAATGAATATGCGATCTGCAATCACGATACTTTTTCTTTTTTTTGTAGGAACTTTGGTAGAAGCTCAATACACTGTTCATAAAATGATTAATGTAGGCTATGTTTACCAAAACCAAAGTTTCGGTGAAGTAGGAGGAAAGTTGATGTTTCTAAAAAATGATGATGTGATTTACAGATTGGGAGCTTCTGCTTTGATGGGATCTGCAAATTCTGAATTTGCCATTATGCCTAAATTACAAGGAGATATTTTGTTTAATTTTGAAAGAAACGTAGACTTTTATCACTCTTATTATTTTCTTGCTGGTGCAGAAGCAACCAATAAATATGTAGCTCCAAAAATCGGAGTTACTCTTTTCGGAATTTTAGATTTAACGGGAGGTTATGCTTTCCCTTTAGGAAATTCAGGTTTAAACGGTAAAGAATTAAAGGGTCTAAATGTTAATTTCTCATTAAATATTCCTACATCCTTCTTACATGATATGCTAAAGTAGATTTTTTTAAATAATTCTTCAGAATATTTAATAATTACTTAACAGTTATTAAAATTTTATTTATATTTACAGCATAATTTAATGCTTATAGATAAGACTTTACTCTAATACCGATTGCGGCGAACTAAAAATATACTTGATCCTAGTCAAGAAAAACGTTTGTCGGCGGATAAATTTGAGAAAAGTTATGAAATCAACAGATAGCCTATTAATTTCTCTGTACCAGAAAGGAGACGAAGAAGCATTATCAACATTAATCCATCGCCACCAAAGAGAGCTTTTTACATTTATTTTATACAAAATAAATGATCAGGATCTTGCGAATGATGTTTTCCAAGATACATTCATCAAAATCATTGTAATGCTTAAAGAAGGACGTTACAACGAAGAAGGTAAATTTATTCTCTGGGCAAAAAGAATCGCTCAGAATCTTATTATAGACCATTTTCGTGCCAAAGCAAAAAATGTAAAAGTTTCTGAAACTACTTTTGATAATGATGAATTCTCTATTTTTGATTTAATAAGAGAACCTTCGGAAAATATTGAAGATCAATTGGTAAGTCTACAGATTCAGGAAGATTTATTGAAAATGTTACAATTTCTTCCAGATAATCAACAAGAGGTGATAAAACTCAGGTTTTTTGACGGACTGAGTTTTAAAGAGATCGCAGAACATACAGATATGAGCATTAATACGACTTTAGGTCGTGTAAGATATGCTTTGATTAACCTCCGAAAAATCATGGAAGAGAATAATATTATTTTAACTAGATAATATTTCATAAGGTTTCACGTTTTAAAGAAAAAGTAATTTTCGCCTATGAAAAAAATCGACTCTTTAAAATTAAAAAGTTTGAAACCCAAAAAACAAACCATTGATTTTTTGCTTAGTTTCTCAAAAAGTCTTGATGTGGTAAAGGTTAAAAATAATCATTATCATCTTTCAAAAAATTAAAATCATTAATTTTGTGCTGTATGAAAATTCAGCACATTTTTTTTGACCTCGACAATACGCTTTGGGATCACCGAAGAAACGCCTATCTTACCATAAAAGATCTTTTCGAAAAAGAAGAAATCACTTTAAAATACAATATTGATTTTGAAGAATTTCATTCTGTTTATCATGAAATTAACGAAAGACTTTGGGAGCAAATAAGAGACGGCGAAATTGATAAAGAATATCTTAGAAAACATCGTTTTTATGATACATTCAACCGTTTTGGGATTGATGATCTTGAATTATCAATGTATTTTGAAGAACATTTTTTAGATAAAATCCTTAATTATAATCATCTCGTTGAAGGTGCAGAATACATTTTAGATTATTTAAAAGCTAAAAATTACACGCTTCATATTATTTCAAACGGTTTTCAGGAAGTGACCGAAAGAAAATGTATTCTTTCCAAAATTGATCATTATTTTCAAACGATTACAAGTGCAGATTCTGTTGGTGTAAGAAAGCCAAATCCTGCTATTTTTGAATATTCTTTAGGTCTTTCTAAAGCTCAAAAAGAAGAATGTATTTTGATTGGCGATGACTGGATTGCGGATATTATCGGATCTCAGCAATTTGGGATAGATTGTATTTTCTTTGATGTTTTAAATGAAAATCCCACTCAGGAAAATTTAAAAGTGATTAAACATCTTTTGCAGATTAAAGAATATTTGTAAAGACATAATAAATAACGTTTCGGGGGCACCTTTGGTGCCGC
>NZ_JAOVZW010000010.1 GCF_026460885.1 Chryseobacterium formosum
GGCGCGGGCTTTGCCCGCGCCGAAACTATTCTATGGATAAAACCTAATGATCTATTTTTTTAAAAATCTCTGTACAACCTTCATCACAAGCCAAATTTCCGAATTTATTTACTTCATTTAAAATCAATGATGACCGGATTAGTTGATAAGAGAAATAAGTTGTGTCTTTTGTCACAGGATTTACCAATTCCAAAATATCTCGTTTATTGATATTAAATTTCCCTGAAAAAGCTTTTCCGTTGGTAAAATCTTTATAAGTTCCATTTGAATGAAACTGTAATGAATAATCAAAATCTTCGTCAACAATTATTTCAGAGCCTTTTCCTGTTTCTGATTTCACCAATTCCCATGTTCCGATAATTGTATTATCAGTGGATTTTCCACATGAAATTATTAAACTCAACAAAACTAAAGAAATGAAAAACCTCATCATTTGACTGCTTTTAGTTTCTCAACTCTCTTAATTTCATTTAAAAGTAAGGGAAAAGCAGGATGAGCCATTCCCCCGTGATCAAAACCGTCAAGTTCATACAAAACAGTTTCTTTATGACCTTTCAGCTTCATCATTCGCCACATATAAGCGTTTTCTTCATATCTTCCAAGTAGTTCTTTTTCTCGATCTCCCGTAATCAAAAGCAAAGGCGGCGAATCTGCACGGATAAAATGCAAAGGTGCCATTTCATCAATTCTTGCATCGAGTTCTTCGATTCCTTTTTCTTTTCTAGTTGTGAAATGGGAAATCATTTGCCCGCTGAAAGGAATGATTCCGGCTAATTGATTAGCATCAATCTGATATTTATTTAAATAAGACTTGTCCAAACCAACCATTGAGGCAAGATAACCACCTGCAGAATGTCCTGTGATAAAAATCAAATCGTCACTTCCTCCATAATTTTTAATATTTTTAAAAACCCAAGCTGTTGCAGCGGCTGCATCTTCTATATATTTCGGAGCTTTAACTTTTGGAGACAGTCTGTAATTTACTCCAATTACGGCAACTCTTTTATTTTTTAATTCTTCGGGAATGTGTTTTTCTCCGCCTGTAATTCCGCCACCGTGAAACCAAATGATGGTAGAAAAGTTTTTAACAGTTGTTGGAATATAAACATCTAAAACACATCTTTCATTAATGTAAGAATCAGATTTATTTGTTTTCTCATCATAATAATGAATATTGTTGATGGTTTTATAATCCTGCGAAAAAATTTGGATTGAAGAGATTGTTATTAAAAGAAATATGAGGATTTTTTTCATTTTAAAAATTTATGATTTAAAGATATGAATTTATAAAAAAAACAGACCTTCAGCGAAAGTCTGTTTAAAATTTATGATGTTGTTTTTAAATTAAATCTTCGTCAATTTAGCATACTTCAAAATCAAATTTTTCTCCCCTTCATGTAAGAAAACTACTTTTGCTTTGATATTTTGAGGATCAGTTCCATCTAAGAAAGCCACTTCACCAATTCCAAAACGGTCGTGTCTCACTTTGTCTCCCACTTCAATATCCTGCGAAGAAGCTCCGCTTGGGTTGATAATTTTTGCAGAAGCAACAGGTTTTAGTTTTCTTGGTTCTGCAATCGGTTTATCATTTTCACTTTTGGAAATCGTTTTCTTCTCAACCTTCTTGAAACTTCTCATTTCCGAAGGATGTTCATCAAAAATATTAGAACTGATTCCGGTTTTATTAATGAATCTTCCTTCCATTGCTGGATTTAAGAATTCAATATATTCTTCATCCACTTCGCTTAAAAATCTTGAAGGTTCTGCATCGGTAATTTTCCCCCATTGAAAACGTGAAACAGCGTATGAGAAAAACGCCTGTTTTTCAGCTCTTGTTAAGGCAACGTAGAACAAACGTCTCTCCTCTTCCAAGTCTTCTCTGGTGGCTGAACTCATAAAACTCGGGAATAGATTTTCCTCCAATCCAACCAAATGAACAACCGGAAATTCCAGACCTTTTGATAAGTGAATCGTCATTAAAGAAACCATATCTTCATCACCATTCTTTTTATCCTGAGTATCGGCTGAAAGTGCAATATTTTCAAGGAAATTCGGCAAACTCGGGTCACCATCTTCCAACTGAATTTGTTCTTCAATGAAACCCTGCATCGAGTTCATCAATTCCTGAACGTTTTCTACCCTCGAAATTCCTTCCGGAGTCTGATCGTCTTTTAAAAATTTAATTAAACCACTTCTTTTCGCAACTTCCATCGCAACATTATAAGCTGTTTCTGTTTTAAGCAAAACCTGAAATGCTTTAATCATCGACCAAAAATCGCTCAATTTAGTAATCACTCCATTATTAAAGCCTAAATGTGGCGCATAAATAGAGAGATTGTCTAAAACTTTTGCAACCGAAAGATTTTGAGAATCTGCAAAAACAATCAGTTTATTTTGAGTCGTTTCACCAATTCCTCTCGTAGGAAAATTGATAATTCTCATTAAAGCTTCAGAGTCATTTTCATTGACTAAAAGTCTTAAATAACCCAACAAATCTTTAACTTCCTTTCTTTGGTAAAACGAAAGACCACCGTAAACTTTATACGGAATATTTTTTCTTCTCAAAGCGTCTTCAAAAGCACGCGTCTGAGAATTGGTACGATATAGAATCGCAAAATTGTTGAATTTTCTTTGTTCGCGATTATGAAGTTCCCATATATTTCCGGCAACGAAATTCGCTTCATCGGCGTCGGAAAGTGAGCGGTACACTTTTATTTTTTCACCAACTTCGTTTTCACTGAAAACATTTTTCTTAAACTGTTGAAGGTTTTTTGCAATGACAACATTGGCTGCATTTACAATATTTTGAGTTGAACGGTAATTTTGCTCCAAAGAAACTGTGACCGCTTCAGGATAATCTTTTTTGAAATTTAAAATATTATAAATATTCGCTCCACGGAAAGAATAAATCGACTGTGCATCGTCTCCAACTACACAGATATTTTCAAATTTTGAGGCTAAAGCTTTTACAATTAAGTACTGAGAGTGGTTCGTATCTTGGTACTCATCCACCAAAATATATCTGAATCGGTCTTGATATTTTGCCAAAACCTCTGGAAATCTTGTTAACAATTCATTAGTTTTTAATAATAAATCATCAAAATCCATTGAACCATTTTTGAAACATTCCTCAACATATTTCTTATAAATTTTTCCCATGAATTTCATGTTGGCTTTTTCATCAGCCTCTATTAATTCCGGATTATTTTCATAAGCTCTTACGGTAATCAGATTATTTTTATAATTTGAAATTCTAGACAGAACTTTTTTAGGTTTGTACAAATCAGCATCAATATTTAGATCTTTGATGGATTTTTTAAGCACATTCAAAGCATCTTGCTGATCGTAAATCGTAAAATTGGAAGGATAACCCAAATAATGCGCTTCACTTCTCAGAATTCTTGCAAAAACAGAGTGAAAAGTTCCCATCCAAAGGCTTCTCGCATTGCTTGGTCCTACAACTTTCGCAATACGCTCTTTCATTTCTTTTGCCGCTTTATTGGTAAACGTCAACGAAAGAATATTAAAAGGATCAATTCCATTGGTAATCAAATGGGCAATACGCATCGTGAGTACACGTGTTTTTCCTGAACCTGCTCCGGCAAGTACCATCAAAGGTCCTTGTAATGTGGTAACGGCTTCATATTGTGATTCGTTGAGTCCTTTCAGATAATCCATACAGCAAAAAAATTTGGGAACACAAAATTAGTGTATTATAAGGAGAATTCAAATTTGTATTTAATTTCCATCAATATACTTCAGTTCAATATGAAAATAATATACCTTCAATTAAAAAGTCGGTGTGCAAAATTCATACCCTATTACAAATCATTAAAAAAATATTAAAAAAAATGTAACAATTACTGTAAATTTACCACTCATTGACAAAACAATTTCTATTTTATGAAAAAACGACTTCTTAGTGCTGCAGCTGTTGCCTTTTTTGGAGTGATGCTGAATGCACAACAAATCAAATTCGAAGAGTATGATTTACCAAATGGTATGCACGTAATTCTTCACCAAGATAATTCTGCTCCTGTAGTTACTACAGCGGTAATGTACCACGTTGGTGCAAAAGACGAAGTTAAAGGAAGAACAGGTTTCGCTCACTTTTTTGAGCACCTTTTATTTGAAGGAACTCCAAACATCAAAAGAGGAGACTGGTTTAAAATTGTTTCTTCAAACGGAGGACAAAACAATGCCAACACGAGCATGGACAGAACGTATTACTACGAAACTTTCCCTTCAAACAATGAGCAATTGGGTCTTTGGATGGAAGCTGAAAGATTACGTCACGCAGAAATCAACCAAATTGGTGTAGATACTCAGAGAGAGGTTGTAAAAGAAGAGAAAAGATTAAGAATGGATAATTCTCCTTACGGAAATCTTTTCAATACAATTCAACAAAATCTTTTCACCAATCACCCGTACCACGGTTCTGTAATTGGTTCTATCGAAGATTTGAACGGTGCGAAATTAGACGAGTTCAAAGCTTTCTACAAGAAATATTATGTTCCTAACAACGCTACTTTGGTAGTTGCAGGAGACATCAAGCCTGAGCAAACTAAAAAATGGATCTCAGAATATTACGGAAGCATCCCTAAAGGAACTGTAACTCCTAAAAATTTCCCTAAAGATGAGCCTATCACAAAGGAAAAAGAAGTAACTGCAACTGATGCAAACATTCAACTTCCTGCATATATTTTTGCTTACAGAACACCAAGTAATAAAGAAAGAGATGCATATGTTTTAGACATGCTTTCTTCTTACTTAAGCAGTGGTAAATCTTCAGTTTTATACAAAAAATTGGTAGATCAGGATAAAAAAGCTCTTCAGGTTGCAGCTTTCAACCAAGGTATGGAAGACTACAGTATTTTTGCATTCTTTGCAATCCCAATGGGAGCTACAACGAAGCAAGTTTTACAAAATGACATCGATGCTGAGATTAAAAAAGTACAGACTACTTTGATTTCAGATGAAGATTACCAAAAACTTCAAAACCAATATGAGAATCAGTTTGTGAATACCAATTCTAGTATTCAGGGGATTGCTTCTTCATTGGCGACAAGTCATGTTTTGATGGGAGATACAAATTTAATCAACAAAGAAATAGATATCTACAAATCTATTACGAAGCAAGATTTACAAAATGCTGCTAAAAAGTATCTTAATTCTAACCAAAGAGTAATCATCAATTACGTACCTGAAAAAAAATAATCTCTTTAAAACATTAAGTTAAGAAGAATTATTAAAATTAAATTTTTACAAATGAAAAAGCAATTAACCTATATAGCAGTAGCATTTTTATTCACAGGAATGCTTTCTGCACAAAAAATTGATCTTAACGCAATGCCAAAACCAGGACCAACTCCTGCAATCAACATTGCTCAGCCAAAGACTTTCCAATTAAAGAACGGTTTAACGGTAATGGTTGTTGAAAACAACAAACTTCCAAGAGTTAACATGAGCCTTTCTATGGACAGACAGCCTTACTTCGAAGGAAACATCGCTGGAGTGAGCGAAATCATGGCAAGTCAGCTAGACAACGGTACTACTACACTTAGCAAAGACGAATTCAACAAAAAAATAGATTATTTAGGAGCAAGTTTAGGATTCTCTTCTGCTGGAGCTTCTGCAAACTCTCTTTCAAAATACTTCCCGCAAGTATTGACATTGATGTCTGATGCAATCATTAATCCTAAGTTTTCTGCAGAAGAAATTGAAACTGCTAAACTAAGAACTATTGAAGGATTAAAATCTGAAGAGAAAAATGCTTCTACTATTGCTTCAAGAGTTTCTAATGCATTAGCTTACGGAAAAAACACTTCTAGAGGTGAGTTTGAAACGGAAGAATCTGTTAAAAAAATTACTTTGGCAGACGTACAGAACGTTTACAAAAAATATTACGCTCCAGACAATGCTTATTTGGTAATTGTAGGTGATGTAAAATTTGACCAGGTAAAACCAATGGTTGAAAAAGCATTCAGCAATTGGAAAAAAGCAGATACTAAATTTGCAGCTTTAGAGCCTGCAAATAATGTTGCTAAAACGGAAATCAACATCGTTGATGTACCTTCAGCTGTACAATCTGTAGTTTCTGTAGGAAATCTTACTAAACTAAAGATGAATGATCCTAATTATTTCCCTGCAACAATCGCCAACTACATTCTTGGTGGTGGTGGTGAAGCAAGACTTTTCATGAATCTTCGTGAGAAAAACGGTTTCACTTATGGTGCTTATTCAAGCATGACTGCAAGCAAATATTCTCCTGATTTTTCAGCAGAAGCGAGCGTAAGAAATGAAGTTACAGATAAGGCAGTAAAAGAATTCATGAACGAATTGAATGCTATTTCGACTGTAAAACCTGAAGAATTAGCAAATGCTAAAGCTAAATTGAAAGGAAGTTTCATTATGGCATTAGAGCAGCCTGCAACAATTGCAAGATTTGCTTTAAACCAAAAAGTAAACAACCTTCCTGCTGATTTTTATACTAATTATTTAAAATCAATCGATAAAGTAACAGCAGCAGATGTTTCAAATGCTGTAAAAGCTAATGTTTTACCAAACCAAAGCAGAATTTTTGTTGCAGGTAAAGCTTCGGATATTTCTGAAGGATTGGAAAAATTAGGTTACCCTGTAAAATACTATGACGCTAATGCAAATCCTGTTGCAAAACCTGTTGCTCAAAAAGCTGATGTAAGTGTAACTGTAGCTTCTGTAGCAGATAAATATATCGCTGCAATTGGTGGAGCTGCTGCTTTGCAAAAAGTAAGCACAATTACTTTTGATGCTACTTCGAAAATCCAGGGAATGGATATGACGATGAAAATGATTCAAGGTAAAAACGGGAAAATGAACATGGACATGAAAGTAATGGGAAATACTGTTCAAAAAATAGTTTTTGACGGTAAAGACGGTTACATGGAAGCTCAAGGTCAGAAAATGCCATTAAGCGCAGAACAAAAAGCTGAAATGTCTAAAGAAACTGAGCTTTTCCCTGAATTAGGTTTTGCAAAATCTACAGATCTTAAAGTTACAGGAATCGAAAAGTACAACAACGAAGATTCTTACGTAGTAAAAGGAGCAAAGGAAACGTATTACTATTCTGTAAAAACTGGTCTTAAAACTGGTGAAGTTGAAGCAGGAGAAGGAGGTCCTATCCCAACTAGCTACGGAAATTACAAAGAAGTTGCTGGTATAAAAGTTCCTTACACTATCGTTCAGGATATGGGCGGAATGGAACTTACTTTTGATGTAAAATCTTACCAAGTAAACCAAGCTAAAGATTCTGACTTCAAATAAGAATTAATATATTTTAATGAAAACGGTGGCTTTTGCTGCCGTTTTTTGTTTTTAGCCTAAATCTTATTTTGCCATTCGGTAAAAAAAGATTAAATTTGCCCATTCAAAAAGATATCAAAATTAATGGATACTATATTTACACTATTGATGGTTCTTATTATGATTGCCAGCATTTTATTGGTAATCGTTGTTATGGCTCAAAACCCAAAAGGTGGCGGTCTTTCCAGTACATTCGGAGGTGCATCTTCTACGCAATTCGGAGTACAGAGAACAAATGATTTTATGGAAAAATCAACATGGACTCTTGGAGCGGTAATTATCGTTCTGATTTTGATAAGCGTTGTGGTAACAGGAAAACCTAAAGTGGCTGTTCCAACTCCTCAAGCTCCGGCTAAAACTGAAGCACCTGCAGAAAAAGCTCCGGCTTCTACTACAACTTCAGCTCCGGTAAGTGTTCCGGCTTCTAAATAAGAAATTATTATTTAAGATAAAATGAAAAGCAACTCGATGGAGTTGCTTTTTTTATTTCAGTTTGATTTGTTCGATTTTGTGTCTGAGTTTTAAACCTGCTTTCAGAAAAGAATATTGTAGAGGTTTGCTGTTTTTATAATATTTATCAATGAAAATCTGCATCGCTCCATAAAATCTTTGAAGATATACCTCATCTTTTATCGAACTTTCACCTTTATGATGAAGAATTGATGCTTTACCATAATAATAGTTTTGAAAACCGTGATTCAGCAAAGTATAACAGATATCGATATCTTCACCATACATGAAATACTTTTCATCCAAACCTCCAATCTTATTATAAACAGCATTTTTAACTAGGAAAAAAGCTCCTGTAATAACTTCCACTTCCGCCACTTCAAATTCGCCGATATCGTTTCTGTAATACGATTTAGAATTATTTTTTTTAAACTTTGTAAAGAGCTTTTCAAAAGAATTAAACATATCCGGAACTGATCTTTTACTTTCAGGTAGAAATACTCCGTTTGCATCATGCATCCTCACTCCAAGACATCCAAATTCAGGTTTTGAATCGGCAAAATCTAAAATTTCATTCATGTAAAAACCTTCAATTTCTGTGTCTGGATTTAAAATTAAAAGATATTCTCCTTTTGCAGACTGAATTGCCTTATTATTTGCTTTCGAAAAACCATCATTGGTTTCGGAAGCGATAAAATGTACTTTCGGAAATTCGGGAATCAAATCCCCCCACGAACTGTCAGGAGATTTATTGTCAATAACAATAACTTCATAACTGATATTTTTCAAATATTTTTCAATAGAAAGAAGGCAGTTTCTCAAAAGTTGCGTTACGTTATAATTAACGATAATAATAGAAAGTTTCACCATCATTTAATCCTTTTCGTTATAAGGTAATCTGTTGACGATCGATCTTCCCAAAGAAATTTCATCAGCATATTCCAGCTCATCTCCTACTGAAATTCCTCTCGCAATACTTGAAAATTTAATATCGAAATTTTTGAATTTTTTATAAATATAGTAAGCTGTTGTATCACCTTCCATCGTTGCACTTAAAGCAAAAATAAATTCTTTCGCTTTACCCTCATTAAGCTTTTTTTCGATACTCGGAATATTAAGCTGATTTGGTCCCACTCCTTCCATCGGAGAAATTTTCCCGCCCAAAATAAGATATTTTCCTGTGTATTTTCCTGTATTTTCAATAGCAATCACGTCACGAACATCCTCCACAATACAAACCACATCATCACTACGTTTATGATTACTACAAATTTCACAAATTTCAAAATCTGAAAAATTATGACATTCTTTGCAGTATTTAATTTCATTCACAAGATTAATGATTGAAGTTCCCAAACTCGATGCTCTGGAATTCGGTTGTTTTAATAAATGAAGTGCTAAACGTAAAGCTGTTTTTCTACCAATTCCCGGAAGTCCGGAAATCTCGTCCACTGCTTTTGCCAATACTTTACTCGGATAATCCATAACTACAAAAATAAGCATTAAACTTTTAAAATTGAAAATTGTAGGTTCGCAATTATTCAGAAACTTCATCTATTTTTTTACCAAAATTTTGCATTCATAACTTTCGATTATCATTTTCAAACTATCTCTCATAATTTAATTATTGACAATTGTAAATCTGAAAAAACCGTTATCTTTGGAACACAAAATATTAAACTTGAAAATATAAACAAAAAAATGGCACTTAACAACCTAAACTATCCGCTGGATTTTAAATTTAAAATCTCAACTCTTGCCAGCGATTTCAACATTACAGACAGAAACGGAAATTATGTGGCGTATGTACGTCAGAAAATGTTTAAATTAAAAGAAGATGTTGTTGTTTTTAATGATGAAAGCAAAACCAAAGAGCTATTCAGAATTCAGGCGAACCAGTGGATTGATTTTAATGCATCTTACTCAATTAAAGATACATTAGGGAAAAACTTCGGGAGATTAGCACGAAAAGGAATGCGATCAATCTGGAAATCTTCATACAACGTTTTGGATGAAGCAGACCAACAGAAATTTACCATTACAGAAGACAACGCTTGGGTGAAGTTTTTCGACGGAATGGTAGGTGAAATTCCAATTATCGGAATGTTTACCGGATATTTCTTGAATCCTTCTTATACCGTAAAAGGAATGGACGGAAAAGAATATTTTAAACTTAAAAAAATGCCTTCATTCTTTGGAAGAAGATTCCAATTAGACAGATTAGTCGATATTGACGATGAAGACGAAAGTTTGGTTGTTTTATCTTTTCTGATGATGGTTTTGCTTGAAAGAGCAAGAGGATAATAACCATTGGCTTACAATTTGAAGCTGTATTACTTTTTAAATTCAAATACATGAAATATTTAATCATTTTCTTTTCAGCATTTTTATTAGTTGCCTGTAAAAAAGATAAAGAAACTGTTTCTGATTCTACAAAAACTGACTCTACAAATATTATTAATGATTCAGTAAAATCAGATGTTCAGAATACAAATATTGAAATTGGTGTAATTCCTTTTCCAAAAGAGATTAAAGAATGTTCTTGCTATTTTGCTAAGAATAAAGCTGATTTCGAAAACGAAAAGTACATTTACGCTGATGATGCAGGAAAAACTGCTTACATGATGCTCGACGGAAAAAGATTGGCAATGAATCTTATTTCATCAAGCGATATGGAAGTTGATGAACAACTGACGAAAGAAATAGAAAATGAGAATTATAAAATTTCAGTGAAAGGTAAAAAAATTAAGCACGAAGAAGCTTTGCTTTTTGAAGGTACTTTAACGATCGAAAAACCAGACGGAAGCAAAACTACGATGCCAATTTATGGCGAATGCGGATGCTAAGCAATAAGCAATAAGCAATAAGCAATAAGCAATAAGCAAAAATAGTGCTACTGAATTTCGGGAGCATTTTTAATTTCGTAATTTTGAGAAAAATAAATTTTATGGAACTATCAAACATAGAACCGCAGATTATCTGGAAGAATTTTTCAAAGTTAAATGCAGTTCCGAGACCTTCTAAAAAAGAAGAAAAAGTAATTGCCTTCATCAAAGAATTTGGTGAAAATTTAGGACTGGAAACTACAGTAGATGAAGTAGGAAACGTAATTATTAAAAAACCTGCAACTCCAGGAATGGAAAACCGTAAATCTATCGTGATGCAGTCGCATTTGGATATGGTTTGCCAAAAAAATAATGATGTAAATTTCGATTTTGAAACTCAGGGAATCCAGATGGAAGTTGACGGAGACTGGGTAAAGGCAAAAGGAACGACTTTAGGTGCAGATAACGGTTTAGGTGTTGCAACAATTATGTCGATTCTTGAAAGTTCAGACATCCCACATCCTGATTTGGAAGCTCTTTTCACGATTGATGAAGAAACAGGAATGACCGGAGCTTTAGGTTTAAAACCAGGACAATTGACCGGTCAAATTCTTTTAAATTTAGATACAGAAGAAGATGACGAAATCGACATCGGTTGCGCAGGTGGAATCGACGTTACCATTAATCAAAACTACTCTACAGAAGCTTCCAACGGACAAATTGTAAGAATTGAAGTAAAAGGTCTTCAAGGTGGTCACTCAGGAATGGATATTCATAAAGGTTTCGGAAATGCTAATATCATTTTAGGCAGAATTCTTTACAAAGCTTTGGAAAATCAAAACGTTCAGTTAATTTCAATTGATGGCGGAAGTTTGAGAAATGCGATCCCAAGGGAATCTGTTGCTTTAATTTCTGTAAGAAATGCTGGTGAATTCATTGAAAATGTAACCAACGGAATCAAAAAAGAAATTTTAGAAGAATTTGCTTCAATCGAAGCAGGACTTCAAATTAATATTGAAAATTCTACAAGCTCAGAAAAAGCACTTTCTGTAGAAGATTCAAAGAAAATTATTTTGGTTTTAAAGTCGCTTCACAACGGCGTTTATAGAATGAGTCCAGATGTTCAGGATTTGGTGGAATCATCAAACAATGTAGCAAGAGTTGAGTTGAAAGAAGGCGGTTTGAAAATTTTAAACCTTTCTAGATCATCGGTAGATTCGTCTAAAGACTCTGTTGCTGAACAATTGAAATCAGTTTCAGAATTAGCAGGAATGAATGTAGAATTCAGCGGTTCTTATCCAGGTTGGAAACCAAAACCGGGTTCTGAAATCGTTCAGATAATGGAGAAAATTTATACTGAAAAATTCAGCGAGAAGCCTCATGTTGTTGCTTGTCACGCAGGTTTAGAATGTGGAATTATCGGTGCTAATTATCCTGAAATGGAAATGGTAAGCTATGGTCCAACAATCAGAGGAGCGCACTCGCCTGACGAAAAAGCGAATATCTCTTCAACACAGAAATTCTGGAGCTTTACGAAAGATATTTTAGCGAATATTCCTTTGAAATAAGAATGTAATTTTTATATTGAGAATATCCAAAGTCTTTTGATTTTGGATATTTTTGTTTGATTAATAATCTAAGTTTTGGCTAAAGCCATTTAAAGAAATCAAATTTTATAGGAGGGCTAAAGCCCACCCCTATTGAATGACAAAAACATCTACAAAACAATAATTTAAAAAAAATCAAAATATAATCTTATTCAATAGGAACGGGCTTTAGCCCGTTTATAGATTATGCGAAAAATTTTTAGGCTTTAGCCAAAACTTAGAAATTATTTATACTTTTGAGAAAACAACACAAATGTCATTTATCAAAGTTTATATTCATATTGTCTTTTCAACAAAAAATAGAATTCCATATTTTAGTATTTTAGTATTTTAGAACAACGGATTAAAGTTTGGAGACATATTAAAGAAAACGCAACAGAAAAAGGAGTTTTCATGGATATAGTCAACGGATATTCTGACCATTGTCATTGCTTAGTTTCTCTAGGTTCAAATCAAAACATTGAAAATATTGTTCAGTTGATAAAAGGTGAGTCATCTTATTGGATCAATAAAAACAATTTAACAAAGGAAAAATTCGCATGGCAGGAAGAATACTTTGCGGTTTCCGTCTCAGAATCGATGATTGAGCAAGTAAGAAATTATATTAAAAATCAAAATATACATCATCAGAAGAAAACTTTTGAAGAAGAATATCTAGAATTTATCGAAAAATATAACTTTAAATAGGTTTTGGCTAAAGCCGATGAATTTAATTTTTTATAAGTGGGCTAAAGCCCACCCCTATTGAATGATAAAATGAAAATTAGATTGATATCTTAAGCCTCGTATTAATTAAAAACAACACCTATGAAAATCATAAATACCAATCATCTCACTCCTGAACAAAAAGAAAATATTCTTCAATTGTGGAATAATGAATACCCTGAAAAACTAGCTTATAAAAGTATCGATGGACTTGAAAGTTATCTTGAAAAATTAAATGAAGTCAATCATTTTCTTTTAGTGAATGATGAAGAAAATATTCATGGTTGGGCAATTACTTTTGTAAGAGACAGCGAAACTTGGTTTGCAATTATTCTTTCAGAAAACCTTCATGGCAAAGGTTGGGGAACAAAAATTTTGAATGAACTGAAGCAAAATAAAAATGAACTTAATGGTTGGGTAATTGACCACGGAAATGATAAAAAAATCAATGGAGAATTTTATAAATCTCCTTTAGAATTTTATATGAAAAATGAATTTGAAGTTCTACCAGACATCAGACTTGAATTAGAAATTATGTCTGCGGTAAAAATCAAATGGAAAAATAATTAATAGATAACAATGAAAAGTATTACCGTATTTTGCGGGTCGAGTTTCGGTTCGGAAGAAATTTATAAAGAGCAGGCCTATTTAGTTGGAAAAACTTTAGCTGAAGAAAACATTCGTTTGATTTATGGAGGCGCAAACGTTGGTTTGATGGGTTCTGTTGCAGATGGAACTATTCAAAATGGAGGAAAAGCAATCGGAGTTCTTCCTCATTTTTTACAGTCAAAGGAAATTGCACACACGCATCTTACCGAACTAATTTTGGTTGAAACCATGCATGAAAGAAAAACCAAAATGAATGAGCTTTCAGATGGCGTTATCGTTCTTCCGGGAGGTTATGGAACTTTAGAAGAGTTTTTCGAAATGATTACCTGGGCACAACTCGGACTTCACAAAAAACCAATTGCCATTTTAAATATTGATGGGTTTTATAATGAATTAATCAAATTGGTTCAGACTATGGTTGATAAAGGATTTTTAAAACAAATCAATCAGGAAATGCTTTTGGTAAGTGATACTATTGATGAACTTTTAGAAAAAATGAAATATTATCAGGCTCCGACGGTAGGAAAATGGATTTCTAAAGAGAAAGTTTAAATGTTGAAAAGTTTAATTTTTAAGATCAATTAATAATTAGGATCACGATTATTAAAAAGTTTGTAAATTTAAATAATGACTAATTATTATGGCAAAGGACGATTTAAATAAAATATTAACTCAATATGAGGAAAAATCTCCTTTATATGCTTCCTTTAGTTTTAAAGTTGAAAAAATATTAAGGAAATTATGTAAAAATTTTTCAATACATCAGATCGTAAGCAGGATAAAAACCAAAGAAAGCCTTGCGCAGAAAGTCATCAAGAAGAATAAATATGAAAACCTTGATGATATTACAGATATTTTAGCATTAAGAATTATTACTTATTTCGAAGACGATATTTCAAAAATAGAAGAACTCCTTAATAAAGAATTTAAAATTGATTGGGAAAATTCTACCGATAAAAGAAGTATTGAAATTGATAAATTCGGATACAGAAGCGTTCATTACATTCTGCAGCTCAATAATCACAAAAAAGAATTATCTGAGTATGTTGAATTTAAAGACATTAAGTTTGAAATTCAGATCCGGAGCATTCTTCAGCATTCATGGGCAGAAATAGAACATGATTTGGGCTATAAATCTTTTACCGAAATTCCTCAAAAAGCAAAACGCACATTTTACAGAGTTGCAGCCTTGCTTGAGCAGGCAGATATTGAATTTACAAAATTGAAAAAGGAAATTCAGGATTTTGAAAATTCTATCAGTAAAAATTTAAAAAATAAAGAGAAATTTATAGAAATCAACGAGTCAACAATTATTGCTTTTGTGAAAAGAAATCAGCTTTTGCGGGAGATTGAAAACGACATTAAAAAAGCATTAAAGCTTACTGAAAATCCCAAGTTTGACTCAACTTATTTATCTTCGAATAATTTTTCATCACAACTAAAAAATTTAAAAATATTTGATTTAACACAGCTTGAAGAAAATCTCATCAATTACAAACAGGAAATTACGACCAGACAAATAGATTATTTACAATCATTAAATGAAAATTTCAATAACAGTAAAATAAAAATTTCTCTGATGCAAGGTGCTCCCATACTTTGGTTGATTAATTATCTGGAAAATAAATAATAATGCGTTTAGAATTTTTGACTTTGTCTATTAACTAAAAATATGAAACTTTAAATAACTCAAATTTGACGTTTAGAACCTCAACCGATACGTCCACAATCTATCCCGACACGTTAGACAGAAGTCGCGACACATAATTTATAGGTTCCGATACGTTATCTAACCTAAATCGACACGTTCATTAAGCATCCGTCTTAGTTATTTACCCTAACGGAGCGGTTACATATCTATTCCGTTATGTTCTATAACCTATCAGGACAGGTATTTAATAAGTCCTGATAGATGAAAGACTTCTCCGAACCACTGCGCAACTCTGATGGAGACATAAAAGAACGTATCTGAAGAAGTCCATAACCTATCCGAATCATTGAACGACGTATCCTTAACAATAAAACACCTCTAGAATCTGGTTCCAGAGGTGTTTTATGTATTTTTATAATCTTAATTTCTATTAAGGATAAGGAGCAATTGCTACAGCAAGACCTTCCATTGCAGGAACCATGTGCAACTGGCAACCCAATCTGCTATTGCTTTCCACATGATAAGCTTCTGCCAACATCGCATCTTCCTCATCGCCCATCGGCTCAAGTCCTGGATCATC
Source organism: Chryseobacterium formosum (assembly GCF_026460885.1). Taxonomy (GTDB): domain Bacteria; phylum Bacteroidota; class Bacteroidia; order Flavobacteriales; family Weeksellaceae; genus Chryseobacterium; species Chryseobacterium formosus. Next base: position 15,769 of record NZ_JAOVZW010000010.1, read on the forward strand.
AAGTACATAAACCTGACAAGATGCACACATTGCCATTCCTCCGCAAACTCCGATGGTTCCTTCTTCTGCCAATTCGTACGAACGGATGATTTCCATTAAATTCATGGACATATCCGTTGGTGCAACTACATCATGAGTAACTCCTTCTCTATCGGTGATTTTAATATTTATATCGCTCATCTTAGTTGATGGTTATTGGTTGATGGTTGATGGCATTTATGTTTTACTAACAACTAATAACCAACAACTAACAACGAGATTAATCTATTTTCTTTACAACAGCTTTCTCAGCTTCTTTACGGCTTCCGTCGAAACCATCTACTCCACTTACTGTTGTATATTTTAAAACGAATTTTTTACCCGGATTCAATCTGTTGTAAACACTCTGACACATCAAGGTTGCCTCATGGAAGCCACAAAGAATTAACTTTAATTTCCCTGGATAAGTATTGATATCTCCGATCGCATAAATACCGTCAATGTTAGTTTGATAATCCAATGCATTGTTAACTACGATTGCATTTTTTTCGATATTCAATCCCCATTGAGCAATTTCTCCCAATTTTGGAGTCAACCCGAATAATGGAATGAAATAATCTGTTTCAATGTCGTAAGGATCTTGACCGTCAATTGCTACAGTGATTGCTTCTACTTTTCCGTCACCTTTAATAGCAGTAACTTCAGCCGGAGTAACTAATTTAATTTTACCTTGATTTTTTAAATCCTGAACTTTTTCTACAGAATCCAAAGCGCCACGGAATTCGTTTCTTCTGTGGATCAAAGTTACTTCACTTGCGACATTTGATAAGAAAACGCTCCAGTCTAAAGCTGAATCTCCACCACCTGCAATCACCACCTTTTTATTTCTGAAATGTTCCGGTTCTTTAACGAAATATTCCAGACCTTTCTCTTCGTAATCAGCAATATTATCCATTGTAGGCTTTCTAGGTTCAAAAGTTCCTAAACCACCTGCAATTGCGATTGCTTTACATCTGTGAACAGTTCCTTTATTAGTAATTACTTCAAACCATTCGTCATCAACTTTCGTATATGATATTGCGGTCTCGCCCAAAGTAAATCCCGGTTGGAATTGTTTGATTTGTTCCATTAAATTATCTACCAATTCTCCCGCATTTACAGACGGATAACCCGGAATATCAAAAATCGGTTTTTTAGGATACAACTCAGCCAACTGACCTCCAGGTTGTGGAAGTGCGTCGATGATGTGACATTTCATTTTTAGCAAACCTGCTTCAAATACGGCAAAAAGCCCTGTTGGTCCCGCTCCGATAATCAATATATCTGTAGTGATCATAATATGATGATAATTTAATAATTTGTAGCTGCAAATTTACTAATTTTAATGCGAAGCATATTTAATTATGCCTAAATAAAAAACTGAGATTTATCAAACAACCGCAAAAAACTGAGAATGAAAAACTTGGCAGTCTTTTTGTAAACTTTAAATTATGAAGAAGATACTTACTATCATTGCAATATTTGCTTTCTTTCTGGGATATTCGCAATTAAATAATGTTGCAGACGGCGAATCTATTACGTTAAGAATACACTACGGATTTTTGAATGCGGGTTCAGCAAATCTTACCACAAAAAAGGTTAACTACAAAGGATTTCCGCATCTTTATGTGAAAGGAACAGGACAAACAACCGGAGCTGTAAGAGCTTTTTTCAAGGTCGAAGATTTATACGAAAGTTATATTAACATAGCAACTGAATTACCAAGTTTCTACGTAAGAAATGTAAAGGAAGGTAGTTATACGCAGCATTTACAGACTACTTTTAATCACGATAACAATACATTGATTTTAACTGATAAAAAGACTCCTGCAAATGGTTCTAAAACAATAAAATCTGTAAAAGGAATCCAAGATATGCTTTCCTGCTTTTATTATTTGAGAAGTAAAACTCCTGCCGAACTGAAAGTAGGAACAATTATCAATATGAATGTCTGGATTGATGATGAAATGTTTCCTTTTCAGTTAAAAGTGATGGGAACAGAAAATTTAAAGACAAAATTTGGAACTATTAATGCTTTAAAAATAATTCCATCCGTGAAAAGCGGAAGGGTTTTCAAAGAGAAAGAAGGCGTTACGATGTGGGTAAGCAACGATTACAATCATATTCCTTTATTATTAAAAGCTGAATTGGCTGTTGGTTCTTTAAAGGCAAGTATTGATGATTTTAAAAATGTAAAATATCCTGTGAAGTTTACAAAATAGATTTTTACAAATATGATATCTAAATTCCGGTAAGTTTTATCGGAATTTTTTATGAGTATGTATCTTAGAACTTATTTAAAATTAAATTCATCTAATTTTTGAATTTATCCCTATCCCTATCTAAACAATTATTATCTTTGTAGTGAATTAATGATTTAATAAAACCAAATCAACGGATTGAAACACGTGAAGATGAAAAATAATTTAACCACGATGAGATCGCTTCTTATCGCTTTCCTATTATTAATAGTAAATTTCACTTTTGGACAAGGAATAACCCGAGCTTTTACAGATTTTAATACGTATTGGGATTCTCAAACTCAAAACTCTGTAAACCCAACAACCAGTCACAATTTATTGGCATTTACCTGGAACGGAACAATTTATTCTACAGGAGTAAATGATTCTCGACTGACCACAAATTCTGTCAATTATACTCCACTAACTTTTCAGGCTTTTCCTGCAGCATCTTCTCCAAATCCAAATACAAACACTTATATTGGTGTAGGAAGCAGCTATGGTGGTGGCGATGGAAACATTTCGCCAGTTCCGGTAACCAATAATCTTTTGACTTATATTACTGACGGAACAAATGGTTTAGATCTAGGAACTGCAATTTTTAATTTTCCGGCTTCTTCTCAAATTAAATATCAAATTTCCAATATTAATCCGCTTTCTATTGGCGATGGAATTCCTGACATTGTTTTTACACAAGTTGGAGAAGTAGGAAATGTTTTTGATGTCTATAATTTTGCTGATACCAACGAAGCAGGTGTAGGAATTCCTGTAAGTATTAATTTTTCTACAACAATACCCATTATTGCTTATGGAAAATTTAAATTTTACAATCCAGTAAACCCGACACCGACTTATCAGGCAAATTTATATGGAACAAGACCTTTAAGAATGATGGCTTTTGACTGGAGCGATTTTGGAATTACTACTACCAACGCCGCATCAGTGAAGTATTTTATTCAGAAGTTTTCCGGAGTAAGTGATATTGCATTTACAGCTTATAACAAAAGCTCAATGGGGGTTGTACAATCAATTTCAGGAACCGTTTTTAATGATAATAACGCAGGAATTCCCGATGGAAATGGGTATTCCGGAGCAACGGTGAGACTTTACAATTCAAGTAATGTTTTAGTAAATACAGTAACAACAGGTTCTAATGGTGCTTTTGTTTTTCCAGATGTTTTTCCAGGTAATTATAAAATTGAACTTCAAACTCCTACAGGTTTTGTAATTGTTGGAGCAACTGATAATAACACCGACAATGTTATTAATGTTACTTTAAATGATTTAGCTATCCAAAATCAGAATTTTGGAATTAATCAACCTCCTGTTGCAAATAATGATGTGAAAGGTGGAGAAAAAAATACAGCCATTCAAATTAATCTTACAGCAAACGATACAGACTCAAATAGTGGAACTGTAGTTTCTTCAACTATTAATTTGGTTCCGCCATCCGGATCAAATTCTACTGTAACGGATGTAAATGGAAATGTAAAAGGTTTTAGCATAACAAATGTTGGAGTTTTCAGTTTAACCAATGCCGGTTTACTTACTTTTACTCCACAAACAGGTTTTACAGGAAATTTACCAATCGTAAATTACACTGTTTACGATAATGCCGGCTTACAAAGTAATGTGGCGACAATTACATTAACAGTTTATCAATATTGCACAAAACCAGGAGCAACCGGAGTCGGAACTCCAACTAAACTGGGAATTTCTACACAGACTTCTAAATTATCAGCCTGGCCACAAAATATTCCAAACGGATTTATCGCATTAGAATCTTCAGAAAAAGGATTTGTAATTACTAGAGTTCAGAATTCATCAATGGTTTTAGAACCAAAAGAAGGTATGATTATTTATGATATTGATGCTAAATGTGTAAAATTATACTCAACAACGTGGAAATGTATTGCAAGAGACTGCAATGAGTAGAAAAACAAAAAGCGACTCGAGAGAACCGCTTTCTGTAAACCTAAATTAACATAAATCCCGGAATCATTGCCCCACGAAATATTATGAAAAAATTTTTACCTGTATCTGTTACAGAGCCTTTCAGCTCTGTAATTATACTAAGGATTTCAATCAGTTGTGTTTATATCTTTTATTGATTTTTTAAGCATCTTTTACAGAGCTTTTCAGCTCTGTAATAATGACACTTAGGTTAATCAATTTGTGTTTAAAAGTTATAAGTTGGCTTTTTTAGTATCTTTTCGCAGAGCCTTTCGGCTCTACAATCAGATATATATAATTTTCATCATTTGTGTTTTCAACCAACTTCAAAATTTTGAACTTACTTTTTAAATTTATGACTTAAAAAATCATCTTTAAAGAAATTCTTTTTTCGCTTATCTTTCTTGGTGTAAAATTACCAACTCTTGACTTATCATAATAATTTATCTTGTAGATATACTTCGATGTGTTTGTAGATATTTATCTACAAAAATGAAGTGTCGGAAAAAATTGAGCTAAAAAAAATTAATGATTGTTTTTCATTAATTCGATGAGTTCCACGATGTTTTCGATATCTAGCTTATCGAAAATCCTTTTCTTGACGGTACTTACAGTATTTTGTTTAATGTCGAGATGCGAGGCAATTTCTAAATTGCCCAAACCTTTTACATAAAGCTCTGCAATCTGAAATTCTCTTTCGGTAAGATTTTTTAATCGATTTGTATTGCTATTCTGCATCGAATTAATTAATAAATCCTGAGTAACTGAAGAAATATATCTTCCTGCATTGTGGATTTTAAGAATGGCTTCTTTTATTTCGTCTTCTTCGCTAAGTTTAGTAAGAAAACCATTTGCTCCAGCATTAATGTATTTAATGGATTGAGTATTTTCGTCAACACCAGAAAAAACAAGAATTTTTATTTCAGGCTTAAGAGCTTTTATTTGAGGAATGATGGTAAGACTATTTCCATCAGGGAAAATAGCATCAATCACAACAATATCCAATTGCTGTGATTCAATAGTTTCTAAAACTTTTTGTAAAGTTGATGCATGAAAAATTTCACCATCAAAATCAAGCTCTTCAATCAGAAATTCCACACCCTGTCTAATGAGGCTGTGGTCATCTGCAAGTAAAAAGTTTATTGTTTTAGACTCTAAATTATTCATTTATTAATATTCAAATTAATTGTGAAACTCACTGTAGTTCCTACATTTTTTTCGCTGTCGACAGAGATATTTCCTGAGTATAATTCTACAATTTCTTTACACAGACTCAATCCTAAACCTGCACCTAAATTTTCGACATCTTCAGATAAAACTCCTTGATAATAAGGTTCAAATATTTTTTCCAAATCAGATTTCGAAATTCCTGCTCCTGTATCGATAATTTGTGTAGTTAACGAAACTCTGTTTTCATCAATCGGTTCAGCTTTTGTCTTTACTGTGATTTGTCCGTTCTCAGTAAATTTATTGGCGTTACCGAGAATATTCATAAATACCTGATTGATTTTCGTATTATCAGAATACACTTCAATTTGTGGATTTATATTTTCTTCAACAACAAATTTATTATTTCTTGTCTCAATATAAGGTTCTACAGAAGTTAAAATTGAATCAATTTCATTTTTAAGGTTAAAAACTATAGGAAGCAGTTTATTTTCTACATGCTGATTTTTGGTATATTCTAAAATTTGGTTTGCCTGCATCAACAAAGTATCATTGGTAAAACTGATTGATTTCAAATATTCTTTAATACTATCATCGTTTGTTTTTTTGTTGATTTTTCTGATGAAAATTCCAATAATCTTTAAAGGTGATCTTAATTCATGACTCAACATTCCTAAAATTCTGTTTTTAAAATTTAGGTTTTCCTTGATTTGTTGATTTGCTGCATTCAAACGCTTTTCATAGATGAACGCAATTCTCGTGAAATACATAATTAAAATCGAAACAATAAACATTAAAATCATCGCTCCCAAAATAAGATAAGTTCTGATTTTATTGTTCTCAGAATTTTGCTGAGCGTATTCTTTTTCTAAATCTGATTTCGAATCTTTTACCGCAACATCATAAATATTCATTACACCATTACTGTAAATCAGGAGATTATTAAATATGGTATAAAATTTACCGCTATCATTTTGTTTTTCAACAACTTTTACCTGAATTTTTTTTACCTGACCGGAATAATGATTCTGAACCAAATTCATGATACTGTCTATATCAGCCTTTATTGCAGCTGCTTCAGGAGTTTTCCCTTGCTTTACGGTGATAACCGTACTTTCTTTACGCACATTTTCTTTCCCGGAAATTGCATCACCTAACCTTCCAAACAGTCCTTTTTTCTTTACAGTATCTGCATATGTTTTGGTTTCTACATTAAAATCGTATTTATCCAAATTGTAATCGGTGTCAAACTTTTTTAATTTTGGGAAAGAATTAGGAATTCTAAAATTCGATTTTGTAGAATACTGATAAGTAGAATCAATCAACAACTTTAGGTTCTTGCCTCCTAAAGAATCTGTTTTTTGTATAGTTACAATATTTTTTAATCTTGGATATTTAGCTTCATAACGATTGATATGATCAAAGTTTTCACCAAGTTTATCCAAAGATTTAAAATAAGAATCTAAATATTTTTCTTCGGAATTAGTAAGATATTGCTGAAGAAAATTTTGTGCATTCAAAAGCTCTTTTCGGGAATTGTCCGTCAGTTTTTCCAATGACTGTACTTCTTTCAATTGTTTTTCGATGAAAGCTAAATTCTTTCTGTTTACAAATTCATTATAGAAATATCCCGCTATAATTAGCTGAATTAAAAGAATACAAAAGATAAGAGAATACTGAACAATTTTTCTAAATCTAAAACTCAACGATTTTTGACGGTCATCTTTTGGCTTCATATAAATGTGTATTTTAAAGCTGTTTCGTAATCAGTTTCAGATCAAAAACTCCGATAACAGACTACAAAATTAAACATTTTAGCAAAATTATCACCTTGTTTAGATAAACAAATTCCAATGCAAAGAATTAGAAAAATCTCAAAATCTCAATCCCTACAAGTGCAAATTATTATCTGCATTTCAATAACTGATTATTAATAAATAATTCACTATCAACTTTAAGTGATTCTATAAAGTTAATAAAAAAATCCCGTGAAATTTTCACAGGATTTTAATTTATTTTAAAGCTTAAATTTATAAGGATTTAAACTGCTCTAGCGTTCTTATATCATTTTCGTAGAACATTCTGATGTCGCTCATTTGGTAAAGAAGCATTGTAATTCTCTCAATACCCATTCCGAAAGCATAACCGGAATATTTTTCAGAATCGATATTTACGTTTTTCAAAACAGCAGGATCAACCATTCCGCAACCCATAATTTCCAACCAACCTGTTCCTTTTGTAATTCTATAATCTGTTTCAGAGTTTAATCCCCAATACACATCAATTTCTGCACTCGGTTCTGTGAAGGGAAAATATGAAGGCCTCATTCTGATTTTAGACTTCCCGAAAAGCTCAGTAGTAAAAAACTGAATCGTCTGCTTTAAATCCGCAAAACTCACTTTTTCGTCAATATATAAACCTTCAATCTGATGGAAAATACAGTGTGAACGAGAAGAAACCGCTTCATTTCTGAAAACTCTTCCCGGAGACAAAATTCTGATTGGCGGTTCATTTTCTTCCATGTAACGGATTTGAACTGAAGAAGTATGCGTTCTCAGCAAAATATCAGGATTTTGTTCGATGAAAAAAGTATCCTGCATATCTCTCGCCGGATGATATTCCGGAAGATTTAGTGCGGTAAAATTATGCCAATCGTCTTCAATTTCTGGTCCGTCTGCAACGGCAAAACCAATTGATTTAAAAATATCAATAATTCTGTTTTTCACTAAATTAATAGGATGTCTTGATCCTAAATCTAATGGAAAAGCAGGTTTTGTAAGGTCATCTTTTTCTAAAATAATAGAAGAAGCAGAAGCGTTTTTTAAATCTTCCAACTTTACATTAACCGCTTGCTTCAGAGTATTAATTTTCTGTCCGAAATCTTTCTTTTGGTCATTAGGAACTTCTTTGAACTTTTCAAAAAAATCATTCAGAACTCCTTTTTTCCCATTATACTTGATTCGGAAGTTTTCAATTTCCTCTTTGCTTGTCGTGTTGAAACCATTCACTTCAGCCAGCAATTCTTCTATCTTTTCAATCATTGTTTTACCCTTTCAAAAAAATGTATTTGCAAAAATACGGTTTTCAGTTTAAAAATCTGTTTCAATTTATCATAAAAAAAACTGTTTCGGGTGAAACAGATTCAATATATATTATTTAAAATTTAATTACTTATAGTCTAAAACTGTTGCAACAATGCACATTAAAATAGTAATTGTATTAATACTAAGAATTAGAAAATACTCTTTCTTTTTTCTAAATACATTTACCAAACTAAAGAAAAATCCAAAAACCGCAAATAAAATAGATGGAATTGTAAGTAATTCACCAAAAAATTGAATAATCTGATTGCTGTAAGAAACATAATATAAAACCTGTAGACTCAATAAAAAAATGAGACAACCGATACTGATTATTAAAATTACCTTACTCATCAGATTTCTAATAATTTTAAATTATTTTTTCTCTAAAGCTTTTACTTTAATTTGAAGCGTCACTTCATTTTTAATAACACCATTTGCAGCAGGAGACTGAAATTTAACCCCAAATTCTTCTCTCATAATATCTTTCGGCTCGGTTGCAATACTTACTTCTACCCCATTTACGGCAACATTTGCTTTAAATTGTACAGGTTTTGTAATTCCTTTCACCGTTAAATTTCCATCTAAAACAGTATTATAATCACCTTCTGAAGATGGACTTACTTTTGTAATTTCGTAAGAGGCAGTTGGGAATTTCTCAACTTCAAAAAAATCAGCGCTTTTAAGATGACCATTTAGTTTAGCTAAATCATCTTTTTTGTCTTTTAAATCTTCTGAAGTTAGCGAAGACATATCTGCAACAAATTTTCCACTTTCCAGTTTTCCGTCTTTTACGGTTACATCGCCACTTTCAAATTTAATGGTTCCGAAGTGACTTGTATTATCAGATTTAAAAACTTTGTAGCCTTTCCACTCAACATTACTGTTTAAGGTATCCAAAACAAATTTACTTCCGTCTTTTGTAGTTGTGACTTCATTACTGTCACTTGTAAGAGGTTTTTCTTTAGAACAAGAAATGATGACAAAAGCAGTAAAAAGTGCAGGAATAGCGAGAGAAAATAATCTTTTTTTCATTTTGATATAATTATTGCAAGGCTAAATTACTAAAATTATACCAGTCTTCTTTAAAAACCCTTATTTTTGCAGTATGCTATTAGAGGTAAACAACTTATATTTTTCTCATTCACAGGAAAAACCACTCTTTCAAAATTTTAATCTAAAATTGGATGAAGGTAAAATCATTGCTTTGGCAGGAGAAAGCGGATGCGGAAAATCTACTTTATTAAGTCTTATCTACGGATTACACGACTGGAATCAGGGTGAAATCATTTTTAACGGCACAAAATTAATGGGTCCAAAAGGAAATCTTGTTCCTGGAGAAGCTGACATGAAATTTGTAGCCCAAAACTTTGATTTAATGCCTTATGCAACTGTTGCAGACAATGTGGGGAAGTTTATTTCTAATATTAATTTGGCGAAGAAAAAAGAAACCGTTTTAGAACTTTTGGATGTTGTTGGTTTGGTTGAATTTGCGAATGTTTTGCCTAAAAACCTGAGTGGCGGGCAACAACAAAGAGTTGCCATTGCAAGAGCACTTTCCGTCCTTCCTAAGTTGCTTTTACTCGATGAACCTTTCAGTAATCTTGATTTTGCAAGAAAAATTGAGCTTCGTGAAAAATTATTCAGATATGTGAAAGAAAATAATATCTCTTTGGTGATTTCTACACACGAACTGCAGGATATTATTGCATGGACAGACCAAATTGTCGTTTTGCAAAACGGAAGATTAATTCAGAATGACACCGCTGAAGAAACTTATAAAAACCCTTACAATGCTTATGTTGCTAAACTTTTCGGGGAAGTAAATATTTTTAGTGAAAATGAAATTTCAGAATTGCAGATTTCAAGGTTTTTCTATTATCCGCATCAGATTAAAATTTCTGAAAATGGTTTTGAAGCCGAAGTTTTAGAAAGTAGATTTGCAGGAAATCATTTTTGGAATAAAATAAAATTCAAGAATAAAGAAATGGTGATGTTTAGTAATCGTAAGCTTGAAAATTTTGTTAAAATAACCTTTGAATAGTAATTTATTTTAAATCTAAATTTCAAATAAAATAAAATGTTGCTTAATGTTAGTATGTGGATAATTTTCAGTGATTTATCAAATCATTTATAGAATAAATCTCTACATTTGTAAGACAACATAAGGAAATTTTTGGTTAATTCTTTTTCTGACTTCCAGACCAAAATTAGCTTTCAGCAATCAGGTCTTTGAAAGAGTACTCTGTCCAATTCTTTCCTTTTTTTATTAATAATTGGCAATCAGATTTGAAGTTAAAACCAATTGCCAAAAATCAACATTATTTAAAACTAAGCTTTCTTAACGAATTCAGATTTCAGAGCCATTGCGCCAAATCCATCAATTTTACAATCGATATTATGATCGCTGTTTGGTCTTAAACGAATATTTTTAACTTTAGTTCCTGCTTTTACAGGTTTTGGAGCGCCTTTTACGGGAAGATCTTTCATTACAATTACCGAATCTCCATTTTGAAGTTCATTTCCATTGATGTCTAAAATTTTATCTTCATTTCCAACTTCTTTAGGATCCCATTCATGGAAACATTGTGAACAAACCATTAAATCATCTTGTTCATACGTAAATTCAGAACTGCATTTCGGGCAAATAACTGCGTCGCTCATTTTATTAATTTTTGCAAAGGTAGTTTTTTGAATTAGAAGTTAGAAGTTAGAAGTTAGAAGTTAGAAGTTAGGCAAAAGTAAAAATCAATTAGTCTAAATTTAACTTTATTTAAACTCAGAACTCATAATTTATAACTCATAATTACAAATCATTAACTCTCAACATAAATTTGTATTTTTGCAGATTCAAACAGCTTACAGCAATTTATGGAATTAATTCACAGAAACCTTGCAATCGGTATTCACGATGCTTTACAGGAAACATTTTTCGAAAAAAACAAATACGCAGATAAAGTAATCGAAAGACTTTTGAAAGCTCACAGAAAATGGGGAAGCCAAGATAGAGCCGTTGTTTCTGAGATTTTCTATAACATTATCCGTTGGAAAAAACGTCTTGAATATTACATGGGTGAAGGTATAAAACCCAATAATATCTACAAGCTGATTCTCGCTTACTTACTTTGGAGCAAAACCAATTACAAAAAATTTGAAGAATTTGACGGAATTAAAGTTGCCGACATTCTTATAAAACTTAAAAAAGGAACTGTTCCCACAAAAGCAATTGAACATTCTATCCCTGAATGGCTTGTCGAAACTTTAGAAAAAGAATTAGGACCAAAATGGGAAAAAGAAATTCAAGCTTTGAACGAACAGGCTCCAACTGTTTTGAGAGCAAATTCTTTAAGAACTACTCCAAAAGAGCTTATTTCTGATCTTGCTGACGAAAATGTAGTTTCTTTCACTGTAAGAAATTATCCTGATGCAGTACAACTTGAAGAAAAGAAAAATGTATTTCTTACAACTGCTTTCAAAGAAGGTTTATTCGAAGTACAGGATGCTTCTTCACAAAAAATCGGTTATTTTCTTGATGTAAAAGAAGGACAGAGAGTTGTAGATGCTTGTGCAGGTGCAGGCGGAAAAACCCTTCACTTGGCTGCTTTGATGCAAAATAAAGGTCAGATTATCGCATTAGATATTTTTGAATGGAAATTAGCCGAATTGAAACGTCGTGCTAAAAGAGCCGGAGCTCACAACATTGAAACAAGAGTAATTACTGACACGAAAGTTATCAAACGTCTTCATGATAAAGTTGACCGACTATTAATTGATGCGCCATGTTCTGGTTTGGGAGTTTTAAAAAGAAATCCGGACAGCAAATGGAAAATCGATCAAGATTTTATCGACAGAATTAAAAAAGAGCAACAACAAATTATTCAGGATTACTCTAAAATGCTGAAAGTTGGTGGTAAAATGGTATATGCAACTTGTTCTATTCTTCCTTCAGAAAATAATAAGCAGGTTGATGAGTTCATCAAAAAAAATCCTAATTACAAAATGATCAAAGACGAAAAAGTAATGCCAAGTGAAGGTTACGACGGATTCTACATGGCTTTGATTGAAAGATTATCTTAAAATAATTTTCAGAATATTATATATGAACTACTCTATTTTTTGGAGTAGTTTTTTTATTAAAAATAAATCAAAATTTTACCTTTGTAAAAACCATTGAAACATCATGATAAGACGATTACTACTCAGTTTTTTCACACTTTTTTCTGTTTTGAATTTCGCTCAAAATAAAATTGAGGGAAATTATGATGCAAAAAATAAAATGTTTATTCAAAAAAGTAAAAACTTTTGGATTAGTGAATATAAAAACGGAGTTGCCAAAATTTCTAAAGATGGATATTATGGTATTATCGACGAATCGGGGAAATATATTCTTCCGATGATCTATGATGAAATTTATCTTACAAACGAAGGTATTTTTGCTAAAAAAGAAGCAGAAAAATACGCTTTTAATTATGATGGAAGTACCAATTGCAATACATTTTTTGGAGCAAACGCCAACAAAGACAGTTATCAACAATATCCTGCATACAAAATTTTGAATTTTGACATATATGGTAAACCATTTTCTGAAGGATTATTTCTTTCTAAACAGCATTACAACAACGAAACCAATAAATATCAACTGACTTATCTTGATGAATTTGGAAATGTAAAAATTACTACTGATAAATATATTTCAGGCGGTGTATTTTCAGAAGGACTTGCTGCAGTTTCTTATTTTAAATATTGGGGGTTTATCGATAAAACCGGAAAAGAAGTTATTCCTCCAATATATGATTATCAATCTATCTTTAGAGAAGGTGTTGCCAATGTTTCTAAGAATAACAAATACGGATTGATAGATTCCCGTGGAAACATCATCATCCCTTTGGAATATGATCAGATTCATCCAGCTTTTGACGGAATGGTTCCGGTAAAAAAAGGAGATAAATTTGGTATTTTTGATGTAAAAGGGAAACAGGTTTTAGATTTTATTTATGAAGATGTTTCAATATTTAATAATGGACATGGACAGGTAAAGCAAAATGGAAAATGGTTTTTTATCAATAAAAGAGGTGAAGCTTCAGACTATTATCAATTCCCTTTTGAAGAAGGGTACAGATTTATGGATTACAAAGGCAATAAAGTGTATGAAGATAAATTAGGGAATGTTATTTTTAAAAATACCTTTGATAACAAAGAATACAGAGAAGGACTTTCAATTATAAAAGAAAATAGCAAATTTGGTTTTGCAGACAGATTAGGAAATGTAATCCTGAAACCAACATATGATTCTGCGGAAAACTTCAAAGACGGATTGGCAAGAGTACAAATCGGCAATGAAAATTTTTATATCGATAAAAAAGGTAATAAATCTCAACCTGAGAAACCTACAAAATTTAGCTTTAATATAAAAGGAATAACTGTTTCGTTGGAAAATAATGGAACCTATTCTTTGGTGAATTGCAGCACAAAAAAGACTTTAGAAAAAGACATTAATGATGTTTCCATTCTTGGAAATTTTATTGTTATTAATAAAAATAACAATAAAGGATTACTCGATTTTGCAGGAAATGCTGTTTTGAAAACCATTTACGAAGAATTAATTCTTAAGAAAGATAAAATCATCGGGAAATCAGAAAACAACATCGATATCTTCGACAATAATCTAAAACTTGAGAAAAAATTAAGTTTAAGCGACAGTAATTTTAAAATTTACGATGAAAAAAAATCTGACAACGCTGTTTTAATCGAACAAAATTCTAAAAAAGGCTTAATCAATATTGTTGACAATAAAATGATGTCACCGAGATTCGAGTCTCTTTCATTTTTAGATAAAAGCGGATTGTTTTTAGGAAAATATTCCACTGAAAATTATTTGATTGATGTGAAAAAAAATATCGCCACACTTTTCACTTTAAATAATTATGAAGAATTTTCAAAAGGCATTATAAAAACCAGCAGATACGGAAAAAACCAAGGATTAATCGATAGCGAAAACAATATTATTCTGCCTTCAGAATATGATATATCCTTTCTTTCTAATAAAACTGCCATTGTTAAAAAAAATAATCTATATGGCTTGATTAACGAAAAAGGAAAGATTCTTCTGGAGCCAAAATACCAGAAAATTTATCATAGTGACAACGCATACATTGACGGTGATGATGAATTAATATTAGTTAAGCTCAACAACAAAGTTGGTTTTGCGGACAGAAACGGAAATATGAAAATTAATTTTCAATATGAAGAAGGAACTCCCTTCAACAATAAATTGGCTTCTGTAAAACTTAATGGAAAATGGGGATATATCGATAAATTTAATCAGCTAATTATCAATAACATTTACGACGAAGCATGGCCTTTTATTGATACTTATCAAGCAAGAGCAAAAATTGGGAATCAATATATTATCATTGATAAATCCGGAAAAAAAATCAGAAATGCAGAAAATTAATTATTTAAATTTTATTGTAATTCACAAATCAACTACTCTATTTTTTGGAGTAGTTTTTTGTTGATTTTATAGATATAAAAACCTTCATTATTAAATGGAATCAATAAAATTTTATTTGATATTTTATCTTTATTTAATCTAAAAGGATAATGATCACTGATGTTTTCGTCTAGTTTTTGTGAAGAAGTATTTCCTTCCCTTCCATCAAAGTATGTAAAAAGATTTGAATCATGAAAAACAACAAAGAAATCATTCCAGATATTTTCAATATAATATTTAAAGTCTTTTATAAAATACTTTTCAGTTTCAAGCTTTAAATAATTTCCATTTGTTGGCGGAACATCATTAAACCCAAATATAAACTCTCCGTTCTTCCATGAAATTGTGGTTTTTATAAAACCATTATTCAGCAACTCGAACTCACTTTTAATTATTTCATCAATAAAATCTGATTGTTTTTCAATAATTTTTCGGATAAATTCATGAGAATTAGCAAGAACTGTAATTTGGTTATCATCATTATAAAAGTAGTTTACAGGGATTAATGATTTATTGAGTTTTTTCTTGTTCTTAATAGCGTATTCAACCATTTTCAGAACATCTTTAATATCAACTTTCAAACTTTGTATTCTTATTGCAACCCCACTTCCACCTTCCATTTTTTCGTAGCCTTCGCTAAGTTTCAAAAGTTTGTAATTTGCATCGTTCTGTTCAACAATAAATAAATCACTTTTATTAGGATACATATAGGTTTTTCTTTCAAGCATAATAGTATCTTTAAAACCAAGTTTATCAGCGATTTGCTTTGATAACTTTCCTAAAATTTCCATTTTCAATTCTTCCGCAGAGACAGTTTTATCGCCAAAATTAAATTCAGAAATATAAAGCGTTTTTACATTTCCATAATTTTTAATCTTTACTTTGGTTTTATGAGCAGTGTAATTATGTGAAAAAATTAAAAATATAATTAAAGAGAAAAAGGGTTTCATGTTTTTTAGTTTAAGCTGTAAACGAAATTCTAAAAATAATATTTTACAAGTAAACCAACTAAAGAGATTTGACAAATCATTAACTATCGATTATCTTTGTAAAAACCATCAATTCATTATGTTTAAATCTATTTTAGCAAGTTTTTTTATCTGTTTATCTATTTTCAGTTTTTCTCAGACCTATGAAATTCAATATGAAAGTTCGTACAACGGCAAAGTTCAGCCGAATCAAAATCCTATAATTGTTTGGGTCAATGAGAATGAAAATTTCATTTTAAATACAAAAATCAAAGAACAGAAAAGCGATTTCCCTTTTGAAATCAGTAAGATTGAAAAACCTTCCAATACAATTGTTTCTTATGCGTTTTTAAAGCCGAATGAAGCAATTTCAACCTCAGATAAAGAATCAATAGCAAAACAGGAATTTGAATTAACCACACAAACTAAAAAGATTTTAGGCTACAACTGTAAAAAAGCGGTTACCAAAATCAACTCAAACACCATTGAAGTTTGGTACACGAATGATTTAAAATTAAAAGGCGGACCATCAAGTTTAGGACAAAATTTAGGCATGGTTTTACAGGTTGAAAGAAACGGTAATTCTGCGACAACAGCAGTTTCAGTAAAGAGAATTAAAACATCAGGAATAGAAAAAATCATCAACAAAAATATTCCTACAACAGATTTACTGAGCTACAGAGATTTACTTTGGAAAAGCAGATTTACTACATTAAATGTTTTTGAAAACGAAATTATCAATTTTTCAGACCAATCAAAGTCTGATGAAAATATTAAAAGATTTGCCAACGGAACGATTATTTTAAAAAAGATAAAATTCCCGAAAATTTCTCAAGGTGAAAACATTTTTGTGGAATTAAAACAACAATCAAACGGCGACGCATACGACAGAACGGGAACTGTATTTTTCATTCCTGAAGAAAAATCACAGACTTTTTTTGATAGTTTGGAAAAAGGTGTAAAAACACTTCCAGTTTACGAAAATGGAAACGGAAAACAATATTACGGTGTTATTTCCAATCAAAATTATCAACCCACAGTGGAACTGATGCGATTTTTTACTTCTTTCGGAATTAACAAATTCAATCACATTGAGTTGAAAGATAAAACTTGGCAAACGATTAGTCCGTTTCGTCAGGATATTACAGAATTGAAACCTTCCCTTTCTGAAAAAGAAATCTGGATTGGAACTTTCATCGGAAATTACGACAAAGGCGGTCATAAAGTAAGTTTAGACATTACCATTCACAACAGCGAACAAATCGTCAATAAAAACAATAAAGTGATTCCGCTTTTCAACACAACCAATATCATGGAAATGGCAGGACAGGATTATGCGACGATGTTTAATAATGATAAAGGACTTTTCGTGGAATTTAATTTAGAAAAAGACTTAAAAAACGCTCAGCTAAGATACATCACAACCGGACATGGAGGTTGGGAAAATGGCGACGAATTTATTCCAAAAGCCAATTCGATTTATTTGGACGGAAAATTAAATTTTTCATTTACACCTTGGAGAACAGAATGTGGTTCTTATCGATTATTTAATCCCGCTTCAGGAAATTTTCCGGACGGATTGTCATCTTCAGATTTAAGCCGCTCAAACTGGTGTCCCGGAACGGTAACCAATCCTAACTTTATTTCTTTAGGAGAGTTAAAAGCCGGAAAACACACCATTCAGGTTAGAATTCCGCAAGGAGAACCGGAAGGAACAAGCTTCAGTGCATGGAATATTTCAGGAGTTTTATTAGGAACCGAATAAAAACAAAACCTCCTTGCAATATTATTACAAGGAGGTAAAAACACAAATGATGAAAAAAAATTATTTCGAGCGACAAAGTAAAGAAAAATATTTTAATTAATTATTATATTTTTCAAAAAAAATCAAAAAAGCTTCTTATCGAAGCAAAGAATTATTTTCAAGTGAAAAAAATTCTTATTTGAAGGTAGATTCGAGTACTTAAAGTTTAAATTTTAAACCAAAATAAAATTAATAATTAAAAATATTAACAATTAGTAAATTTTAATTGTAATTTTTAAACATATAATTTAGTTTTGCTATCAAATAATTACAAAATGTGCGGAATCGTATGCTTATTTGACGCAAAACAGTCAACCGAAATATTAAGACCTCAAGTCTTGGAAATGTCTAAAAAAATCCGTCATCGCGGTCCCGATTGGAGTGGAGTTTTTCAAAATGAAAAAGTTGTTTTTTCACATGAAAGATTAGCGATTGTAGACCCAACTTCCGGAAAGCAACCATTGTTTTCTAAAGACGGAAAAATTGTTCTTGCCGTAAATGGTGAAATTTATAACCACAGAGAACTGAAAGAAGAATTTCCTGATTACGAGTTTCAAACCAAATCTGACTGTGAAGTTATTCTTGCTCTTTATGAAAAATATGGAAAAGATTTTATTGAAAAACTGAATGGAATCTTTGCTTTCGCATTGTATGATATCGAAAACAATATTTATCTCATTGCGAGAGATCATATGGGAATTTGTCCGCTTTATCAAGGTTGGGACAGGGAAGGAAATTATTATGTAGCTTCAGAATTAAAAGCTTTAGAAGGAATATGCAAAAAAATCGAAACTTTTTTACCCGGACATTATTTATATAACATTGAAGGGAACGAACTTCAACAATGGTACAAAAGAGATTGGGAAAACTTTGATGCGGTAAAAGATAATGTTACAGATATTCAGGCAATCAGAAAAGGCTTGGAAGATGCCGTTCACAGACAATTAATGAGCGATGTACCTTATGGAGTTTTGCTTTCAGGCGGATTAGATTCATCAATTATATCTGCAATTACCGCAAAATTTGCAAGACAGAGGATTGAAAGTGGCGATACTCAGGAAGCTTGGTATCCGAGATTACACAGTTTTGCAGTTGGATTGGTGGGTTCGCCAGATTTGGCAGCAGCCAAAAAAGCAGCGGAACATATCGGTTCGGTTCATCATGAAGTTAATTTTACGGTTCAGGAAGGTTTAGATGCAATCCGTGATGTGATTTATCATTTGGAAACTTACGATGTTACCACGATTCGTGCTTCTACACCAATGTATCTTTTAGCAAGAGTTATTAAATCGATGGGAATTAAAATGGTGCTTTCTGGTGAAGGTGCAGATGAATTGTTTGGTGGATATTTATATTTCCATAAAGCTCCGAATGCAAAAGAATTTCACGATGAAACGGTAAGAAAACTCAACAAACTTCATTTATACGACTGTTTGAGAGCCAACAAAGCTCTGATGAGTTGGGGAATTGAAGGGCGAGTTCCGTTTTTGGATAAAGAATTTATGGATGTTGCGATGAATGTAAATCCTGAAGATAAAATGATTCGCAGAGAAGAAGGAAAAATTGAAAAATGGGTTTTGAGAAAAGCTTTTGAAGATCTTTTACCTGAATCAATTGCGTGGAGACAGAAAGAACAATTTTCAGACGGAGTCGGTTATTCTTGGATTGACACGCTGAAAGATATTGCTGAAAAATATGTTTCGGATGAAATGATGGCGAATGCAAAATTCAGATTTCCACTAAACACACCACAGAACAAAGAAGAATACCGTTACAGAACGATTTTTGAAGAGCATTTTCCTAGTGAAACTTCTGCTGCAACTGTTCCATCGGTTCCTTCTGTAGCTTGTTCTACCCCGATTGCACTGGAATGGGACGAAGCTTTTAAAAAGATGAACGACCCAAGCGGAAGAGCCGTGAAAGTACACGAAACTTCTTATTAATTTATAGAAATTTATCAATCCTGTATTCGTACAGGATTTTTTATTCAATAAAATCAATAATATTTGCATAATTTAACTAAGTATTAAACTTATTATCTAATAAATAATTATATTTGGAAAATAAAAATAATCTCTGTTGTAAAATGAAAAGAAACATTACTATTTTTTTTGCTTTACTATGTACAAGCTTAGCTTTCGGACAAGGTAAATACGGAAAATTTCTAAATTCTAAAAAACTCGCGCTTACTTATAAAACTGTAAAACCTGTAGATAAAGACGATTACTATCAACAATATTATTGGTTGGTAAAAGCAGAACAGCTAAAAACTTATCCTCACCTTGCAGATATAAAGCCTGTGGTTTTGTACAACTTTGTGAAAAAAGTAAATCCTCAAAACCCTACTAAAAAGCTGGATGACAGAGGAAAAGAATTAAGAAGAACTGCAGAATTATCTTTAGACCAGTATTTCAAAAACAAAAATTTCCAGAATAATCAGGTATTATTGTTAAACCTTGAAACGTATGTAGATCCTTCTCAAGGAGAATATTTCACAAAAGTAGATGCTGAAAAAATCAAGCAATTGGTTCCAAAAGAATTCTTCGGATTTACTTCTTTAAACAAGAAAACTCACGAGGAAACTAATTATTATCTTTGGGTTGATAAGAAAAACGACAAATTTAAAATCGTTGATATTATTCCAAACGAAAAGGAAAATGCTAAATTTTATGCTTCTGTAAAACAATATCTTCCGAAGTATAAATTTGAGAAAAAATATATGCCTACCATGAAAAAAGGTAGCAAGGCGGATAAAACAGATAAAGATTTTTATTACATCATGCCTTTCGAGCAAAATAAAGACAATATCGAGTATAAAACAGATGATTTTGAAACATTCACTTTAAGCCAGGTAAAAAGAGAAGGCGAAGCGTGGATTGGAGTAGAAAAACCAAGAAAATAATAAGATTCAATCTTAAGAAAAGCCCTGAAAATAATACTTTCAGGGTTTTTTATTTATATTTTAAAATAATTTCAAATCTTCTTATTTTTAATTTTCAAATAAAACTTATGAGAACATATTTAAGCATCTTTTTATTGCTCACTTTTATCATTATTAAAAGTCAACGGATTACACAGTGAACAATATAAATTATCAAATAACTGACGATAATAAAGTAATGGTTACTAAAGGTAATTACAGTGGAAACATTGTCATTCCTGATAAAATTGCTTTTCAGAATAAAACATTTATTGTTGAAGCTTTAGGCTACGATAGCTTTATGGGTTCAACGCAACTTATTTCTGTAAAGCTTCCTGAGACTATAAAGAAAATCGACATTAGAGCTTTCGAAGAATGCGTGAATCTTGCATCGATAAATTTACCAAAATCTCTATAAAGAATTGAAACCGCTGTATTCTTTAAATGTCATCAACTTAAAAAAATTATAATTCCGGAGAATGTAGAATTTATCAGTCCTGATGCATTTTCTTATTGCTCTTCGCTTCAGGAAATTTCGGTTGATCCTAAAAATAAATTCTATGCATCCAAAGACGGAGCTTTGTATGATAAATCATTTAAAACATTGCTAAAAGTTCCGGATACAAAAACAGAAATCAACATTACAGATACCGTAGAAAAATTTTTTCCAACCACATTTGAAAACTGCATATTTTTATCAAAAATTGAACTTCCCTTCTCCGTGACAGACATTCCTACATTTTCGTTTGATAATTGCAAAGCATTGAAAGAACTTAATATTCATCAAAATATAAAAACAATTGGCTGGGATATTTTCCGAAATGCAGAAAATTTAGAAAAATTCACAGTTCACCCACTCAATCCGAATTTTTCTACTGAAGATGATGTTTTGTATGACCATGAAAAATCTACTCTACTGAAGTTTCCTCCGGCAAAAGAAAAAATCACAATTCCTTCTACAGTAAAAAACATTGCAACCTCTGCCTTTAATACAAGTAAAAACCTGAAAGAAATTACAATTCCTGAAACTGTTGAAAAAATAAATACTTGGGCATTTGCAAACTGCCCTCTTTTAACTAAAATTACGCTCCTCGTAAAGAAACCCGTTTATATGTCTGAAGCTTTCCAGATAGGCAGGGAAAAAACTTTCTACGTTCCTAAAGAAGCCATTGAAGAATATAAAAAATCTAATGATATGTCTTGGAAAAATGCAAATTATATAGGAATTTAAAAAAAGTAAATTTACAAAGTACAAAAGCTTCGAAAACATTGATTTTCGAAGCTTTTTATTTATATTAGCGAAGAACAAAATTCACCTTAATATGAAATTAAAACTTAGTCTTCTATCATTATTTATATTTTTAGCTTTTTCTGCACAATCTTACAAAGCCGTTTATGATTTTAAATGGAAACCTCAGAAAAACGCAACTGAATATTTGCATGAAGATTTCGCTTTGATAATGAATGAAAATAAAACATCTGATTTTTTATCCTACATTAAATTTAAAAGTGATTCCACAAAAACTAAAACTGTAAATGATTTTAAAAAAGTCGGGCAAGGAAGTATGTCATTCAATTATAAATATGGAGAATCAAAATTTAATGAAATCGTTTCTAAAAATTACACCAACAAAGAAATTCAGTTTGAAAAACAACTTTACGACAAGCTTTTTATCGCAAAAAATAATTGTAAAATAGAATGGAAAATAAATTCCGCCAAAGACAAATTCCTGGGTTATTCTATACAAAAAGCAACGACTGAATTTGGTGGCAGAAAATGGACTGCATGGTTTACTTCTGAAATTCCCGTTCAGGATGGACCTTATAAATTCTTTGGTTTACCCGGTTTAATTTTAAAAATAAATGATTCAGAGAACGAATTTCTGTATGAAATGAAATCTATCACAAAAGAAGCTAATGACATTTCAGAACGAAATTTTGGAACTAATACTATCATTAAATTGAGCTCAGAAAAATTCCAGAAAATTTGGGAAGACTATAAAAAACAACCTTCTTCTATTTTCAATTATCAAACTCAGCCCAACACTGATGCGTGGACTGCAAATTATACAATTGGTGGTGGTAATCCGAATGATAAAAAATACCGTGAAAATTACGACACAAAAACAAGAGAGTTTCTGAAGAGCTTTGAAAATCCGATTGAGCTAAAGAATGATTGTCAGTAAATTGATGATTTGATTTAAATCTAAAATCCTATATTTGTAACAATGAAACACTTAAACAGCATTTTACGTTTACCGTTTTTCAGTACTTATTATTACCCGTTCTATCGTTCGGGAAGTATTTTTTATACCTAAAATTCAATAAAATTTAAACTAAAATATTAAAGAGCCCGAACAGATTTGTTCGGGCTTTTTTATGCTTAAAATTCAACAAAATGATACACACATTAAAAGAAAATGTAGAAATTATTCTACCAGAAAACGGTTTGGAACAGAAACTAAAACAAGCCGAAGAAGAAAACAGAAAACTCATCATCAAACTTGGTTTTGATCCCACTGCTCCGGATTTACATTTGGGACATGCTGTTGTTTTGAAAAAACTGAAACAGTTTCAGGATTTAGGACATCAAATCATTATTATTGTAGGAAGTTTTACGGCAAGAATCGGTGATCCGACCGGGAAAAACAAAGCTAGAAAACCATTAAGCAAAGAAGAAGTTCAGCATAATGCAGAAACATATATCAACCAGCTTTCAAAAGTAATTGATGTAGAAAAAACGAAAATTGTTTTCAATTCTGATTGGTTGGATTCTTTGAATTTTTCAGAAGTTATTCAGTTGATGTCAAAAGTTACAGTGGCCCAACTGATGCATAGAAATGACTTCAACAAAAGATTTTCTGAAAACTCTCCGATTGCAATGCATGAATTGGTTTACCCAATTTTACAAGGATTTGATTCCGTAAAAATTGAAGCAGATATTGAAATGGGTGGAACCGACCAGCTTTTCAACTGTACGATGGGAAGGCAACTACAGGAAACTCATCAAATGTCACCACAAATTATAATGTGCATGCCTTTATTGAAAGGACTCGACGGAAAAGAGAAAATGAGTAAATCGCTCAACAATATTGTCGGATTAACAGACGAACCGAACGAAATGTTTGGAAAAACAATGTCGATTCCTGATTCTCTGATTGATGAATTTATTGATTTGACCACTGATTTTTCAAACGCAGAAAAGCAAAATTTAAAATTGAGAATTACTGATGGTGAAAATCCGATGAACATCAAAAAAATCATTGCTAAAAATATTATTTCTCAATACCATAATGAAGAATTGGCTGAACTTGCTGAACAGTTTTTCATCAATCAGTTTCAAAACAAAAATTTTGAAGAGAAAGTATTTGAACCAATTGCTATTGAATCTTTATTTCCAAACCAATCAAAAATCAGCATGATTGAGCTTTGCCACCAATTAAAAAACAACAAAAGTAAATCTTTTATCAGAAGATTAATTGAAAGCGGAGGAATTCAAATTAACAATGTAAAAATTACAGATTCAAATGCAGAGATTGAATTCTTAAAACTGACAAAAATTAAGATTGGAAAAAGAGATTTTTTTGAATTGTTTTAAATCAAATAACAATTAAACCATTAAGAAATTTAAGTGATTAAGATGAATTAAGGAAATATCTTAGATATTTTTAAGCGTAGCGCTTACTATTTGACAAAGTCAAATTCTTAATAATTCTTTTCTACAAAACTTTTATATTTCTTAATGGTTAAAAACTTTCTTCAATTAAACATTATCCTTTACTGATTCGCCATCGTCACATAAATAATTCTTCCGCCTTCTTCATTAGAAAGCAATATTTTTTTGCCTTCAGACAATTCAACCATTGAATTGGGCGGAATCTCTTTTTGTTCGGTTAAATCTTTCATAGAAGTCAAAGTCTGATTCACCAAAACCCATTTATCCTGATAAAAAGTAAAATATCCGACCGGTTTTTTATCTTCAAAAGTAAGACTTTCGTTACGAATCACTTTTCTTGAAACGTGCCATTTAAATAAATACTGATTATGATAAACCATCAATCGATGATTTTCAGGCTTCCAAACCTCATCATCATATTTAAAATACAAATCGAGAACAGGCAAACTTCCTTTGTGTGAAGTTCCACAGAACGGACATCTTGGAGTTTGAGTATTATCGAAAACATACCATTTTTCATTGCATTCAGGATTATGACAAGGCTGAATTAAATCTACCGTTTTCAGTAAAGCAGTTTCCCATTCATTTGCCAAAGGTCTTTTAATTGGATCATGAAGCCCATCAATAAATGCTTTTTTAAACAATTCCGATAAATAAGGACCGGTAATCGTATAAGGAATTTTAGTTGGATCACCCCAAAAAGTATCCCATTTTTTAAGATATTCAGTTCGTACTTTATTGGAAGAATCTGTTGGATGTTCTACAAAAAGAGCCTTTTCACCCATCGAAAGTATTTCATCTTTTTCAGAGTCCAGATCCCAAATTTTTCCGCCTCGCAAAGGATGACGACGAAGAAGATACATATAGATAAGAACCGCCAAAGCATGAAGATCGGTCTTCTGATTCGGAAGCTGTCTTCCGGGATCATGCAGATGTAAATGTTTTGTTTTTAAAACTTCCGGAGCAATAAAATCCGCAGTTCCGATGACTTCGGGCGGAAATAATTTTGGAACAACTAATCCGTCAATATCAATAATACAAGCCGATTTTGTAACCGGATCTACTAAAACATTATTGTAAGAAAGATCCGAATGCGCCAAACCCATTTGATGTAATTTCTTAATTCCACGGGTGATGTTGATCGCAATTTGGAAATAACTTAGCCAATCTCCCAATTCTGATTTATCTAAGCGAAGCGGATAATGTTGGTTTCTAAACATTGGAGCCGTAAACCACTTCCCCACTTTATCGCCACCTGCGATATTATCTGAGCCAAAATATCCTTTCGCAAAAAAGAATTTCTGATTGTAAATAGGAACCACAATTCCCGTTAAATTATTTTTCTGAACAATATCATAAGGCCATCTGAAAACTTCATCCAAATAATATTCCGAAGCATTTCCGTTTTGAATATTCACCAAATAGGTCGAAACAATTCTTTTGATTCTTTCTTTTTGTTCGTTCTC
Source organism: Chryseobacterium formosum (assembly GCF_026460885.1). GTDB lineage: Bacteria > Bacteroidota > Bacteroidia > Flavobacteriales > Weeksellaceae > Chryseobacterium > Chryseobacterium formosus. The sequence continues at coordinate 41,554 of NZ_JAOVZW010000010.1, forward strand.
TAAAGGAGTTCTATAAAATGCCACTACATATTTTCTGTCAGGCGAAAAATAAACATCTTTCACCCCGCCTTTTACAGGGTTTTCATCTACATATTCATAAGATTTTGTAGTGTCTAAAATTGAGGAAACGGAGGTTGTTTTTTTCATAATATCTAATTAATTATGTGGTTTTAAAAATATACCAGCCATTACCTATTTCTCTAATCATAATTACACGACTTGGATTCATTTCAGGAATTTTTGATTTTTCAGTATTATAAAAATATCCTACAGTATTATCAATCATTCCACCAATTGTTAATGTAAAGCAACTATCACAAGGAAAATAAAAATTTCCATAATTTCCAATCAATAAACTTTTTAATTCTTTTTCAAAATGTTTACTAATTTCCTTATTAGACAATTTTGGATTTTCCTTACTAAATTTTTCTATTTTCTCTTTTAAATCTTCGAACCTCGTTTTATTATCATTAAAATACTTTATAATATTATCATCTGATTCTAATGTAAGTTTTGTATTTCCAATTGTATTGTCTAAATCTATTTGGTTTTTGATTCCTAATTCATCGATTTTGAATAAATCTTGTTTATCCTTTTCAGACATTTTTTCAAATTCATGAACCATTTGTTGCAAAATTCCAGTTTGTGCAAGAGCTCGATAAGCAGTTATCATCCATGTTTTATCTTTTTCAAAATGTAAATACGTATCAAATCCTTTTCCTAAGCTATCAATTACAGTAATATTTACAACTGCTGTTTTATCATTTTGACTTAGTGTTTTAAAATCTAATTTTACATTACTTCCTAAGTCATTTTTATTTGGATGTCCTTCAAATTCATCTTTTATATATTTTTTCACATCGGGAAAATCAGTTAAAAAAAGTTTTTGGGCAAGATCTAAAGGCTCATATTGTTGTCCAAAAATAGTTAGAGAGTTAATTATTAAAACTAAAATTATAATTTTCAACTTCATTTCATTTATTTTTTATTTAATAAATCACCGCCAAAGTTCGGTCATCATGATTTCCCTTGCTCCAGAAATCCATCCAGGAAAGCAATTGTTCATCAATGTTTTCATCGTTTTGAAAATCTACTTTTGCTTCATCATCATTTTTGCCATCCAAATCTTCAAAAAAAGTTTTCCAGCTTTCAATGTCTTCCAATTTGTTTTCGGTGATAAATTTAGGATCATAAATTCCGTCGGTCATTAAAACCAGTTTAGAAAAATCTTTAACATGAATAATTCTGAAACGTGAAGAAATAGTTTCATCGAAAATTTCGTTCATTGTGATGAATCGGGTTCCGCCTCCGAATTCGCCGACATCCATTGTATTTAATAATTTTACCTCAGAAAAATCTTCATTAATCAGGTTAATCGGACAATCGCCTACTCCAAAAGTAAAAATAATATATCCAAAGTCAAACTTTTTAACCAAAGCGAAAATTAAGGTGGAGTGCAAATCTTTTAAAGTCACAAAATGCTCTTCCGCTTTTTCTTTTAAAGTTTTAAAAGTATCGGAAACACCTTCATACAGAATTTTTATGATGTTTTGTTTCGTTTCAGAATCATTTTTATCCGAGTTGAAAATCTCATTTAAATTAAAGTCAAGCTCGTTTAAAACTTCTGCTTTCTTAAAATATTGATTGATCGATTGAGTAGCCATTTCAGAGCCATATCTCGCCAATTGCGCAGAACCTGCACCATCGGAAACCGAAACAATATTCCAGAAATTTGGCAATTCATCTACCGCAAAATCATCATCTCTGAATTTTCCTTCGTGCGCATGAGAACGACCTCTTTTGGAAGCCACCACAATTTTTTTATTTGAAAATTGACCTTTAAATACGCCTTCATCTTCTTTATGAAACGGCGCTTCTTTATCAGACGGAATATTCTTCCATAAATCTTTTGGATCTGCATTGACGAAAAGCTGTGCTTTTTTAAATTCAGATTTTTCTTCGTCTTGAATATGAAAAAACTCAATTTTTAAATCGTAAGTATCGCTTTCAAAAGGTATTCCTTTAATCTTGTTTTCTTCAAAGCTTAAACCCGCCAATTCCAACCCTGAAATATCCTTAATTTTAATATTAGGAAACTCTTCCATCGGAAAAACAAATTCGTATTTTTTCTTGGAATGTGCATTGGTAATCGGAAAAAATGCATCAGCAAATTCTTCTCTTTCTTTATAAATCATTGCTTCCTGCATAATCTTTTTCTGAGCTTCAATAATCAACTCTAAATTGTTCTGAATTTCCGTTTGAGCCAAAAGTTTTGAAACCACTTTATCCATCGTTTTACTATCATGAATATTGTGATTTTTCAAAATTTGCCTGATTGTCTTTTCCATTTAGCCTAAAGTTCGGTTGATGTCAAAACCTTCATTGCTGAAACCATAGTAGTCTGAAGTTCCACACCAAGGACATTCATTGTAGCCTTCGCCTTTTAAACAATGAATTCCACCACACGAACAGGTTGCTAAAGCAATCGGATTGGCACAATGCGGACAAGACGGACTTCCATGAAGTTCTTCCACCGAAATTTTCTGACTGGTTTTCTGTGTCGAAGAAAGTCGGTAATACGAAGCATCGTCTATTCTGTATGTTCCTTCCAGTCGGTAATATCGGGTTTGCATTCCTGCAATTCCTGAATCAGTGTATGCTTTTTTATATTTAATTAAATAAGATTTTTTTGAGTCTGAACATTTACCACTTAAAACAACAAAATTATTGTCGGGAAATCGTTGCTGCATTTCAGGATCAACTTTTTCTAAAATACTGTGATCGATTTTAGATAAATTAATTCCGTCTTTGTTTGCTTCCGTTACACTCTGACTTGTTGTTTTGATAGAATCTGTCACCCATTTGAAAAATTCTTTATATGAATTTTCTGAATTATTATTAAATAACAAAACGTGATCTGAAAGCGTTCCTAAAAGTTTATGATTAGTATTATCACCAATCGAAATGGCAATTGTATTTGATTTTCCATGATAGTTTTTATTCCATTTTTCGATGGCAATCTGTGCATCATCGGTTGGAACACCGTCTGTGAAAAGGAAAACAAGAGGCTTCCAATCGCCTTTTCTATCGTAAGTAGTTTTTACAATATCTTTATCGATGCATTCCATCACTTTGAAAAGACCTTTTGCCAAAGACGTTCCGCTACCTACGGGAATTTTCGGGGGATAAAACGAAATAATATCCTGTAAAGGTGTAATTACTTCTGCTTCTCCTGCAAAACCAACAACGGAAATCCAAACTGTTTCTAAGGAATACGGATCTTTTTTCAGTTCTCTTACAATGGTTGAAATACCTTCCTGAACCTGATCAATCGGTTCACCAATCATCGATTCGGAAATATCTACCAAAAAATAAATGGGAAGTCTTCTCATCATTTTTAATTTTAGAAGATTTTAAATTTAACCATTAAGGTTCTATTAAGGATTTAAGAATATTAAGTTTTAGCTTCGCTTTTAGCAACTTGCTTTTAAAAAATCTATTTGATTTTTCTTAATTAAACTTAACTTTTTAAATCATCTTAATGGTTTGATTTTTTTATAATTTTTAGTGACAGATTTAAATAATAATATTCAGTTCTGATGGTGGTGGTGGAAGACTAATGCTTTCGCCTGTTCCCTGAGATTTCCCTCCCATTGTAATGGATGAACTTACCCATTTAAAAAACGATGATAAGGTTGCAGCATCGGTTGTATCGAGTTTTACTACATTATCGGTCAATTCTTTCAGGAAACTTTCATCAGCTTTTGGACCTGCTGCACATCCAACAATCACCCCAAAATCCATATTTTTGATTACAGGAATCATCTGTCTGTATTTTTGAATATCTGAAGGTTTCCCATCAGTAAAAATAAAAAGAAGCGGTTTCCAATCACCTTTTACTTCTGTAGAACCTTTAATTAAATCAACCTGAAGCAACGCTGAAACCAATTCCAAAGCCGCTCCTGTATGAGTTGGACCACTATCCGGACAAGTAATTTCCATTGGATGAAAACTCGCCAAATCAATCATCGGAATAATATTTTTTACTTCACGATCGAAAGTTGTCACACTTAAATAAAGCGTATCCATCGCTTGAGGATCTGAACGTAGCATAGAAATTAATCCATTGAAACCATTATTCAACGCTTGAATAGGTTCGCCGTTCATAGAGCCGGAAGTATCCAATAAAAAGTAGGCTAATAATCTTCTGTTCATTATAACAGGTATTAATTCACTAACAACAAACAGATTCTGCTATTTGCTGTTAGTTTATGATTAAATCAAATTTTGAAGAAAGTTAATTTCAATAAAAATTTAATAAGAATATCTCTTTAAAATGTCAACAAAACTGTCTGACTGATTTGGCTCTCCTAAAGCACGGAATTTCCAGTCACCATTATGTCTGTATGCTTCCGCAAAAACCATTGAGCACATTCCGTTCATACTTGAATCACCAGAAAGACTATACTTTGTAATTTCTTTTCCTCTTGCATCAACTGCACGAATAAATGCATTATCAATCATCCCAAAATGTTGATTATTTTGTCTTCCCATATAAATCGTTACCACGAAAATAATTTTCTGATAACGTTCGTCGAGTTGGTCTAATTTAACGATGATTTGCTCGTCATCGCCGTCTCCAGCTCCGGTTCTGTTATCGCCAGTCAACCAGATATGTCCGCTTGGATGCTGCATTGAATTGAAATAAATAACATCACCTTGGTAAAGCCCCATTTGTCTTCCATCATTCGTCTGAACGGTTCTTCCTAAATTGGCAACTTTTCCGTTTCCATCTAAAAGAAATGCAACTGCATCTAAATCATACTCTGCTTCTTTGTTGAAAATTTTCCCGAAAAAACCTCCTTGTTTACGAACATCCCATCCTAAACCAATGGTTACCTGAGACAGATCATAAACACTTTCTCCACGATCGTTTTTTCTTAAATCTATAGTTTGACCTTTCTGTAAATTGATTGCCATTTTTAATATCTTTTTTGTGTTATTAATTTTGTTTTAAATCTTTTTTAAACGCAAAGAGCGCAAAGTTTTTTTATCTGATTGAGAATATTTTCGTTCGCAAAGGCGTTTCACTCAGCGAAGATTGAAAGTCTTTGATGCATGCTATTAAAATATTTCTTTTATTTAATGATCTGACCTTTATAATATTTCTCTAAAAAGAAACCGAGATCTGCTCTGTAACCGATGCCTGAAGCTTCAAATTTCCAGCTTCCGTTTCTTTTGTAAAGACGTCCGAATTCTACACCTGTTTCAATAGAAAAATCTTCATCAAGCTCATATTTTGCAATTTCCTGATGATTGTTATTATCCACAACTCTGATATAAGAATTTCTTACCATTCCGAAATTTTGTTTTCTTCTTTCGAAATCTTCAATGGTTACCACAAACAGAATTTCTTCCACTCTTGGATCCACCTTTTCAAGATCGATAACAATTGCTTCATCATCGTCTCCATCGCTGCTTTTTCCATCGGGATCATCTCCTGTATGTTGTAAAGCTCCGTCCGGAGAATTTAAATTATTGTAAAAAACAAAATACTCGTCACCGACAAGCTTTCTGTCTGAATCAATCATAATCGCTGAAGCATCCAAATCGAATGCATGACCTGTACCTTCATTTGGGTCCCATCCCAAACCAATTGTCATTTTTGTAAGTCCTAGTTCTATTTTTTGACCTTTCTGTAAATTAATTGCCATAATCTATAAATATAATTTTTCCCTTAAGATAGATTTGATTTTTGAATTAACCAAATTAATGATAAAAAGTCATACAGTTTTAAAGTTTTTTTAATATTTGAAAAAAATTTAAGCAAAAAAAAATCCTGCTTCAAATGAAACAGGATTTATATATTTTAAAATTAATAAGATTATTCTTCTATTAAATTATTACGTGCTTTTGCCAACATCGGAATAGAAATCAATCCCATCACCAACATAACAACAATTTGTAACGGAAGCGAGATAAATGAATACGTCAATCCCATTTCGCCACCAAACTCAGCACTTTTGCCCATCGCAAGGAATAATGCCATAAAACCGTACTTCATTGCCAAATTAAAGGCTCCAATTCCGCCACTTGCAGGAATTATCATTCCTAAAGTTCCTACAACAATGATGAAAAATCCGTCAGCAAAAGTAAAATCTGAAGTTTCAGGCAAAGCAAAACACACAAGATATGCTGCAAAATAATAAGAAACCCAAATTCCTATTGTATATATAATGAACTTTCCTTTTTCTTTCAATTTGAAAATCGAGGTAAGACCTTGAATAATACCATCAATAAAACCAATAATTTTACCTAAAACAGGAACATTAACAAATTTATTTTTAAAAACAAAAAACAAAACTCCGGCAATTGCTAAACCTCCAAGAATCAACAATATTTTATTCGGATTTATATTGACTCCTGAATTTTCGTAAAATGATAAGATTGCATCATATTTAAAAATTAAGGTCAATCCTAAAAATCCAAGCATACAAATCAAATCCACTACTCTTTCCAGAATAATAGTCCCAAAAGATTTATCAACAGGAACTTTTTCAACACCATATAAAGCAGTTGCTCTCGCAACTTCCCCACTTCTAGGAATGGTAAGATTCATTAAATATCCGAAAGATAAAGACCAAAGTGCATTTGAACTTGAGATTTTGTGCCCCATTGGTTCCAATAATAAATTCCATCGAATTGCCCTAAACCAGTATGCTAAAAGTGCAAAAACTGCAGCAAAAGCTACCCAAAGATAATTGGCTTTCGCTAAAGATTTCTGAATGACTTTAAAATCCAGTCCTCTCAGTGCTAACCACAAAAAAAAGCCTGCAAAAGCAAGCGAGATTACTATGGTGAGTAAAGATTTTAAAGTTTTATTTGATTTCTTCTCCATAAATTAAGTAAGAAGATTTGTTTTTTCGTCCGGGAAAACAATTTTTGGTTGATATTCCTGAGCTTCTTCCGGAGTCATTTGAGCATAAGCAATGATAATAATAATGTCATCACGCTGAACTTTTCTTGCTGCAGGACCATTTAAGCAAACTTCTCCTGATTTTCTTTTTCCTTTGATGACATAAGTGTCAAAACGTTCCCCGTTGTTGACATTCACGATATAAACTCTTTCTCCAACTACCAAACCTGCAGCCTCGATAAGGTCTTCATCAATGGTAATACTTCCAATATAATTAAGGTCTGAAGCCGTAACTCTAACCCTGTGAATTTTAGATTTGAATACTTCTATTAACATGGTGCAAATTTATTAATAATATTTAAGAAAATCATTTTAAAATAAAAATTACAACTCCCATAAATTGAGGTGATTAATTTAATCCAAACTAAAATATTCATATTTATTTTACAAACTTAGCAAGCATATCTGTAAAAAAATCAATTGTTGATATTAAATTAGGAATTTAATAAATTTAAAAACAAATAATAATAATTTAGGAAAGCCAATATACATAAGTAGTTGGCACGGTTTTAGTATCTCGAAACCTTGATTTTTCGTAAAAACCCAAATTATCAAATTTTAATTGATTTTGATGAAATGTAAAAAAAATCAATATGTTTTTACAAAAAATTTGCACAATTTGAAAATTGTTTTAAATTTGCTTTTATAACTAACTAACTTTTAATATTAAAAATTATGAACAAGTCTGAATTAATTGACGCAATCGCAAAAGACGCAGGTATTACTAAAGTTGCTGCAAAAGCTGCTCTAGAATCTTTTATCTCTAATGTAACGAATACATTAAAAACTAAGGAAGGTAAAGTTTCTTTGGTAGGATTCGGTACTTTCTCTGTATCTGAGAGAGCTGCAAGACAAGGTATTAACCCTGCGACTAAAAAACCAATCAACATCGAAGCTAAAACTGTTGCTAAGTTCAAGGCTGGCGCAGATTTATCTACAGCTGTTGCAATGGCAAACGTACCTGCAGCTGCTGCTAAAAAGAAAAAATAATCATTTGATTATAAAGAAAAAACCTCATCATTTGATGGGGTTTTTTTGTGTGGTTTCTCGAAACTCAGCCAAAATTTGATTTAAGTTTTCAAGCTATCAAATAAATTAAGGAGCTAATCTGGAAATTTTCCAGTCCAAATCTTCTAATGAATATATAATTCTATCATGTAATCTATTTGGTCTTCCTTGCCAAAACTCTATTTCGTAAGGTTTTGCGATGTAGCCACCCCAATTTTCCGGTCTTGGAACTTCTGAATTTTCATATTCTTTTTCTAAATCTCTCAATTTTTCTTCTAAAAACTCCCTGTTTGGAATTTCTTGACTTTGAGGAGAAACCGCCGCTCCAAGTTGACTTCCTTTTGGTCTTGAATGAAAATAACCGTCACTCAAATTCTCAGCAATTTTTTCAAGGTTTGCTTTGATGATAATCTGTCTTTCTAAACCTGGCCAAAAGAAATGAAGACACGCTTTATGTGTTTTTTCTATTGCTTTTCCTTTTCTGCTGTCGTAGTTGGTATAAAAAATAAAGCCTTCATACGTATATTCTTTTAGCAAAACCATTCTCGTTCTTGGACATCCATCTTCCTCCAAAGTAGAAACCGCCATTGCATTCGCCTCTGAAATGGATGGATTTTCCGAAGCTTCCAAAAACCAATCTCTGAATTGTTCGATAGGATTCTCTTTAATCTCACTTTCAATAAGTTGTGATTTTTCGTAGATTTTTCTTTTATCGTGGAGGTTTTCCATAAATAATTTTTATTAAATTTGAGTATGAATTACTCATACAAAGGTAAAATATTAATTTCCACACCTGATATTTCCGGCGATATTTTTTCAAGATCGGTAGTGCTGATTATCGACCACAGCGAAAGTGGCGCATTCGGCTTGATCTTGAATAAAAAAAACAGCAAAATGAGTAATCGTTTTAAAAATTTCTTCGATTTTCAGATTGAAGTTTATGATGGCGGTCCTGTAGAAAATGACAAAGTATTTTTTATTGTTAAAGGAAAAAAAGTCACTGAAAACTACACCATAATCAATGATGAATATTATCTTACAGAAGATATAGAACTTATTATTAATGCTGTTTTGCAGAACGAAATCAGCATTCAGGATGTAAAAATATTTTCGGGATATTCGGGTTGGTCGGGTTTACAGCTTGACAATGAAATCCAACAAAAAGTTTGGACGGTTGTAGATGTTTACAATTTAGATTACACGCTTCCCAATGACCATACTTTATGGAAATCAATTATGCAAAATCTTGGTGGTGAATACCTTTTGTGGGCAAATGCTCCAGAAGACATTTCGTTAAACTAATCATTACTTCACAAAGAAGCGATATACATTTAACAAATTTTAAGTTTTTGTTATACAATTTTTAAGATACTTTTCACGTTCTTTGATAACCTAAAACAACGAACTATGAAAGCAATAAAATTACTGGCTTTATCTTTAGCTTCTACAGCAATTCTTTCTTTCACTCCCGTAAATAAAAAAGTTGTCGTAATTGATGCCGGTCATGGCGGAAATGATTTAGGAGCCAATAAAGATGGCGTCCTAGAAAAAGAGTTGGTTTTAAATATCGCTCAACAAATCAAACAAGCAAGCGAAAACGGAAAATACGAAGTTATTTTAACAAGAGACAGCGATACTTATGCAACTCTTTCAGAAAGAACAGAGCAAATCAACAAGCTTAACCCGGAAATGGTTATTTCTCTCCATATCAACTCAACTCCCGAAGCAAATACTCCTAAAAGCGGTCATGAAATTTTCATTCAGAATACTACTGAATCGAAAAATTTAGCTGAAAAATTATCTAAGAAATTAGGAGAATGTGCTATTAAAGAGCAAAATCTTAATATTCTGAAAAACTCAAAATCTCCTGCAGTTGTAGTAGAATTGGGCTATATCAACAATGCAAAAGAAAGAGAATATTTGAGTAGTCCTGATGGACAAAGACAAATTGCTCGAAAATTTGCAGAATTCATCAACGAAAATTAATTTAAAGAATACACCTTTCTGATTTATCAGAATAAAACCCGGTAAAGGACTGAAATGTTGTTTACCGGGTTTGTCAATTTTAGAAACTATTTTTCCAGCTTTCTACCAATTCGGTGAAGCGATTGTTTTCAAAAGTTTTATTTCTAATTTTCTTTACTGAGAAAACTCCCTTTTCATCTGAAATTAATAAGATTTCTTCGGCTTTTTGAGATTCAAAAGCGATAATCTCGTGCTCCTGAACATCTGCCAAATTATTTTTATGCAGATACGTCACAAAATTCTCCAGCAAAGGCGAAATATATGCTCCTTCTGACTGTTTCGGAATTTTAATTACATCACCTTCAAGAAACAGAAGATTTCCGGTAGTAGCACGAGCAATTCGTTTGTTTGGATTTAATAAAATAACATCATCCAAATCGTTTTCCTGTGCGTAAATTCCTCCATAAATATTTTCCGGACAGTGAACTCTTATATTACTTAAAAGATTGTTATTTACATTAATTTCTTTAATTAAATCTAATTCCAAAGGTCTTTGATTAATAGAAAGAACGTCATCCATTTCATCTACCTCAAAATAATAAGAAACCGAAGACTTAGACAAAGTAACGCCATCTGAATTCCTGAAGACCAGAAAATTGATAATCCCGTTTTGAATATTATTTCCTTCGATTACTTTCGTATTGAAAAGATTCTGAAAAAATTCCAAAGTATACGTAAGAGGAATATTCAGTCTCATTTTTCTCATGGATGCCATTAAAAAGAAATAGCATTCTTCATCCATAATCAGCTTTGAATTTCTTATAAAAAAAGAAACTTTCACCGCATCTCCTGAAAGAAAAGCACGGTTTTTCACCTGTAATTCTTCAGATGTAAAATATGTATTTTCCATTATGAATATTTATAAAAAAATAATGAACGATAAATCGTTCATCAGTTTTGCTATTTAAAAACAGTACAGCTTAGAATTAAGCAGCACCTAATTTTATTCTAAGATTTTCTATAAGGTTTTCCCAATACATTGCGTTTTCCTCTTCATCTCCTTCTTCACAAAAATCTGTAATATTTAAAGCTAAATCTTCTGTAATATCATCAATTGTAATTGTCATTTCGAAGAAATTTTTCGTCCCTTCATCTTCCTCCCATCTGTAACGTACGAAACCTTCAGGCTTATATCTGATTAAAGTCGCCTTTTCAGCAGGACCTCCACCCCAACTAAAAAAGAAATCATCTCCTTTCTCTAGTACATCATCCGCAAACCATTCAGACAATCCCTCAGCTGTTGCCAAATATTCATACAAAATCTCTGAAAGACAGTGCATTGGGAATTCGTAATGGACTTTATGTTTCGCCATATAACTTATTTTTAACGTGACGCAATATATAAATTAATTTTTTTATTACGCAAAATTATATTTAAATTTTTATGATTTTTATCAGAAATATTTTCGTTGCTTCCAATCGAAACTTTACAAAAACTTTCATCATTAAATTCCATCAAAAAACCTCTTAAAAAAGAGGCTTCGATATTAGTCATTTTAAAGCTATTCTTCATTTAAAACTTCAAGAATAATCTTGCAACCTTCGGTGATTTCTTCTTTTGAAATCGTCAATGGCGGAGAGATTCTCAAGTACTCGTTTCGATATAATTGCCAGAAAACAATTAAACCTCTTTCCATGCATTTTTTAGCGACACTTAAGGTAAAATCTGGAGTTCCTAAATTGACAGCAAGCATCAAACCTTTACCATTAATATTCTTTATTTTCGGATGTACCAAAAGTTCTCTGTACAATTTTTCTTTATCATCAACCTCATTCATTAAACCGCTTTCTAAAACTTCTTTTAAAGTTGCATGAGAAGCCGCTGCGATTAATGGATTTCCGCCAAAAGTTGTAATATGACCCAATTTCGGAGAATGCGCCAATGTTTCCATAATCTTTTTAGAACTCATAAATGCTCCCACAGGAACACCGCCTCCCATTCCTTTCCCCATTACGAGAATATCGGGAACAATGCCGAAATGCTCAAAAGAAAACAGTTTACCCGTTCTTCCGAAACCAGGTTGGATTTCATCAAGAATTAATAAAGCCCCAACTTCTTCGCATCTCTTTTTTAATTTAATTAAATAATCTTCATTCGGAACTAAAAAACCTGCCGCTCCCTGAATGGTTTCAAGAATAACGCAAGCAGTTTTTTCCGTGATTTTATCGAAGTCATTTTCATTATTAAATTCAATAAAAGAAATCATCGGCAATAAAGGACGGAATTCTCTTTTGTGACCTTCATGTCCTGAAACGCTTAATGCACCGTGTGTATTTCCATGATAAGAGTTTTTAAAAGAAACTATTTCTTCTCTTCCGGTATATCTTTTTGCCAATTTTAAACTTCCGTCGATTGCTTCAGCTCCACTGTTGACCAAGTAAGTAATTTCTAATGGATCAGGAGTAGCTTCAGCTAATAATCGACATAATTCGACAGGTTTTTCCTGAGCATATTCTCCGTAAACCATTACGTGAAGATATTTATCCGCTTGTTCTTTGATTGCGTTAACTATTTTCGGATGCGAATGTCCCAAAGTATTTGCAGAAACTCCCGCCACGAAATCTAGATATTTTCTGCCGTCTTTCCCAAAAATATAGCTTCCTTCTGCTTTTTCTACTTCAAAACCTGCTGCAAATTGGGTAGTTTGAGCCTGATATTTAAAAAAATCGTTTTGTATTTCCATTGTATGAAAAAAATTTTAGGCAAAGCTAAAGAAGATTTGGTAAATAGGAAATTATAAATATTATTTAATTTGAGAATAGAAGGAAAAGCTAAGTAACGACTTTTTAAAAGCAGGCGTGCATTTTTAAAAAGCAAGCTTGCTTTTTCTAAAAGCTCCCGTGGATTTGTTCAAACCGACGGGAGCTTTTCTTATAATCGTCGAAAGGATTTGACGAAAGCATTACATCAAAAAAAAGACTCTCTCAATTTTGAGACAGTCTTCTTATTATTTTCTTACCCTTTTAGGTTTTTTAGCTTCTTCTTTGGCTTTTTCTTTATCTGCGGCCTCTTTCACTTTATTGTAAAGCGTATCGTTAGCTTCGTATTTTATCTCTTCGTTATTTGGAGAATCGACGAGAATATCCTGCCATTTCCTTATTCGGTCTTTGGTATTCCAATTGAAGTCTTCAAATTTCTTTTGGTCGGGAGCAATTTTACTCATCGGGTAAGTTTTTGCCGCAGCTCCTACACTACACGAAATAATCTGAAGAAATCTGCCTTCGAAAAGCGCACCAATAATTCCGCAGGTTGAAAGGGTAATCCCTATTCTTTCCTTGACTTCCGTCTTTTTATTATCTTCATCGGCATATGTTATTGCTTCGGCATTTCCGATTACTTTAATTTCTTTAATATCCTGTCCTTCGTAATAAACCGTCATTAATCTACCTTTCACCTGATGAAATTCATCTACAAGATTTAGAGAATCTACTTTAGCAATAGCAAAACCGTTTCCGATTACTTTTAAAGAATCAATATATTCTGTTTTTGTATTAAAATAGGCTTCAATTTTATCTCCTGTTACCTGCTTTTCTCCACTCCAAAGAATTGGATCTTTGTACATATGCATAATTCCATCAGTTTCGTTAAAAGCGATAGAATCTGCTCTTCCCTGTGCATTAGATTTATAAATTCTTGCTTTTTTAAAAGCTCTCAGATAACTTTTCTTTTTGGTAATATCTGCTGTGTCGGGTTTTTGGTAAGTGAGAATCTTTTCTGAAGCGAAATAAATAGAATCTTTTTCAAGAATCTTAACCGCATAAGGTTCCTTGGTCATCATCGAAGAATCTTTCTTTTCATAAATTTCTCCATAACCACCTTTTACATATCGTTTCTCTAAAGGATCATCCAGTGTAACGTTCCCTGTAGCCTTCCCAAAACCCGTAAGCTGATTGTAATAAATTTCGTCTCCGGTAAGAATTTTATCATTATAATAAATCCTTGAGTTTTTCGTCAGAAAAGACTCTTTGGTATTCATATTATGAGTTCCTTTATCCGTAATAATTCTGTTTTTCGGATTTTTATTATTAGTGATTACTGTATAACCGTTGATGGTAACAATATTGGTATTTTGATTTTGAACGACATTATCACCCTCTAAAGTATAATCTTTATCGACAATTTTCACTCTTCCGGTTAAATCAATAGTTCGGGTTGTAAGGAAGTACGTTGCCGTTTTGGCGTACGTTGTACTTTTCCCGTCATTAATAGTTCCTCCTGTATTGTAATAAGCCTGATTGGAAACCCTGTCATAATACATGGTTTCAGTTTTAATAATTGTGCCTTTTGGATCTGTAAGAACTACATTTTTACGGGCAACACCTTTTTGAGTGTTTCCATCATACTCCATCTCTGAAGAAGTAATTACAGAGCCATCAGAATTATTAAGTTTTGAATTACCGATAGCCTTTACGAAATTTTCCTCATCATACATGACGACTTCATCCGCCGAAAGTATAGAGCCTTGATGTTCTATTACAACATTCCCTTTAAGGTAACGGTTACCATCATACTTAGTATCCTTACTAATTTCATCAGCATGAATAATCTTTACCTTTTGGCCGGGTTGTTTCTTCTGTGGCTGATTTTTTACAGGATTTTGCAAATAGGGATCACGTTGCACAGGTTTTGGTGTAACCTGAGCTAAAGTGAACGAGGAAATAAATAGAAAGAGAAAAAGAATCAGTCTCATTGATTAATCATTCTTAGTGCCATAAAAATACAGCGAATGAGAATCAATTTTCACACCAAAAGCTCCTTCTATTGCTTCTTTAATTCCTTGAATTCTAGGATCACAGAACTCTATGATTTCTTCAATTTCTTTATCTGAATCTTTTTTGTAAATCACCAAATGATCATGTTGTTTATCAAAATAAGATTTTTCGTAAGACGATGAAGTCAACGTTTTTTCTCCAAACTGATGTTTACGAATCAAACCTGCATCAAGAAAAATCTCGATGGTATTGTAGATGGTTGCTTTAGAAACATGATACTTTTTCTGCATCATCAAAAGATACAGATCGTCTACATTGAAGTGATGCTCCATATTATAGATCTCTTCCAATATAGTGTATCGTTCAGGTGTATTACGAAAACCCTTTTCAAGAAGGTAGTTTCTTAAAACGTCTTTTATTAAAGTTATATTCTTTTCTTTTTGTAAAGTATCCATTTAAAAATTTATCTTACAAATTTATCGATTTTTATTTAAATCAATATGATGTAATTCAGTCTGTAAAAATACTTTTAAGAATTATGTCTTACGAAATCTTTTTGTTGAATTCTACTGCTTGAGATCGTCTCTTCCGTTAGTGGAGCCGATTCTACAATAACATTGTGTGATGTAACACCCCAAGATTTGAAATCATCACTACCAATATATTTAACAAAATTGTAAATATTTAACGTAATTTTCTGTTTTACCGTCAAAAGAATATCGTTGATATAGGTATTGTCTATGATAACATATTTAAGATCTGGTGGAATATTGTGTGCCCTTAAAGACGGGTGACTGCTTCGAGCAGGAATTGTTCCTTCAGCCATCATATCTTTTAGAACCATATTGAAATAATCGTTGATTCTTCGATCCACTTTAAATCCTAAAAGGAAATTTATTTTATAGATCGTTCCCGGAAGAATTTCATCAACACTATATTTAAAAGTATAAGGATCTTCCTGATTCACAATACTCAAAATAAAATAATGATCAGCTCTTTTCGGCTGCTTCTTAATAATTGAATAAATAATTTTCGATTCTATCTCATCATTACGCTTTGCACGGCTCAAATATGCAAGATTGGTACAATACTTTGGAATGGTTTCATCCAACTTCATGTCTTTGATGATATTAACGTACTTATCGATTTTCACATAGCTTGTAAAGTTAGATTTCAACAACCTTCCGTTATACCAAGCGTACATACAAACTGCAATGAAGCCACCAAGAACCATTGTCAACCAACCGCCATCCATAAATTTGATGACATTAGCGTAGAAAAACCCTGATTCCAGGAAGATATAAATTAGTGCAAAACCAATAATGAAAATTCTATTGACCCTGCTTCTGCTCAACCAATAAATCAGTAAAATAGTGGTCATTAACATCGTTATGGTAATCGTTAAACCATAAGCGGCTTCCATTTTGCCCGATTCTTTGAAGAAAATAACAACTCCAAAGCACAAAGCCATCAATCCCCAGTTGATTCTTGGAATATACATCTGTCCTTTAATTCCTGAAGGATATTCTATATGCTGATTTGGCCAAAATGAAATCGACATTGCCTCTGAAAACATTGTAAAAGAACCTGTAATTACAGCCTGACTGGCAATGATTGCGGCTAATGTTGCTAAGATTACTCCAGGCAAAACTGCCCACTCCGGCATGATTCCAAAAAATGGATTAACCCCTGTAAATACTTGTTTATAATTCGTTAAAAGCCATGCTCCCTGACCCAAATAATTTAGAATCAACATTAATTTAACAAAAATCCAGCTCACTCTGATGTTTTTCGCACCACAATGTCCAAGATCTGAATATAATGCTTCTGCACCCGTTGTACAAAGGAAAACAGCTCCCATAATAACGATTGCACTTGGTGAGTGAGTGATCAGATTATATGCATACATCGGATTGAATGCTTTTAGAATCTCAAAGTGCTCTACGATATGCACCGAACCAAAAACTCCTAATGCCAAAAACCAAGTAACCATGATAGGGCCAAAAAATTTACCAATAGAAGCCGTACCAAATTGCTGAACGACAAATACTATAAATAAAATAAGAATAGTAATCATCACAACCGGTGTCTCAGGATTGTAGATTTTGAGCCCTTCAATTGCTGACATTACAGTAAGAGACGGCGTAATTACACTATCGGCAACCAAAGTTGATGCACCAATAATGGCGACGACATAGAGCCATTTTTTTTTGAGCTTTTTAACGAGAGAATAAAGCGCTAAAATTCCACCTTCACCTTTGTTATCTGCTTTTAATGCTATAATTACATACTTTACAGTAGTTTGCAGCGTTAATGTCCAGATGATACATGAAATTGCACCTTCAATATAAGTATCGAAAGGCATTGTAGAATCTTTACTTGCATTCACAATCGCTTTCATCACGTAAAGCGGTGAAGTACCAATATCACCGAAAACTATTCCGAGTGAAACAAGAACTCCCACAAATGAAAGTTTCTTAAGGTCAATATGATGACCTCCTTCTGTAACTTCTGCCATTTCAGCTTATTATTTTTAAAAGCGCAAATTTATATTAAATTAATGATGCTACGTCACATAAGTCATTCATTGTATAAATGAAAAAACTTCCTTTCGGAAGTTTTTTTCTATAATCGCTTAATAATTATTTAACGTACATCGCATTTTTGATTTCCTCTTTTACTTTTTCAAGTTTAGGGAACCATTCTGCAAATAAAGCTGCTGAATAAGGAGCTGGTGCATCAGGAGTAGTAATTCTCTTGATTGGTGCATCCAAATAATCAAATGCTTTTTGCTGTACCATATAAGTAATTTCGGAAGACACAGAACCAAATGGCCAAGCTTCTTCTAAAATCACCAATCTGTTTGTTTTCTTTACTGAAGCCAAAACTGTATCGAAATCTAAAGGACGAACCGTTCTTAAATCGATAACTTCAACAGAAATACCTTCTTTAGCCATATCTTCAGCTGCCTGAAGCGCTAATTTCATGATTTTTCCGAAAGAAACCAAAGTTACATCCGTACCTTCTCTTTTGATATCTGCTTTTCCTATTGGTAAATAATATTCTTCTTCAGGAACTTCCATTTTGTCTCCGTACATTTGTTCAGATTCCATGAAAATTACCGGATCGTTATCCTGAATAGCTGTTTTTAATAATCCTTTCGCATCATAAGGGTTTGAAGGAACTACTACTTTAAGACCAGGAATATTAGCATACCAGTTTTCGAAAGCCTGAGAGTGAGTTGCTCCCAACTGACCTGCAGAAGCTGTAGGACCACGGAAAACAATCGGACAATTCCACTGACCACCACTCATTTGACGAATTTTTGCAGCGTTGTTGATGATTTGATCAATCCCAACAAGTGCAAAGTTGAACGTCATATATTCTACAATCGGTCTGTTACCATTCATTGCAGCACCTACAGCAATACCTGTAAAACCAAGCTCTGCAATAGGTGTATCGATTACACGTTTAGCACCAAACTCGTCCAACATTCCTTTAGAAGCTTTGTACGCACCATTATATTCTGCTACTTCTTCTCCCATTAGAAAAATGGATTCGTCTTTACGCATTTCCTCGCTCATTGCCTGCGCAATCACTTCACGAAAAGTATATTCTGCCATATTTATTTGAAAAATTTAGAGTACAAAAATAGTAATTATTTATTATTTACATAACAAAAAAGACAACTCATTGCTGAGTTGCCCTATATTTAATATTATTTTAAACTGATTAGTTGACTTTCTGCCAAACTTGTGTTCTTCCTAAAATAGAAACTCCCATGTAACCTCTTACATTCAGTTTATCACCGCTTCTTGTGATGGTACATTTATAAGTTTTACCGGTTTTAGGATCTGTAATTGTTCCTCCCGTAAATTCATCACCATCTTTTGCTAAACCTCTGATGATTTCCAAGCCTAAAATTGGTTTACCTTTTCTGTCATCTTTACAGCTTGTACAGTTGGGATCTGCAGGTTTTATCAATAATTGAGATACTTTCCCATAATATTTACCGTCAGATTTTTTCCAAATTTCAACGATAGATTTTGCCTGTTTTGTTTCATCATCTATGGTTTTCCATTTTCCTTCAATTTGTGCAAATGACATCACACTGAATAATGAAAGTACAAATGTTACTAATAATTTTTTCATATTATTTTAAGTTTAATTTTTATTTATAGATAGCTTAAATGTTGATTAGTTAAAAATAGAAATAAATTTTAAACACACAAACATTTTTATTATCCATTGCATATATAACAATAGACAGACCAATTTTAAAAATTAAACAATTATAAAAATCAATTCAGCTTTCTATTGATTACTCGGCTCATATAATCCTGATACCACGCTTTTGCAATTTGTTTTCCTTTTTTGGTTTCCGGAGATTTTATTTTATCATTTAAATTATTTTCAAAACCTAAATCATTTTTATCATAAATTCCGATAATATTTTTACCATCAAACCTATAAATATAATTTCCGTAAATAAACTGCTCCGAAGTTCCGTCTGAATTCACAATCAAAGGTTGATATACTTTTTCACTCACCAAACTTCTTCCCCAGCTTCTGATTTTTTTATTGTAACCAATTAAATCTGCCAAAGTAGGATAAATATCAATTTGCTGTGCCAATTCATTATTTACACCTTTTAAATTGTAAGCTGGATTTGGAGAATAAAAAATTAAAGGAACAGCAAAACGATTCATCGCTTTTTCGTATTCAGAATAATAAACCTGATTGGTATGATCTCCTGTAAAGACAAAAATAGTATTCTTAAACCAAGGCTGTTTTTTCGCAGTTTCAAAATATTCTTTGATCGCATAATCGGTATATTGCATTGGTTCATGCATTTCAATATTACCTTTTTTAAATTTCCCATTATATTTTACCGGAATTTTAAATGGATGATGCGATGAAGCAGTAAAAACTGTCGCCATAAAAGGTTTTTGCTTTCCTACATTTTTTGCAAAATACTGAAGGAAAGGTTCGTCCCAGATTGCCCACATTCCGTCAAAATCCTGATCACCATGATATTCATCTTTTCCGTAATAATGTTTGAAACCTAAAATATTTCCAAAACCTAAAAAGCCCATTGAACCATTCGGTGCACCATGATAAAACGAAGTATCATAACCCAAATCATTACAAACCGAAACAATCGACTGAATTTTTTGGTTTGAATAAGGCGAACTTGTAAAAGCATCCGTCAAACTCGGAATTCCTGCCAAAATACTACTCATTCCGTGAATTGATTGCCTTCCGTTAGCAAAAGTATTTGGAAAAATCAAACTTTGATTAGCTAAACTGTCGATAAACGGTGTATAAGAAACGTAATCTTTGATGTTTTTATCTTTATTAAATGCTCCTGAATATTCTCTTCCGAAAGATTCAACAATAAAAATGACAATATTAGGTTTATCCTGGACCTGTCTGTCATACGTTTTATAAGTATTGATATTTTCATCAATAAATTTCTGATCAACAAACTGAACTTCTTTAAAATTATTTGTCCCCAATGTTCTGAAAAACGAAAAAGTAGAATTCAAAACAAGATTTCCCTGAATCGGAGTTTTTACAAATTTATTGGCATCCACCAAGTTAATTGGTCTTGTACTATGTTTAAAATCGCCTCTGATTCCGCCAACAATTAAAACTGCAGAAATACACAAAGTCACTACCGACCAAATAAAATAAGGAACAAGCTTAATAGGTTTTCTTTCAGTAATTTTAAATCTTTTATAAAGAAAAACCCATAAAATCATCAACACCACAAACCATAAAATCACAAAAGGGTGTTCTTTGGTTGATGTGGTAAAAACTTTCATGATGTTGGTTTCATGTTTTGCCACCTGAAAAGCTGCCGAAGTAAGTCTTGTCTGAGAAAATTTATAATAGATAAAATCTCCGAAATTCATGGTATAAGCAATTCCATTGGTGATAAAGTATATCCAAAAAAGAATTTTCTGATAAACTTTTTTAGTATTAATTACAATCGGAATTAAACTTAAAAAAATAAAAAGCACATTCACATAAAGAATCGCCGTCAAATCAAAAGCAATCCCATGAAAAGCCAAACTCAGATAATCTGAAACACTGTCTACTTTTATTAAATCTTTATTGAAAAACCAAAACAGAAGTCTCGCAATCTGATAAAACACAAAAGCCAAAAAAATCCTGTAGCACAAAATCAGGAATTCTTCTTTTCTGAATTCTTTAAAAAATTTCATAAGTAGATATTTATTTTTTTCATAGGACATATTCAATCGCTACATTGTATAAATGGTTAAGTTTCCAAATCATGGCGATTTCATTTGTATATACTTGTCTTTAAAGATGAAACGTTATCAATCAAAACTTTACTTTAAAATTTTGGCCGATAACAAATTTGCGACGCAAATTTACGTTAAATTCACAGGATTGTAATTTTTAGTTCATATTAATTAAGGTTAAAATTTTTAAAAAATGTAATTTTGCTCTCATGAATTTCATAAAGAACAATCTGGCAAATGCCATCACACTGGGAAACCTTTTTTCGGGTTGTGTTGGTGCTGTACATTTGATTTTAGGCGATTATCAGACAACTGCAATCTGCATTATTTTATCTTTGGTTTTAGATTTTTTTGACGGGTTTGTGGCGAGAGCTTTAAAAGCCAATTCCAATTTGGGAACCCAGCTTGATTCTTTGGCAGACATGGTAAGTTTCGGACTGATTCCTGGATTGACAATTTTTGTTTCTCTTCTTGAATTTGAAAACAGTAATTCGTTAAATTTTATTGACTACGGATATTTTCTTCTTAAAGAACATCGCTGGATTTCTTATTTCGGATTTATAATTACGCTTTTTTCATGCTTAAGACTGGCAATTTTTAATCTGGATGAAGATCAGAAATATTATTTTAAAGGCTTGAACACTCCTTCAAATACAATTTTGATTTTTGGATTATATTTCGCTCATAAAGAATCTACCGCTTTTTCTTTTTTATTTGAAAATGAATTTTATTTATTGCTTCTAACGGCAATTTCATCATGGCTTTTAATCAGCCCAATCAAAATGATAGCAATGAAATTCAAATCAATGAAGTTGCAGGATAATTATCCAAAAATCGCTTTATTAATTGGCGCAATTCTTATTTTAATTATATTTAAAACTGTCGGAATTCCGTTGGTTATTCTTTACTATATTTTCATTTCATTAATATTTCAAAAACAACTTAAATAGTTATAAATGATGGGTTTTCAGTGATAAGTTAATCGCTCTTAATACTCATAATTCATAACTTATAATTCATAACTAATAAAACAAATGAACTTAAAACTATACAAACCGCTTTGCGTATTCGATCTTGAAACAACCGGAACTAACGTTGGAAAAGACAGGATTGTTGAAATCTGTATTTTAAAAGTAAATCCTGATTCTTCAAGAGAAAGTAAAACATGGAGAGTAAATCCTGAAATGCCGATTCCTATTGCATCAAGCGAGATTCACGGAATTTATGATGAAGACATTAAAGATGCACCGACTTTCAAAGAAATTGCTCCGAAAATTGTTGAAATGATTACAGGCACAGACTTGGGAGGTTTTAATTCAAACCGATTCGATGTTCCTTTGTTGGCTGAAGAATTGCTTCGTGCAGATTTCGATTTTGATTTGAGTAAATTCAAATTGGTTGATGCACAAACAATTTTCCATAAAAAAGAACCAAGAAATTTGGGTGCAGCTTATCAATTTTATTGTGGGAAAACTTTAGAAAATGCCCATTCTGCTGAAGCTGATGTTTTGGCAACGTTTGAAGTTTTAGACGCTCAAGTTGGAAAATACGATGATATTTCTAATGAAATTGCTGAACTGAGTGAATTTTCTACTCAGAATAAATTTGCCGACTTAGCTGGAATGATTCATTACAATGCAAAAAATCAGGAAATATTTGCTTTCGGAAAATATAAAGGACAGATTGTAAAAGAAGTTTTCCAAAAAGATTTGGGATATTTCGGATGGCTGCAAAATGCTGATTTTCCTTTGTACACAAAAAAAGTTTTTACTAAAATTCAGCTTTCAAGTAAATTTTAATTTTTAGGTTATAAAAAACAAGTAAGTTTGTAAACTTTTATTTCCAGCACATTCTTTGTTGCTTTTAACTACGTCGAATCTTCGATTTGCAATAAAATAATTATAAAAATTTAAAAGATGAATGATTTAGTTAAATTTAAATTTTATGAAACTGCTTTGGAAGCTAATCGTGATAAACAGATTCTTGCAGAAAATGGAATTAATAGTTTTATAGCAAACGAGCAATTGATACAGTCGGATTGGCTGCTTTCACAAGCTGTTGGCGGAATTCAGTTGCAGGTTTTCGAAAATGATTTTGATAATGCTGAAAAGGTCTTAACTGATTACCAAGAAAATGAAAAGTTTGCTCTTGAAGTAGAACATACGATTGAGAATCCGAAATTCGATTTTGTTTGTCCGAAATGTGGTTCCAATCATATTTATAAAGATGACAGCTCGACGAGTTTCTTTGGAATTTCTTTGTTGTCAAGCGATAAATATGTGTGTTATTATTGTGAGAATGAATTTACGCATGAATAAATAAAAATAAACTATGAAAATAATCTGCATAGGAAGAAATTACAGCGAACACGCAAAAGAACTGGGAAATGCTATTCCAGACAAGCCTGTAATTTTTATGAAACCCGATACGGCTGTTTTGAAAGGAAATGATTTTTACATTCCGGAATTTTCGAATGATGTACATTATGAGCTGGAAGTTGTTGTAAAGATTTCAAAAGGAGGAAAATATATTCAAAAAGAATCTGCAAACAAGCATTACGAAGAAATCGGTTTGGGTATTGATTTTACTGCGAGAGATTTGCAGAGTGATTTAAAATCTAAAGGTCTTCCATGGGAATTGGCGAAAGGTTTTGACGGTTCGGCTGTTGTGGGAAATTTCTTCAAAAAAGAAAATTATAATCTTGAATCTTTGAATTTTTCGCTTCTCAAAAACAAAGAGAAAGTACAAAACGGAAATTCAAAAGATATGATCTTCAGTATTGATGACATTATTGCTTTTGTTTCGCAGTATTTTACATTGAGAGTTGGAGACTTGATTTTCACAGGAACTCCGGAAGGTGTGGGAAAAGTCTCTGAAAATGATGTTTTGGAAGCTTATCTTGAAGACGAAAAAGTCTTAGATATAAGAATTATGTAAAAAAGTCATTTGAGATTGGTCTGTTTTTTTCATACCTTTAAAAGACTTAAATTACAAATTATGATAAACATTATTTTACCTGTCGATTTTGGAGAAAAAACAGATCAACTCGTAGATGGAGCCGTAAAATTTGCGAAAGAAGTAAAGGGAAAAATCTGCCTTATTCACGTTGCACCTACAGACATAGGTTTTGCAATCGGAGATATGGGATATCAGTATTTTCCGGAAGTTGAAGAAAATGAGATTAGAGAAGAATTGGTGCTTTTAAATAAAATCAACCAAAGAATTCTTGCTCAGGATGTAGAATGTGAACATATTCTGAAACAAGGTATCGCCAAAGATATTATTTTGGAATATTCTGATCTAAAAAATGCCAGTTACATTGTAATGGGTTCTCACGGAAGAAGCGGCATTTATGATGTTTTTGTAGGAAGTTTAACGAAAGGACTGACAAAAGATTCGAAAGTTCCCGTGTTAGTCCTTCCTATTCACTAATAAAAGTAGAGCTTCAACTAAAAATAAAAAAGACCGATCAAAAAATTTGACCGGTCTTTTTCTATATAACCAATTAATTAACCTTCTTTTTTATAGATCGTTGGATCGTAATAAGGATGCTTCCCTTCTGTAGGAGAAAAATAGTCTTTATCTTTATTATTCCCAAGAGTTGCCACCAAAACGTAGCACCAATAAGTAAATAATACACAACAAACTGCGAATAAAACCCAGTTTAGTACGTTTCCGAAAATATCGTAGAAACCGAATGCCCATTTGAATGCATCACTTAAGAATAGAAAGAAAGACGTCATTATTTTCCTTTTTTAAATTAACTTTGCACAAATTTATAAAAAATGTTTAGATTACTTTCAAAAGAAAGCAATATTTTTTCAATTCCTGTTTATATTGGTTTTCTTCTTTTAGTAGTAATATTATTTAACATATTGAATTTCAACACTTATGAAGGAGTTATAGCAGTAATTACTTTCGTAGGAATTGCGTTGGGATATTTTTGTTTTAATGCAATTGCATTGAATTATAATACGCATTTGCCACTTTTTCTCTATACATTTTTTATTTTCGGATTGTACGATGGTAATCTTGACCTCGGAATTGCCGTTGCGATTCTTACCAATTCTTTTCTTTTGTTGCTTTTAACGAGTACAGATGAAGATTTAAGAAAGAAATCTTACGTTTTAGTAGGATCTATTGTAGCGTTAAATTTTATTTTCTTACCTACAACTTGGCCGATGATGTGTTTTGTATTAATTCATTTAATTGTAACGTCTGAAAGAGTCGGTTTAAATATTTTCAGATTTCTTCTGGGAATTACGATGATTGCGCTGAGTTATTTCTCAGTAATGTTTTTCTTTCAGTTTTATTTTTGGAATACTGATTATATTCCTTTTGGAAAGATGAAAATGGTGACAGATTACACCGAATTAATTCCATTGATTCCGATTATTTTGATGCTGATTTATGCAATTTATGATCACTTTAAGCATTATAATAAGAAAAGCCCTGTAAGTCGATATAAATATACTTTCCTGTTGGTTTTTTCTTTGGCCCAATTAATAAGTATCATCCTTTATATGGATAAAAGTTATGAGTATCTATTGCTTTTGGCTTTTCCTTCGACGATTATATTGAGCAGAATGATGAAATTCCTACCAAAATATTGGATGCAGGAAGTAAGCGTGTGGTTAACCATTGTAAGTTTGATTGCTTTTAAAGCTGGAACTCACTTTAACTTATTTTAAAAAAAAGATTATGATTCAAATAGACGATAAATTAATTTCTGAAGATATTTTTTCTGAAGAATTTGTTTGTAACCTTACCAAATGTAAAGGTGCATGTTGTGTGGAAGGTGACGTAGGAGCTCCTTTGGATAAAGACGAACTGGTTATTTTAGATAATATTTATGACAAGATTAAACCTTATCTTACTGAAGCCGGAATTAAAGCATTAGATGAACAAGGAACATGGACAACCGATCCAATGGACGGAATGTATGTTACTCCAATGATTGAAAATGCAGAATGCGCTTATGTTACTTTCGATGAAAGAGGTATTACCAAATGCGGAATTGAAAAAGCTTACGAAGATGGTGCCGTAGATTGGCAAAAACCTATTTCCTGTCATTTATATCCAATCAGAATTACAGAATACTCTACTTTTTCTGCTTTGAATTACCACGAATGGAATGTTTGCAGCGATGCCTGTACTTTAGGAAAAGAATTGCAGGTTCCTGTATATAAGTTCCTGAAAACTCCACTTACTAGAAAATATGGCGAAGATTTTTACACTACTTTAAGCGATGTTGCGGAGGAGTGGAAAAAGGAGTACGGGAAATAGTTGTTGGTTGACAGTTGTTGGTTGATGGACTTTTTGCAAAATAGATTAAGAACTTTTCTTTTTTTATATTTAAATCAAAGTCCCGAAGGGACGATTTTCTATAGAATAGGATGCAATCCTATTAACTAAAAACAAAGCATTAAAAACAAACGACCGCAGGAAAATTCCTGCGGTCGTTTTCAATATATGTAATCGACTAAGATTATTTTACTGTGGTAGCTGTTGGTTTTGCCGTTGCTTCCCACCCGTCTTCAGGCATTAGAGTTGCTATTACTCTATTTTTAGTAAGATATTTTTTAGCAGCATCCTGTAGATCTTTTACAGTTAATGCTTTTACTTTACTCTCATAATTTAGGATTTCGTATTTATCGCTTCCATCCAACTGATTTTTAGAAATAGCACTCATCCAATAAGAATTGTCTTTGATGTCTGTTTTATAGTCATTCATCTCACCTTCTTTGTACTTATCAAGATCTTTTTGCTCAGGACCTTTATCAATTAACTTCTGAAGTTCTGCAATTGCACTTTTTGTCAATTTATCAGCATTTTCCGGTCCGCAAGGAAAACTTAAGCTGAAAGAATAACTTCCGTAAGGAACTTTTCCGATATAACCTCTTGCTCCACCACCATAGATTCCACTCTCGTCTTCTCTCAGTTTTTCAATCACTTTGATTGTAGCCACCTCACCTAAAGCTGAAAGAGCCAAAGCTTCTTTTTCGTTGTAAGCAGTTTCTCCAGAGAAAACGATTTGCACCATACTCTTCGGATCTTTACCTTTTTTGTATACTTTGGTATGATCACCCGTGATTCCTCTGTATCCTGTATCTTTGAAGTTCGTAGTTTTTCCTGTAGTAGGCAAACTTGCGATATACTGTAAAACTTCATTTTTAAATTTAGCTTCATCAATATTCCCTACAAAATAGAAGTGGAAGTTTCCTGCATTGGCAAATTTCTCTTTATAGATATCGTACGCTTTTTTGTAATCAGTCGCAGCCCAATCTTTCTCTAACGGAAGAATACCGATGAATCTTGGATTTTTCTGATTCGTAAACTTAGCGTGTTCACTAGCGAAATAAGTCTGAGGATTAGATAAAATATTATCCAACATTGCAGACTGCTTTACTTTGTAGGCATTAAATGCTTCAGGACTGTAATTTAAACTTGTAAAATAAGCATATAGCAACTCCATTGCAGTTCCTAAATCTTTTTGATTGGTTCTACCCGAAACACCTTCCAAAGTACCGCTGATGTAAGGATTTACGCTCACCTGTTTTCCAGCTAAATAATTGGTAAGATCAGCTTTTGAAGCACCTGCAACACCAGCTTCAGTAAGAGCCTGATAAGCAAACTGCGTTTTGTTGTAATCAGTGTCGTTGATTAATGAATTACCACCTAAGCTTCTCGCTGAGAACACAATTTCATCATCTTTGAAATCGGTCTTTTTGAAAGTTACTTTTGCACCGTTGCTTAACGTCCATGTTGTGGTTCCTAATTTAGCATCAGTTTCAGTTTTAGCAATTTTCCCTTCAGATTTAAAAGGTTTTACTAAATTTTTGATCGTAGCTTTTTCTTCGTAAGGTTTAAGATCAGCTAATTTTACATCATCAAACGTTTTTAGAACTAAAGCTTCTGTAGGCATTGTTACATTGTCTTTTTTAGGACCTGTAATCACGATTACCCTACTGTCGTCTTTCACCATTTTCTTGATTACCTCATTCGTCTGAGCTAAAGTAACTGTTGGCAAAAACTTCTTCGTATCTTCATATTCCCAGGCAATTCCCGGCATTGGTTCCTGCTCGAGGAAGTTTCTTACATATTCGTCTACCAACATATCGCTTTCAGTTTTGTCGCGATTGTTGTAAGATCTTTCCATATTAGACATAATCTGAGATTTTGCTCTGTCTAATTCTCCCTGTGTGAAACCGAATCTTTTTGCTCTTTCCGTTTCTTCCA
This sequence comes from Chryseobacterium formosum, assembly GCF_026460885.1. Classification (GTDB taxonomy): domain Bacteria; phylum Bacteroidota; class Bacteroidia; order Flavobacteriales; family Weeksellaceae; genus Chryseobacterium; species Chryseobacterium formosus. The sequence goes on from NZ_JAOVZW010000010.1 coordinate 69,787, forward strand.
ACAGAACTTTCAATGCGCTAATCTGATTTCCTTCTTTTACCATTGCAAATCCCTGGAAAGCTTCCTTAGTTCTTGCATACGTTCCACCATGATAAACAGAACCAAATGTAAACGGAGGATTGTTTGAATTGACCAATTCTCTCAATCTGTTGTTTAGCATTGTTGTAGAAATGTTCTCAATCAAACTTTGGTTGTACTGCTCTACCGTAACATCCGGCTGATAAGAATCTGCATCTTTCATGATGAACTGAACCATAGAATTGGTTGCATCCGGATCAGTTTCAATTGCTACCAAAGTTTCCTTGTGGTTTGGAAGATCAAAAGTTTTTCTTTCTCTTGGTTTAGAAGGGTTTTTATATTTGCTGAAATTATCTTTAATTTTCTTTTCAACCTCATCTACATTAATATCTCCTACTACAACCAATGCCATCAAATCTGGTCTGTACCAGTCTTTGTGAAATTGTCTGATAACATCCGGCTTAAAGTTCTCAAGAACCTCTTTTGTACCGATTGGTAATCTGTTTGCGTACTGAGATTTGTGTAATAATTTAGGTAAATACTTATCAGACATTCTTTTGTCTGCACCTAAACCTAATCTTAATTCTTCTAAAACAACTCCTCTCTCTTTATTGATTTGAGCATCAGTTAATGTTGCGTTGAATGCCCAATCTTCCATTACTTTAAGACCAGAATCCAGGTTACCCGGCTTGTCTAAAGGAACAGGAAGCATGTAAACCGTTTCGTCAAAACTTGTGTAAGCATTAAGGTGCTGTCCGAATTTTACTCCGATTGACTGTAGATAATCGACTAATTTGTTATCCGGGAAATTTTTTGTTCCGTTGAAGTTCATGTGCTCCATAAAGTGAGCAAGACCTCTCTGATTTTCGTCTTCAAGGATTGAACCAGCGTTGATAGCCAGCCTGAAGTCTACTTTTTTCTCAGGTAATGTATTTTTTTTGATATAGTATTTCATTCCGTTTGGAAGAGTACCCGTTCTTACAGAAGGATCCATTGGGATGTTCTGCGCGAAAGCCATAGACGACATTAATACAAGAGCCGCTACTGACGATAAAATTTTTTTCATACAATTTGATTTTAAATCTTTTCTCGGAGATAAAATTAAATATTTATCCCAACTCCAAGAAATTTAATCACTAATAATTTAGTTAAACTTGCGTTAAAGTTTTAAAAACAAAAAAACCGGTCAAAAACCGGCTTTTATTGTCTATTTAATAAGGATTATTTAAAATCTGCATCAGTAATACCAGAGTTGATGGTAACTTTTGTTGTTTTAATAACCAACTTTTGTCCGCCTCCTTCAGCTTCCATAACTTCCGGAAACTTAATGCCGTCAACAGTTATGTAACTTTTAATAACGGCTCCGCTTAGAGCGTTTCCTGTTTTGTAAAGCAAACCTGTAGAACTGTCAAAATACATCTTCACATTTTCGGAAACCAATACATTGCAGGTTTTACCGTCTAAAGTTTCTACTGCAGCAGTAAATTTAGAAGCATCTAATCCTAATGCGTCTATCGTTTTTGCTTTTTTTAGTTCTGAAATTCTATCAGGAGTAAAATCTACTCTAGGTCCTGTTTGATTAGAATATCCTTTTTCTCCATCAAAAATACTTACAATCTCTCTTCCTACAATCATCTGCACAGATTTGAATTTATTCCCCATCTTTTTAGTTACAGATGTGATATCAATCCCCTGAGTGGAAATTAGATCTTCGCTGATAATTGACTTTACAGATTCTAGTTTTGCTTTTCCGCCAAGAGCATCAAGATATTTATCTATAATTTGTTGCGAAGTAAGTTGTGATTTTACGGCAGAAATTTCTACAGTAGTTGTATGAACATTTGCATTGACCGATGTTGTAAATAATACCGCTGAGAAAAATGGAATGATGATCTTTTTCATATTAAAATTATTTATCTAAACCTTTTGAAACCTATAAAATAATCCGAAGACATATTCGGTTTCGTTATTAAATTAAGGCAGTAAAGGTAAGCATATTGAATGATTTGTTATGCAAACAAAAAAACCTTCGTTAATTCGAAGGTTATTATAGTTGTTTTAATAAAATCAGTTTAAACTTTTCTTATTAAAAAGTGTTTATCATTCCTTAATAAATTTCGTAGAAGTAGAATTTCCTTCTTTATCAATCATCTGCAGGATATAAGCTCCTTTTTGTAATAAAGACGTATTTAATTGAGGAATTTTTGTGTTGTTTTTTTGTGACAATACTTTCTGACCTGCAAAATTAAATACATTAAACTCTGTAATCTCTTTCGTTGATTTTACATAAAGATTGTCTTTTACAGGATTCGGATAGATAGAAAAGCCATCTTCAATTGTTACAGATTTTACGCCGAGTGCATCAAGAGAGTTAATCTTTATGTAAGTAAAGTTACCATTTGTTACCGACCCTGATGCTTGCCAACATGCAGAAAAAAGAGTACCATATCCAGCTGAAGTATTGGTGCTTGTAACGGCATGTGTAGAAAGAGAGGTTGAGTTGCTTCCTGTATGACGTATTTCCATAATTAGATTTCCACCATTGTAAAGATATGGACTGTCAAACAAAATATTATAGCTAAACGCATTAGGATCGCCTCCTGAAGTTAAAGAGCCGGCTGGAATAACCAGAGCACCTGTTCTTACCATTGTTTGAGCTCCGGTAATATTTGCTGCAAAATCTAATTGTCGATTGGCGGGATCTACTCCGTTACTTAAATAGATCTGATAACTGCTGAATGTAGCATCTGCTGCAGGCCAAGGTGCAGATGCAGAAGCTAAAAGCCTGAATGAAATAGAATTGAGATATTTACCAACCAAAGGAGTAAGCTGAGTATCATCAATCAACATCTGATAAGTTCTTGCAGAATTTGCTAAAGGACTCAAAAAGCTTCCGGAAACATTACTATCCGGAATTATTTTAGATGTTTGCGCTTTTAAATTTACAAATCCTGCAATCATTACCATGAATAAAAATGCCAATGAAATTTTCAATTTCACGTCGTATAAAACTGAATCTGAAGTTTGAGGTTTTTCAAAGAATAGAGTTGTTTTCATATTGTAGAATTTTTAATATTCAGGAAGTTACAATATTTTTTCTACAATAAAAACATAAAAACACATCACATAAATCAAAAAAAAGCAAAAACCTCCGAAGAATCGGAGGTTTTCAAATATTTATTTTAAAATAAATTATTTTTTAAGTTCTTCTAAAAACTCGTCGTGAGAGATTTCAGTTTCCTTTTTAGTTGCTTTTTCAAGAATAACGTCTTTCAACTTAGCCATTGCTACTTCAGAAGAAATTTGTCTTACCTGCTCTTGGTCTTTCAACATTTCAGCAGCATATTTTTGAACTTCTTCGTCACCTAAATGGTGGATTCCGTAGATTGCCAATTGATTTCTTACCAACTGCTCAGCCTGAGCCAAAACATCAGCATAATCTAACTGAATATCGTTTTCACTCATCAATTTACCTTCGATGATCTGATATTTCAATTGATTTTTCTCAGCTTCAAGAATTTCTTTAGCCTGCTCTTCAGACTGGATATTCTGGTTTGAGAATACTAACCATTTTACTAAAAACTCTTCAGGAAGTTTCACTTCTTCTTTTTCAGAAACCTGCTCCAACACTTTGTTTACAAAGTGTACGTCTGCATTTTGCTGGAAGTACTCGTCTAATTCAGTTTTCACTTTATCTTTAAGTTCTTCTTCAGTTTTAATAGTATCTGCACCGTAAACTTTATCAAATAATTCCTGATTAAGTTCTGCCAAGTTTAAGCTATAGAAATCTTTTACTTTAACCTCAACTTCAGCGTGGTGTAAATGCTCAACTTCTTCTTTAGCGAAACCTAATTCTTTAGCTAAATCTTCGTCAGAAGCAAGAGTTTCTTTAGAAACTTTCACAGACTCATCCATTTTCAAACCTTTAAGTAATTTGAAAGCTGCTTTGTTCTCAGCAGTAATGGTAGCGATTTTTGGAGCGTGATTGTGCTCACCTTCTGCATCTTCTTCTACAACCTGAGTAATTTCGAAATTGATGTAAGAATCTTTAGTGATTTTGTCTTGCGGAACCTGCTCAGCAAAACGCTTTTGCATATTTTCTATGCTCTTGTTGATTTCTTTATCTGAAGCAGAAACTTTATAGTGTGCAGCTTCATATTTAGAAAGATCGATAGAGAATTCCGGCTCGAAGCCTACTTCGAAAGCTACTTCCAATTTCTCTGCATTATGATTGAAATCATTTACAGGCTGTGGAACCGGCTGACCAACTAATCTTAGTTTGTTTTCGTTGATATAGTTATTTAAAGCATCAGAAACTTGTTTGTTGATTTCTTCGAATGCAATCCCTGCTTCATATTGCTTTCTAACCATACTCAAAGGCACTTTTCCTTTTCTGAAACCAGGAACCTGTGCGTTTTTAGCATAATTAATCAATTGCTTTTCTACTTTTTCTTTGTAGTCAGATTTCTCCAATGTTACTGTAAGCAATGCACTTACATCATCATGGTTTTTTGCGGTAACCTTCATTATTGATTAAAATTTTAGGTTGCAAAAATATGAATTTTTTATTAAAACAAGACATTCCTTTTGTTATAATACGTTAAAATAAAAAAGGCATTACCGAAATAATGCTTTTTTGTAATATTAAAAATTTGTTTGACTAAATATTAATGTGCGTCAACCGTAATATCTACATCAGTTTCGCCTCCTGTAGTCTGGCCTAATTGATTCGTTGCAGAAGGATAATTTTGATTAACAGTTGTAGGTCCATGAATCAATTTAATATTCATTTTTCCTGTTGATTGTGTAGAATTAATTTTCCATTCTGTTCTTAAACCTAACTTTTGTCCATCTGTTCTTACGATATCATTTGTAGCTCTCATCACAACAATATCTGCATTTGCAGGACCGAAAGTAATGAAATGATGGTCTTTTTCTTCTTCAATTTCGTCTGAAGAATGATAATGATCGTCATGCTTAATTTGGAAATCCAATTCCGCCAAATAAGTATCACCTTGGTGTAAATGTAAGTGCGCATCAGCTACACCAGAAATTACGTTTACAGTCTGAACATCTGCAGCATCATTTTTATTCGTTAATTTTAAAACCACTTTCCCGATTTCGTCATGCTCATGAACATCTTCAGGAACCGCATCGTCGTCATTCCTACAAGAGAAGATAAAAAGTGCAGCAAAAAGAACTAATGTAATATTGATAAATTTTTTCATTTTAATTTTAAATTTTAAGTTGTAAATAATTAGAAATTGTATTTAAGAGTCACCACGAAATTCCTTCCGGGTTCATTCATATAATATCTGAGTCTGTTCAGATATTCGCGATACTCTACATTAAATACATTATTGATTCTGAAATTCAAATTCAGATTTTTAATTAAGTCTGCTCCTATTGAAGCATTAAATAAATTAAACGCAGCGGGTGTAGAGCTGAAATCAACGGTTTCATTCCTTTCCACGCCGTCTTTAATAAAAGTAACCGGTAAATTTCTTATCGGAAAACGGTTTTGCTTAAATGTATTTTCGTTTTCTAAAGTGACATAGAAATTCTTTGGTTTATTAAGATTCAGCTCTACTGAATTTCTCAATTTTGCGGGCATCATTAAAATCAATGGTTCATTATTCGAAAGATCGTCACCTTTCAAGATACTGAATCCTGATTTCCATTTTACATTATCCAGAATTGATAATTCTGCATCGGCATCCAACCCATAAATTCTCGCTTTAATTTGCTGATACGTCCAAACCGGAAAAACGCCTCTATTTGTATTCAAAACACTCGTCGGAATCTGGTTTACGAAATTATCCGAAATCATCAAATACGGACTCGCTTCGATATGAAGACCTTTCAAAATATCAAACTGTCCTGCTAAAGAAAGATTAACGTTATAAACCGTTTCTTTATTAATGCTTAAATTGCCCTCTTCCATCACAGCTGCAGAATGATGCAATCCGTCTGAGAATAATTCTGCAGCATTCGGGCTTCTATCTGCTCGAGAAAGATTTAATTTAAACTCAAAATTCTGAGTTGGCTTATAATCTAATCCAACATTTGCTGAAAAATTATGATAATCTAAAATTGGTCTCGTCAAATTTCTGCTTCCCGATTCGCTCACAAAAAACTGCGGAAACAAGTCTGCATAATTATCATTCCACTTATCAGAATCATAATATTTGTAGGCATCATATCTGCTGAAATCATATCTCGCTGCAGCTTCTGCATTAAATTTTGAATTAAAACGATATTTAAAAACAGAAAAAGCTCCTGTATCATATCGATAATAATCTGGAATCAAACGTCTTGCTTTTGTTGCCGGATCAGGAAAGTTATCTTGAAAGGCTCCTGAAATTCCGCTTTCCAAACTCCAATTTGAGCGTTCAATTAAGTGAACCAAACTTGCAGAATGTGTAATTAACCTCAAATCCATTGATGGCAAATCATTTAATTCACCTCTTCTGATGTCGAATTCTTTTCTTCGGTTTAATTGAAAACTGTATTGAAAAGTCAGTTTTCCAAAATCAGCAAATCTTCTGTAAGCCGAAAGTTTTGCAATATGATGCGCCACTTCCTGCTTCGGATTGTCGATGTCGTGTGTAAACTGATCTAAATAATAGGACTGACCGAAATTCACCGCATTGTAAAAATCTTCAGGACTCGACAAGTGTGCACCTTTATAAATCCCAAATTCCTGATTGATTCCGCTGTATGAAACATCAAAACCTTGTAGAAAGCTATGTTTTCCGACAGAGAAATTGAAAGAATTAAATTCCTGACCTGTATTCTGCAACGTATGATGCGGAACATACTGATCTCCCGTTTTTCTATAACTTCCGCCGGTTTTTACAAACCATTGGTTTTCCCAAGTTTTAGCAACATTTGCAGCAATTTCACCTCCTCTTCCATTAGAAATTCCTGACAGTTTCAGGCTTCCCATGATGGTATCTTTTTTTGGTAAAATAGCCGGTTCCAAAACGACAACTCCGCCCACTCCTTCATTTCCGTACTTCAAAGCAGATGCACCTTTGATGACGTCGATGTGTTCAAAATCATTCACATCAACATTGGGAGCGTGCTCAACTCCCCATTCCTGCTCTGCCATTTTCACTCCATTATTTAGAATAGAAATTCGACTTCCGTACAAACCACGAATCACAGGTTTTGAAATATTATTTCCTGTTTTCAAGGCTGTAACTCCCGAAATTTTTGATAATAAATTCCCTAAATTTTCCGTAGAATTTCTCTCAATTTCAATTTTATTAAGCGTACTCATAATCACAGAACCTTTTGTTTTATGGCTTCCGTGAATTGTAACAGCTTCAATATCGCCGATGTGATGTTCTAAAGTAATGGCTAAATGCAAATCTCTGTCGACTCCCACATTTTCAGTATAATCATCGCACAGAGGGTGTTTTGCAATGAGCTGATATTTTCCTGCAGGAATATTATTAAATGAAAACTTACCTTTTTTATCAGTTTTAGAAGTAAAATCACCAATTTTCACCACCGAATTTTCAAGCATGGTTTTATCGTGAAAATCCTGAACAGTTCCTTCAACCGTGTAAGTTTTCTGTGCGTTTGCAATTGCAAATCCGCAAAGGATCAGCAATAAACTATATATCAATTTCATTGTAAATAGATAGATTTCGTAAGTTTCAGATCACTCATTATAATAAATGAATAACATGAAAATACATTTCGTTAAAATTTTGAATTGGATTTTTTTGGAACTATAAACCTTTACGCTAAATTGTAACCATTAAGATTTTATTTGAGCAGTTTAGAATAATTAAGTTGAGCTTCGCTTTTAAGAGATAATTTAAAAAATCTATGTAATTTTCTTAATAAAACTTAATTCCTAAATTAACCTTAATGGTTGAAAAACAGGATTAATTTAATTAAAATACGTCACGTATCTAAAATTATTCAAACTTTGAAAAATTTAAAGCAAAAAAATCCGAAAAAGAATCTATTGATTATGAAATTGCGGGAGGTCCCCGAAGTTGAAAAGAAAATTTAGTTTGTGACCAGATTTTTTCCTGTACAGCAAAAACCTGCTCTACCTCATGAGTATGTTTGATCAAAGTGAAACTAAATTCATCCGGAACTAAAGTATTTCCTGTCGCTAAGAAATGACAAGCCAAACAGTCGCCTGCTTTTTCTTTCGCATCAGATTTTGAAATATTATTCTCAGATTTTTTAAGATTAAAACCTACAAAAACATCTGCAGAATCATGACTGTGAAAGCTTGAAGAAAACAACGCAAAAAAGTAAATCCCAAACATCAGTTTTGAGATAAAGCTTTTTAGTTGTCGGCTTTCCTTGAAAATCATGGGACAAAATTATAAAAAATTATTGAAAGAGGTTTCAATAAACATTAATTTTTGAAAAGTAAATATTAAATAATTATGATTTTGAATATTATACTTTTGTCTTGAAACAAAAGTATCCAAAAGTTCAAGACTGGAATCATCCGCTAAAAATTGAAATAAAATCCTAAAATCCCCAAAACTCGCTCGCATTCAAAATTTGTTTTTCATTTGACTCAATATGGCTCGCTCAAACAATGGGAATTTTTTAACGGCTTTTATTTAAATTTTCTTTACGCTCCTGCTTCCTAGGTCAAACTCTATCAGAAAAAAGATGAACCAAAGCCCATCTTTCAATATTTTAAATTTAGATATTAATCTAACTGCGTTCCCAAATGTTCCCATTCCTGTAATGCAAGATCAAGCTCTTCTTTGGTTTTATTGTATTTTTCTAAAGTTTCTTCAGAAGGGTTTTCTTTAGTAAATGTAGCTTCAAAATTTTCGATGACAGTTTCCAGTTCAGAAATTTTTTCTTCTACTTTTTTTAGTTTATTCTGAATGCTTTTCTGCTCCTTACTAACGATTACATTCGACTGAACTTCAACTTTTGGCTCAGACTTGACTTTAACCTCAACTTTAGCTTCATCACCATGTAGTTTTGCTTTTTCAGCAGAAATTTCACGAATGCTTTCTTTTTGTCTGAAATCAAGATACTCGTTGATGTCGCCTAAAAATTCTTTCATTTTACCGTCACGGAATTCATAGATTTTATCACTCAATCCCTGTAAAAATTCTCTGTCGTGAGAAATCACAATTAATGTACCTTCAAACCTCTGCAAAGCCAATTTTATAATCTCTTTAGACTGGATATCCAAGTGATTGGTAGGCTCATCCATAATCAAAACATTGAAAGGACGCAAAAGCAATTTACAAAGCGCCAAACGGTTTCTTTCACCTCCAGAAAGCACTTTTGTCTTCTTATTTACTGCTTCACCCTGAAACAAGAAAGATCCTAATAAATCACGAACTCTCGGTCTTGTTTCTTCAGTTGCAGCGTCTTCTGCCTCTTCCTGAACAGTTTTATTTGGAGTTAAAACTTCCTCTTGATTTTGAGCAAAATAACCAATGTTTACATTATGACCCAAATTCCAGTTTCCTGAAAATTCTTTAATATCTCCGGCAAGAATTTTGGCTAAAGTCGTTTTTCCTTGTCCGTTTTGTCCTAAAAGTGAAATTCTATCGCCTCTTTGAACGATGAAATCTACATCACTGAAAATCTGCTTTTGTCCGTAAGCTTTACCTAATTTTTCAGCTTCAAAAATAACTTTTCCGGGAACTACAGACTGTACAAAACGGATATTGAATTTCGAAACATCATCATTATCAACCTCAATACGCTCAATTTTATCTAATTTTTTAATCAAAGACTGGGCAAAAGAAGCTTTCGTTGCGCTCGCACGGAATTTATTAATGTTATCTTCCATTTGCTTGATTTCCGCATCCTGATTCTTTTTAGCTTGAATCAGTTTTTCACGGCGATCTTCGCGCATGATTAAATATTTAGAATAATTAGCTTTATAATCGTCTACTTTTCTGTTGTTTACGTCAAAAGTCCGGTTACAAACAGCAGTCATAAATTGTTTATCGTGACTTACCAAAAGAATTCCTCCGGGATAATCTTTCAAAAAGTTTTCCAGCCAGATGATCGATTCCATATCCAAGTGATTGGTAGGCTCATCGAGAAGCATCAAATCATTTTTCTGAAGAAGCAATTTTGCCAATTCAATTCTCATTCTCCAACCTCCGGAAAATTCATCGGTGATTTTTTGGAAATCATCTGCTTTAAATCCTAAACCAAATAGAACTTTTTCGATATCACCTTCCAAATTATAAGCATCGTGGTGCATCAAAAGATCATTCAAATCTGTCATTCTGTTGATCAAATCTGTGTAAGAATCACTTTCGTAATCGGTTCTTACCGTCAATTGATGATTTATTTCTTCCAATTCATCTTTCCATGCATTAATTTGCTCAAAAGCCTGCATGGTTTCGTTCCAAACGGTTCTTCCTTTCACAAAATCAAGATCTTGTCTTAGGAATCCGATGGTAATATTTCCTTCAGGAACAACGTTTCCTTCGTAGAAAGTAATTTCTCCGGAAAGCATTTTCAGAAGCGTAGATTTCCCTGCTCCGTTTTTACCAACCAAACCAATTTTATCATCTTTTTTAATGGTAAAATTTACGTTTTGAAATAAATAATTACCCGAATGATGTAATCCTAAACCCTGAACCGAAAGCATTTGAAATGAATATTAAAAGTGAATAATGAATGTGAATCTTTTTCGGGTGCAAAAATACGGAAAAGAAATGAATGACAGGAAAATAAAAAAAGAGCCGTCTAAATGACAGCTCCCCGCTAAATTTTAAAAAGAACGTTTGCCTAGAATATAATTTCTGAAATTAAGCAGGAATTTTCAATCATCAGTAATTTCATGTAGTTGCTCTAAATGAACATGACAAAGTAACGACCGAAAATTGGGAATAATATGAGTAGAAATACGTAAATAAAAAACTCCGTATTTCTACGGAATCAATTTCTTTTAAGCGGGGGCATAAATATTATTAACGATGGCGTAAATTACGATTCCCACCGTATTTTTTGCTCCAATTTTTTCAATGGCCCGTTGACGATGACTTTCTACCGTGCGTGGACTGATAAAAAGTTTTTCGGCAATTTCATTATTGGTTAATTCCTGACAGATTAATTTGACAACATCTCTTTCTCTTTCCGAAAGATCGTCTTCCATATCAAAGAGTGACTTTTTTTTTGAAGAATTATTCATGTATGAAAGAAGCATTTCGTGATCTTCATTGGTGAAGAAGATTCCGTTCTCATGAACTTTTGTAATGGCTTCTATAAAAAGTTTTTTGTTGGAATTTTTCGGAAGAAACGCAGAAACTCCTAATTTCACCATGTAGCCCAAAACCGATGTTTTGTAATGCGAAGAAAGAATAATAATTTTTAAGTTTGGATATTTATCTTTTAAAATTTCGACCAATTCAAAACCATTCATCGGTTGCATTTGTACATCAACTAATGCAATATCGGGAAATTTGTCGCTGTCAATTGTTTCAAGATTTTCGAGAAAAACATTTCCATCATTTGCCATCGTCGTTACCGAAAAGTTTTTTTCTTTAGACAAAAGCATTTTTACACCCTCAAGAATCAACTGCTCATCATCTACCAAGGCAATTTTTATTTGCTCACTCATTGTTTTTTCTGAATTTTAAAAATTAATCGACTTCCTTTATTGAGGATACTTTTCCATTTAAATTCTGCATCCATCGATTTCATTCTGGATTCTATGTTTTTGATTCCCATTCCTTTTTTAACTTTTTCGTAATCAAAACCTTGTCCGTTATCAAAGATAACAATTCCGGTAAAACTTTGAAAATCTTTAATCATGATATCGATCTTGTCTGCTGTAGAATGCTTAATCACATTCGTTGTAAACTCCTGAATAATACGATAAATCTGAACTTCTACAAATAAATCTCTTTGAGTATATTTTGAAGAAACGTGCAAAGAAATATTGATTCTTGCCGATAAATTGGTAATTAATTCTTCAATATATAAAATCAAACCAAGTTTCTCTAAATTCACAGGATATAAGGAATGAGAAATACTTCTTGTACTATCAATCAGTTCAGAGATTTGGTTGGAAATAACTTCTGAAGTAGATTCATCTTCAATATCCAAATTATTTAACCATAAAGAAAGGATGTTTAATCTATTACCAATGTCATCATGTACTGAAACGGCAATTCTTTTTCGCTCTTCTTCCTGAACTTTGGTATTTTCTAAAACCAACTGCTTCTGATGCTGAATTTCAGCTCTGCTTTGTACATCTTTTTCTCTGACAATACGATCAATAAATGTTTTGTAAAGCACCAAAATAAAGAATACAATAATCGCCAATGTGACGATTATTAAAACTAGCAGGTTGATATTTAGGGTTACTTCTTTAATTTTAAAAAGGTATAAATAAATGAACTGTATAGAATACTTGACAAAACTGTATTAACTCCTAAAACCATATAGAAATTATCTTCCGAAAGATTTTGAAGCTGCTGAAAAATAATGAAAACAAATACCGAAACAGAATAATAAAAGAAAATACAAGCATCAATCAAAGTAAATCTATTTACATTCTTATTGTTTTTAACCTGTTGAACCAGTGTAAATCCGGCAAGGCAAATAATGATAATATTTGATCCCACTTTTACTTCATCAAAATTAAATGTAATTGTTGGAATATTACTGGTAATTAAAAATAACAATGCAACAACAGAAGTTATCCCAAATAAATATTTTGACAAATCAAGCTTTTTAATAAACAAACTTGTAAGAAGTAAAAATTCTCCAGCTATGTAATACGGATAAATGAATGAAGTATCTTGTAATTCGATTACATAAGCAAAAAAAAGACTAATTAATTCGACAAGAAAAAGAAAAACAATATAATACGCATATTGTTTTTCTTTTTTATTTAGAATGGTATATTTCCAAAATATCAGAAAAACTATTATTAAAAGTAATCCGTAATTGAGAAACAAAAATGTTTTATAAAAATTTACCATTTATTAATCTAAATTTCTATTCAAATCCATCAGGGATTTTGCAAACCGGAGGACAAGGCTTTGCATAATCAAAGGTATTCGAAATTGTTTCTGTACTTCCGCCTAGATTTTTAACAAAAGAAATAAAAATAAGCGCAGGAAGCTGCTTTTGATAAATTTCAGAATATTTTAATCCAAATGAACAAACGAAGCTCACTTCCACTTCAGATTTGGTGATTTTATCAAACGGAACATAAAATTTATTGAAAATACTTTTCCCTCCGTTTTGTTTGTATTCAGCATAAAACCAATCCTGTCCGTTACTTTGCCAAGATTCAATAGAATCAACCGCTTTATCCTGCTCCATGATTGGTTTGCTCGCAACCGGCATAAACATATCAGAATCATTATCTATTTTGCGCATATCTTTCGACAAAACAGCATTCTTCACAACCGTATAGGTCTGAATTTCTGTGAGTTTTAAATCTTGCTCTAAAGGTTCGAAAACAGAATATGGAACTTCTCCTACTGCCATTTTATTTCCTTTTTCGTCAAGTGGGCAAAGCATGATGTTTAATCGACCTTCAATAACGCCAACTTCAGCACAAAATTCTTTGTTTGCGTTTGCTTTTTTAAGCCAATCAACTTGTTCTGGGGTGATGTTAAAAATATAATTCTCCGGGAAAAGATTTTCAAGACTTCGTAAATCGGTCTTAGAAGTCATCCATCCTTCCACTGCTGTGGTGTACTGATCTCTGTTTAGATTCTGCATTAATAAAGGTTTTTTAAGTTTAGGCCATAAATTTATCGAATCTACAGAAGCTATACAAACATCTGTTTAATAAATAAGAATAATTTAATAATTCCTCACCGTAACATGAAAACAACTTTGCTGTCTTTCCTTAATATAATAAATTCGACCTGCATCAGCATAATATTTTAAAACCTTTTCCAAAGCCACTTCCATTTTTGGATTATTTTTTAAAACTCCGTTAAAACGAACGTAAGAAATATCGAAAGAATTGCCATAATTATGTGAACTAATCCCTAAACTTGCATTAGAATTTACTTTTCTCAGTCTGCATTGATCTTCAAGCGTTCTCGTAATCGAAGAAACTGTAAAAGTATGGCCTTTAGTTTCTTTGCTGAATTTTGAACCGATTTTTTCTAAAGTGGATTTTGCTTTTGAAACTAAATATGCTCTGCTGTAATCTAATTTTTGAACCTTAAATCCTTTTCCTGATTTTTTAACCGTGTGAAACTTCCCTTTGTTGATGTATTTCTGAACCTGAGAAGTGTTTTTCAGAATGTTCACATTAAAACTTTTTGATGCATCCAAATGTGGCTTATAAAGCGCAGTTGGCTCAACCTTCAAAACCTCAGTTAAATCATAACAAGGAAGAGATTTTGTCGACTTTTGACTGTAAAAAGAATGTGAAAAAATAATAAGAATTATAAACAGGTACTTTTTCATGAAAAGCTATTTAGAATTTTAAAACAAGTAAATTTTGATTTTCTTACGCTCAAAGATATTAATTTAATGCAACGTCATAATAATTTACGATTAAAAAAACACCTGTAAATTATGTTAAATAATTAAATAATCATTAAAAAATAGACCACAACACCCAATTTATAAATATTAAAAATATATAAATAATAAATTATTAATTTTTGTACATTAGCTCTCTAATTTAAAAATACATTAAAAGATGATTTCAAAAACTTCAAAATTCGTAGCAGAAATGTTCGGAACAATGGTCTTGGTATTAATGGGTTGCGGAAGCGCAGTTATTGCAGGCGCAGATGGAACTACAGGCGTAGGACTTTTAGGAATTTCCTTTGCATTTGGCTTAAGTGTCGTAGCAATGGCTTATGCGATTGGCCACATTTCAGGATGCCACATTAATCCCGCAATTTCTATTGCAATGGTTACAGCCGGAAGAATGAAAATGGACGAAGCAGTTCGTTATGTGATCGCTCAAATTCTTGGAGCCATCATCGGAGCCGGAATTCTATACCTGATTTTCATCAATCATCCCGGTGCAGAAATGAAACCTTGGGCTTTAGGATCAAACGGTTGGGGAACAGGATATTTAGATGCTTACAACATGACTGCAGCTTTCGTGGCGGAATTTGTTTTCACATTCATCTTTTTGATGGTGATTTTAGGATCAACTTCTACAAAAAACATCAATGGTGGATTTGCTGGTTTAGCAATAGGACTGGCTTTAGTCTTAATACATATCGTGGGAATTAAAATCACTGGAGTTTCTGTAAACCCGGCAAGAAGTATCGGTCCGGCAATTTTTGCAGGCGGAGAAGCACTTTCTCAACTATGGTTATTTATTGTAGCACCAGTTTTAGGAGGAATTTTTGCAGCATTTACTTACAATTTGTTAATTGAAAAACCTGAAGCGAAATAGTTTCAGAATTTATATAAAAATCAAATCCTGTCTTTATCGGACAGGATTTTCTATTTTATTTTCTTAATATCAAAAGGATTTTTAAAGATGAGTTCTTTGTGTTTTCCTTTGACTTCCATTTTCTTGTATAAAAGATTGAGCGCCATTTTTCTAATAAATAAATCTTTATCTGCCAATTTCCAATAAGAATCTTCGTGAACAGTTTTAGGTTTTCGAATTAAATAAAATTCAGTTTCCCAAGAATCAACATTGTGATAAAATTCGATAATTCCGCAATGTTCAGGAATTGCAGAATGTTCAATCATTCCCATTGGTAATAGAAAGCTGAAAGAATTACAAATATAATCTCCACAACAAATTTTATCGTGTTTTAAAAATTTTTCGCCTGTAGAAATATTGACGTAAGATTTTTTAAAATCATTTTTAAAATCACTTTTTGAAAGCTTAATTTCTATTTCATGACTGAAACCTTCTGCATTAATAATCAAAATATCAGCTTCCCAATCCGCCTGAAAGTGATTGGTCAATACAATTTCTTTCTCAAAATCACATTGAGAATGAATATAAGCATGAACAAGTTCTTCAATTTTCAGTTTCATTTAATCTTAAATTTCAAATCAAGAAACAAGCAAACTGCAACCACGAATATCAGAATGATCAATTCTACCTAATACTTGGAATTTATCGCCTATTATTTTACCCAAATCCTGAGTTGCAATAAATGAACACGAATGAATATTTGCCAAATCAATGATATTAATCGCTCCGGTTCTACCCTCTTTTTCATAATTAAAAGGATCTTCAGCATTTCTTACCAAAACCCGCATCCAACTTGGACACTGATAAATATTTTCACCTAAAGAATATGCCTGAGAAAGTAACTCCGTCATGGAATATTCAGAATAAATCTTATTGGTTTTAAATCCGTTTTGCAAAATTTCCAGCAATTCATCTTTTGTCATTTCTTCTTTTCTGCCTTTCATTCCACCGGTTTCAATTATGGTCAAAGTGTTGGAGAGTTTGAGAGTTTGAGAGTTTGAGTTGCAATAATCTAAAAAGTCTAAAAGTGCAAAAGAGACTCCAAAAAGACTAACTTTTTTATCTTTTAAATCATTCAATAATGTAAATAAATCTTCGTGATTATAAAGAAAATATCCGTTTTCTCGCTTATCAGATTTTTTCATTAGGTAATCAACCATGTAAATCAGCGACGAATTTTGTTTTTCCAAATAACTTGGTAATAAACCTAAGAAAATAAAATCTTCCGGCTTTCCAATAAACTGTTCAAAACTTTTGTAAATACTTTCCTCGTAAAGATTTGTATCAGCAATAAAATGTTTAGACAAATTCATCTGCGTTGTTCCAGAACTCTGAAAAAACAAATCTGTTGAAATATTTTTATTTAAAATCTGATGATTTTTAAACATTTCAATCGGCAAAAAAGGAATTTTCGCCAACGAATCTACATTTTGAGGATTGATATTCAGATAATCAACAAACTTTCTATAAATATCAATATTTTCATATTGAAAACGGAAAGTTTCGAGACAAGCTGTCAAAAAATCTTCTTCGGTTTGTATGTCAAAAATATTTTTCAATGTAATTTTCAGATTAAATGTAAAGCTTATTGATTCAAAATGAATCTTTTATGGATTTAAGCTTAATAATTCACAATTAATTTATTTAAAAGAGCCAATTTTGGTTAGGTTTTTGTAACATGAACTGCGGAATATGGATTAGTAATAAAGGCTGTAGAACCTTTATTCAAGAATTACCTCTTTTGGGGTAATTTTTTTTATTCCTGTTTTTCAAAAGTTTTTAACTCAAAATCATGTTCAAAAACTCCATAGGTGAAATACGAAATCCAGTCTCCTAAGTTGATGTATTTTGAATCTTTTCCTAAATCTAAAACCATCGGCAAATGACGATGACCATAAATAAAATAATCGATTTTCTCAGTTTCCAGCTTTTTTTTAGAATAGATAATCAAAAACTCTTTGTCTTCACCTAAAAATTCTTTGTCTTCATCTCCCGAAATCATTTTATTTTTCTGAGACATATACAACGCTATTTTCATAGCAATATCCGGATGAAGCCATTTAAAAAACCATTGAGCAACAGGATTTGTAAAAACTTTTTTCATTCTTTTATACCCTTTATCTCCGGGTCCTAATCCGTCTCCATGAGCTAAAAGAAACTGTTTTCCTGCGATTTCGAAATATTGTTTTTTATAAAAAACGGTACATCCAATTTCTTCTTCCAAATAATCTTTCATCCACAAATCGTGGTTTCCGACAAAAAAATAAATCTGAACTCCATGATCTTTTAATTCGGCAATTTTACCGAGAACACGCACGTAACCTTTTGGAATAACGTGATTCCATTCATGCCAAAAATCAAACAAATCACCCATCAAAAACAAAACCTGAGCATCATTTTTGATCTCATTCATCCAACGGATAAATTTCTGCTCACGAATTTTACTCTGTTTCGGATCTGGTGCACCAAAATGTTGATCTGAAGCAAAGTAAACTTTTTTTCCGGGTTCTAAATTGATGGTTGTCTTTAGCACTTATTACGTTTTAAATTCAGCAAAAATTTATTGATTATCTTCTGCAAACCACTCTCCGTAAGAGTTTTCGGTTTCATGAAGTTTAAGATAGGCTAAAGAAATTCCTTCCGGAAGTTTTGTTTTTATTTTCGCTGCAATAGCATATAACATATTTTCGCAAGTTGGCTGAAAGTTGCAATAAATCACTTTCTGACCTTTATTTTCAAGCTCTTCACCCATTTCTCTATGCGGAGAAACGCCATTTATTAAAACTGAATGATCCCAAACATCAACAATTTCTTCCTTTACAATGGTTTTAATGTCACCAAAATCTACCACCATTCCATTTTTAGGATTTTCTAGATCATTGATTGGCTTTCCTTTTACAGTCACGAAAAGTTTGTAAGAATGTCCATGCATATTTTTACACTTTCCGTCATAATTGTACAAAACATGAGCAGTTTCGAATGTAAAAATTTTTGTAATACGTATCATGGTGCAAAGATAAGGAAATTCAATATGTAAACGAATGACCTTTGCCTGACTTTAATTTTGATTTAACTAAAATACCATTGCAATCGATGCAACTAAAACAATCGGAACAACAATAATTAAAACCGGTAAAATAAGATTTAAAACAGCCTTACCTATCGAAAATTTTTGCACTTCTGAAAGCCCGATTACCATAAAAACAAGAGTTGTAAGCGATAATAAAATACTTATGATGAATGAAATCCAGAAAACGATGTTTGCGACAATATTTGTTTCTAAATATCCTGCGAAATCCGTAAAATAATCAACACCGTAAACGGCAATCTGCAAAAATAAAAAGGACAAACCTAAAATTGAAGGAATCATTGCATAAGCCATCATTCTAAAAATGGAAGAAGTATTTCCAACGCCATTCAACCATTTTCCGGACCAGCTTATCAGTGCCGCATAAATATAATAGGAAATCCACCCCAAAGCTCCACCAATAATTACACATCCGAAAACTATTGAAAACAATGATGAGTGATCGCCCATATTTTTTGAACTTGCACGTTCAAAAGCTCTTACCACACCTGCTAAAAATAAAAGTAAGTAAAAATATTTTTCATAGCGGGTGTCATTTATAAATCTAAAAACCCTTCGAGGTTCAGTCCAGATTTTTGTAAAAACGTCTTTGTCAGACAGTACATTATATTTTTCAAATTCTTCAAAACGATTTTCAGTGATTTTTGTTTCCATGGAGTTTTTATTGAACGACGAAAATAATGATATTTCTTAAAAATAAAAGCTTAAACCCATACCTTCTTTAATTTTCTAAAGGATTTTTATTAAAATAATTAAAATTTACGGCTGAAAAATAAGATTTAAATAAATGCGTTATCAAAATATGAAAACTATAACCTTACTTTTAATAACAATAAGCTCATTTATTGCTGCTCAACAAAGAGTATTGACAACACATCCTTCTCTCGAAAACAAAATAGGAAAACATTTCCCGATTGAAAACTATAAAAATCAGGATGGGAAAAATTTTACATCCGATTATTTAAAAGACAAGCCTACTTTCATCAATTTTTGGTCGACCACTTGCGAACCCTTGCATTGAAGAGCTTCCTTATTTAAATAAATTAAAAGAAAAATTAGGAGATAAAGTTAGATTTATAGCCATTACTCACGATAACAATGACAGAGTTGAAAAATTTCTAACCAAACATGAATTCAATTTTCAGCATGTCACAGATTCTTTAAAAGAACTGCAATCGTACTTCAAGCTCATCCGAAATCCTATGACTTTTGTTGTTGACAAAAACGGAAACATTCAGGAAATCACAGGAACTATCGATGAATCTAAGTTTGATATGATTGTGAAAATCTTGAGCGAATAATCAAAGTTTATTTAGCCAATCTTCATCCAACCTTTGAATTTTCTGTGTTTCTTTATTAATAAAAACCCAAAGCGTCAAAGAATCAACAACCAACTGATCATTACAATAAAACTCAACTTTTCTCGGCTGACGAATTCCTTCGGGAGGTTTTGGATAGGTTTTTATGGTAATTAAATCATTCAAATAAACCTGCTTTTTGTATTGAATGTGATGATCAAGTAACATCCAAATATCGTTTGGAAAACCTAATTTATCTTTTACAGAATCCCAATGTTCACCAGCAATTCCTTCAACCCATTTCACATATTGAACATTATTGACATGATTATTTCCGTCGATATGTTCTTCCGTTATTAATATCTGCTTTTCAAAAATCAAACCCATATTCAAAGATAGGATTTTCAATCTGAACTCATTTCTTTGAATAATTTTGATTAAATTAGTTTCACAAAACACACAAATGATTTTAGATATTTTCTTTCCGAATCGCTGTATTCATTGCAATAAAATAATTGATGGCAATTCGTTGGTTTGCAATCTTTGTTTTGAGCAAATTCATTTTACCCATTTCAATTTTTTTGAGAACAATTACATTAAGGAAAAATGCAAATTACTTTTTCCTATTGAGAACGCTTTTTCTCTCATGCAGTTTGAAGAAGAAAGTTTAAGCCGAAAAATTATTCACGAATTAAAATATAAAAGCCGTGAAAGAGCAGGAAAAGTTTTAGCTGAATGGACGACAGACCATTTAGATTTTAAAGATGAAAAACCAGATTTATTAGTTTCTGTTCCTTTACATTCTAAAAAACTGAAAGAGAGAGGATACAACCAGCTTCATTTGTTTACCGAAACTTTATCGAAGTTTTATGAAATTCCTTATAGTCATGATGTAATGAAAAGAAACCACTATTCAAAAGCTCAAGCTTTGAAAGATAAGGAACATCGTTTGGCTACAGAAAATACATTTTCTATTACACAAAAAATTTCGGGGAAACATATTTTACTGATTGATGATGTTTTCACAACCGGAAACACGATTTCTTCGATTGCTTGGGAAATTTTGAAAGCTGGAGATAATAAAGTGAGTGTTTTGGTGATGGCGATGGATGAATAATACTCTGATAAGATTTATCTTTTATTTGACGGTAATATTTTCTATTCTTTTTTATAATTTTAATAAAAACTAATCATGATGCCAAATCTTATATTATTACACGGCGCTTTAGGTCACAGTGATATTTTTGAGCCATTTACAAAAGAACTTTCCAAATATTTCACTATTCATAAGCCTCTATTTTCAGGGCACGGAAATATTGAAATTCCTGAAAATGGAATTACGATTGAAAAATACACACAAGAATTAAAAGAATTTATTGATAAAGAAAACTTGAATGATATTCATATTTTCGGACACAGCATGGGTGGTTATGTTGCGCTTTGTTATGCTTTGGAAAATCAAAAAATATTGAATTCCATTATGACTTTAGGAACAAAATTCGACTGGACTGAAGAACAAGCTTTGAAAGAAAGCAAGATGCTGAATCCTGAAGTTATTGCAGAAAAAATTCCGAAATATGCTGAATTATTAAAAAACCAACATGGTGAAAAATGGAGACAATTACTTCCTGCCATTTCTGAAATGATGATTTCTTTGGGTAAAAATCCACCATTAAAAAATCATTTGGAGAAAATCAATCTTCCGGTTCAGATTATGGTGGGAGATAAAGATAGTATGGTAACACTCGAAGAAAGCATTGAAGTTTACAGAAATATTCCGAACGCAAAATTAGCCATACTTCCCGGCACGAAACATCCGATGGATAAAGTACGTCCTAATTTATTATTGAATCTGATGAAAGATTTTTGGAATTTATCTTAATCTTTTTCAATGGTTCAATCAAGGTTTCAAAAAAAAGCTGTTCCGTGGAGAACAGCTTTAGAAAAATCAAAAATTATTTAAAAGGATTAGCCCATTTTTTATTGGTATAAACATCGCTTCCCGATAGCGTCTTTAGAAATGCAATGACAGCATCAGTTTCTTGAGCAGTCAGATTTAATTTTTGCCCGACACCATTCGGAGTTAAACGGGGATCAAGATTTGTATTTCCTGCTGCCTGATTAATATTTGCATAATGACCAATAACCTGTTGCAATGTGGTAAGATTTCCGGTGTGCATAAACTGCCCGTTCTCCATACCGTTACTTCTCGTTACATTTCTTAAGCTTGGCGCTCTCGTATTTGTAATATCTATTCCTACACCACTTATTTTTCCTATAATTCCATTATTTCTGGAGTTTGGATCAATATCAAATTCCGGAGCAGCGTGACAAGCTGCACAACCCAATCCGCCTCCTGTACGATTTCCTGATGCATTGAAGACAGGAGGTGCAATGAATAGATTTTTACCCTGATTTTCCTGCGCTGTAAAATTCGCAAACGGTTGCTGATCATTAGGACTTGTTGCTCTTCCTGCATCATATTTAGAATCAAAAGACTGAATACTTCTGATAAACTGCGCCAAAGCATTCTGAATTCTGGTTTGCGTAACAGTAGCATCTCCATAAACAAACTTGAACATTTCCTGATAATATTTAATGTTTTGAAGTTTGGCTATCAGATCCTGAAGAGTTCCGTCTCCATTTGTTCCGCTGAAACCCATTTCATTATGATCCTGAATAGGAAAAGTAGTTTGTGCTTCTAAATTTGTTGCTCTTTCGTCCCAGAAAAATTTCATTTCATTTCCAAATCTGGCATTTACAAGCCTCATTGAATGTCTTCCGGTATTTCCGTTTACACCTACGCTTGCAACAACATTATCTCCAAAAGCAAGTTCCTGTTTATGACAGCTTGAGCATGAAATCGTGTTGTTTTTGGATAAATTTTTATCATAAAACAACATCCTTCCCAAAGTCGCTCCCTTATCAGTAATAGGATTTCCAGCCGTATTATCTCTTGTAATATATGCCGGTTTGGCTTGATTAGCATAATTTTCGAGACTACTTAAATTGATATTGGAACCAAAAGCCGCCAAAATCCCAGGATACTCTTCCTGATTAACAGGAATTCCTTCATACACATCATCTCCAGAGCAGGAATAAAGTATTGCCACAACAAAGAAAGCGGGAAAAAGCAATAGTTTTAAGTTTTTTTTCATCATTTGTTTTTTGAATATATTTAGTTTAAGTTTTTAAATTTTAATGTTTTACGATAATTTTCTTTGAAGTCGTGTTTTTATCATTAGAAATTTTTACAATGTAGCTTCCGTTATACAGAGTCTGCGTATCAAAATAAGCAATGGTACTACCTTTAACCAATTGTGTTTTCATCACCAACTTTCCGGACATATCATATAAATCTATGTCTAAATCGTATTTTAATAAATGATCAACCTGTATCAACAATAAATCGCTAACAGGATTTGGGAACAAAACCGTATTGATATTTTTGAATTCAGCTTCAGAGACAGCCAGGTTGGAATGATAAGTAGTTGTAGTTTCTGTTACCGACGTTACTTTTCTGTTGGCATATACTCCGTAATAAGTAGGTCCTATTAAATACGGATAAGCAGAATTGTGATTCGCATCTACAGTTGCAAAATAGCAATATGTTCCATTGGGATATTCAGGCGTTTTACAAAATCTTCCGTTATGTTCATCAAGATAATCATCCTGCCCTATATGAGCCACCCATTCATAATCCTGAATACATGATCCTAAAGGATAAGTAGAATTAATCGGAGGACCCGCAGTAACAGAAGCTCCATTAATCGTATTTCTTACTGTAATATTTCTTAGCTGATATCCCGATTTCATTCTGATAATTCCACCTGTACCGTCTGCATTTTTGTAAGCATAAGCTCCGTAAATAGGATATCCGTCGTAAGCAAAGCCAATAAGAGGAGAATGTTGAGAAGTATTAATCGTGTAAAGCCCATTTGCATCATAAAGATTACACACCGTAGAAATTACATTCAGGTCATATTTAAAAGCTGAAGGATTCTGGTGATGATGATAATTTGTACCTGCAGGATGTCCTTTGGAGCAGTCGAATCCCAATTTTTCATAAACAATTGCATCACGTTGCCAAACTCCATCACCCGTTCCACCTACAGGACCACCTGCCCAAGCGTTTGTGGATGATTTCCAAGATGCACCATCCTTAGGATCAAATCCAGCAACACCATTGATAAAAACCGCAATATTTCCTAATGCTGTCGCAGTGGGAGTTCCTGTATTTTGTACAGGAGTTAAAGGGAATTTAAAAATAGCATTTTGATTTCCTGCCTGATTGGGATTTCCGTCCTGAAAAGGACCTGTAGGATAAGCAGGGATACCTTTTGTAGAAATATATACGTTACTCACAGAATATTGTACAGCCTGACAATTTACCAAAATACTGTTTGACTGAGGTGTAGAATTTCCGTTCGGGTAATAAGTTCCAGTTGCAGAAGTATTTTGCAGCCAAGAAGTAATTGCGGGACCTTGAGCATCTGCAAAAGCTCCCAGTAAAGATAAAAACAGAAATGTATTTTTTTTTCCCATGCTTATGTTTTTGAAGTTCCTTTTATTGATGTGAAGTTTTCAATAATTGTTTAGACGACATTATATTTACTTTCCTTCGGGTTGTTGTAAAATTTCTTTCGGAAACTGGAAATCGGAATTCTTCACAAATTCTCTATCATTCAATGTGAGTAGAAATGCAATGAGATCGACTTTATCATTATCGGAAAGTACAATCTTTTTGGCAAGTTCTTTCGAAACTTTTGAGTTCGACTGAATACCTTTTGTATAATGATCTATAACCTGGCTCAATCTTGTAAATCTCCCATCGTGCATATAAGGATAAGAATAACTGAGATTTCTGAGCGAAGGTATTTTGAACATCAAATTGTCTTCCTTTCGTTGGGTAACTCCCATTCTTCCAATATCTTTCAAATATGAATCTTTCGGCAAGCCGTTGTTCGCAAATTTATAAGACGAAAAAAGTGGTTCCTGATGGCAGGAATTACAATTTCTTTTAAAAAGTTCATAGCCTTTTTGCTCCTTTTCAGTAAAATTTTCTGTTCCGCTTTTTACTTTGTCATATATAGAATTCGCCGAAACCAACGTAAGCTGAAATTGGGCAAGAGCCTTCAACAAATGCTGTCCGGTTATTGTACTATCGGTAAAAGCTTTATAAAAAAGGGTTCGATACATTTTTTTTCCTTGTAATTTTTTAATCACATTCTCTAGAGATTCTGCCATTTCTTTTTTATCACTAATCGGAGCTAAAGCCTGAACTTCAATATGATTGATCGCTCCATCCCACATGAATTGTTTTTGCCAGCAAGATTAAAAAGAGCAGGAGCATTTCGTTTACCGATAGAATCACCAATTCCATGACTTAATGAATGATCTGTATGTGCAAAAGCATTGTATGAAGTATGACAGGAAGCACAGGAAATGGTTCCGTCTTTTGATAAAACAGGATCATAAAACAAAACTCTTCCTAGTTCTACTTTTTCACGGGTAAGCGGTTCTTTGTTAAAATCATAGACAGGTTTAGGAAAATATTCGGGAATATAAAGTTTGTAAAGATCTTGTATGGTAAAAGCCAGTAAAGGAAGAAGGAACAAAAAAAGAAAAAGGTATTTTTTTATTCCTCTTATTGCTACATGATATTTACTATTAAAATTCATAACAATCTTTAATTTTAAACATCAAATTAATTACCTACAAAAAATACCTTTTGAAACTGACGAGCCAAAATCATCGATTTTTCTCCCGGAGACATCACGGTATGAGTTTTATTCAAATCAATTTGCGATAAAAACTGCAAAATATCTATCAAAATTGTGTTCCGTTTATTTTTTAATGGTAAAACAACAGTTTGTAAAGCGGAAAAAGGCTGCAAATAACCTCCCACATGAAACTGAAAATATTTGTGTGGAAATGTAGATTTTTTTGAAGTACCCTCAACTTTAAAATTGATATATCCGCTTTGCCATGACCAATACATTCCGTTTACGGGATCCAAATCGCCTCCCATTGCTCCCGATACATTGGTAAGACTGTCAATGCCTATAATAAATTGAATTTCATCAAAATCTTCAGAAATATTTTTATCAAAATTTATTTCAAGTTTGTTTTCAAGGTCAATTAAAAAAGATTTTTCCTGATTTTTATAAATTGTTTTTCCTGATTTTTTAAAACAGATATCCGAAACGTAAAATTTTAATTTAGATATGGAAATGACATCATCTTTCAATGTATATTTTTTATCCTTTTCCAATTTTTCAGAACCCCAAACCGGACTAAATTCTAATCCGGCAAAGGTATTCTGCGAAAAAAGAAAATTCACCGAAGCGAAAAAAATAAAAACGAAATAATTTTTTTTCATCTCTCGTGTGGTGGTTTTGGACCCGTAGCAAACAAAGATTCAAATTCATCAATAAGATCATCAAAATTCTTTATCTGATTGGGATGGCAAATTCTTTTTATATCTTGAAAATGTTTAAAATTTATTTTTTCGGTTTCCATACTTACCTTTCCGATTTGCTGAACCAGAGAGTCTCTATTTTCCTGACTGCTATTCTTCAACAAAGAATAATATTGCGTCTTGAGACCAATCATTTCATGCTCTTTTTCTCTGATCTGCATTCTGTGCTGCACAATTAGATCATCATATTTCCGTACTTGATTTTCATTAAAATGAAGGCGTTCAATGATCAGATCTCTAGGACCAGAGTGGTGCGGAGGTTTTTTCATAAAAATAAACACTGCCAATAACAGATTGGAAGCCAGCAAACCAATTATGATAAAAATATAAAAACTGTTCTTACTCATAAGAAAAGGTATTTTGTGATTTTATCATAAATAAGACATCAAAATCGGATTTGGAAGAATCTTTTTTACTGTCAATAAGTTTAATATTAAAGCTGATTAAAATGATGATCATCGCTGCAGCCATTAAAATCCATTTCGGAGAGACAAATTCATTCTTCTTATTCTCAATCTTTCTGAGAATTTGCGAATAAAGTTGTGAAGGAGCCTCAACTTCTTTAATATTTTCCAATATCCGTAACTGATCTTCCATTACATATTTAGACGATTTATTTTTCATATTCCTTCTGTTGATTTAGTTTCTGGATAAGATTTTTTTTCGCACGCTGAAAAAGAGACTCCACCGCTTTCTGGCTGAGATTCATAATATCGGCAGTTTCCTGCTGAGAATTGCCTTCAATTTTCAATAAAATGACTGCCGTTTTTTGATCATTTGGAAGCATATTAATACAACCAAATATTTTCATTATTTCTTCTTTCTGCTCTAAAACTACGCCTGGATGATTAAAATCCGTCGGCTCATATTGCTTGTTTTCATGATCAGAATCTCTTAATAAACCGAAAAAGAATCTTTTTTGTGAGTTTTTATGTTTAAGAAAATCTAAAGAAGTATTTATCGCAATGCGGTAAATCCATGTTTTTAAAGACGACTCGTTTTTAAAGCCATCTAATTTTTGAGATATTTTCACAAAAACATCCTGAGTTATTTCTTCAGCATCTTCTGTATTCTGGGTATATTGCAATGCAAGGTTATACACCATTTTCTGATACTGATAAAAAACAAGCTCGAAATTCATATTTCGATTTTCATTTCGGTCAGTTTTTATTTTAGACGAGAAAAAATAATTTTTCCTTCGGTCTATTTTAAAATTTCAGTACCCGTAAAAATAAAAGAATTTTAAATGTGAAAATTATTTGGAAAATAAATGATTGGAGAAATTTATCTCTGCAATTTTTCACCGTAGCTTAGATCTCCTGCATCTCCCAATCCTGGTGTAATATAACCTTTTGAAGTTAAATTTTCATCGATTGCTCCAACCCACAATTTTGCATTTGGATAAGCTTTTTCGATCGTTTCGACGCCTTGTCTAGAAGCAATTGCAGCAACAATATGAAGTTGAGTTGGCGTTCCGTTGGTTAATAAATCTTTGATGGCTTCAATTAAAGAAGCTCCGGTTGCCAACATTGGATCTGCAACGATAAGTGGTCTTCCATCAATATTCGGACATGTTAAATAATCTTGTTTTATAGAAAAATAATCATTGGCATCGTGTTTTCTGTAAGCAGCAACAAAACCACAATCGGCTTTATCCAAATAATTTAAAATTCCTTCAAATAAAGGAACTCCGGCTCTCAAAATGGTTGTGATTACAGGTTGCACAGCAATTTCTTTAACTATGATTGTATCTAAAGGCGTTTGAATTTCAATTTCTTTCTGCTCTAAATCTTTACTGATTTCAAAAGCGGCAATTTCACCAATTCTTTCCATATTTCTACGGAATCTCATTCTGTCATGCTGAATTTCTACATTCCTCAATTCGTTAATCCAAGAGTTTACTAAAGAAAATTGTTGTGAAAGTACTACTGTCATGATTATTAAAAGTTTTGAAGCTAAATTTATTTACAAATGCTAAGTTTTGGCTAAAGCCAATTTGATCTATCTCTTATAAAAAACGGGCTAAAGCCCGTTCCTATTGATTAAAACAATCAAAATTAGATTAAAAACAAAATTATGAAATAAAAAATAAAAATCCCTCTTAGAAATCTAAAAGGGATGGTAAATTATTTCTGTCTGAAATATACTTCAATAGGAACTCCGGTAAATCCGAACTCTTTTCTCAATTGATTTTCAGCAAATCTTTTGTAAGGTTCTTTTACATATTGTGGTAAATTACAGAAGAATACAAATTGTGGCGACGGCGTTGGAAGCTGTACACAATATTTTATTTTGATAAACTTCCCTTTATTTGCAGGTGGTGGAGTTCTTTCAAAAATAGGAAGCATGATTTCGTTTAGTTTAGACGTTTTGATTTTCTTCTTACGGTCTTCATAAACAATCATTGCCATTTCAACAGTTTTCAAGATTCTCTGCTTCGTTAAGGCTGAAACAAACAAAATCGGAATATCGCTGAACTGACCGATTTTCTCTTTGATTGAGTTCTCAAAATCTCTTACAGTATTTGTTGTTTTATCTTCAACCAAATCCCATTTATTGACCACAATTACAATACCTTTTCTGTTTTTCTGGGCCAAACCGAAAATATTCATATCCTGAGATTCCCATCCCAAAGTTGCATCAACCATAATGACAACAACATCGGAATATTCAATAGAACGGATAGAACGCATTACAGAATAGAATTCCAAATCTTCATTTACTTTAGATTTTCTTCTCATTCCTGCAGTATCAACCAACACAAACTCGTGTCCGAATTTATTGTAAAGCGTTTGAATACTGTCTCTTGTAGTTCCCGCAACATCAGTGACGATATTTCTTTCCGCATCAAGTAAGGCATTCGTCATTGTAGATTTACCTACATTTGGACGACCTGCAATGGTAATTTTTGGCAATCCTTCGAAAGGATCTTTATAATCAGTCGTTGGGAAATCTCTTACGATATCATCTAAAATTTCTCCGGTTCCAGAACCGGTTGCAGAAGAAATAGTGTAGTATTTGTCTATTCCTAACTGGTAAAATTCTGTAGCGTCGATTTCTTCTTTCGCAGAATCAACTTTATTAATAACAATATAAGTCGGTTTGTTTGATCTCCTCAACATTTCATGAATTTCATAATCTGTATCGGTAAGACCTTCTTCCACATTCAGCATAAAAATAATCGAAGTAGCTTCGTCAATTGCCAACTGAACCTGTTTAGAGATTTCTCCCTGGAAAACATCGTCATTATTTACATCATAACCTCCTGTATCGATAACAGTGAATTCTACACCATTCCAATCAGATTTTCCGTAATGACGGTCTCTGGTTACCCCTGCAGTAGAGTCTACAATAGCCTCTCTTCTTTCTAATAAACGATTAAATAACGTGGATTTTCCTACGTTGGGACGCCCAACAATAGCAACAATATTTGACATAAAAAATGTTTAATAATCCTTCGACAAAGCGATAGGACAAGATTATCAATGAGTTACTCCAACTTTTGGAGCTCAATTTTTTGCAAAGATAGGTCTTTATTTTTTAGCATTTAAAAATGATTAATATAAATCACTAATTTACAAACCGATACTGCCTAAATTTTCTTATATTTAAAGTTTAGGCATTTGATTTGTTCTCAATTTTCAGACTTTCAAAAATTTCATTCTATGAAAAAAATATTGGTTATTATTTTAGTTGCTTTTGTAATCATTCAGTTTTTTCCGATTGATAAAACAAATGCTCCATTAAATCCCGGAATGGATTTTCTCAAAATTAAAAATACAAAACCCGAGGTTGCAAAACTCATCAATACTTCTTGCTACGACTGTCATTCTGATGAAACAAAATATCCTTGGTATTCGAGTATAGCTCCTGCTTCCTGGTGGCTGAAAAATCATGTAATTGAAGGAAGAAGACATCTAAATTTTTCAATTTTTGCAACTTATGAGCCGGAAAGGCAAATTCATAAAATGGAAGAGTGTGTAGAAATGCTTGAAAAACACGAAATGCCTTTAGAATCATATTATATAGGTCATCAAGATGCAAAACTCACCGATCTTCAACGAAAAGAATTGATTACTTATTTCAAAAGAGAAATCGAAGAGACGAAATTTAAAATAAAATAACGGAAATCATGCAGGAAACTTGGGAGCAGAAACATATTGTTTTTTTTGATGGCGAATGTGGTGTCTGTAATTTTTGGGTACAATGGATTCTTGAAAGAGATAAAAAAGACCAATTCATGTTTGCCTCCCTACAATCGGATTTCGGGCAGAAATTTTTATCTGAAAGAGGTTTAGAAAGAAAACAATTCAACACTTTATATCTTTGGAAACCTCATCAATACTATTTAGTAAAATCTAAAGCCGTTTTAAAAATCGCCAGTTTATTGGGTGGAATTTATAAAGTCTCGGTTGTAGGTTCTTTATTGCCAAAGTTTATCAGTGATAGTATTTACGATATGATTTCAAGAAACCGCATGAAACTTTCGGCTCAAAAATGTTTTCTTCCCGATAAACATCAGAAAAAGAAATTTATAGAAGTTTGATTTGGTTTAAATTTTGACATTTGATTAATTGAAAAACCTTAGAATTTTTATTAATTTTTTATAAACCTTTAAGTTTTTTGAACCCATATTTTTATTAATCCATATATTTGCAGACTATGGAATACAATACCCAAAAAACCCAGCTTAATATGCCGGAATATGGCAGAATCATACAGCAATTGGTTGAGCGTTGTAAGGAGCTTTCTACAAAAGAAGAAAGAAACGAAATGGCAATGGCAATCATCGATTTTATGGGTCAGAGAAACCCACAACTTCGTGATGAAGACAATTATAAACATAAACTTTGGGATCATTTATATATTTTATCAAATCATGATTTAGATATCGATCCTGTTTACCCCTTCCCTACTAAAGAAGAACTTGAGGAGAAACCCAAAAGAATGGAATATCCAAAACTTCAGGGCGATTTCAAATTTTACGGAAAAAGTATTCTTCAGTTAATCGAAAAAGCAATAGAACTAGAACCAGGCGACGAAAAAGAAGCCTTGATTGAAGTGATTGCCAATAATATGAAGAAATCTTACAATGTTTATAATAAGGAACACGTAACAGATGACGTAATTTTCCGTCATTTGAAAGAACTTTCAGAAAACAGACTTGATTTAACCAATATTGAAGCTCTTGATAAAAGTAAAATCTATTATGCAACCGCTAATAGAAATAATGCTAACAAGAATAATAACAATAGAAATCAAGGTAATTCTAACAATAATATTAACAAAAGAAGATTCACTAATAACAACAATAATAAGAATAGAAGGTAATGAACGGGACGTTTCAAATAAGAGGAGGAAAGAGATTACATGGAGAAATTACTCCACAAGGAGCAAAAAATGAAGCGCTTCAAATTTTATGTGCTGTTTTGTTGACAGATGAAGAGGTAAGAATTAAAAACATTCCCGACATTCATGATGTCAACCGATTAATTGAAATCTTAGGTGATTTTGGAGTAAAAGTAACTAAAAATGCTCACGGAGATTTTACTTTCAAAGCAGATAAAGTTAATTTTGACTATATTAAATCTAATGAATTTAAAAAAGACGGTGCTAAACTAAGAGGTTCAATCATGTTGATGGGACCAATGTTGGCTCGTTACGGTGAAGCGTATATGCCAACTCCGGGAGGTGATAAAATTGGAAGAAGAAGATTAGACACTCACTTTCAGGGTTTAGTTGAACTTGGCGCAGAATTTCATTATGATGAAGAAGAATATTTCTATTCTTTAAAAGCTAAAGAACTTAACGGAAAATTTATCCTTTTGGAAGAAGCTTCTGTAACAGGAACTGCAAACATCGTAATGGCCGCAGCTTTAGCAAAAGGAAAAACAAGAATTTACAACGCAGCTTGCGAACCATACCTTCAGCAACTTTGTAAAATGCTGAACAGAATGGGTGCAAATATCTCAGGAATCGGTTCAAATTTATTGACGATTGAAGGAGTAACTCATTTGGGAGGAACAGAACACACGATGCTTCCGGATATGGTAGAAATCGGTTCCTGGATTGGTCTTGCTGCCATGACGAAATCTGAAATTACCATTAAAAATGTTAACTGGAACCAGCTTGGTGTTATTCCAAATACTTTCAGGAAATTAGGAATTCAGCTTGAACAAAGCGGTGATGACATTTACATTCCATCTCAGGAAAATTATAAAATTCAGAAATTTATCGACGGATCTATTCTTACGGTTTCAGATGCACCTTGGCCTGGATTTACTCCAGATTTGCTTTCCATTATTTTAGTTGTGGCCACTCAGGCAAAAGGAAGTCTTTTGGTACATCAGAAAATGTTTGAGTCAAGATTATTTTTCGTTGATAAATTAATCGATATGGGGGCTCAGATTATTTTATGTGATCCGCACAGAGCAACAGTTATTGGTTTAAATCAAGAATCTCCATTAAGAGGCACGACAATGGTTTCTCCCGACATCAGAGCTGGAAACGCACTCTTAATTGCAGCACTTTCAGCTGAAGGAAAATCAATTATTCACAATATTGAGCAAATTGACCGTGGTTACGAAAATATTGACGGAAGATTGAAAGCGATTGGAGCGGATATTGAAAGAATTTAATTTTTAGATATTAGATATTAGATATTAGATATTAGATATTAGATATTAGCAAAATTACATTTTACAGTAAAATATAAAAAGCGTTCGGAATTTATTTTCTGAACGCTTTTCTTTATTGTAAATAACATTTTAATTTATTTTAGAAGTTTTTCAAATAATAATGTTTTAATGTTTTAAATAAAATTAACTTTTGACAATGGTTACCAACCACCACCGCCTCCGCCGCCTCCACCGCCTCCAGATGAACCACCTCCTGAAGAACCGCTGGAACTTGATCCTCCTGAATAGGATGAACTGCTTGAAGATCTTGAGGAAGATGATGAACCAGACGATGAAGAAGATGTATCTGAACTAAAGCTTCTAGGAGGTTCTACTGATGTTGCAGCTAAACTCTGCGAAAAAGACGATGCAAAACTATAATTAAAATGCTGCTGTTGAATCATCTCAGGATCTTCAGCATTAAGCGTTTCCTTCAATTTATTTCGCATTTTCTTTCCCCAAATACCATCTACGTCAAAGACAATAGCATAAGGGAGGAACTTCTCGTACAAATCAGTCGTCATTTCAGGTGGATTATGAAACTGAAGCTGATTTTCTTCTGCAGTACCAAGATACATTTTGAAACCATCAATCTGAGCTTTCATATCCAATCTTTCAACGCTTGGTCTTTTCATAAAATATTGAAACGGAAGAAGGGAAATAACTCCAAAGATCAAAAACTTGTAACAGTTTGATTCAAAATATGAAATATCATCTGAAGCAGAAAATGCGATAAAAAATATCGGAATAAAAAACGGAGCCGTAAAAATCAAAATAATCCAGAAAAGCTTCTTGCTCTTATCTTTCCAAAGATAATTCAGCAATGCTAAGAATAGACCATTAAACAAAACTAATGGCATAGCCATAATAAGAGCTTTATAACTTTCGGTCACTAAAGCACTGATAATAAGCAAGACAAAGAAAGCGATCAAAATAATTTTAAGACATTTATAAACCGTTTTAGCATTAGAAACGGTTTCAACATATACCGAATTTTTAGCAGCAATATTTTCCTGAGAATCACTGATTGCCCTTTTCAATCTCGGACTGTAATTCCCCGCTATCGAAACCTTTTTGTTTTTCCCAAACATTTTTTTCAGCAATATGTTTTGGTCTTCCGGCAAAGAACCACTGTCTCTATTGAGCATCTTTATGTCGAAAACTTTTGAGAACCCAAAAAGTTGTTTTTCAGTTTTAATCTCATCAATATCCACAAAACCTTTTACAGCCAAATCAATCAGATTTGCAGTCGTTTGAGAGAGTTCAAATTCAGCCTTATCAATATATCCTAAAGCTGCAGGAGAAAGACTTACAGGAGGATTGTATTGCGGAACAACAGTTGGTTTTTCCGGATCTCTACCATGCTTATTCCAACTGTAATAATAAAATAGCAATAATAAAAATCCTACAGCAAATATCGGAAAACTTGTTTTATTTTTTTTCAGCCATTTATTAAAAGCAGACGGTTCTTTTAAAACATCCGGTTTAAAACCGACAGCAACTGTTAGATTTTCCCTGGATTCTAAATTATTAGCTTTGAAGGTTATTTCTGTAGATGATAATTTTTCACTAATGCAATTTTTTTCGGTACTTCCATGATTTCCAGTGTAGCAAGAATTTTGGAGAATACCTGCTCCTTTTGGTAAGTGAATGACTGCTTGAATATTTTCGACAGGAAATGCCCAATCTGTTCCATTTACATTCCAGTAAAACTCATCGTATCCTTTAAAGTGACCAATTTGGTCCTGCGTTTTATACACAATTTTATAGGTATAAAAACCAGAATTTAGCTGAATATCTTTGTTGCCTATATAAAGATTAAAGACACCATTTTGAGTTTCTTTGTGAAATGACTCTGAGATACCATCTTTTTCAACAGAAATAATTTCGTAAGTTATTGGAACTTTTCCGCCATTAATATTTCTTACTGTCGGCAAAGCACGGAAAATCCCTCTTTTAATATCATTTCCTGTCGCAAAAACTTTGATGATTTCAGTTACCGTTACATCGGCATTTTCTGCAATATCAATATCTGCATTAAAAGAAACAATTCTTTCACGTTGACTATTATCTTGATTTGTTTCAACAAAATCTTCCGATCGTGTGGGTACTGCAATAATATTCTCCTGCCCAAAAACAAGAAAACTAAAGCATAAAGTGATAATTTGTATAAAATTTTTCATGTTTGAAATTTTACCAACCGCCGCCACCGCCACCGCCACCACCGCCGCCGGAAAATCCGCCACCGCCTGAACCGGAACCAGAGCTGCTTCCCGAACTTGAAGGCTGTGTAGCCGAAGACTGTATAGATTGCGTTAAGCTTGAATTTAAAACACTTGCCATTGCAAAATGATTCATTGAAGAACCAACATACCAATTGCTTTGATATTCGTAAGACATTTTTTTGAGTAAATCATCGAATTTCTTACCCCAAATTTCATCAACTCCCAAAACCATTGCAAAAGGCAATAATTTTTCGAAAGACTGCGGAGTCATTTCTGGTGGATTGTGAAATTTAATTTGTTGATTTTCTGCAGCTCCCATGTACATTTTGAAACCTTCAATCAAAGATTTTTTTCTTAGCTTTTCTTCTGAAGGTCTTTTAATCAAAAACTGATAAATCACCAACGACATAAAGCTTAAAACAATAAAAATATAACAGACATTAAAATTATTATCGATCGTAAAATCACTTCCACGGTACATTAATACTCCTAAAAGAACAAATGCTAAAAGCGGGAAAACCAAAAACAGCTTAAATAATCCCGGAAAAAATTTAAATACTATAATAGCAATTACAAATGCTACGGTTAAAATAGCTAGAATGAAAATTCCTAAAAACACTTTTTCAAATTCAGGGAAAATGGTGAAACTCACAAAAAGTCCTAGAAAATATACTCCTAAAATCAATAAAATTGGTAAAATCAGCTTTTTAGAATTATTTCCTTCATTTAGTAATTTATCGTGTTCAAATTTAAGCGCTGATTGAAAACTACGAACCGTTTGTTCGATTTTAGAATCATATTTTCCATCAAATTTTACAGTGTCTAATCCAGTTGTGAATAAACTGTTCATCAAACTGATTTCCTCTTTTGGTAAATTCTGGTCAGGATTTTTCAGCTTTTTTACAGAAAATTGTTTCGATTTAAACAAACCAAAAACTCCGGAATCTTCGCTTTCAATAATCTGAACATAGCCTTTTATGGCTAAATTAACCAAAGCTGCGGTAAGATATTTATTTTTAAAATTTTCACTCTGAATATAACCTAATGAAGCCGGCGATAAATCATCTGGCGAATTAAACTGCGGATAAACCGTTGGAGTTTCGGGATCGACACCATACTTTTTCCAGGTTGAATAGTAATACATCAATAGTCCTAAAAAGATGATAATTCCGGCAATCAAAATTCCGAACTTTTCAAGAAAAGTTGGCGGTGGCGGCGGAATCATAATTCCTTTTTTAAACCCAACCGCAATCGTTAAACCTTCTCCCAAAACTAAATCTTTTGCGCTCCATTCAATCGAATGTTCGGAAAGAACTTTAGCCAAACAATCCTGAGAAGTACTTCCGTAACCACCTTTATAACAAGAGTTCTGAATAATTCCTGCACCTTGAGGAAGATTTACGGTTGCTGAAATACGGTCTACCGGAAAATCCCACTCTGTTCCATTGACATTCCAATATAATTCATCGTATTTTTCAAAAAAACCAATTTGTTTTTCTGTAGTATATTTTATTTCGTAATCGTAATCTCCCGGACTTAAAATAATATCTTTATTTCCGAGATAAATTTTAAGATAACCATCCTCAATTTCTTCGTGATAATCTTCATCTACTCCATTTTTCTTTATAGAAACGATGTTGTAGTTTACTTTTTGTGTTCGATCATTGAGATTTCTTACCAAAGGCAATGTTCGAAAAATTCCACGTTTGATATTTTCACCTTCACTGTGAACTTTTATTTTTTCGGTAATGCTTAACCCTGAATTT
Organism: Chryseobacterium formosum; assembly: GCF_026460885.1. GTDB lineage: Bacteria > Bacteroidota > Bacteroidia > Flavobacteriales > Weeksellaceae > Chryseobacterium > Chryseobacterium formosus. Next base: position 106,746 of record NZ_JAOVZW010000010.1, read on the forward strand.
TTGTTGACATCAATATCTGCATGGAAATTAATAATCCGCTCCGTATTATTGACAATAGCCAATTGGTCGGGAACAACAACCTCATCCTGTGCAAAACCCAGAGAAAAGAAAAGAAGAAATAGAAATGCTATAAGCTTTTTCATTCCTTAGAATTTTACTGATGGAACTTCTCTGTCTGCAATATTTTCAAGTTCGAAAAATTTAGACTTCTCAAATTTGTACATATTTGCGACAATATTGCTTGGGAAAGATTCTACCAAAGTATTGTTTTCTCTCACCGTTCCGTTATAATATCTTCTTGATTTTTCGATATCGTTTTCGATTGAACTTAATTCTGCCTGTAACTGCTGGAAATTAGCATTTGCTTTCAAATCAGGATATTGTTCTGCAACGGCGAATAAATTAACCATCGCCTGGTTTAGATTTTTTTCTGCAATTTCTTTTCCTTCTACAGAATCTGCACCTACCGCAAGATTTCTCGCTCTGGTTACATTTTCCAAAGTTTCACGCTCGTGAGTAGCGTAGCCTTTTACGGTTTCAACCAAATTCGGAATCAAATCGTGACGTTTTTTGAGCATTACATCAATACTACTCCACGCTTCCTGAACCAAATTTCTCAATTTTACGAGACGATTGTAAATAGAAACTCCGTAGAGCAATGCAATAACTAAAACACCGACAATAATAAGTGATGGAATCATAATTTTGTAATTTAATTTAGATTAAAAATAGACTTTTTATCGGAAAGTTGAATAAAATCTGTAATGAATATTAATTCAACTCCGTTTCTTCGACTAGATTTTTAAAAAAAGTATTGAGAATTTTGATGATAGAAAGAAATTCTCGTTACAAATTCTTTCAGAATTTTGCTCGAATTGAAGAATGTTAGAAATAATCTTAAAACTAAGTCACTTTTTAGAAATAAAAAAAGCGCTCAATAAATTGAACGCCCCTCAAACTATATGGACTTACAGTTATGAATACTTTCTGCAGGTATATTCAACAGTGGTATTCAAGAGTTTATTATTATTCAGAAAAAATTCCAATTCCTGAGATTCTTCCTGAGTGGCATTGATGTATAATTGAAATGAGCCAAAATTGTTACCGTTCATATACTCCACATTTGCGCTCAATACTTTATAACAGATTCCCATCTGCTGATAAATTGCATTTAAAAGATGATCGAATTTCATTTTCCCGTTCAATTCTACTTCTAAGATCAGCTCTTTTTTGATAAGGTTTGCATTCTTTGGTTGCGCCTGCAAATTGGGTGTAATCATGACTAAAACATTTTGATTAAACAATACTTTGTGAATTACATTTTGAAATATTTAATAATTAATTCCTGACAAAAGTATAAAAAAATATTAGTCCACCAAATTAGTAGGGTAATAAATTTCAATTTTAACACAAAAAAAGAGAAGCTTTACAGTTTCTCCAGTCTTTATCGTCATTTAAGTAATAAAAAACAGCCACGAATGCACGAATTTTATTTTAAACTAAATCAATTTCTTTAAAAATTAAATACTTAATTAAATTCGTGCATTTGTGGCAAAAAATAGATTATTGTAATTCTTTAACTCTTTGAATTTTGTCTGAAGCTGCTAAACCGTTTGGATTACAACCAAGTTCCCCTTCCGGAACTTTGAGATTTTTTTTTGTATAAAATTCTTCCCAAAATGAATTGGTTTTTCCGGTTTTTGGATCAATGAAAGTCATAGGTTCTAATTTGAAAATCTGATCTTTTCTAAATGCTCTTTCAATATAATCTGAACAGTAATAAGAATTTTCGTCTAAGATATAATTGAAATTATATGGTTTTCCTACCATTGAATTTGCTTTTTCAATCGCATTCGGAATATTTTTCTGAAATTCAGGTTTTAATCTGTAAACCACCACTTTTTGTCCGTCTTCAGCTTGATCTTTAAGAAAATCATTTAAATTTTGTCTTTGAGAACGACCTTTTGGAGCCGCATGAAGTACAAATGTGCCATTCTTGTTTTTTTGTAAAATTCCGATATGATCAAACGAAGCGTTTTTTTGTTTTTGAGTAACATTATTAATTGCTCCAGATAAACCCGTTTCTTTTGCGGTGACAAATAACAAATCTCCATTTTTTAAACCTGATGAAATTGAATTTTTACATCCTGAAAGTATTATCAGAAAAGCGAAAATTAATACATGGTCAAAAAAATTATTTCTTTTTAAAATTGGTTTCATAAATATCAATCCATTCGTCAACAGTCATTTTTTTACTTAGCTCAGCAATCAGTTCAAAAGGAATTTCATCCATTTTTTTGAAACGTACACAAGATTTCCCCATATCCAGCTTTCTTTTTGAGTGTTTCGGATATTCAGCCACAAACCAATCTAAAAGCTCTGGTTTTGCATACATTCCCATGTGATACAAAGCGATAAAGTTCTTCTGCGAAGCTAAACTCATAAAAGGCAGCGCCAAACCTGGAGTACAATGATAACCATCGGGATATGTTTCTAAGGGGACTTGCCAACCCATCATACCATAACTGATTCCTTGTTGAAAACCTTTGGGCAAATTATCTGTGATGGTATCAAACATTTTTTTAAAAACCTCTTGTCTCTCTTCAGGAATTTGCAAGAAATAATCTTCTACAGTTGTTTTGGGAGTTTGCATTGTTTTAATTTTTAACAAATTTAAAAATAAATGGTTTTGATTAAACTTAAATTTTAAACAAAATAAAAACAGCCCTACAAAAAGATGTAGAGCTGCTTATAAAAAAATAATTCAAAAATAGTTTACTTTTTAATGGTTTTCACGGTATTTTGAGAACCGTCTTTGAAATACATTGTAATCAAATACAGTCCAGAATTCAATGAGCTTAAATTGATTTCCTTAGTAGGATTTTCAATTGTTTTAAGAGTTCTTCCGGCTACATCAGTAACTTTCACTGTTTTAATATCTTTAAATTCTGAGATATTAATAATGTCAGTGAACGGGTTTGGATAGACCTTAACTTCTTTTTTAGCTGCAGCAGCCTCTGAAGTTGATAATGAAGCATCGTAAGCAGAAATTCTAAACTGTCCGCTGGTAGAAGCTGAATAGTTCCAAACTCCAATTAACAAAGTAGCTCCCGGAGTTTGCCCTGTCAAAGTAACCAAAGAGAAATTTCCGTCAGTTGAGCTATCATCATCACAACCTACTTGTGTCAAGGTACCACAAGCCCCTGTGTAAACACCTAAAACCGTATCTGTAACAGCAGAACCAGAAACAGATTGTGTTTCTATTTTAATGCTTCCACTTGCTGGAACCACCACAGAATACCAAGTATCATTATAACCCGTAGTTTGGCAAGTATGAGTAGCAGTTGCATCTGTAGTAGAAGTTGCTCCTACAGTTGTTCCAACAATTGGATTAGTTGTAAATGATGCTCCAGGAGTAATTAGAACTGGTGCGGAACACTCATCGTTTACAGCTTTGGTACTTACTGCAATACTTGTCCAAGCGCTAAGATCAGTTGTTGTACATTTTGATCTTACCCATAAATAATATGTTGTACTAGGAGCAGGCAATGACACTACAACAGAAGTTCCTGAAGTAGTAGTTCCGCTTCCTGTAGGTGCTGTATTTGTAGTTGTATAAGTATATTCGTAGCCGTTTCCAGGAGCAGTTGCAGGAGCAGTCCAGCTGAATGTTGCTGAGTTTGCTGTAACAGCTGATGTTGTAAGCGAAGTTGCTTCCAAACAAGAAGGAATAGCCTCAACTGTAATATCATCAAGATAAATCCCTCTAAAGGTGCCTCCTAAATTATGCCTAAATGCCAAGTAAGAACCACCACCAGATGGGATATTAACTGTATACTGAGTTTGGGTGGTCGTTAAAGTTGTCGTATTGAATGAAACAAATGTAGTTGGATCTGCCGGATTTGTTAAAGTACCTACTTGTACTGTATAATTTGCAGAACTTCCTTTCGCAAAAAATCTAACTCTTTTCGTTCCATCAGACAATGCAGTTGTTTGCGGAGAAACCAACATTTGATTTCCTGAATTTCCAGAAGAATTATATAAATAATAACTATTTGTAGGAGAATTTGAATTACTGTTTGTTACGTATCCGTAACCTGCAAAGCCACTTGTTTCTAAATATGACCAACACATCGGTGCATTGGTATTTGTTGTAGAACCAACCGCCGTTGTATCAAAATTCTCTGTATAAGATGCAGGGAATGTAGTACATGGTGTTGTAAAGGTAGTACCATAAGCCCATTCACCTGTATTACTACCACATTTAGATCTTATCCAAACATGATATTTGGTCATTGAATTTATTCCACTTGTAAAATTAGCAGATAATGATGAACTAGCAATATTTGATATTGTAGGAGCTGTAGTAGTACTTGGAGCTACAGTAGATGATGTGTAGTAAATATCATAGTTTGTTGGAAGTGTTGCCGGGGCAGTCCAACTCACTGTAGCAGAACTCGCTGTAACAGCGGATGCCGTAACAGCGGAAGGTGCTAAACACGTTGTATATTTATCAGCAGAAACACCAAAAATATTTACAAATCCTGTTCCAGCTGTTTTAGTAAATGCTATACTTTGTACAGTTTTAGATTGATTCGCAGCAGTAATGACTAATGGAATCTGATAAATTCTGGGATTTATACCACCTCCATCTTCTAATGCATTCGTTGTAATTTTAATTCTACCAATACCCTGTATTGCGAAGTTAGCCTGATCGTACCAATCTCCCACTGTCAACCCTGTAAAAGTTTGGTTTGTTCCGTCACTAAAGTTAACGACAGCACTTACCGTTCCAGAGCCACTTCCTCCTGTTGCCAAGAAATATAAATTAAATGCAGCAGTAGGTGTAGCAAATGTTAATGTTCCAGAATCAGATGTGGCATTTAACTTCAACGCATTACTTGCACTGTAGCTCGCTAACTGATAAGTCATTCCAGGAGTTGTAGTTACCACCCCCATAAATTGACCAGTTACAGGAAGTCCATAAGTCATTGCCGGACTCGTTGCAGTAGCCATAAAATCTTTAGAAACATATGCGTAATCTACTGCATCTACAGAAGCAGTAGTACTTGCAGTGGCATTGCCCACTCCATTTGCGATTACATCACTTGTAAATCCGCTTACAGCAACTGGATAATAGTATTGAGCCGCTACATTTTGTGTGCTAAATAAAGCAGCAACAGCAGCAAGACCAAAGAGTCTTTTTACTTTCATATTTATTTTTTTATTAGTTGCGTAAAACTAAGAATTAAATACAAAACCGCAATATTAATTTTAAATTATTTTTAACCAAATCAAAATATTAACAAAATAAACCCAAAGCATAATCGATTACACAACTAAAATGATTTCAATTTTAGAATTATTAACACATATATAATAATTAAAATGCAAAACATAATACTTTACAACCTTCTTTGATATTTTGAGGTGAGCCGAAATATTTTGCTATTTTTGTACATACAAATTTTTAGACAATGCCAAACATTTCAAACAGAGCGCAGCAGATGCCGCCTTCACCGGTAAGAAAACTGGTTCCTTTTGCCTTACAGGCTAAACAGAGAGGTACAAAAGTATATCACTTAAACATCGGTCAGCCGGACATAGAAACTCCTGAAACTGCTCTTAATGCTTTAAAAAACATTGATTTAAAAGTTTTAGAATATGCTCTTTCAGAAGGGAATATCGAATATAGAAAAGCATTGACAGAATATTATCATTCTTTAGATTTTACAGATCTTACTCCAGATAATTTCATTGTTACAAACGGTGGTTCAGAAGCTTTAAATTTTGCTATTTCTACGCTTTGCGATGACGGTGATGAAGTAATTATTCCAGAACCATATTATGCAAATTATAATGGTTTCACAAGTACTTTCAATGTGAATGTAGTTGCAATTCCTTCGTCTATTGATACAGGTTTTGCACTTCCTCCGATTGAAGAATTTGAGAAAAAAATCACTGCAAAAACAAGAGCAATCGTCATCTGTAATCCTGGAAATCCTACAGGATATCTTTATACAAGAGAAGAACTTCAAAAATTAGCAGAAATTGCTATTAAATATGACATTGTTGTTATTTCTGATGAGGTTTACAGAGAATATGTTTACGATGGAAAACAACAAATTTCTATGCTTGCTTTTCCTGAATTGGCAGAAAACTGCATTATTATCGATTCAGAATCTAAGCGTTATTCAATGTGTGGCGTAAGAATCGGATGTTTAATTACCCGTTCTAAAAAAATTCACGATGCGGCAATGCTTTTTGCTCAGGCAAGATTAAGTCCGGTTTTATTAGGACAAATTGCAGCAACTGCAGCTCACCAAAATGACGGAGCTTATATTAGAGCTGTAAGAGAAGAATATACACACAGAAGAAATGTTTTGGTTGATTTGCTGAATGCAATTCCTGGAGTTATTTGTCCGAAACCAAAAGGTGCATTTTATTGTGTTGCAGAACTTCCTGTAGATGATACAGAAAAGTTTGCGCAATGGCTTCTTGAAAAATACACTTTAAACAACGAAACCATTATGGTTGCTCCCGCAGGAGGATTTTACAGCAATCCCGAATTAGGAAAAAAACAAGTAAGAATTGCTTACGTTTTGAAAGAAGAAGATTTAAGAAAAAGTGCAGAAATTCTGAAAAATGCACTTGAAAAATATAAATTAGAGTTTAATCTTTAATCTTAATAAATCAGCAGTAAAAATGAATGGTTTGAAAATCTTGTTTTCAATGTTTTTACTGCTGATTTTCTTTTCGTGCAGTCAAAAAACTGCAGATAAAAATTCAGATTCTAAGACTGAAGAAATCACTTTTATTGGTTTATCAGAAATTGGCGGTCAATCAGGATATTACAGGGTTGTAAAAGTAACAAAAGATTCTATTCATTTCGAAACCGGAGAAACCTTGACGAAGAAGCACAAAGAATGGCACTCTGCAATAAATCCAAAGAATTGGAAAAACATCACTTCTTGTTTTAAAATCAAAAATTTAGATAGCGTCGAAAGCTCACCAAGTATTCAACCGATTGACGGAATTGATGAGAGTTTTCAGATTAAGACCAACAAAAAATCTCACGTTTACGTTAATGCACAAAATGATATTCATTACAGGCAATTTGCTAATTTTAAACAGCAAATTTTAAAGATTCTTCCTAAAGAATATCAATAAAACGATCCAATTTAATTCTAACATTTACAAAATCCAATGCAGGAAAATTTTTCATTAAAACCTTTTAATACTTTTGGTGTAGAAGCGAAGGCAAAATATTTCATTGAAATAAATTCTGTAGAAGAATTAATTGAAACTCTTAAACACTCTCACACTCAAACTCTCCCACTTTTATTTCTTGGAGGCGGAAGTAATCTATTGTTTACTCAAGATTTTGACGGATTAGCTATTAAATTAAATTTAAAAGGAATTTCTGAAGAGGTTTTAAATGAAAAAGAGGTTTTAGTGACTGCAAAAGCGGGAGAAAACTGGCATGAATTTGTCCTTTTTTGTTTAAATAAAAATTATGGCGGATTAGAAAATCTTTCCTTAATTCCGGGAAATGTAGGAACTTCACCGATGCAGAATATAGGAGCTTACGGAACGGAAATCAAGGATATTTTTGTTGACTGTAAAGTTTTAAACCTTGAAACTTTGGAAGTGGAAATTTTCGATCTTGAAAAATGCAGATTTGGGTACAGAGATTCTATTTTTAAGCAGGAAGGAAAAGGAAAATATGTGATTTTGGAAGTTCGTTTTAAGTTGACAAAGGAAAATCATTTAATTAAAACAGAATACGGTGCCATACAATCTGAACTGGAAAATTCAGGAATAAAAAATCCTACTATTCAGGATATTTCGAAAGCTGTCATCAACATCCGACAAAGTAAACTTCCCGATCCAAAAGAAATTGGTAACGCCGGAAGTTTCTTTAAAAACCCAACAATTCCTTTAGATCAATTTGAAAATTTGAAAGAAAAATTCTCTAATATTCAAGGTTATCCGAATGGTGAATTTGTGAAAGTTCCCGCAGGCTGGCTCATCGAACAATGTGGTTGGAAAGGAAAACAAATCGGGAATGTTGCTTCTCACCAATTACAGGCTTTAGTGATTGTCAACGCAACCGGAAATGCAACAGGAAAAGAAATTTTTGATTTTTCGACGATGATTATTGACTCTGTGAAGGAAAAATTCGGAATTGAACTGGAAAGGGAAGTTAATATTCTTTAAAACAGTCCTCTATAAAATTTGATTTTTAAGATAGAGTAAATTTAATTTCTTTTTAAAATCAATTCTACCTTTCTTTTTAGCAGAATAGCTTATTTTAGTTTAATATTTCTAAAATAATTATGTCTGATAAAACTTATTCTGATAAAGTATTCAAAAAAATCATCCAAAAACATATTGACAAGTGTGATTTTGTGAAAGTTAATCTTGAAAATGATTCTTCAATTTTAGGTTTCATTGTAAAAGCATCTGATGATTTTATTATGATAGAAGAGACGAATGACTTTTCTCTCGCCGGAATTAAAATTATCCCTTATGAAAGAATATCCGGAATCCGTCACGGCTTATCAGACAAGGTTTCAAAGAAGATTTATTTGGAAGAAGGTCTAATAAAGTTAAATCATAAAGTAATAAACAATACTTCTTTAAAAAATTTTGAAGGTATTTTTAAATCTATTAAAACACAGGGTTTTCACTGCATTATTGAAAGTAAAAAGAAAGATCAGGAATTATTTTCAATTGGTGAAATCGTAGAAGTCAACAACAAATCGGTAGTGATTAAAAATTACAGTCCGATTGGAAAGATTGACAAAAAAGCTAGAAAAATAAATTTTAAACATATTGAATTGATTAATTTTAATGATAATTATTCTGTAATCTTCAGAAAATATATATTCGAATAAATTCCTAAAAACACACAAATATGAAAATCGCCATCATCGGAGCCGGAAATATGGGTTTATCTTTTTCAAAATCATTTTTAAAATATGAATTGATAAAGCCTGAAAACCTTCATCTCATTACAAGAAACCAATCTAAAATTCAGAAAATTTCTGAAGAATTTCCAAAATCTAAAATCTCAATATTTGATGAGGTGAAAGAGTTGGACGCTGATCTTATTATCATTGCTGTAAAGCCGCAGGATTTTCAAAAAGCCGCTGAGAGTTTTCAGTTTTCTCTAAACGAAAATCAGATGATTCTATCAATTATGGCAGGAATTAAAATTGAGAAAATTCAAAATTTACTAAATCACAAATTGGTTGTGCGCGCAATGCCCAACTCTCCTACTCTTTTGGGAATGGGAATTACAGGCTACACTTCCGCAGAAGGAATTTCTTTTAATCAGTTGATGAATATCGAAAGACTTCTCAACAGCACCGGAAGATCTGTTTATCTGGAAAACGAAGAATTATTAGATGGTGTTACCGCACTTTCGGGAAGCGGACCAGCCTATTTTTATTACATTGTAGACGCCATGATTAAAGCCGGAACAGAAATGGGAATTGACGAAAATCTTTCAAAACTTTTTGTAAAACAAACGATGTTGGGCGCCTATCACCTCATCAATAATTCTGATAAAAGTTTAGAAGATTTGATAAAAGATGTTGCATCAAAAGGGGGAACTACTGAAGCTGCATTGAAAACTTTTGAAGAAAATAATTTCAAAGAAATTCTTCAAAAAGGAATTTTGAATGCTGAAAAACGTGCAAAAGAATTGAATGGATAATTTTCTTTAGTTTAAAATAAGGTCTTTCGCAGATTTTGCTGATTCGCAGATTTTTCAATATTACATCTGCATAATCCGTTTAATCTGCGAGAAAATAAAACTATCTTTTAAAATTACTCAGAATGACAAACGCTGTATTTCTTTGCCAGTTTTAGCCTACGAATCTCGTGAATTTAATTTCAAGCATTCTTTTAATTTTCCATCCCAGAAAAACGCCAAAAGTATTCAGAATAACATCATCAACTTCACAAATCCCAAGTCTTGTAAAATACTGAAGTGCTTCTATGATTACGATTGCAGAAATAAAAGCAAAGATATTTTCTTTTAAATTTTGTAGACGAGGAAAAATCCAGCCCAAAAAGCCGAAAGGCATAAACATTACAACATTTCCCAAAACAATGCGGATAATATCCCACCATCGAATCGTATTTTCTATAAAATATAATGTCGAAAAAAGCGGCTCTACACGCACTACATTTACTTCATACTGCGTTCTTCCCATTCCGAAAAACATCAGATAGAGCAGCAAAATCGTGAAAGGGAGAATGATAATTTTATAAAATTTCTTTAACATCAATTGCAAAGTTATTCATTTCAAAAACATTAAATTTGTGTGTTAAACTAATTTAATGAAATACGTTTTACTTACGCTCATTTCAGCGATGCTGCTTTCGGTTTCCTGGCCGACTTACGGAATTCCGTTTTTTATATTTTTTGCATTGGTTCCTCTTTTAATAATGGAACATGATGTGTCTAAATTTTCAAAATACAACAGAAAAAGCTGGGTGGTTTTCGGACTTTCCTATCTGTGTTTTGTAATTTGGAATGTAGTAACGACAGGCTGGTTGTATGGTTCAAAAAATCCTGATGGAAGTCATTCGATGATGGCGGTTTTATTCCCGGTTTTAGTTAATTCTTTTTTGTATTCACTGGTTTTTCAATGTTATCATTGGTATAAAAATGCACAGGGAACGTATTGGGGAATGGCATTTTTAGTAGCAATTTGGATGAGCTTTGAAAAGTTTCATTTGAATTGGCAGCTGACTTGGCCTTGGCTAAATCTTGGAAATTCTTTTTCAGATTATCCAAAACTTATTCAATGGTACGATACTTTAGGCTCAACAGGAGGAAGTTTTTGGATATTGCTTGTTAATTTATTGATATTCTACACCATCAGAATTTGGCAGGCGGGAAGAAAAAGAAAAGATTTAATCATTAATATTTCAGCAACGGTACTTTTGATTGGTCTTCCGATGATTATTTCGCTAATTAAATTTAATAGTTTTAATGAAAAACCAATTGGTGAAGTCAGCGTCTTAATGTTACAACCCGATCTTGATCCTTATGGTGAAAAATATTCTAAAGACAGCATCACGATTCAGAACGAACTTTTAGCTTTAGCAGAAAATAATACAAAAGGAAAAGTTGATTATTACATTGCTCCTGAAACAGCAATTCCAGGAAGAGGTTCAATTTCTGAAACAGCTTTTGAAAAAAGTGAACTACTCAATAATGTAAAAGGGTTTCTTGCGAAGCATCCCGGTTCTGTTTTTACAACGGGAATTTCTTCTCACAAATATTTTTTAGATAAAAATACCGCTCCAACAAATGCCTATCAAATTAATGACAGAGTTTGGGTTGAAAATTATAATTCGGCAGTTCAGATTATTCCAAATCAAAAAGTTGAAGTTTATCACAAAGGAAAGCTTGTTCCTGGAGTTGAAATTTTCCCTTATATGAATGTTTTAAAGCCACTTTTAGGCGATGCAATGCTTAATTTAGGTGGAACTGTTGCTTCTTTAGGAACAGATAAAGAACGTGTCGCATTTTCAAATCCCTTTAATAAAGGAAAAATTGCTCCGATTATTTGTTACGAAAGTATTTATGGTGAATTTGTAACTGATTATGTGAAAAAAGGTGCCAATTTCCTCGGAATTATGACTAATGACTCTTGGTGGGGCGTTACAGAAGGCCATAAACAGCTTTTATCTTACGCAAAAATGAGGGCCATTGAAACCAGAAGAGAAATTGTACGTTCTGCAAACAGTGGAATTTCTGCACACATCAATGCAAAAGGTGAAATTTTAGAAGATACGTTCTATGGAGATCAAACTGCATTATTCGCAAAAGTAAATCTCTATGAAGGCGAAACATTTTATGTAAGAGCGGGAGATTTCCTGTCGCGAGTTTCTATTTTCGCTTTAGGGTTTTTAATCTTTTATTTTTTGATTAAAAGAGTTCAGAATAGGATGAAGAAGAATTAATTTAATCTTCAAAAAACATATAAAAAAAGCTATTAAGATTATCTTAATAGCTTTTTCTTTTAAATATAATTTAAAAATTATTTATTTGAAAAACTTCCATTTCGGAATAATTGCCAACATTCCAAATCCTGTAAATAAGAACAAATTGGTAACGTCAGAATACAAGAAAGTTGAAAGGTAATAATTGTGCATAAAAAAGTGTAAAAGCAACATTACCGGAAATAATACAATGCCTATTTTTCTGTAGAAAAACATCAATACAATTCCTAAGATCATCAAAATATCAACAGAGAAAATAAGATAAAAATATCCTTTGGGAATATTTAAGCCTTCGTGCTGCAGATATTCATCAAAATCCAGCCCGATGCCCATAAAAGTAAATAAAAGCAAAGAAGCCAATGCCAAAATAAAACCCCATCCTTTCTTTGGATCTTCATCAAAATAACTGTATTCTTGGTATTCTTTTTCCATACTGCAAAAATAAAGAACTTATGAATGATTTCATAAGTTCTTCGGTATTTATATCGTCTAAAATTTGATTAAATCGAGATTGCGTTGATCAATCTGTTTTTATCGCTTAAGAATTCTTCCATAGAGATCATACTTTCAGTTCTCATTACGTCCTGAATGTCGTCTATTTGATAGATAATTCTTTTAGCGTCGTTTGTATTTTTAGCTCTTACCTTGCAGAAGATATTGTATTTCCCTGAGATAACGCTTGCTTCAATAACGTTTGGAATAGTTCCTAACTCTTTCAATACCTCTTGTGTACGGTTTGATTTTGTTAAAAGAATCCCGATAAAAGCTGTGAAATGGTAATCTAATTTACCATAATCTAAATTAAGAGATGATCCTAAAATAATACCTGCATCTTCCATTTTCTTCACCCTTACGTGGATTGTTCCTGCAGATACATCCATCTGCTTAGCAATTTCTGTAAAAGGCATTCTTGTGTTTTCTACTAAGAAATCAAGAATTTTCTTGTCTATTTCGTCCAGTTGATAGTTCATATTAGTGAAATTATATTTTTCCTAAAAAATCCATAAATTTTTTACAAAATTAAAAAAAATAATTAAACTAAAAAAATAATATCAAATATTAACAATAATTAACACGGATGATAAAAATCATTAAAAATTCCGAACTATTTAGCCTCTGATTTTACAGAATCTGTTTTTATTTCGCTATCAGCTTCAGCTTGTTTTTTTCTGTTTTTCTTCTTTTTAAAGAAAGAATTGAAGCTTTTACTCCAAACGATACCTCCGCCATAAGCTTGATTTGCAGAACCATTTGTTCCTACAGTCCCAACTCCCATTCCGATGTTGGTTGGTTTAGAATACCCTCTTAAAAGAAGTGTACCATCGTTTTTCTTTGAAATATCATATTCCACAGTTCCTTCTCCCGAAAGATAGTTATTGCTTGTACTTTCTGTTTTGGTAAGCGGTATTCCTAATCCTGTTTTTACTGTAATTCTTGGAGACAAATCGAAACTTACTCCCGCATTTGCTCTGTCACCGTTATTAGAATATTGATCATTTCCTTTAACGTAATTCAAATCAATTTGAAATTCATTACTTACAGTATTTAACACAGATCCTAATTGTTTCAGCAACATATTATAACCAGAAGATTCTGCAACACCAACTGCGTCAAAACTCAAACCTCCACCACTATTCGTTACATTAAACATATTAAGCAAAAGAATTGAACCAAACTGCAATACATTCTCCCCTTCCGTCTGATTTATTTTTGCAGCCAGAGTCTCCTTAACCTGACTTGAAACATCAAGTGCTGTTACATTTAAGGCAACTTTCGGATCATTTAAGGTATTGGTAATATTTGCCTGTAAAAGAACACTAATCGGCTGTAACTGTCCCATATTTAAATAATCTCCGGCATTGGAAACCATTCTGACATAATTGGCAGAAATATCCAATGCAGGCTTCATGGCATCACCATCCCAACGAATACTGCTGTTCTTCTGAATTTGGAAAGTTCTGTTCAAAATTGCTTTAGAAACAAAAGTTCCGCTATCAACCATATAAGATCCATTCATCGCAATATTTCCTTGTCTACTCATCTGAAATCTCAAATTATTAGCCATTCCCTTTACTGAAATATTTCCTACATCATCGCCGACCAAAACATTTACCGAAGTTCCTTTATCAACATCAAGATTGAAATCGATGTTCATATTGGCTCCGGTTCTTTTTTTATCTTCTAAAGTAACTAAACCATCTTTTCCTTCTTTCAAAAACCTCAACATTTTAAATTCTTCTACATTCGAAGTTGATGCTGAATTGAAAGTAAATGTACTTCCATTCAAAGCTTTCATATTTGGAGTGGAAAGGTTTAAAGCAGAAACTGGTCCATCAACGTATAAATCGCCTTGCCCGTAAACTCTTCCCCAAAACAAATCGTAATCTTTCTGAGTGGTATTTAACATTAAAAGATTATCAGCTCTCATTACGAGGTTGACTCCCATTGAAGATAACGTTTCAAACTGTATCGCACCTGAAATCGTTCCCTGAGAATTTGTTCTTCCGTCATGAACTGCAATATTGTTTAAAATCGCAAGACCTTTAGAAAGTGGAATCACCGTATCATCAAATGAATAATCTACTCCGGTAAATAACAGTTTTAAACCAAATTCCTTTAAAGCAATATCACCGCTGTAATCAAGATTTTTAAGTGTTCCGTTTATTTTTAAATCACCCGTTGCTTTTCCTCTTAAATTTCCAAAAATAGTCTGTACAAACTGTTGAGTAAAGGTAAGATCGAAATCTCTTAACTCGGTTGTCAAATCTATTGTTGGTGAAGGTGTATTGTTATTAACTGTTCCTGTTAAATGGAGATTATTATTACCGATTACTCCTGCTGAAGCTACTTTTACATCTACATCATAAACATTCAGAGAAAAACCATTTACAGCAGAAATTGTTACATCACCCATATCATTACCATTCATCATGATATTATCGACGGTAAGATCTACCAAAGGTTGCAGTGTGCTTTTATCCATCTTGATTTTCACATTACCATTGGCTAAACCTTTAATATCCATTGGATTTCCACCCGACTGCATTTCAAAAATCTTTTCAATCTGAAAATTCTGCACTTCGGCATCTACATAAAAATCTTTAGCAGATTTAAATATAGATTCATTAATGAGCAGTGAACTTGTATCTGAATAAATTTTTAAATTATGAATCTCAAAATCATTTGTCCCTCGTCGATAACTTATATAATGATCAAGCTCCGGATTGGTATCTATAGACCATTTTACATTATTTAAATTAACTTCAGTAGGTTCAAATCTGAAAACGTAATCCCCTGCAGGATTTGTAGATTGATTAAAGTTAATTGCATAACTTTTCAAGTTATCATTGATTTCATCTTCAGGATTTCCGTGTTTAAAACTGGTTGCAATTCTTAGAATCGAATTGTTCTCATTTTTACCCGTTAATGTTACGTCTTTCAGTATATTTTTATTATACTCTAATCTGCTGATTTTCGCATAAAGCTGCTGTTCTGTATTGGCTGTATTTATTCTTACCATCACACTGTCGACCATTGCACTGTCGCGTGTCACAGCTATTCTGTCATCCAATTTATAATCAGGATTTGCTTCTGCCAAAGCCTGGTCTGCCTCTGTAATTTCCTCTTTTTTAGTCATTACATATTTTAGAGAAGCTGCATCAAGATTTAATATTAAATTATTTGAATTTCCATCATATTCTCCTTCTACTTTTGCGCCTTTAGGAAGTTTTAAATCAGGTAAAAAATAAGCAACCAATCCTTGCTCAACGTCAAAATTCATTGCAAAGGCTTGCCCACGATATAGTTTTCTGGGTTCTGGACCTACTAAGATTTTCCCTAATCCATTCTGTACCATTCCGGCTAAATCAGCTAAATTATATTTTCCTGAAATTTTTCCATTTGCAGCTCCGGGAGCATCAACTAAAATTGAACGATTTCCACCTTCAACAAAGGTTTTTAATTTAGCATTCGGAATATGATATTTTTGGTCAGCAGTAGCAAAATTTACATTTGAAGCTTCAACATCTAAGTTCAAATCATTTAGATTAGACATTGCCATCTTTCCGTTTACTTTACCGCTTACAACCTGACTTCCTATTTTTCCGGTGAAGTAATTCATGTTTAAGTAAGCAACATCTGCATCAACATTTGCAGAAATTCTTGAAGTACTGAAATCTATTAAGCCTTTAACTGTAGCTTTTGCCTGTTCATCATTTACCGTGATTAATCCGTTGTATTTTTTATGATCTAAAAGACCATCCAAAACCACATTATTGATTTCCTTATTCATGATTTCAATACTTGAAATTTGAGATTTTGTACTCAAACGCATAGTATTGACATCAAAACTTTGTCCGTCCAGATTAAACTTACCGGAAATTAAACCAACCGCTTTACTTTTCGTAATTACAGAAGTATTTAAATCATTAACTTCAGCATATCCTTTGTATTTAGGCAAAGTTGTACTGTAATCCGTTAAAGAAAAATTTGAAATTTTTGCTTGTCCGATTCCGGTCATTAAATTCCCTGAGGAAACGTAAACCTGTTTTGGATTTACTTTTGCGGTTCCATTATATTTTAATTTACCAAAATCATCCGCAAAAGTTTTCATCTTTGACGAAACAAAAGTTGGCATCATCGCCTTCAAATCTTTATACGTAAAATCTGCAGAAAGATCATTAGTTTCAATTTGAAAATTACCTTTCAGTAAATCTTTAGCTTTGAGTTTTTTGGTCGCAATATTTACACTCGGATTTCTAATTAAGAAATTTTCCAAAGTGAAATTATTTAAAGGACCGGTCATTTTTCCACTCGCATTAAACGGAATAAAATTATCCCAATTGGTCACAAAATAAGAGATATCATAACCGCTAATCTGGCTGCCCAATTTCATATTCATGTCCCATTTCACCTTGTTGGTAAAATCTGCCCACGAACCTTTATTTAAATTAAATTTTATATCTCCCTGAAGTAGCGAATGATCTGTATTTAAAGTAAGATCTCCCAAAGACAGATAATCCTGAGTCATCGAAAAATCAGTAGAAAATGTCTCAACAAAATGAGATTTCCCCCATCTTTTAGTTGTAAAAGTAAAATTATCGATTCTCGCAGCAATATTTACTCCGTTTACTTTTACTTTTGGAGCAATCAGATTAACATTGGTTGCAGTCAACCATTTTCCCGGTTCACCTGGAGAATTTTGATTAACTATAGAAACTTTTGAATTTAAAATTTCTAAACGTGCATTAAGCTGAAAAGGTGGTTTTGTAGGATCTTTCTTTTTTCCGCTATCAAACAACTGTGTAAACCGAATGAAGTTTGAAATACTGTCGCCTTTATAGGTAATGACTTTAATATCTGCATCATTCAGAGTCAATCCGTTAAAACTTAAAGAATTATTTTTCCCGATGTTCGTCGCTAGAGAAAACCAATCTGAATTCGCTTTAAACTCTCGTGCTTTTATAAAATCTAAATCTTTATAATCTTTAATTCTTAAACCTTTGATGGTAACATCTCCAAAAAAATCGACCTCAACACTTTCAGTTGACATTTTAGCTTTAAAATCTTTGTTAACAATCTGTAAAGCCTGATCTGCAGCCCATCTTTTGGTAACCGGTAAATTAATTGCAATGAAAACTATAACAATGATTGAAAGAACGGTCCAAAACAGAATTAGTAATAATTTTGCCCACCAAGAATAGCTGACTACATCTTTTGCAGCCTGTTTTCCGAATTCTTGAGCTGTATCTATGGGATGATTTATAGCGTCGGAAGCCAATTCAGAAGCCTCTTTCACAGTCTCCTGAACATTTTCTACGGTCTTCTGTACCTGATCTCCCAGGTTTTCAGCTACCGATTTTTTGTTCTCATTTTCGTTATTATTCTCTAACTTTGCCATTATTATGAGCGACTCTATAATTTTAGGTATCGAATCATCTTGCGATGACACTTCAGCAGCTATTATCAAAGGAAATACTATTCTCTCAAATATTGCAGCCAATCAGGAAATCCACAAAGAATATGGTGGTGTAGTTCCAGAATTGGCTTCTCGTGCACATCAGCAGAATATTATTCCCGTTGTTGAAAAATCTATACTCAAAGCAAATATACAACAAAATGCAATCTCTGCCATAGGCTTTACGAGAGGTCCCGGACTTTTGGGTTCTCTGCTTGTAGGAACGTCTTTTGCCAAGTCGCTCGCAATGAGTTTAGATGTTCCTTTAATAGAAGTAAATCACCTTCAGGCGCATATTTTAGCGCATTTCATTGACGATGCAAATCCTGTGCCGCCCAAATTTCCCTTTTTGTGTCTTACCGTAAGTGGTGGACATACCATGATTGTTTTGGTGAAAGATTATTTCGACATGGAAATTATCGGAAAAACCATTGATGATGCAGCAGGTGAAGCTTTTGATAAAATTGGAAAAATTTTCGATTTGGATTATCCGGCAGGACCGATTATTGACCGATTGGCAAAAGAAGGAAATCCCGATGCTTTTAAATTCAATAAACCTAAATTAGAGAATTACGATTATTCTTTCAGCGGAATTAAAACTTCGGTTCTTTATTTTATTCAGAAAGAAGTAAAGAAAAACCCTGATTTCATTAAAGAAAACATGAATGACTTGTGCGCTTCGGTACAGAAATGCATCATTGAAATTTTAATGAACAAATTGGAGAAAGCAGCAAAAGATTTAGATATAAAAGAAGTTGCTATTGCAGGCGGAGTTTCTGCGAATTCTGCTTTAAGACAAATTATGCAGGACAATCACGAAAAATTAGGCTGGAATATTTACATTCCTAAATTCGAATATACGACGGATAATGCAGCAATGATTGCGATGGTTGCTCAACTGAAATTTGAGAGAGGCGAATTTACAGATTTAAGGACTACAGCAACCTCAAAATACGATTTATAGTTTTCTCCTACCGCAAAAGATACAAAAGAAGTTTTTGAAATAAAGAATGCAAAAGTTTACAAAAAGTATGTATGTAATTTTTAGTTATCATTTTATCAACTTTAAAATACTAAAATTCGCATAAAATCTTTTGTTTCTTTTGCGGTAAAATATCAAATACAATTAAAATAACATCTACAGATGAAAATATTATTAGAAGAAAAAGTACTGGGAACGCAATCTAAAAAAAACTCAAAATATTATTGGGTTTTGGAAACCGTGACAGGAAAAAATGAAGTTACGGAAGCATCTGAAGAAGATGATTATCTAATGGTAAGTTCAGAAACAGGATTTATTCAGAATATCAAGGAAGAAATTATTGAGAAAATTAATGCTGAAAATGTTTTCAGTTTTGATTTTGAACCAAAAGAAGGTGATTATTTATCCATTAAAAACAATTTAAGGAAAAACGAATATCTGAATTTAATTTTCATGAATAATCTTTGGATTGAAGAAATCTATATGTGTTCTTACAGAGATTGCGAAGGTGATGTTTACTCCACGATAAAGACCGGAGTGGCGTTTATAAGCGAAAATGAAATATTTTTTTAATAGAACATTAACTTAATCAAAATCAGACAGATTCTAAATATTCCATTTTATGAAACTTTTTTTTGGCGAAATCAATGACGGAAAAGCAATCATCAACGATGAAGAACAGCAGCACATCGTAAAAGTCCTTCGTATGAAAGACGGTGAAGAAATTCATGTGACTGATGGAAAAGGAAATCTTGCTTCCGGAACATTAATTATTGAAGGTAAAAAAGCTGGAATTGAAGTTTCAGAAATTAAAACTGAAACTCCAGATTTCAGTCCGAAACTTCATATTGCGATTGCTCCAACAAAAAATATTGACAGAATAGAGTTTTTCGTTGAAAAAGCTGTTGAAATGGGAATTTCTGAAATTACGATTCTTCAAACCGAAAAAACAGAACGTAAAAACCTGAATATTGATAAATTAAGAAAGCAGGCAATTGCAGCTTCAAAGCAAAGTCTGAGATTTCATTTTCCAGTTATTAATGATTTAACTAAAATTCAGGACTTTCTTAAAACGGTTGATCCTGAAACCACTTTTGTAGCTCATTGCAACGAAAATTTAGAAAGAATCACTTTAAATGAAATTCCAAAATTAGAAAATTATACTTTTCTGATTGGTCCTGAAGGAGATTTTTCGGATAAAGAAATTTTGTTTTTAGCAGAGAAAGGAATTAAAGCGGTTTCTCTCGGAAATCAAAGATTGAGAACGGAAACTGCTGGAGTTTTTGTTGCGGCTTGGAATTATAATAAGATGATTAAATAGATTTTTCTTTAAATCTTTTTATAGGCCAGGTTATTCCAATTTGAAGAGTATTGATTGGAAAATTTTCGACTTTCAATAATCTAAAATTATATCCGACAGTGAGTTTTCCGCCGCCGCCACCAAATCCAAAATAAGGCATTATTCGTGGAATTACCTTTTCAAAATTGGTCTGAAATTGCACTTCTGCACCCAAAGACATTCCAGCATTTGAACTAACTCCTACTTTTGGTGCCATAAAAAAACCATAACGGTTATTGATAATGAAATCACTTCCTGCATAATATACTTTTGCGGCGCCGTGATTTCCACCATAACTAATGATTTTAGCAAAAACAACCTCAATGATATGCATTTGTGATGCCCTAAAAGTTTCCGTATTATCTTTTGCATCACCTGCATAATGATAGCCAACTAATATTGCCGGAGTAACTGTTGTTTTAAATTTTCTATGAGATAGTGTATCAAACTTCAGTTGCGAAAACAAACATCCTGATAAAAACAAAAATAAAACAGGTAATAATCTCGCCATGATGATTTAAAATTTTAATTATAACTTTAAAAAGCTGAAATTATTATCTAATAAATCTTTTTAATCACCTTCACCCTCTACTTCAGAGTGTGTTTGGATGTATTTTCCTTTTTTGAATTGATAAGTTGAATAATAATATGTTACAGGACCAGCATGATAACGTGATGTGATTTCTTTACTCTTTTTATGAGCAACAGGATTTATAATTTTACCAAAAGAAGGTGAAAATTTATACTTACCTGACTTTTTATCATAAAGCCATAAATAATATGATTGATCAACCATTCCAACCCAATTGATCAGTTTAAAATCATTATAGCCATCAAAATTCCAATCTTCATCACAAGAAAAACTCACTTCATTGTCGTGATAAACGAAAGTAGAATCTTTATCAATTTTCAATTGTTGAAATAATTTACCGGATTTCAAAATGTTTACCTTTGTGAAATTAATCATCCCGCTTTTCTCTTCTTCGCAGAAAACCTTATATTCAAAACCGTTTCCTTTTTTTGAAAGTGTATATTTTCTTACAATTTGTGATCTTTCTTTCTCTTCTTCTTGCTGAATCTTTAAAATTTCTTCGTCAGTCAGTTTAACTTCTTTCTCCTTTGAAATTACTGAAGAATCTTGTGGCATTTTAGGAGCAACAAATTTTGATTTATTCTCTTTTTTACAAGAAAAAATCAAAAGTAAAACAATCAAGAAAAAGATATTTTTCATCAGCTTAAACTAATATTATTTTCTCTTAAATATTTAGCTAAAATCTGCTCACCGCTTTTTATAGAATTTACAGTCCAGCGGATTTTCATTCTCATTAGCTTTTCTTCATTTAATTTATAATCAATATTAGATTTTATCAGTTTTTGTTTTAATTCATACATACAGATTGAGGCAGCCACAGAAACGTTAAAACTTCTCGTAAAACCATACATCGGAATCGCCAAAGTTTCATCTGCAAAATCTAAAATTTCCTGAGAAACACCCTCCATTTCAGTTCCGAAAACCAAAGCTATCGGTTCCGTAATTTCATAATCCGGCAAAAATTTAGCATTTTTTTCTAGCGAAACTGCAACTATTTTATAGCCTTGATCTTTTATTTTTTGAAAGGATTCTATATTTCGGGGAAGTTTTTCTACTTCAACCCAAGTATCGGCGCCTTTCGTTACTCTCAAATTTGGTTCGAAATTATTTTCCTCCTGCAAAGCCACCACTTTATGAAAACCACAAGCTTCAACGGAACGCACAATTGCCGCTGCATTTCTAAATTGATATACATCTTCTACCACGGGAAGTACAAAATCTGAACTTTCAGGGGCGAAATGCTCAATTTTTCTTAGTCTTTCATCCGTTAAAAACTGCTGTAAATACTCGTAAGTTTGCTCTAAATCTTTCATCTTCTTTCAAATCTTTGCAAATTAACGTAATTTTGAAATTCTGAACCTGATACAGCTTAAAATTCTTCAATAAAAACTATGAAAAGAAAAGTCCTGCTTATTTATACCGGTGGAACGATTGGTATGGAAAAAGATTACGAAACCGGAAGTCTTCGTGCATTTGATTTTGGTAATATTTTTGAGAAAATGCCCGAAATGAAACTCATGGAATGCGAAGTTTTCGTTCATCCTTTTGCACAGCCGCTCGACTCTTCCGATATGGGACCTGAAGAATGGAGAATGATTGCCAATTTGGTATTCGACAATTATAAAAAATACGACGGGTTTTTAATTCTTCACGGAACAGACACCATGTCTTATACCGCTTCAGCATTGAGTTTTATGCTAAAAGGTTTAACAAAACCAGTTATTTTAACAGGTTCACAGCTTCCGATTGGAGATTTAAGAACGGATGCGAAAGAAAATCTTTTAACAAGTTTGTACTATGCAAGTTTGTACGAATGCAATGATGCCGTTATTCAGGAGGTTGCGATTTATTTTGAATATAAATTATTGAGAGGAAACCGTACTTTAAAATATTCTGCAGAGTATTTTGATGCCTATGCTAGTCCGAATTACCCGATTTTGGGACAATCTGGAGTTCATTTAAAAATTGATAAGGATAATCTTTTCCGTTGTGACGGCAGAATTGAATTTCACGTAGACGAACATATTTCTGAAGATGTTTTGTTCTGGAGAATTTTCCCGGGAATGAAGTTGAATCATTTTAAGGAAATTCCGAAAATGAAAGTTTTGATTTTACAGGTTTTTGGTTCGGGAACGATTTTCAGCAGTGAAAAAACTTTGGAAACTTTACAGCAAATCAGAAATAACGGAACTGAAATCGTAGTGGTAAGTCAATGTATTTCAGGTGGAATTTCGTTTGGGAAATATGAAAACAGTAATATTTTCTCAAGAATCGGCGCTATCAGTGGAAGAGATATGACTGCGGAAGCTGCGATTACCAAAGCAATGCATTTGATTGACAACCCAAATTACAGCGGAAGTTTTGCCGATAATTTCTCATGGAATCTTTGCGGAGAAATAAGCGGGTAATTTTAAATTAAGAATTTGTTAATTCAATAAAATAGCCTATTTTTGCAGTCTTCAAACATAGAGAGGTGTCCGAGTGGTTGAAGGAGCCAGCCTGGAAAGTTGGTATGCGGGTAACTGTATCGTGGGTTCGAATCCCATCTTCTCTGCAAATTAAAGCGTTGGTTTTCAACGCTTTAATTATTTCACTCCTTACTATCGAAAATTTTTTTTAAAATTCTCATTCTTTTTCTCAGAAAATCATTGCAAAATTTATCTTTCAATTAATCATGAAAAAATTATAACAATTTTTAGTATTTATTATAAATAATCTAAGGGGCTTTTCACATTACTTTTACTCACATCTGTAATATGGGTGTAGATTTCGGTTGTTTTAATATTGCTATGCCCCAACAAATCTTTGATGATTCTAATATCAATTCCACTTTCCAACAAGTGTGTAGCGTAAGAATGTCTTAAAGTATGTATTGAAGCTGGAGTGATAACCCTTGCTTTCCTCAAAGAACTTTTCAAAATTTGCTGCATACTTCTCTCGGAATATTTATCTGTGTTTTTACCTTCAAACAGGTAGTTTTTTGGTTGATAGATTTTATAATAATCTCCTAAAACATTTAATAATTTGGCAGATACAACCATTAATCGGTCTTTATTTCCTTTTGACTGGCGAATTAGAAGTAACTTTTCTTTTACTTTAATATCAGAGATTTGTAGTTCCAAAAGTTCACTCAATCTCAAACCACAGGAGTAAATGGTCATAAGAATTGCTTTATGCTTAATATTTTCTGTTGCATCCAATATTTTTTTGACTTCGTCTCGTGTGAGAAATTTTGGTAGTTTATATTCCTTTCTTTTAGGATAGAGATGCTTTAGGCAAATATGGGGTTGGAATATCTCTTTATAAAATTTGGTAATTGTAGAAATCATCGCTTTCTGATATGATTGACCAACTTTTCTTTTTTCTACCAGCCAAATGATAAAATTTTCTATTTGTTGCTCGGTAATATCTTCCGGTTTATGTTTAGCAGAAAGTCTGAGAAAATAAGCAAGATGCGATGCATAAGTTTTTACACTTTTATCAGCATAACGCTGTATACGTAGTATTGTTACAAATTGATCTATGAGATTTTGATTCATCTTTTATTGCGTTTATCCAGATATACAGAAAATTAATTAACTAGTTTATAGACAATTAAATAAAATAATAAAAAGGATAAGCGCAATAATATATATTTTATATTGGCGCAATGCGTATATTTGGGTGTTATCTGCAATTTTTTAAAGACTGCATCCATGAAAAATATTTGCAAGCTAATTTTAGTGTTGATTTTACCAATTTTATTTGGATGTAAAGACGAACAAAAATTACAAAGAAAAGAATTTCTAAAAACTGCAAAAATTTATTTTAGCGAAGAGTTAAAAAATAATGCAGATTATAAATCCTTAGACTCTTTGAGAATATTAAAAATTGACACATTGTCTGATAAAGATGAATTGTATATATATATATGTCAATTATATAGATATAAAAACCATTTATTATTACAATCAAAATCGCCGAAAGAATTGACCGATTTAAAATATCTAACTGAAAATTTTGGTTCGAAAATGTATGAAGACGACGTAAATAAGTTAGAATATGATTCTGTAAAAGAAAAAGTTCTGAGGGATTCTATTGACATTATTGACAAACAGTTAAAACACTATGAACAAATATTAGTCAAAAAAGACAGTTTAAATTTATGTATGTATGAAGTTGAATATTTTTATCAAATAACAAATAAAAATATGATTACTGAAAAGGGTGTGACAGATTTAATATTTACAAAGGATATGAAAATATATGAAAATAAATATCCGGTTATGACCGAGTACAAAAATCTTCAAAAAAAATTTCCATTTATTAAATAGAAAAACTGCAGACAACAAGGGTTTTAATAGTGGGGCGAAACTGCAAAGTTCAACGGTTGTTCTTCGATTCAACCTTTGTACAAAATTGAAAATTTGTGCTTCGATTGCCCCACCATCGCAAATCCCCCAAACGTTAGCAGAAAATTTTACACGAACTATGGTAGGGAAATTTATTAATAACGACTTTTTTAAACTCTTTCCGCATTTTAAAAAGAGATTAACTTTAGGTAAAGAATATTATATATATGGTTTAGAATTAATGAGTTACTATATTATAGATGATTTAAATAACTTTATAAATGTTGGAATTCATAATTTTGAACTACAAGACAACAGCATTCCAAGTTTTTGGATAAGAGACCCTGAAAATAATGATAGATTACTTCCTTCAGAATGGCACTTTGAAAACTTTTTGTTTTTAAATGAGGGTTTAGAAGATTTTTCAAACAACGAAATTTGGATTAATACACAACTCTTGAAAGGTTTATTGAAAAATTACAAAATTGAGCATTTGCCTAAAAATTTAATTTCTGCCGATGACGACATTGCCAAAACACAAATTGTAAATTCAATTCTTAAAAGTTTTGAGGAATTTTCAAATCAATATAGAGACAATGGTTCGCCGCCTTATCTAAATTGTTCTTTTTACGATTTTAAAGATATATACGAAACTGGTGAAAGTGGAATACATGGAAATGATGATGAGGGTTATCAATTTAACGACCTTACATATAAAATTGAAATAGGATTTATAGAAAACATTATGGATATTCTAAGTGACATCATTTCATATCCTGAAAATATCAAGAATAGTGACAATAGTGAATTAATATTAAGACGATTGGCTTATTCCATTTGGTCTATTTTTCGAACAAAAGAAGTGAAAATAATAATGAGGAAATACAAGCACTATTACCCAGAATTTATCTTAATGACGGACGAAAAGTGTTACAAATTATCAATATATTTAGACTCTTAAAAAATCTTATGCTAACAGCATAAGATTTATGAAATGGCGGGTTTAGTGCTAAAACAAACTTTGTACATCAAAGAAAGTTAAGTGCTAAAATGAAAAATCCGTTTTCAAAAGCCGCCACTTCATAAATATGCAAAACGTTAATGCCGAATTAATTAACTGGTTACTAAAACAGAAATAATACCAGAAGCTAACAAGGGTTTCCATCAGCATTGTAATGAGTATTAATGAAACTTCGGTAATGAAACTTCGGAAAACTTGCCTAATGATGAAATTTCGATTTGATATAAATCTATTCCCTCTATGTAAAACAAAAAACCAGATCAATCAATCTGGTTTTTTGTTTGAAATACAATTTCTAAAATGCATTTCTACAATATAATGAAGTGTATGAATGTTGGTATTTTGATGAATGACTTCTTTCATAGCCCGGATTGCAACGACATCCTTTTTCTGAATTGGCTTTGCAAAAAAAGCGTTGGCGAAAAAAGATATAGTGGAAAGCCGGAAATAGCTTAAAATAAAAACATTAACTACTATTCAACGTAGTCAATAAGCTCCTGAAAAAAATCAATTGCAAACCGTAAGGAAACTCTGATTTCTCATATGAATTTTCATCATTGCTTCAGAGCGGAGTTCGCTGTACATACTTTTTTCAAAAGCTTCAACCGCTTTTAGTTTGCAATCTATAAAATCTGCAATTCTCACCACCGAAAAATAGAAATTTCTGTACAGAGACATATCGACAGTGCTTCCGAAATGAGGCAGAAAAGCCTTTAAAAACGGAAGTTTCTTTTGGTGCAAATTGTAATCCGGGCAAAAACCCGTTTTTTCTTTTGCCGTGATGATTTCGTAATGATTGATATAATCAAGAATTGTCTCATTTTCTTTCATCGAAATTTTATTTTTCTGAAAGTAATGCTGAATTCTGTCTAAAATATGTTGTGCATATTCCATCATTGTGATGGTTTTCTGCTCGGAAACGTTGTTGATTCCTGTTCTAAAGTTTTTGGCGTTGGTGTGATTCATGTTGAATGAAATCCCAAAGTTTTCATGATAAGGAAAGAAGCAGTTTTTTATTTCAATTGTCGCATCTGCCTGCAATCTGTCTTCTGAAAAGTTGTAGCACAAATACGGTTTGTACATCTCTTTTATATGAAGCAAAAAATCTGTCTCATTGGTGTTTTGATCGTTTTCAAACCACTTTTCAAGATTGTTATAATATTGATTTTCGAATTCTCTGAAACTTAAATAAAACGGGATTTCCATAGCTCTTAATATTTTATACAGCAAAGCTATAGCTGTAATGCGCCAAAACTTGACGTGTTTTATTTTGAATTAAACTATTTTTAGAAAAATCTTCGACTGAAAAAACTCAAAAAGTTGATTTGTTACAAACAAAGTGATGGAGACTTTCTACGAACGCATGAGGTTTCCCGCAAGTTGCAGTAGACTTCCTGCGTTTGCAGTTGGTCGTAAACAGGGTTGTTTTAAATAAAATGCGAATGCAGGAAGTTACAAACAAGGTTGTTTTAAACCTCCGTCGCTCGAAGGAATTTACAAACAGAGTTGTTTTTCAATTACGATATTATTTATAAAAAAGTTCGGCTCTGAAAACAGAGCCGAACCCAACGATTGAAATAATGATATATGAATATAAAAAAAATTATTTCCAGCCGCCACCCAAACTTTTGTAGATGTCGACTACAGTACTTAACTGTTTTTCTTTGGCTTCGATTAATTCCATTTTTGCATCTAAAGCGTCTCTTTGGTTTAATAAAACTTCCAAATAATCTGCTCTCGAATTTTTGAAAAGCTGATTGGCAATATCGATGGATTGATCTAAAGCCTGAGTCTCCTGAGACTTCAACTGATAATACTGATCGATGTTTTTTACTTTTGACATTAGATTTGAAATATCCAAATACGCATTCAGAATCGTTTTGTCATATTCGTATAAAGCCTGAATCTGTTTTGCATCTGCTGTTTGAAAATTAGCTTTAATCGCGCTTTTATTAATCAGCGGTCCTGCCAATTCTCCAACTAAATTATAAGCAATTGATTCCGGCATTTTAACTAAATAAGAAGGTTTAAATGCTTCCAATCCTAAAGTTGCAGAAATTTCCAAGCTTGGATAGAATTCTTTTCTTGCTGCTTCTACGTCTAATTTTGCAGCTTTTAATTCTAATTCAGCTTGCTTAATATCGGGACGGTTTGCCAATAACTGAGAAGGAATTCCCGTATAAACCGTTTGCGGAATGGTAGACATAAAACTCTCTTTCGTTCTCACAATCGGTTGCGGATAACGACCACAAAGTGCATTGATCTGATTTTCCTTTTCAGTAATCTGTTGACGAATTGTATATTCTGTCGCTTTTGATTTTGCCAATTCAGCCTCAAATTTTTTCACCGCCAATTCCGTTGCTGCAGCTGCCTGTTTCTGAATTTTTGAAATCTCCAAAGCTCTTTTTTGCAATGTGATATACTGCTGAATAATATCCAGCTGATTATCCAGCGCCAATAATTCGTAATAATTATCGGCCACTTCCTCAATCAGATTTGAAAGAACAAAATTCTTTCCTTCAACCGTCGAAAGATAATGTGCAACTGCGGCATCTTTCTCATTTCTAAGTTTTTTCCAGATATCGATTTCCCAGTTTGCCATCAAACCGCCTTCGAAATTTCCAAGCGGATCAGGCATTTCTTTTCCGGGTTCAATTTCAGTGGATGCATCACCCGCTCCTTCGCTGGTGTAACGACCTGCTTTTTTAACTCCGGCTCCTAAACCTGCTCTTACAGTTGGAGAAAGTTTTCCTTTTTTGGCAACGACTCCACTTTTGGCAATCTCGATTTCCTGAAGTGTAATCATCAACTCCTGATTATTTTTAAGAGAAGTTTCAATTAAACTTACCAGATTCGGATCTGTAAAAAACTGTCTCCAAGGTGTTGTTCCGCTGTTATTATTTACATCCTGCTGTTCATTTTGATTGAAATTCTCAGGAATATTATTTTTTACTTCGTCTTGAATTACAGTCGCCATCGGCGCTTTACAACTTGCCAAAACAAGCAACACCGCAATGGCTGCAATATATTTATTATAAATCTTCATGTTTATCATCGTGTTGATAAGGTTCTGTTTGTTCTGTTAAAGGATTTTCTTCTTCATATTTTGCCAATCTGGTTTTATCTGCAATAGTTCCGAAAATGTAATATAATCCAGGAATAATCATTAGTCCGAAAACGGTTCCCAAAAGCATTCCTCCTGCAGCAGCGGTTCCGATGGTTCTGTTTCCTACAGCTCCCGGTCCGGTTGCCATTACCAAAGGAATTAACCCTGCTACAAATGCAAACGAGGTCATCAAAATTGGTCTGAAACGAACTGCTGCTCCTTCGATTGCTGCTTTCGCTACAGAAATTCCTTCTTCGGCTTTTTTCTGAACTGCAAATTCAATAATCAATACGGCATTTTTACCTAAAAGTCCAATCAGCATGACCATTGCAACCTGTGCGTAAATGTTGTTTTCTAAACCTAAAAGTTTTAAACATAAAAATGCTCCGAAAATACCTGTAGGTAAAGAAAGAATTACCGGTAAAGGAAGAATAAAGCTTTCATACTGCGCCGAAAGAATTAAATAAACAAATCCTAAACAGATTAAGAAGATATAAACTGCTTCGTTTCCACGACCTACTTCGTCTTTTGAAATTCCCGCCCAGTCGATTCCAAAACCTCTCGGTAACGTTTTATCAGCAACTTCCTGAATGGCTTTAATGGCCTGTCCGGAACTGTAACCCGGAGCTGGTGTTCCACTCACTTCAGAAGAATTATACATATTATGTCTTGTGATTTCCGAAAGACCATATACTTTTTCCAAATGCATAAAATCTGAGTATGGAACCATTTGATCTTTATCGTTTTTCACATACAATTTCATCAAGTCACTTGGCAAAGCACGATATTGTGGACCCGCCTGAACAATCACTTTATAAGGTCTGTCGAAACGAATGAAACTTGTTTCGTAGTTTGAACCAATTAATGTTGATAAATTATCCATTGCTTTTTCGATACTCACACCTTTTTGTTCGGCCAAATCGTTATCGATTTTAAGCATATATTGAGGGAAACTCGCAGAATAGAATGTGAAAGCAGATCCTAATTCGGGACGTTTCTTCAATTCTTTTACAAAATCTGTACTTACCTGCTCCATTTTCTGGTAATCACCACTTCCTGCTTTATCCAAAAGTCTCAATTCAAAACCACCTGCAGCTCCATAACCAGGAATAGAAGGCGGCTGGAAAAATTCAATATTGGCTCCCGGAATATTTTTGGCTTTTTCTTCTAGCTTTTCAATGATTTCAGCGGCAGATTCTGATCGTTCTTCCCAACTTTTAAGGTTAATCAAACACGTTCCTGAGTTTGAACCGGTTCCTTCTGTCAGAATTTCATAACCTGCCAATGAAGAAACAGACTGTACTCCATCAATATCTTCAGATTCTTTCAACAATTCTCTTGCGATCTGATTCGTTCTTTCTAATGTTGAACCAGGTGGAGTCTGAATAATTCCATAAATCATCCCTTGATCTTCACTAGGAATAAATCCTGAAGGCAATGAATTGCTTAAAAAGTAAGTACATGCACAGAAAATCAATAACAAAGGAAGTGTAATGAATTTTTTAGTTACTGTTTTATTCAATAACTTTTCATATTTCCCAGCTCCTTTATTAAATAAACCATTGAATCTATCTAAAAGAATTGTGATAGGACCTTTCTTTTTAGCTTTTCCGTGGTTATTTTTTAGAATTAAAGCACATAAAGCCGGAGTTAAAGTCAAAGCAACAACTCCTGAAAGAATAATCGATGAAGCCATTGTAATCGAGAACTGGCGGTAGAAAACTCCCACCGGACCCGACATAAATGCTACCGGAATAAATACAGCAGCCATTACCAAAGTGATTGCGATAATTGCTCCACTGATTTCGTGCATTGCTTCTTCAGTTGCTTTTAATGCAGAAAGACCTTTTTCTTCCATCTTGGCGTGGACTGCTTCAATTACTACGATCGCATCATCGACGACGACCCCAATTGCCATTACTAAAGCAAAAAGCGAAATCATATTTAAGGTAATTCCAAATGCGGACATCACCGCAAAGGTTCCTACCAAAGAAACTGGAACTGCGATTGCCGGAATCAATGTTGAACGCCAATCTCCCAAGAATAAGAATACAACGATCGCTACCAAAATAAATGCTTCAAATAAAGTATGGACTACTTTTTCTATTGATGCATCCAGGAATCTTGAAACGTCATAACTGATGTCGTAATGCATTCCTTTCGGAAAGTTGGTTTTCTCCAACTGAGCCATTAAGGTTTTTACATTTTTGATAACGTCACTCGCATTTGACCCGTAAGATTGTTTTACCGTAATCGCAGCAGAGGGTTTTCCGTTCAATGTAGAATAAATATCGTACATCGAAGAACCAAATTCGATATCGGCAACATCTTTTAATCTTACAAATTCGCCGGCAGATTTAGCTTTAAGAATAATATTTCCGTAATCTTTTTCATTATTAAAACGTCCGGAATATTTTAAAATATATTCAAAAGACTGAGAACGTTTACCCGAACTTTCCCCTGTTTTTCCTGGGGAAGCTTCCAAACTTTGTTGGTTTAAAGCTTCCATTACTTCATCAGCTGAAATATTGTAAGCTGTTAATCTGTCAGGTTTCAACCAAATACGCATTGCATATTCTCTGGTTCCCAAAATGTCGGCAAAACCAACTCCGCTGACCCTTCTCAATTCAGACATTACATTGATATCTGCATAGTTGAAAAGGAATTTTTGGTCAGCTTTAGGATCGTCACTGTATAAGTTAATGTACATCAACATATTCGGTTCTTCACGGGTAATTTTCACCCCTTCACGCACCACCAAAGGTGGAAGTTTATTTACTACCGAAGAAACACGGTTTTGAACATTAACTGCTGCAACATTCGGATCAGTTCCTAAATCAAATACCACCTGAATGGAGGTTTCCCCATCATTTCCGGCATCAGAAGTCATATATTTCATTCCCGGAAGACCATTTAGCCCTCTTTCCAAAGGAATAACTACAGATTTAATCAATAATTCGTTATTCGCTCCCGGATACGTTGCCGTAATATTTACTTTTGGTGGCGAAATCGCAGGAAACTGAGTAATAGGAAGTTTCATTAACGATAAAACTCCCATAAAAACGATAATCAAAGAGATTACAATCGACAGAACAGGTCTGCGTATGAATTTTTTAAACATAAAAAAATTATAAATGATAAATTATTAATGATGAATGATGGATCAATGATCGCTTATCAATTATCATTTATTTTTACTCTGCTTTTAATTTTAAAGACTGAAGAACTTTCTTCGGATCTTGTAATTTTACTTTTACTTTTTGGTCGTCTTTCACTTTCTGAACACCTTCCAACAATATCTTATCACCTCCAGAAAGACCAGATGCAACAACATAAATATCCGGAAGTTCATAAGCAACCTTAATATTTTTAGATTTTGCTACCCCATTTTTATCGACAACAAAAACATATTTCTGATCCTGAATTTCGTAGGTTGCTTTCTGAGGAATAATTAAAGCATTTTTTAACGGTAAAGTCATACGTACTTTTCCGGTTTCACCATTTCTCAACAGTTTTTCTGGATTCGGGAACTTCGCTCTGAAAGCAATATTCCCCGTTTCGTTATCAAACTGACCTTCAATCGTTTGAATTTGTCCGGTCTGATTAAATAAATCTCCGTTTGCCATTACCAGATTCACATTTTGATTTCCACGGTCTGCAACATTTTTCTGATAATTTAAATATTCAGGTTCAGAAACATTAAAATAACTGTAAATATCAGTGTTGTCTGAAAGTGTCGTCAAAAGATCACCTTCATCCACCAAACTTCCCAATTTCAAAGGAATTCTGTCGATAACTCCTGAGAACGGAGCCTTAATATCTGTAAACGAAAGATGGATTTGAGCTAATTTCATTTCAGCATTCGCAGCATCCAATTTAGCTTTAGCCATTAATCTT
The DNA here is from genome assembly GCF_026460885.1 of Chryseobacterium formosum. Taxonomy (GTDB): domain Bacteria; phylum Bacteroidota; class Bacteroidia; order Flavobacteriales; family Weeksellaceae; genus Chryseobacterium; species Chryseobacterium formosus. Next base: position 139,997 of record NZ_JAOVZW010000010.1, read on the forward strand.
TCGTTTTTAGAAACAATATTATTGTCGGATAATGTGCTTGCATTTCTAAGTTCAATTGAAGCCTGTTCAACTTCGGCTCTTGCTTTTAATAATTCAGCCTGATACAATTGAGGCATAATTCTGAATAATGTCTGTCCGGCTTTTACATATTGACCTTCATCAACGTAGATTTTTTCAAGGAAACCTTTTTCCTGAGCTCGAACTTCAATGTTTTTAACCGATTGAATCTGGGCGACATAATCTTTATTAATAATAGTATCTATTTTCACAGGTGACGTCACCGGATACACAGAATCTTCTTGTTTTTCTTCTTTTTTGCTGTTACAACTTAACAACAACAGCACAGTGCCGAGAGCGACAAATGAAGCTACTCTTTTCATAGGTATAAATTTGTTTGTTTTAAAAATTGCCCGATGAAATCACAAAAAAGTAATTAGTTCTTAATGACCAAAGACTTTCGATTTCATAAATTTTGAGGGATAAATCGTAAATGAAAAATAAATGATATTGTGCAGAATAAACGCACAGAATTACTCTGTCTTTAGAATAAGACAAAATATAAGTTGAATCGAAAAGGTTCTATATTCTGATAGAACGTATAAAAATGAATCTTTTTACAGAAAGACTATCTGTAATAAAATCGAAAACCTGTGGCTTGAATCTTTTGCGATAATTTAAGCCAAATAAATAGATGAGTCCAAAAACACTTGCAAAAACTAAAACTGCTTTAGCAGCATCGGAAATTTGAAAATTACCTTCATCTAATTCAAAAGAACTAGCAGCAGCATTATCACTTTGCTGTTGAACAGATATTTTTTCTAAAGTCTGATTTAGACGGTTTGCTCTTTTTGGAAGATTTTGAGAACTATGATTGGTATAATCATTACGCAACGTATTTACATTGAGTCTGCTTTCTACTACAAAGAGCAGAAAAAGGCAGGTAAAAAAATATATAATTGCGTTTTTCATTTGAAGCAACAAATGTAAGCCTAGATTTATGAAATCTAAAATCAATTAACAAAATTTAACTGTAATTTAAATTAACTGAAACTTTAGAACTGATTTTATTATCAGATTAATAAAACTCAATCATACAGCACAAAATTTGACAGCCGATTCATAAACAATAATCAAAGAGATGTTAAAATAAATAAATTCAGTTATTTTATCAAAAATTAACATTTTTTATTAAAAATAATCGTACTTTTATCAGCAATAATATACACAAAATTTCATTGCTAATCAAAACACTAATTATTATGAAAAAAGCATTATCTATAATACTTTTAGGTCTATGTACCTTATTAGTAACAGGATGTAAACATTCTGCTAAAGATCCGGATTTAAAGATAATAGAGACACCAACTGAAGTTTCTAACGATGATATTGTAAAAGAAACAATCACTGATCGTCACGGAGATGAAATGGAAGTTATCACCAATAACACGAAGAATAAAGTGATTCTTCATCTTAACGGACAGTCCTATGAACTTCACAAAAACTTTGAAAATTCTGGGTTTTCAACCTCAGATAATAAATACCAGTTCAATGAAACCAAAAATGAGGTTACTTTCTTGAAAAAAGACGTCGATATGGTTTTATTCCACGGAAAAAGAGATCAAGCCTCAACAAAGATGGCTTCACAATAACAGAAAGACGCTTTTAGAAGCGTCTTTTTTTATTTAAATCTGTCAATTGAAATTTCCTTTGGCAACGGAATATTGTTTTCAATAAAATCGAATAAAGTTTTTGAAAAATAACATCCATTTAAAATCCCTCTTGCACCCAAACCATTAAAAACATAAAAATTATAATGTTCTGAATGTCTTCCTAAAATTGGTCTTCTGTCTTTTACCGTTGGTCTGAAACCAAAATGAATTTCCTTAACTTCAAAATCATTTGGATAAAACTCTGACAATCCTTTTTGTAATTGTTCAACGGCAGAATCGTCAATTTCGTGATGCAATTGTTCACGGTCATAAGTTCCGCCGTAAAAATGAAGTCCGTTCTCTAAAGGAAATAAAAAGTGTTTTTTCTTAATCGTAATGTCCTTTGGAAGAGATTCCGAAAGTTTTACCCGAATATGATGACCTTTGTTTGGAATAACTTCAATATTTGAAAAGTATGGATTTTCTTTCACTCCCATTCCTTCACAAAATAGAATATTTTTAAACTTAAAATCTTTATATGTTGAATCAATAACGTTAACTTCAGAATAATTGAATTTTTCCTTGACTAATTTTCCATTATTACCTAAATAACTCAATAGACCATCAAAAAAACCTTGAACATTAAGCCTTGCTGACTGATTTACTTTTCCTGTATCAAAATCGTTTTTTACTATATTTAAATGATCAAAATTTTCGTCTAAAAAGTTTTTTAAATCATCATTAGCCGATTTTTTCAGCCAAAGTTTTTGTTCATTTTCATCATGAAAAATCCTATGAATGGGAGATTCAATTAAATAATTTTCATTTGTGTAAGATTCTACTTCTTTTAAAGACTTTTTTAGAAAGTCTATTTGGTCTTGAGCCAGCCAAAAAGTAGTAAATTTTTTAAGCACAACAGGATTGATAATACCCGCCGAAATTTGGGATGCACTTTTCTTACCTTCTGAGAAAACTACAAATGATTTGTTATTTAAAAGTAACTGATGAGCAAAAAATAATGCTGCATAACCATCACCAACGATGATGTAATCGACGTTTTGCATAATAAAAAAACCTGAGTAAATGTACTCAGGTTTTTTATAAATATCAAGTGAAATTTAGTAATTCCACATATCATTTTCCATTTGAAGAATCTGATCTTTGATTCTTTGACTTTCAGCCAATTGCTCTTCAGCATTTCTTGGAATATAATCTTTGATTGTACCATCTCCGGTACCCGTGCTAGATTTGTAAATAATTGAAGAAAATCTTCTTGCATTGATCACATCATCAAAAGATAAATCCGCAGACGAATTTGCCCTGTTAAATACAAAATTGTTTGCTAAAATATCTCTAGCTTTTGGATAATAAATCCAAAACAAATCAATCAATTCATCTTTACCAGCAATTGGTTTACCATCAGCATCAAAAACACCTTGTACAGCTGGATCAGGACCCATTGCGGCTATACCAAGAGGTCTGTATTTCATCATACCATCTCTTTTGTCGATGAACCACATTCCCATAATTTTTAAAACCTTAACATTCTCTGTTGTAGTTTCAAAAACATCTGTATTTTCCTTTATTTCTTGCTCAGTAGGTTTTCTTCCAGATGCAATAATATCAACTAAAACGTCATTGGTTACGATTTTCTGTAGTCTAGCTTTTATTTGCTCCGGATTTAGTTTAATTGAAAAATTTTCATCGTCATAAACTTCATCAACTTTACCATTCATCGCCCCATCCAATAAAACCGAATATAAAGATCTTGTAGTTTTGGATAGAAGTCCATTGGGATTGTCATAGTAAAATGGCTGATTAATTTTATCATTTAAATCGATAATTTCCCAAACAGTCATACTTTTTAAGATGTCTTTCTCATCTACAAAACCGTATTCTAAAGGAGTTACTTTATTACTAATAACAGTATCTCCCACTTTTTTCATATTCTCAGCTCTCATCTGTCTGAATTCTTCCGGAGAAGAAGCGTTTAGAATAGTCTGAGAGAATGCAAACCCAGATGCTAAAACTAAAAGACTGCTAATATATTTTTTCATAATAATTGCTATTTAATTTTATGGAACACTAATAACGATTGGAGAGATTCTTTTGACAGGTCCTTCAAGCCCCTGAGCAGTAGCCTTAATCTCAATAATAGAAACTATATCTCCAGATCTAACATTTTTCAATAAACCTTCCGCATCAGCAAGTGAATTTCCTTTAACAAGCATTGCAGCTTTACCAGGAACTCTCACCATAAATTCTGTAACAGTGAAGCTAACTGGGAAATCAAAGTCTGGAATCGCTGCCTGTACGGTTTGATTCTTAATTGAAGTAGCCGGCATACTAAGAGAATTTTGTCCTCTCATCTGGCCTTGTGGTGGTGGTACATTTTTAATTCTGTACTCAAATACCTGAGATACTCTTTTACCTGTAGGGTCAGTACCTGAAAGCGTTAAATTAATAGTATTACCAGTGGTTGGTTTTACATTCCACTTACCTTTACCTGCACTTGAAACATTTCCGCTTGAGGCTGTTAATGATAATTGAGCATTATCTGCACCCAAAATAGATCCTGAAACAGGGTTTTGCAATCCTCTATACATTACATTCATCTTATCAGCAGAAAGCAATAGACCTTGTTCTAGTTTTACCTGTTGAGGACCAGCGATTACATTATAAGTATGCGTGAAAGGGAATTGCTGAGCTTTTCCTGTAGCATCTGTTAAAGTAATTACACCACCGATCTTTTTCTCACCAATACTTCCAGTATTTAAAGGAAGGTAACCTTTACCGTTTTCTTGTCTGCTTACACCACTAATACTGATTTTGCTGCTGTTTGAATAGTTACCTAACATAACTACTGCCTCAGCTTTCTTACCAGCTTGAACATCCGTAGGAGCAGAAACAATAGCTTCGTAGCTTGTAAATTTGATACTTGCATCAACTTTTTCCTGAAGCATCAATGCCAATGCATCTGACTGTACGTTTCTTGCATCATTCTGAATAATTTCTAAATTAGAAATCGCAGCGATAAGCGGTTGGTGATAGAATTTATTCTGAAACCACGTCTTACCGTTTGGAGATTTTCCAGCAGGATATTCAGCGATGATAGATCTGTTTGCTCTATCTACTAATTTTAATAACTGTGGGTTACCTCCAAAAGTGCTAACGATATAAGCTCTTACATCATCCAATTGCTTCTTAAGCTCTAGAGCTTTTGTAGAAGGAGAATTCTCATCACCTTCTTTAAAGAAATATTCAGTTGTAGCTTCATTATTATTTAATGCTGAGAAGTTTTCACTTACATCCATGTCTTTTCCTGTTTTAGGATCTTTATCATGGAAGTCAGATTGCTTTTTAAGCGTTACTTTAATTTCTTCAGCTGATTTTACCAATACATCAATCTTAGCTTTCAGTGCTTTGTACTGTTCCCAAGGTGTTGCATAAGTGTCCGGCACCTGTTGTGCTTTAGCTTCTAATGTTTTTTCGAAAATATCTTCATTTTTCTGCTCTGTCAAAAATCTTGTTTCATTAAGAGCTTTTGTAGAGTCATAGTATGATCTGATGATTTCAACATCAATGTTTAGGGCCATCATTGCGATGAACACCAAATACATTAGGTTGATCATCTTCTGACGTGGAGTCTGTTTTCCTTTTGCCATTCTCTTTTCTTTAGTTTTTGATTAAATTAATGACTAGGATTATGACTTCATAGCAGTTAACATACCACCGTAAACTCTGTTTAAGCTATTTAAGTTAGTTGTTAAACCTTGTAATTCTTGATTAAATTTCTCAGACTGCTCTGCTGATTTTTGCATATCGTCAACATATTTTTTAGCGAAATCTGACTGTTTTTGACCGTTCTCTAACTGCATTGCATAAAGAGCATTCATGCTTTCCATGTGTGTCGCAGCTTTGTTTAATTGATCGTTGTATTTGTGCGTAGAAGCAGAAACGTCAACAGTTTGATTAATTTGATCTACAGAGTTTGAAAACTTATCGATACCTGTTCTTAATCTGTCGAACAATTGTACATCAAGCTTAGCATCCTGAAGCATTTTGTCTAACTTAGTTGAAAGAGAGTTCTCTAATTCAGCAAACTGAGCACCAGTATTCTTTGCAGAGATATTTGAATGTAGAGGATTTGGGTTTGCATGCTTATCCAACAATTCAGGATAAACATTTTCCCAGTGGTAAGACTCTTCAGCAGCTGGAGGGTCAAACGCGAAAATAATAAAGATAATTGCCTCAGTTACAAGCCCTACTGTAAGAGCGATGTTACCGTTAATTGGTCCCAAGGTAATGTGAGTAATTTTAAGCCAAGCTCCAAGAATTACAATTGCAGCACCGAATGAATAGAAGAAATTCATCCAAGCATCTTTAGTCTTAAACATATAAGTTAGTTTTTTTTAAGTTTTAAATAAATTAATATTGAAATAGTTTCAAGAATTCCTATCTGTTAACTCTTTTTACTTTAACAGCAGCTTCAGGAATATCTTGTACAGTTCTGAAACCGATATAACTTCTTGCAGAATCTTTGTTTTCCCAATCTCTTCTACCGTTCATCAACATATATCCAACATCTTTCCAAGAACCACCTCTTACAGATTTTTTGTTATCTGCTTTAGCTGTAACAGAAGGATTTAAAGTAGAAGAGAATCCGTATGCAGAATTGTTGTATCCTGAAACAGTCCACTCAGAAACGTTACCTGCCATATCAAACAATCCAAAACCATTCTTTTTGAATTTTTTTACAGGAGCAGTGTAAGTATAAGTTCCTTTTACTTCATCTTCCATATAGCTACCTCTTTTCGGTTTGAAGTTAGCTAAATAACAACCTCTGTCGTCCATTAAATAAGGACCTCCCCAAGGATAATCAGCATTTTCTTTACCTCCTCTTGCAGCATATTCCCATTCCATTTCATTAGGAAGACGGAATTCTAAAGGTCTTTGTTGTCTTCTTTTTAAGCTTTCGTTATAATCAGACTTTAATTTAGATCTGAAATTACAGTATGCTCTTGCTTGGTCCCAAGTTACCCCTACAACAGGATAATCTTTGTAAGCTTTATGCCAGAAATACTGCTCAAACAATGGCTCGTTATAAGTAAAGTGAAAATCGTTTACCCAAACTGTTGTATCAGGATAAATTGCAATACTTTCGCTTCTCAAGAAGTTTACACCTCTTTCGTTATCAGCGATAGCAGCTTGCATATCTCCCCACTTATAGTTGTATTTTAATTTACTTACGTCAATAAGTCTTTCGCTACCTACTCTAGAAGAAGCCGGTAAATACATAGACTCTAACACTTCAGCATATTCTACATCCGGATATTTAGATGTACTCCAATGCAATGGAATTTTCCAATCTAATCTTTTGCTTGCATCAAAACCATCATCTCTTCCTCCTGCGCCTTCAAGATATTCCTGATATGGTGTAAGGTTTTCTTCTTTTTTAGCTAGGTAAGCATAATCACCAATACTTTGACCTCTACCTTTACCATCACCACCTTCTCCGGCAGCTTCAGCAAGCATAGTTCTAGCAATAGAATCTCTTACATAATTAATGAAAACCCTGTATTCTGCATTAGTAGTTTCTGCCTCATCCATAAAGAAAGGAGCTACTGTTACCGTTTTCAAAGGTGCAGTTTCGCCATTATTGGTAAATGATTCACCGGCCATACCCGCAATAAACGAACCGCCAGGAATTGCCACCATACCATAAGGTCTTTGTGCAACAAATGATTTTGTTTTTTCTCTAGGTATCAATTCTCCTTTTGTTCCTGGCTTCCCTACAGAAGAAGATCCACCACCTGAACAAGATACCGATGCTACCGACGCAGACAATAATAAAAGAAATATCCTTTTCATGTTAATTTTTATAATTAAGCCGTAAATATATAATTTTTTTAAGAAACTTTTAAGATTTTTTTTAGAATAACGAAAAAAATCTAAACTTATTTTATTTCCAAGTACTTTTTACTCTACAGTTACAGATTTTGCAAGATTTCTTGGCTGATCTACATTCGCTCCTCTGTACACTGCTATATAATAAGCCAATAACTGTAAAGGTACTGATGCAACTATTGGAGAGAAACATTCTGAAGTCTCAGGAATTTCAATCACATAATCTGCCATTTCACTCACTTGTTTATCACCTTTATTTACTACAGCGACTACTTTTCCTTTTCTAGCTTTAATTTCCTGAACATTACTTACAATCTTATCATAATGTCCTTTTTTAGGGGCAATGATAACGATTGGCATGTTTTCGTCAATTAGAGCAATTGGTCCGTGCTTCATTTCTGCCGCAGGATAACCTTCTGCATGGATGTAAGAAATCTCTTTTAATTTAAGAGCTCCTTCCAAAGCAGCAGGATAGTTGTAACCCCTTCCTAAATAAAGGAAATTGGTTGCTTGGATGAAATCTTTAGCAATATGCTGAGTAAGTTCGTGAGTAGCTTCTAAAACTTCTTCAATTTTTTTAGGAATAGCATCTAATTCAGAAATAAGACTCATGAATTCAGCATTTCCTAAATTACCATTATGCTTACCTAATTTTAAAGCAATTAGAGAAAGAATAGTTAACTGAGCAGTAAAAGCTTTTGTAGAAGCAACACCAATTTCTGGTCCTGCATGAGTATAAGATCCTGCATCTGTAATTCTTGCAATTGATGAATCTACTACATTACAGATACCATATATAAATGCACCTCTTTCTTTAGCTAATTTTAAAGCAGCCATTGTATCTGCAGTTTCTCCTGACTGAGAAATAGCAATTACAACATCTTTATCTGTAATAATTGGATTTCTATATCTAAATTCTGAAGCATATTCTACTTCAACAGGAATTCTTGCAAATTCTTCAATTAAATATTCACCAATAAGACCTGCGTGCCAAGAAGTTCCACAAGCAATAATGATAATTCTATTGGCATTTTTGAATTTTTCGATATGATCCCAAATTCCAGCCATTTTAATTACTCCTTCATTTACAATAAGTCTTCCTCTCATTGTATCGTGAATAGATTTTGGCTGTTCGAAAATTTCTTTAAGCATAAAATGCTCATAACCACCTTTTTCGATTTGCTCTAAGCTTAATTTAAGCTCCTGAATTTCAGGAATAATTTTAGAGTTATCTGTAATTGTTCTGATATCAACACCACCTTCTAAAGAAATTGTCGCCATATGACCTTCTTCAAGATAAATAGCTTCTTTTGTAAATTCTACGAAAGGAGAAGCATCAGATGCGATGAAATATTCTTTTTCACCGATACCGATTGCTAAAGGAGAACCTAATCTTGCAACAACTAAAATACCTGGATAATCTTCGTGCATTACAGTAATTGCGTAAGCTCCATAAACTTCATTTAATGCATATCTTACAGCTGTAGGAAAATCCGTTTCAATATTTAAATCTGTAAAATACTGAATTAGATTAACTAAAACTTCAGTATCGGTCTCAGATTTAAATGAGAATCCTTTTTCGGTAAGCATTGTTTTAATAGTATCATAGTTTTCGATAATACCATTGTGAACAATAGCCACTTTACCATTATTTGAAACATGCGGATGTGAATTTCTATCACTTGGAACACCGTGAGTCGCCCAGCGAGTGTGTCCCATACCTATTTTTGCAGTCCCTCTTAAATTACTGGCAATATTAACCAAGTCATCTACTTTTCCCTTAGTTTTTTCAACACTAAAGCTGCTGGTTTCATTCTCCAACACAATTCCGGCACTGTCGTAACCTCTGTATTCTAATCTTCTAAGACCATTGATGACAATATCATAGGCATCTTGAAAACCTGTATAACCAACTATTCCGCACATAATTTAATCAAGTGTTTTTAAGTATTTTTAGTTTTTTATTTTTTTGTTCCGTAAGTCACTCTCAGTTTTATTTCATTTGGAGTAACTGTTGTATCATTGTCTGCATTTGTAGGATCTGAACCAACAAACACTGCTCTTAATGGAGAAAATGATCTTGATGTGTAAGCATATCCTGCTAAAGCACCAGAAGAATTTGGTAAAAATTGAGAAAGATCTATTTTAAAATATCTGTTACTATAATCAACATTGGTAGTAGACTCTACGATGTCTTTAAGCGACTGCGTTACAGTAAAATCATAGTAAGCAGGATTTTTATCTACATCATAAGCTCTCACAGGAATAAACGCAGCTCCCAATGAGGTATAATCTGTTGTGTAAGCTGTTGTAGGTTTTCCTTCCGCATCTTTATCCCTTTGTACGATTGTAAGATCGGAACTAGATGGTTTTGGATAAGCATTTGACCATTGAGATTTATCTGTGTAAATTCTGATTTTAGCACTGATAATAGCAGCTTTATTAGTTTGATACAACTCTTTAAGCTTATTAATTGTAGCAACCGGGAATTTTACACCAATTGAGTTCCCTCCCATTCCTTGAGCATAAAGTTTCAAATCTCCTGTTGCAGTATTTCCATTAGCATAGGTTTGAATTGTGGCTCCTGCTCTATTATATTCATAGTAACCAGAATGCGTGTTTGCTGATTTTAAATCGAAAGCGTATTTCGTCTGAGGTCTTGTAGTTGTACCATTAGAATCAACCAAATCACTCTTATAATACATGATTAATTCCATATCATTTGGATAGATCTGGAATAAATAACCATCAATATTAGTTACAGAAACTTTTAGTCCTCTGAAATGTCTGATGAAGTTTGAAACACTATTCAGTTCAGGTTGCCCTTTTTTATTAATAATTTTTGTTTGAAATAATGTATTCGCATCAGATAATTTAATTCTTATAGCAGGCGACGCAGAAGTAAATAATGCTGAATTATCAGAATCTTTTGTAATAGTAACTGAACTTACATTACCATCTGCAATTTCTTTTGAACCTAAAACAGGAGTATATGTTTCAAATTTCTTATCAGAATACACGATATCATTAAAGCCATTCATAAAATCTGATACTTCACGTACTTCAAGCGTTAAACTTTTTTTAGCTTTTCCAAATTTTGTAATAGGATATGTGCTAACAACTTTTTTCGCATCTACATTTCCATCAGGATAAATATAATTCTCATCTGTTGTAGTTGCTTTAAGTGAATCTGCACGATAAACAGGCTTAACAACCAAAACTACAGAATCTACAACTGCGTTAGTCCCAAAATCAGGATTATAAGTCGCCAATCTTACTTGAGTAAAATAAGAAGCTCTCTGCATCCCAAACTGACTCTCATTAAACGCTCCTAAAACAGCTCTTGAAGAAGTAGAACTTGTACTAATTAAATCCAAAAGCTTAAAGGCATCTGTTCTTATTGAATCGTTATTTTTGATATTATAGGCAATAAGATCATAAGAAGATTCATTTCCATTTGCGGCACCATCTAAAAACAATTGTTCTCCCAAAGAATCTGGTTCCGGTTCACAATTATAAACTAATGCACCACCCAAAACCATAACAGAAAGGATAGTGAAAATTTTTCTAATATTATAAATCATCAAAATGTATATTAATATAGTTTACTGATAGATTCTACATCCAAATATTCAGACTTTGAAGTAGAAGTTTCATTAAATGCTTTGTCAAGTTCACCATTCAGGAACTCGTCACCTTTCACAACCTCGTCAACGTAATTCATACTTTCAATCACGAAACTTTCGAAGCTAGGGTTATTTAACGCATTTAAATCTGAAATATTATCGAATTTCAATTTCTCACCTACGTTTCCAGCTAAAGGAGCATCCTTTTCATTATATAATGAAAGAACAATTTTAGCATCTTTGAAGTAAGTATCAGATTTGTAGTAAGTTTTAAGATAAATAGGCACAAAAGAAGACATCCATCCATTCAAATGAATAACATCCGGAACCCAGTTTAGTTTTTTAATCGTTTCAATCACACCACGTGCAAAGAAGATTGCTCTTTCGTCGTTATCTTCATACGCTACTCCTTCATCATCAAAATAATATTGTTTTCTCTTAAAATATTCTTCGTTATCGATGAAATAAACCTGAAGTCTTTCACCCGGTAAAGAAGCTACTTTAATAATTAAAGGCTGATCTAAATCGTTAATAATAATATTCATTCCCGAAAGGCGAATCACCTCATGAAGCTGAAATTTCCTTTCACTTATCTGTCCAAATCGTGGCATAAAAACTCTTACATCATTGCCTTCTTGGTGCATTTTAAGTGCCATTTTGTTTACCACCGCTGCTAAATTCGTGTCTTCCTGATAAGGGTACATCTCTGTGGTAATGTACAGTATTTTCTGATTGGGCATATAATTTTTATATAATTTTAAATAATGCTTTAATTTGCAAAATTACGAAAAAACATTCAACATTATTCTAATTAACATTTTTTTACGATAGTTGTTGACATTAATGTATTAAAACTAAAAATGAATTCTCTAATATTTAGTATTTTTGAATTGTTATTAAAATAAACTATGGAAGTTCTAAAAAATAAAAAAACGCTTCAGGATTTCATTGAAAGACAGAAAGAAATGGGCAAAAAGATTGGTTTTGCACCAACAATGGGAGCTCTGCACAATGGGCACCTTTCTCTATATGAATCAGCGAGAAAAGAAAACGACTTGGTAATTTCTTCAATTTTTGTTAATCCCACACAGTTTAACAATGCTGAAGATCTAGAAAAATATCCAAGAGACACCGATCGAGACATCTCAATTCTTGAAAACTCAGGTTTGGTTGATGCAGTTTATCTTCCACAAGTTGAAGATATTTATCCAGAAAAGACGGAAAGCCAACGCTACGATTATGATGGATTGGAAAATGAAATGGAAGGAAAATCAAGACCTGGACATTTTGACGGTGTAGGAACTGTGGTTGAAGAACTTTTCAGACAGGTAAAACCAGATAACGCTTATTTTGGAGAAAAAGATTTCCAACAATTAGCCATCATCAAAAAAATGGTTGAGAAAAAACAGCTTTTTATCAATATAAAAGGAGTAGATATCTACAGAGCCGAAAACGGTTTAGCTTTAAGCTCAAGAAATCAACGTTTGTCTGAACAAAGAAGAGAAGATTCTAAAATCATTTACGAAACATTAACTCAAGTTAAAGATTGGTTTAAAAGTATTTCTATTTCAGAAATAAAAGATAAAGTAAATGAAATATTCACTAATCAGGAAAATATGGAATTAGAATATTTTTTAATTGCTGATGAAAACACGTTAAAAGAAATCAACAAAAAAGAAGAAGGAAATTCTTACAGAGCATTTATCGTGGTAAATGTAGATGGAGTACGATTAATTGACAATATGCATTTGTGAACTGACATAAAAAATCAAAGGCTTCCTAATGGAAGCCTTTGAACACCAAATCACAAAATATTAATATGAAAAAAATTTACTTTTCAGTAAACTTGTGACCCGGCTGGGATTCGAACCCAGGACCCATACATTAAAAGTGTATTGCTCTACCAGCTGAGCTACCGAGTCGGTCACATCAAATTAACGACGACAAATATAAAATTATTTTTATATAATATCAATAATTAATTAAATATTTTTTTCTGCAGTGCCTGCGACTGGACTCGAACCAGCACATCCTTAGGAAACCACCCCCTCAAGATGGCGTGTCTACCAATTTCACCACGCAGGCAAAAAAAATTACGAATTTGTAAGATTTTTTGCTAGTGACCCGGCTGGGATTCGAACCCAGGACCCATACATTAAAAGTGTATTGCTCTACCAGCTGAGCTACCGAGTCGGTCACATCAAATTAACGACGACAAATATAAAATTATTTTTATATAATATCAATAATTAATTAAATATTTTTTTCTGCAGTGCCTGCGACTGGACTCGAACCAGCACATCCTTAGGAAACCACCCCCTCAAGATGGCGTGTCTACCAATTTCACCACGCAGGCAAAAAAAATTACGAATTTGTAAGATTTTTTGCTAGTGACCCGGCTGGGATTCGAACCCAGGACCCATACATTAAAAGTGTATTGCTCTACCAGCTGAGCTACCGAGTCGGTCACATCAAATTAACGACGACAAATATAAAATTATTTTTATATAATATCAATAATTAATTAAATATTTTTTTCTGCAGTGCCTGCGACTGGACTCGAACCAGCACATCCTTAGGAAACCACCCCCTCAAGATGGCGTGTCTACCAATTTCACCACGCAGGCAAAAAAAATTACGAATTTGTAAGATTTTTTGCTAGTGACCCGGCTGGGATTCGAACCCAGGACCCATACATTAAAAGTGTATTGCTCTACCAGCTGAGCTACCGAGTCGGTCACTTTATTATCAAGTTTCAGTGTTAAGTATGTCCCTTGTTTTTAGTGGTGCAAAGATAGGACTTTTTTCATTATCTCAAAACTTTTTCGCAAATTTGTTTAAAATAAATTCATGATAATTTCACTAGTCGGATACATGGGAAGTGGCAAATCTCACATTTCCAAAATATTAAGCGATAAAATAAATTTCAAATTAATTGACCTAGATAAAGAAATTTCTAGGCGAAATAAACTGACAATCCCTGAAATCTTCGAGAAAAAGGGAGAAATTTACTTTAGAAAGCTAGAAAGAGAAACTTTGGAGGAAATTTTAGCTACTCAGGAAAACATCGTTTTGAGTCTGGGAGGAGGAACTCCGGCTTATTATAACAACATGGAAATTATTAATAATAATTCAAAGAGCGTTTTTTTGAGAGCTTCGATTGCAACTTTAGCAGAAAGAATTTCAAAACAAAAAGAAAAAAGACCTCTAATTGCCAAAATTTCCGATGAAGATTTACCCGAATTTATTGCAAAACATTTATTTGAAAGAAATGTTTTTTACGGAAAAGCTCAATTTAGTATCAATACAGACAATAAAAATCCTGAAGACATCATCAACGAAATAACAGAAAAGCTCTATCTCTAGAGCTTTTTGTTTTATATATTAATCTTCTTTTTCAGAATCACTTCCATCTTCACCAAAGAAATCATCCCAATCTGTAAAATCTGCAGTGACATCATTTTCAACATAATCATCCATATCACGTCTGTCTTTTTTGGTAGGCCTTCCCTCTCCTCTATTTCTGTAATATTCCTGAGACATTTTACGCATCATTAACTGTTCATATTGATCTTTATCTGTAACATCTTTTATATGAAGCGAAACCAATTTAGCTCCTATTCTACTTTTAGGAATCTGAATGACTTTAATTTTATACTCAATTTGGTTTTTACGAATTTTAATAACATCTCCTTCTTTCACTTCTTTTGAGGACTTTACGACCGATGCTCCGATAGAAACTCTGTTCTTTTTTATTTCATCCGCAGATACCGATCTTGTTTTATAAAAACGAATACTCCACAAAAATTTATCTATTCTCATATTTTTTTATACTTTTGTCGTTATATTATTTGTAAAGTAATTAAAGTTTTTTAAATGAAAAAAATATTTTTGTATATCCTTGCAGGATCATTGTGTTTCGCAGCTTGTAAAAAGGATGATGAAGTGGAAACTTTCGTAGAACCGGAAGATATTAATGTAAGAAATACATACGATGACCAGGCTATCCAAAAATTTATGGATAACAACTACTTAGATTCTCAAGGAAACATAAAAGCTTTCAGCAGTTCAGATACTTCTGATGATAATGAGAAAAAACTTTCTCAGCTAAGCCCAGTTACACTTCCTTCCGGAGTTATTTATATTAAAAGAGACGGAGCTCAACCCAATCCGGGGGTACCAATTAATACAGACTCAAATTCAATTACTACAGGTAGTCTTATTAAAACAATGATGAGAGCTAATTATTATTTAGCAACAGAAACAGATGGAAATGTATCATTAACTTCTTATGGTAGTTTATTAAATACTCTCGACGGCAGCGGTTCTCCAGTTACAGATCCTACATTTTATTACGCTAAAAAAAATATCGTTACAGATGCAAAACCACGTAGCTATTATGAAATTCCAGGTCTTAAAGAAGGATTAAAATATTTCAATGGATTTCAAAATCTTCCAAACAGTAATTTACCTAATTTACAAGGGGTAATCATCGTTCCTTCAAAAGCTGCTTTTGCAAGAAATGAAAATTACTACGGTCTTAAAAACATAACCTTTGTTTTTAATTTCCAGATTTATCATACAGAAACAAGACCTGTAGATCAACAATAATCTCAGTTAAAATAATAAAAACGGCTTCAAAACATTTTGAAGCCGTTTTTATTTTTCCGTTTATCTCACATTTCCTAAAATATCAGGAAAATATTTATCTGAAAGATGTTCAAATTCATCACCTCTCATAAACATAGATGCATCAACTTCTTCATAAGAACTTCTTCCTGCCGCAGCAATTAATTCATTACAAGTGTGTAAAGTATTTTTATGAAAATGATAAACTCTTTCTGCTTTATCGGTAACATCTAATCCTTTAATCAACATTTTATCCTGCGTTGCAACTCCGGTCGGACAATTGTTGTTATTACATCTCAATGCCTGAATACAGCCTAAAGCAAACATAAATCCTCTCGCATTATTACACATATCTGCTCCCATTGCGACAGCTCTCAAAATATCCAAACTCGTCAGAACTTTTCCGCTTGCAATGACTCTTAATTTATCTCTTAAATTATAATTTTTCAGCGTTCTGTTTACGAAAATCAAAGCGGGTTCTAAAGGCATTCCTACTCCATCTGAAAATTCCGGTGGAGCAGCTCCAGTTCCACCTTCTGCTCCATCAATTGTAATAAAATCAGGATAGATTTTTAAAACATTCATCTGAACACAAATATCTTCAAACTCTTTAGTATCACCGATGCACAATTTAAATCCGACAGGTTTTCCGCCAGAAAGTTCTCTTAATTGTTTGACAAAATTTAATAATCCTGCAGCATTCGAAAAAGAAGAATGTGAAGGCGGAGAAATAATCGTAAGACCTGGTTGTACGTGACGAATTTTCGCAATTTCCGGAGTATTTTTCACTCCTGGCAAAACACCACCGTGACCTGGTTTTGCGCCTTGAGATAATTTAATCTCAATCATTTTCACACTTGGAAGCGTAGAATATTTTGTAAATAATTCAGGATTAAATTTCCCCTCATCATCTCTACATCCAAAATATCCAGTTCCAATTTGCCAGCAAAGGTCGCCACCTTCCAAATGATGCGGAGAAATTCCACCTTCTCCTGTATTATGATAAAAATTTCCTTTTTTTGCGCCTTTATTTAATGAAATTTGGGCTCTGTCACTTAACGCACCAAAACTCATTGCCGAAATATTAAAAAGAGATGCATGATAAGGCTGCGTACACTGTTCACCTCCGACCCAAACTCGTGGAAGTTCTTCTTTTGGAGATTTAGCATAAATAGAATGCTTAATTCCTTCATATTTTCTATGATTGACTTCTAATTGAGTTCCAAAAGGAACAGTATCGCTTAAATTTTTTGCTCTTCTGTAAACTGCTGAACGCTGATTTCTAGGAAAAGGTTTTCCATCCGTTTCTCTTTCGATAAAATATTGTTGCATTTCAGGAGAAATTCCCTCAAAAAAATACCTGAAATACCCTAAAACAGGGAAGTTTCTTAAAATTGCGTGTTTACTTTGATAAGCATTGTAAACACCTAAAGCATAAATAGCCGCCAAAAGTGTTGGAATCCAATAATGCGCTTTGATTAGTAATGACACCACCAAGGTAGCCAAAACCAATACAATTCCCCAAGATAAAAACTTATCTCTCATAAGAATGTAGATTTAAAAATGTTAAAGAATAAATTTAATGGAAATTTAGCAGAAAGACTATGCTTTCGCTAAAAAACTTTCGTAGGAAGAGTGCACAGAAACCGTGCCATCTGACAGGATTTTTTCTAATTTTAAGAATTCGATTTGATTAACGAAAGATTGGTCAAAATCTTTTTGTACTCTCACATAATTTTCTGTGAAGCCAAACATTTTTCCGTCTTTGTTTTCGTGTTCCCAAAGTACAGGAAGTGTTTTTCCGAGCTGAGTTTGATAAAATGCCATCTTTTTCTTTTCAGATAAAATTCTAAGCATTTTGTTGCGTTTTTTTCTTTCAGGAATCGGAACAATTCCATCCATTCCAACAGCTTCTGTGTTTTCTCTTTCAGAATAGGTGAAAACATGCAGATAACTAATCGGAAGTTCATTAAGGAAATTATAGGTTTCCATGAACAACTCTTCAGTTTCGCCAGGAAAACCAACAATTACATCAACACCAATTGCCGCATCGGGCATTACTTCACGAATTTTATTAACTCTGTCGTTGTATAATTTCGTTAAATAACGACGCTTCATTTTTTTCAATAAATCATCGCTTCCTGATTGCAAAGGAATATGAAAATGCGGAACAAAACTCTTACTTTTTGAAACTAATTCGATACTTTCATCTTTCAAAAGGTTCGGTTCAATCGATGAAATACGAATTCTTTCTATTCCTTCAACTTCATTTAATTCTGAAATTAAATCTAAGAAAGTATGTTCGTGTCTTTTGTTACCAAATTCGCCTTTACCATAATCGCCGATATTTACACCAGTTAAAACAATTTCTTTGATGTCTTTCGCCGCAATTTCTCTGGCATTCTTAATAACGTTTTCGATGGTATCTGAACGAGAAATTCCTCTAGCCAAAGGAATCGTACAGTAAGTACATTTATAATCACATCCATCCTGAACTTTTAAGAAAGCTCTGGTTCTGTCACCAATGGAATAACTTCCAATGAAAAAATCGGTTTCTTCAATTTCGCATGAATGTACAACACCTTCACTTTCAGATTTTTCCAAATCATCAAGATAGCTTAGAATATTGAATTTTTCTTTGGCTCCTAAAACCAAATCAACACCTGTAATTTGTGAAATTTCTTCAGGTTTCAACTGAGCATAACATCCAACAATTACCACCAAACCTTCAGGATTGGCTTTCATGGCTCTTTTTACGTGAAGTTTACACTCACGATCTGCGTTTTCTGTAACCGAACAAGTATTAATAACATAAATATCTGCTTTATCATCAAAACTCACCTTATCATAACCTGCATCTGTTAATTGACGGGCAATAGTGGATGTTTCCGCAAAATTTAATTTGCAGCCAAGGGTGTGAAATGCGGCAGTTCTATGAAAGTGAGACATTTATTGTTCCTGAATTTTGTGGGTGCAAAGATAATCAATTTAATATGAATAGTAAATCGATTGAATCTATTGTTTGTATTCATTACTAATTTCCGCACTGTTTTGATAGCAAACCGGAGATGAATAATGAATTTCAACCTCATCATTCTTTTGCAAATCTTTGATACATTGTTCTCTAATATCCCAAATTTCATTTAAAGTGTAAGGAATAAGCTCTGTATCAATCCATTTTTGAAGAAAATTTTTATGAAACGAAATCTTTTCATAAACAATTTCATTGAATTCTATTTCTCTTTCAATCAGCAATTTATTTTTAAACTGAGTATAATCAGATTCAGGTTTTGTAAAATCAAAATACTCGTTCTCAATTTTTAAATAATTATGCGCTTCGGGGATGTAATCAAGCTTAAATTCTTCCAGCGTATTTTTAATTTTCCTGGTGTATTCGGAATCCATTTGAAAGATTCCAAGAATTAATTTGACGTTTGGCTGGTTATTTTCAAGTGCTAATTTGCGTAAAACGGCATGTTTTGTACTGCAAGTTCCGCCCAAATCATCAAAAACACAATGGATATTACTTTTATCATAATTCCTCTTGTAAGGCAATTGGGAAATAAATTGACAAGCAGAATGAAAATCTGTGATATTCCTTTCTAAAAACAAATCAGAGACAATTTCTTTACTATGTATTAAAAAGTTTTTCATGCCAACTATCTAAATTTATCTTTCATTTCAGAATTAAAGTCGTCAGATTTATTCCTTGCAATGGAAAGTGTTTTCCAATCGTTATTTTTAATCATTTTAGCGATAAAAACAATTTGCCCGATGTGATAAGGATAATGTGCCAATTGACGGAATATCGCATCAATTACTGAATGAGGTTCGTTTCTGATATAAATTGTAGAATTTAGATTTTCTTCATTAATCTGATTTAAAGCATCGAAAAAACATTTCCAGCCTTTTTCCCAAAAATCTAAAACCTCAGCTTTTGTTTTGAAAGTATTGGTAAATTCTTCATCACGATTTCGCCAGGATTTTTCGCCGTCTTCCGTTAAAAAATTAGTCCATCTCGACAACATATTTCCTGCAATATGTTTGACAATAACTGCAATTGAATTGCTTTCTTCATTAAATTGCCAGAAAATCTGTTCGTCCGAAAGTTGCTCAAATGATTTATCACCAAGCATTTTGTAATACTCGAAACGTTTTATAAATAAATCTTGCATTTTAGTTAATTTAAAACCAATTTAGCATTTTTCACGTATATAATAGTAAATTGCAGCCTATGAATTGTAAGATAAGCCATTTTATGCAGGATTTGAACTCCTTAAATCTTCAGGAACTTGAAAAATGGTTTAATGATGAAACTGTAATCTGGATTCCGCCTGCAAAAGAAATTTCAGGAAAAACTCGGGTTTTGGCGTTATTCAGAGCTATTTTCAGACGATATGAAAACATCGAATGGAATGTTTCTGAAATTTTCAATTTGGGAAATGATAAATATTTTTACTTAACTGATTCTTTAGGAAATCTTTCTGGAAGAGATTCGTACAGAAACCAAATTTGTACAATCATACAGTTTTCAGAATCGGGTAAAATTCTTTATTTATCAGATTATTTCAAAGATACTGAAGCATTCAGCTAAAAAGCCATCTCTTTTGGAAATGGCTTTTGTTATATTAATTATTCAAAATTATTCTATTATTCTCTGTTTTTCACCAGTACCCAACCTGTATATTTAATTGGAGTACCTTTTTTGTCATTTTCATTCCATGACACAGAATACCAATAACTTCCTGTAGGGACTTTTTTGTTTCCTGAAGTTCCGTCCCATTTATAATTATTGAATTTATCAGCCTGGAAAATTTTGTTTCCGTATCTGTCGAAGATATTAAATATTAAATTCTGTTTGTTTGCCAAAGCCGAATAATCAATAATATCATTAATACCATCTCCGTTTGGAGTAATTACATTGACAAGATTTGGAACTACAATTCCAATTTCAATCGGCTCACAATCATAAGCATCTTTTACATAAATTTTATGATCGCCTCTTTTAATGTTTGTAAATACGTTAGAATCTTGCCATAAAATCCCATCCATTGAATATTTATAAGGAGCTGTTCCTGCGTTTACGTTAATCGTAACTGTTGTATTAGAAATATCAACACTTGCAATAACAGGTTGTTCCGAAGGATACACTTTTACCGTTTGAAGAGCGATACAGTCACCTGTTTTCAATTTCACCCAATAAGTTCCGACGCCAACACCAGAAATAATCTGAGTTGTTGCTCCTGTACTCCACTCATATCCGCTAAATCCTGCTCCTGCGTCCAAAGTCGTTCTGTCTTCAATACAGATCGTTTTATCTTTTAAAACTGTAGAGTAAACCAATGGAATTACTTCTAACGTAATTTTAGCAATACCGTAACATCCGTTTGCACTGATTACTCTTACATAAACAACTCCATTTGGAGAAATATAATTTGTGAAAAGTGATATTTGGTTGGTATCATTTGTTGTATCTGTAAGTGACGGATAATATTTTTTTGTGGTTCCTGTTTGTGCAGTTACATTCGCTGTTGAAAGATTAAAAGAAGCAGTTTTAAGATCTGGATCAATCGTACAAAATCTTAAAGTAGTATCATTAACCACAACTTCAGGATAAAAACTAAGCGTAATTACTGCGATATCTGAGCAACCGTCACCAGTTTTTACCAAAGCATAAACCGTTCCTTCTGCAGATTGATGTTGACTAGGATTACTAATCTGTCCCGTTCCTGCGTTCAAATTAGCTAAAGTTGGGAAATAAGTAGTTGTAACGCTTAACGAACCACTATAGACATTTGCTGTTGTCAAATTAAAAACTCCCTGTCCTTGTTTATTATTGTTACAAGCAAAAATAGTAACATCATTTGCTGTAATATTTCCTAATTTAAATTTAAAAGCACCAATTTGTCGACACGAATTAAGAGCATTATTAGGATTTGTAGGATCTTGATAATGAATACTGTAGTAGTAAGTCGTTGTAGTATTCACAATGATAGGCGCCGTAATCGGGCTTGTTCCGGAAAGTGCGTTATTTTGTGTAGTATGATAAGAAATTGTAAAGTTCGGATTTCCATTTAAAATTCCCGGAGTTAATGTACTGAAATCAAACAAAGCAGGACTTGAACAGATAAGAATTTCACGCGGATCTGCAGGATTCGCAGCTGGAATTCCTGGAGGAACAAAAGGATTGGGCTGCAACGCAGGATTTGTAAAAGGAGAAGCCAAAGTAGCCGTTCCGCCCCAAGTTAAAGAAAACGGAGCCGTTGTTGTACTTCCTGCTCCAACCCAGTTATCAATAAACAAATAATATGTTTGTCCCGCAACAACATCTAAATATTGACAATAAGGAGTCGTAGAACCTCCCGCTGCACTTATAACGGTGCTCGTCATATTCATTCCTGTTGAAGCACCGACACCAATCACAGTTGCCGCATTACAACGGATTGGTGAACCTAAATTTCCGCAAACTGCATTAGGGCCGAAAATTGCCCAATCATAATCTGCTCCTGAATTTGTGGGAATCAAGTCAAAAGTTAAAGTTCCGCTAGTTGCAATGGTAAGTTTATACCAAATCGAATTATGCTCTCCCGAACTAATACAACCACCTATTGTCTCATTTACCAAACCTACACCTGTAGGATTGTAGGTAATGCTGGAATTTCCGCATACTGCTAAAGCTGTAGAGCAATCTGCCTGGGAATAAAAAGTCTGAGAAATACAAAAAAGAATAAAAAGTAGAGTTTTTTTCATGTCTAATTTGGTTTATAAGTTAATAGTACATCAAATATAACAATTTTAAATTAAAATCACCAAATATTGACAAAAACAAAATATTTATTAATAAAAAACTTATTTAATTAAATTATTTACATCAAATTAATAAAACTATTTAATGCTCGTCATATTCCCACAAAGGTTTTCAAGATGAAAAATCTTATGAAATGGGCTCTTTACTTCATTTAAATGTTCCCTGTCCTGAATGAAAGTATATCTCGATGCAAGAGAGTTCATATCTGAAACGATAACCAGCCAACATTCATCGACTGAAGTATCGTAATAAGGGAATTTTTCGTTCTTTTTTTCGATTAATTCTAAAATTTTTTCAGAACACAATTCATCAAAAAGATTCATATTGTATTCATAAGTAATAAAAACATTTCTGCGATGGGAAGATTTTCTGATTGATTTTACACATCCAAAAGGTTTTCCTTTTTTAATGCTTTTATAGATATTTAAAATAATTTCCTGTTGGTTTTCTAAAGAATCAAATTTGATATTTGGGTAGAATTCTAAAAAATAAACACCACGATATTTGGTAGTGTCTTCTTGTTCTAATAGTATTTCAGCCTGACGGAAAATCTTGTTTAAATTGCTCTCCATCTTTTTCATTTCAAGATGGTTGATTACTTCCGTTAACTCGATTCCTATTTTTTTGTCGTTGAGTTTTGCGATAAAGTCAGGACTTTCGCAAGTGAAATTTTCAAATGTAACTTCCGGAAAATGATGCATAAAAGAATTGAGCAATAAAATCTCTGCTTTTTTCTTGTATTTTTCACGGTCATGAAGCTTAGACTCGTCAATTTTTTGATGATACTTCTCCATCGGCTTTTTTTTCAAATGTCGATTGAGATAATATAAGCTCAGATTTTTAATTAAATCTTCATCAGAAAAAGCTTTTTTCATGTGTGGTTTTTTAAGATTAATAATAACACATGGTTTTCACGGTTGAGCCGAAAGTTTTTGATTATCAAAAAATTACGATTAAATATATGAAATAATAAGATACGTTTAGATAAAAACAAAAAATTTAAAAATCATTTAATATTTGATTTTTCATTTGAATTTTTATCTTTGAATAAATTCTTATTTATGGATGCTACTCATGCGGAATGTAGAAACTGCCATCACAGTTTAAATGAAGATGATAAATTCTGCTCAAAATGCGGGCAAAACACAGATACTCACAAAATTAATTTACATTATGTTATTCATGAGTTAATTCACGGAATATTGCACCTTGATGGCGGTATTATACATACTACCAAAGCTTTATTTACAAAGCCTGGAATTATGATCAGAGAATATCTGGAAGGTAAAAGAAAGAATCACTTTAGTCCTATTATATTTATTGTTATTTTGTCGACTATACTGGTTTTGATTAAACATTATTTATATAACGATCATATTATAAATGCAGCAAAATTAAATACTAATAATCAATCCGAAATAGGAAAAAGAATATTGCAAATTGCAGTTCCTGCTTTAGAATGGATTTTTAGTCACCTTACTCTTTTGTACTTAATACAAATTCCCATTTTGGCAATTGGTTTCTATTTTATATTTAAAAAAATGACAAAATACAATTATTTAGAATGGTTACTTATATTATCATTTTGTACGATCCAGATTATGATTATCAGTATAGTTTTTTATTTTGTAAATAAAGCATTACCCGGAACAATGATTTTATCCAACATTTTGGTTATTGGAGTTTTCATCTGGACGATCATACAATTGTTATCAAAATTTGAAATAGGTAAAGTAATTTTTAATTTAGTTCTAAGCCTCACTATAAATTTTTTAATCATATCTATTATTTTGACCGGAATAGTAACTTATTACTATAAATCTAATCCCAACCTTTTTAATTAATAACACAATGGATTTCAAAAATTTTCAGATGCCTTTCAGCATCAACCCAAAATACACTAAAAAAGTCGCCTATTTTTCAATGGAATTTGCCTTAGAGCAAGTTCTTAAAGTCTATTCCGGCGGACTTGGTTTTTTAGCCGGTTCTCATATGAGAAGTGCTTACAATCTTAATCAGGATCTCATCGGAATCGGAATTCTATGGAAATTCGGCTATTACGATCAGGCGAGAAACCACGACCAAACTTTACAGCCAGTCTGGACAAAAAAAATGTACAGCTTTTTGGAAGATACCGGAATTAAATTTCAGATAGAAATACACAGTGCGCCGGTTTGGGTAAAAGTGTGGTATCTTGACCCAGAAATTTTCAATACAGCACCGATGTTTTTCCTGTCAACTGATGTTCCGGAAAATGATCATATTTCAAAAACAATCTGCCACAGATTATATGACGCCAATGAATCTACGAAATTAGCCCAATATATTTTGCTTGGAAAAGGCGGTGCAAAACTTTTAGATGAAATGAATCTTGAAAGAGATGTTTATCATTTGAACGAAGCTCACGGTCTTCCTGCGGCATTTCATTTATTGAAAAAATACAACGGAAACATTCAAAAAGTAAAAGAGAAACTGGTTTTCACCACACATACTCCTGAAGAAGCCGGAAACGAAAAACACAATCTGAAATTATGCTACGACATGTCTTATTTTTCAGGTTTAAGCATGGAAGAAGCTAAAAAAATTGAAGGTTCGGATGGAGAATTGTTCAACCACTCGCTTTGTGCTTTGAAAATGGCAAGAATTGCAAATGGAGTTTCAAAACTTCACGGTGAAGTTTCCCGAGCAATGTGGAGCAAATACCCAGGAATTTGTGAAATTAAATCAATCACAAATGCTCAGGATTTCAAATATTGGGGTGACAAAGAGTTATATATTTCTAAAGACGAAAACAACGACACTCTTTTCGATTACAGAAAGAAAATTTTAAAGAAAAGATTATTCAGAATTGTTGCAGATCAAACAGGAAATTTATTTGATCCAAATGTTTTCACTATTGTTTGGGCGAGAAGATTTGCAGGATACAAAAGAGCAGATTTGCTTTTGCACGATAAAGAAAGATTCAGAAAATTATTAAACAATCCGAAATATCCGGTGCAAATTATTTGGGCTGGAAAACCTTATCCGATGGATTATTCTTCGATTTCGATGTTCAATGTTTTGGTTGAAGAAAGCAAAAACCACAAAAACATGGCAGTTTTGACGGGTTATGAACTTTCATTAAGTAAATCTTTAAAACAAGGTTCAGATTTATGGCTAAATAATCCTAGAGTTCCAAGAGAAGCTTCAGGAACTTCAGGAATGACTGCTGCAATGAACGGGTCTATAAATCTTTCAACTGACGACGGCTGGATTCCTGAATTTGCAAAACATGGAGAAAACTCTTTCGTAGTACCAAAAGCAGATTATGTAAACATGAGCATTTACGAACAGGATAATTATGATTTAAATAAATTATATGAAATTCTGGAAAACGAGATTCTTCCAACCTATTACGATCAGCATGATAAATGGAGAAAAATTCAGCACAATTCTATGAAAGATGTAAAAGACAATTTTAATAGCGATAGAATGGCAGATGAATATTACTCTATCATGTACAACAAATAAAAAAGTAAAAAACCGTGAAAAATGATTCACGGTTTTTTATTTATAAAAAATGCAACTATTATTTAGCTGTAGAAACACCTATTTCATAAACATCTGCGTGTTTTAGATATTTCGAACGTTCTCTTGAAGTAACAGATTCTAACAGGTCATTTTTAATGACAATAATCGGATCTTCTGCATTCTCAATTTCAAAACTTGCAAAATATCTTTCTTCAGGTCCTGTTTTATCTTGATTAGCTTTAATTTTCTGAAGTTCATCTGCGTATTGTTTAAAACCGGGATCAGAAGAATGAATAAATTTATATTCTGGTCCGGCTTCTACAAAATAGTGAAGTTTTTTTTCAATCAAACCAGCTTCTGAAGTAATTTGCGGATTATCATTTCCATCTTTAAAAGCTACTTCTACTAATTCACCTCCTTTATTTTGAATATAATTTTCAGCATCGCTGAAAGAGGAAAATCCTGTAAAAATAACTTGATTCTCCAATTCGTAGCGATTTAACTTTTTGTTGTTTTCTTTCGTTTCCATAATTAATTTCTTTGATATAAAACATATTCAATTTTTCTGCCAAAACACCTTTTTAATTTCGGTTTAATAAAATTATTATCTTTGGATTTCTTTAAAATTAGAAATGAAAAAATTCATACTTACACTTACAGTTCTTGCTGCATTTCAAAATATCTCTGCACAGGAAATTACTTTAGATAAAATTTATTCAGGTTATTACCGTGGAAAAGGCATCGCTGGAATCACATCCATGAAAAACGGTGAAAATTATCTGGTCATCGAGCAAGGCGGAATTGCAAAATATTCTTACAAAACTTCTCAGAAAGAAGGAAATTTAGTCGACGGAGATTTTGAGAGTTATGAATTTTCTGATGATGAGTCTAAAATTTTACTTTTAAAAGAGAGTCAGCCAATCTACAGACATTCTTTTTTAGGAAAATACGATATTAAAGATTTAAAATCAGGAAAAACAGTAAGTCTAAATGAAGGAAAAGCCGTTCAGGAACCAAGATTTTCTCCTGATGCCACCAAAATTTCTTTCATCGTTGATAACAATCTGTTTTATCAGGATTTAAACTCAGGAAAAATTACGCAGATTACGCAACACGGTGTAAAAAACAAAGTGTTGAATGGTTTGGCTGATTGGGTGTATGAAGAAGAATTTGGTCATGCAAGATTGTATGAATGGACGAAAAATTCAGCAGATATTTTATTTGTAAAACTAGTGGAGACTGATGTTCCGGAAATTTACATTCCTATTTATGGAAAATCGCTGTATCCAAGTGAAATGCGTTACAAATACCCAAAAGCTGGAGAAAAAAACTCTATTGCAACAGCGCACATTTATCATTTAGCAGATGGAAAAAAGACTAAAGTTAATTTAGATAGTTTTAAAAATTATTACATTCCGAATGTCATTCAGACCTCAAATCCGGATGAAATTGTTTTAATAACTTCACAAAGAACCCAAAATGCTTCTGATGTTTTAAAAGTTGACACAAAAACGGGTCAAGCAACAAAATTATTCACCGAAAGTGATGATAAATGGATCGATACAGACAATGTTACTTTGGAATTTTTAGAAGATAACTCTTTCCTTTGGGCTTCTGAAAGAGACGGTTTCCGTCATTTATATTGGTATGACAAAGATGGAAAACTGAAAAAACAAGTAACAAAAGGAAATTGGGAAGTAACAGAATATTACGGTTACAATCCGAAGTCTAAAGAAATTTTCGTGCAGACTACAGAAAAAGGAAGCATCAATAAGGTGGTTTCAAAAATCAATATTCAGACTGGAAAATCTCAATTGATTTCAAATACAGATGGAAATAACTCTGCAAACTTCAGCAAGAATTACAATTATTTCATAGAAACTTCTTCCACAGCTGCAAAACCTTACACTTTCGTATTAAAAGACGGTAATGGGAAACAGCTTAAAGAACTTCAGAATAACGATGATCAGCTTAAAAAATTACAATCTGATAATTTTTCAGTAAAAGAATTTATCACAATTCCGAATGCAGCAGGAGATCAAATGAATGCATGGATTATTAAACCTAAAAATTTCGACCCGAATAAGAAATATCCTTTATTTATGTATCAATATTCAGGTCCTGGTTCTCAACAGGTTGCGAATTCTTGGGATAACGGAAACGCACTTTGGTTTGAAATGTTGGCTCAGAAAGGTTACATCATTGCTTGTGTTGATGGTCGTGGAACTGGTTTTAAAGGTGCTAAATTTAAAAAAGTAACCTATAAAAACTTAGGGAAATATGAGATTGAAGATCAGATTACTGCTGCAAAATGGTTGGGTAATCAAAAATACATCGACAAAACAAGAATCGGAATTTTCGGATGGAGTTTTGGAGGTTACATGGCGAGTTTAGCAATGACAAAAGGTGCAGATGTTTTCAAAACAGGAATTGCCGTTGCACCAGTTACCAATTGGAGATATTATGATTCCGTTTATACTGAAAGATTTTTGTTGACTCCACAGGAAAATCCGGCTGGTTATGATGAAAATTCACCGACAACTTATGCTAATTTGTTGAAAGGTAAATTTTTATTAATTCACGGAACTGCCGATGACAACGTACATTTTCAGAATTCTATGGAATTTTCTGAAGCTTTAATTCAAAACAAAAAACAGTTTGAATTTATGGCTTATCCCGATAAAAACCACGGAATTTACGGCGGACAGACAAGACCTCAGCTATATCAAAAAATGACGGATTTTATTTTGGAAAACCTTTAAAATTCATTCAAATTAAATAATAAAAAAAATTCGGGTCTTCCATAAGATTCGGATTTTTTATTTTCTATCTTTCCATTGCTCAGGATTTCTGGAAGTATGAAAAACTGAATATATCTCAATTAAATTTTTCTCTTCATTGTAGAAATAGTGAATTCCATATGGGAATCTTTTAAGAAAAACAATTCTGTTATTGTCGTATTTCAAATCAAAAGCTAAAGGATTTTCTTTAATAAAAGTAATTTTCAAACGAAACTCTTTTATTAAATTATTCCATAGTTTCTGATTAATTTTCTTGTACCAATCATTGATTTCTTTCAGATCTCTTTTTACAAAATGGCTGTATATTAATTTAGTCACCACTTTCTAAACCCTTTAAATAATCATCCATTTCAGATTCAGAAATAAAACTTTGGGGATTATTTCGAGAATACTCCATTCTTTTTCTAACTTCATCTTTCTGCCATTCAGGAATTTCATATTGTTTTTCTTTCAAATATTTATATTTTAAAAAATTAATAAAATCATTTACCTGATATAAAAATTCTTTTGGTAAAGTTTCTAAATTACTTTCAATATCTTTTATAGTGGTTTCCATTTTTCATCTTTTATTTACTCAAAGTTAATAAAATTCAAATATTGTTTTTAAAATTTTATATTTGTGAAATTGTAAAAATCTTATACATGAAAACCAAACATCCTAAAGGACTTCCCTATCTATTTTTCACAGAAATGTGGGAACGTTTCGGCTATTATCTGATCCTCGGAATTTTCGTACTTTACATGATCGACAGTGAAAAAGGTGGACTTGCTTTTGATGATAAAAACGCCGATGATATTTTCGGGACATTTATCGCCTTAACATATTTGACTCCTTTCTTGGGTGGATTTTTAGCCGATAGAGTTTTAGGTTACATCAAAGCGATTTACATCGGTGGATTTTTGATGGGATTAGGCTATCTCGGAGTCGGTTTTTTCAAAGAACTCCCTCTTTTTTACGCTTCTTTAGCTTTAATTATTATCGGAAACGGATTTTTCAAACCAAGTATTTCTACACTTTTAGGGAATTTATACAACGAAGAACCTTACAAAGCCAATAAAGATGCAGGTTACAATATTTTCTATATGGGAATCAATATTGGGGCTTTTGTCTGCAACATTATCGCTGCCTTTATGAGAAATAAATACGGATGGGGACCTGCTTTCATGACTGCCGGAGTAGGAATGTTTGTTGGTCTTTTAGTTTTCACCATCGGAAAAAGACATATTATTCAGGCAAATATTTTAAAACCTGCACAGGAGGGTGACACTAAAATATCTGATGTTTTGGTAAAAGTATTTTTACCTGCTGTAATTTTCGGATTAATTGGATGGTTTTTACCAAGCTATATTTTCGGAAGCAACATTTTCGGAAGTAACAGTACCGATGCATTTATTTTTGCTTGTATTCCTGTGATTTACTTCTACGTGATGTTATATGTAAAAGCGAATACTGAGGATAAAAAACCAATCGGGGCTTTGCTTGCAATTTTTGCAGTAAGCTTAATGTTCTGGGCTGTTTTTAAACAAAATGGAACCGCTTTAACACGTTGGGCAAATTATTATACCGAAAGAACTGTTCCCGCATCTGTAGAAAAGCCTTTGGAAGCAATTTATTTAGTTGATAAAAAAGATTATCAGGATAAAGAAGTTTCGGTTTACGACGACCAATACCAAACGGTAAAAGATGCTTCCGGAAAGCCTCAAAAAGAACAAGGAAAAGATATTTATTTCAGAAATGTTTCTGAAATAGACAAAGCAAAACTGGAAGCAAACCCTACCGAAAAAGTTAATCTTTATAATACCGAATTATTTCAATCCATCAATCCGGGTTGGGTAATTTTATTGACTCCGGTTGTGGTTGCATTTTTCATGATGCTTCGTAAAAAAGGGAAAGAACCGAGCACACCTTCAAAAATAGTTTTAGGATTATTCATTTCTGCATTATCATGTCTGGTAATGGTAGGAGCAGTTTATGCCGGACAAAATGGATTAGTAAAAGTTTCGGCTTTATGGCTTGTTGCCGCTTATGGTGTGATTACAGTTGGTGAGCTTTGCCTTTCTCCGATGGGACTATCTTTGGTTTCGAAACTTTCTCCACCAAGATTAACCGCATTAATGATGGGCGGATTCTTCCTTTCTACATCAATCGGGAACAAACTTTCAGGAGTTTTAGCAAGTTTCTGGTATGATTACGACAATAAAGCTAATTTCTTTATCGTGAATTTCGGCTTATTACTTTTAGCAACTTTATTGGGCTTATCGATATTGAAGAGACTTAATAAAATTATGAAAGAGAAAGGAGTAAATTAATTTTACCGGAAAATATAAATACTAAGCTGCAGAATGATTCTGCAGCTTTTTTGTTTAAAATAAAATTAAAACCTTGTCAAAAACACAAAAAAAACTATATTTGTCAGTCTTAACAAAAATTTAACAACAAAATATGGATACAGTACAGAAGACAGGACATCCTAAAGGTTTGTACCTATTGTTCTTCACCGAAATGTGGGAGCGTTTTTCTTATTATGGAATGCGTGCAATTTTGATCCTTTATCTTACGAAAAAATTAATCGAAGGAGGATTAGGAATGGATGAGCAGAATGCCACTTTATTATATGGTTATTTCACAGGGCTTGTTTATTTTACACCACTTATCGGAGGCTGGCTTGCTGATAAATTTTTAGGAAAACGTTTAGCCATTACAATTGGTGGTATTACCATGATGATTGGTCAGTTTGTTTTATTCGGAATGAATAACACGACAGGTCTTTATATCGGTTTAGCATTACTTATTCTCGGAAATGGTTTCTTTAAGCCCAATATTTCAACTTTAGTGGGTGGTTTATATGCCGATGGCGACGACAGAAGAGATTCTGCGTTCTCGATTTTCTATATGGGAATCAACCTGGGAGCTTTATTGGCACCTTTTATTATTGGATATTTTACAGATAACCTTTTTGCAACAACCAATGCAGATGGTTCGGTAGCTTATGGTTACCGATACGGTTTCCTTGCGGCAGGAGTTGGAATGTTCTTAGGACAGGTTGTATTTAATGTTTTTGCTAAAAAGTATTTAGGAAATTTAGGTTTAAAACCTGTTAAAACAACAGGAATTGAAGATAAAGCTGCAACTGAAGGACAATCTATTAATCCGGTAACAGGACAACCATTAACAAAACCTGAAGAAGGACAAAGAATTACAGTAATCTTTATTTTATTCTTATTTGCGGTATTCTTTTGGGCTGGTTTCGAACAGGCGGGATCATCTTTATCATTATATACAGATAAATTTATTAATAGAACTGTTTTCGGATTTGAAATCCCAACATCTTGGTTTCAGTCGGTTAACCCAATTTTCATTGTAACATTAGCGCCATTATTTGCAATATTCTGGAGTTCTAAATTAGGAAGAAAACTTTCTACTCCTGTGAAAATGGGTGTTGGTATGATTATCTTAGGATTAGGTTTCTGGTTTATGCTTGGAGCTGTTGCAGAGCGTAATGCAAACGGAGACATCGCCGACATTGCTAACAAAGCAGGAATTATGTGGTTGATTATGACTTACTTGCTTCACACTATTGGTGAGCTTTGCCTTTCACCTGTAGGTCTATCTGTGGTTACAAAATTATCTCCACCAAAATTAGCGTCAATCTTGATGGCTGTTTGGATGTTGTCTTCATCAATCGCCAACTTTATCGGAGGATTCTTGGCTTCAATTGTAGAAACTTTAGGAGCTGGACAAGTTTTCACTTACATTTCAGGATTTGTAATCGTTTGTGGAGTTTTACTTCTATTACTAAGCAAATTCATCAGCAAAATGATGCATGGTGTAAAATAAAAAGTATTTTCAAAATAATAATTAAACCTCTGATTTTTTCAGAGGTTTTTTTATAAATTCGTTCGGCAATAATTCTTAATCGCAAATAGTAAGAAATTATTGAGATTAATTCATTTTATACAACATTCAATTATGAGCCTTACACTCGAGGAAATACAAAACTTTAAAGGAAAATATCCTAAACAATTATGGACGCTTTTTACTGTAGAAATGTGGGAAAGATTCTGCTTTTATGGTATGAGAGGGGTTCTTACCTTTTTTATGGTAGATCAGCTTTTACTAAAAGATGATGTTGCTAATCTTCAATATGGCGCTATTCAAGCTTTTGTATACGCTTTTACATTTATCGGGGGAATTTTCGCTGATAAAATTTTAGGCTTTAAAAAATCTTTATTCTTTGGTGGAATTGTCATGATTTTAGGTAATTTACTGATTGCTTTTTCTCCAAAAGAATTATTCTATTACGGCATTGCTTTTTCAATTATCGGAACAGGCTTTTTCAAACCAAATGTTTCCTCTATGGTTGGAGAATTGTACGACGAAAAAGACCCTAGAAGAGACGCCGGTTACGGAATGTTCTATGCAGGAATTAATATTGGCGGACTTTTAGGAGGCGCTCTTTGTATTTATTTAGGAAAATACCACTCTTGGACGCTATGTTTTCTTGCAGCAGCCGTGGTAATGATTATAGGTTTAGTTACCTTTCTTTTCACAAAGAAAAACTTAGGCCCAATCGGTAATTCACCATTATTGAATATGGAATCCGGTAAAAGAAGAACCCGTGAAATTGGAGTTTATGCTCTTTCTCTTTTAAGTATCCCATTGATTTTCATCATGGTGAAAAATACGGATTACACAGATTATTTCATGTACACAATAGGGACTATTGCCGTGGGATATTTTATTTATGAATTAATCAGACTAGAAATTTCAAGCCTTCAGAAAAAACTAGTTGCTGCATTTGCATTTATCTTTTTCTATTTCCTATTTAATGCAATTTATGAGCAAAGTGGCGGTTCATTATCATTATTTGCAAAAGATAATTTAGATCACAGCTTATTAGGTTTTAATATGGATCCGAATGTTGTAAATAAT
The DNA here is from genome assembly GCF_026460885.1 of Chryseobacterium formosum. GTDB lineage: Bacteria > Bacteroidota > Bacteroidia > Flavobacteriales > Weeksellaceae > Chryseobacterium > Chryseobacterium formosus. The sequence continues at coordinate 173,860 of NZ_JAOVZW010000010.1, forward strand.
AGTTCAAATACACTTTTTGTTATTATTTTAAGTCCAATTATCGGTTTACTTTGGCTTTGGCTGGCAAAGAAAAAATTAGAACCAAACACACTAATTAAATTCGGAATCGGATTTTTATTCCTTTCTGCATCGTTTTATATCTTTTATTACACTAAATTTTTCGCAAATGTAGATGGAATAACATCTTTAAATGTCTTTGCATTTGCTTATTTTATTACTACGATTGGTGAACTTTGTTTAGGACCTATCGGAATGTCAATTATTACCAAATTATCACCAAAAAGATTATTCGGAATGATGATGGGACTTTGGTTTTTGGCAAGTGCATTCGGACAGTTAGCTGCCGGAAAATTGGGCGCTGAAATCTCAAAATCAAATACCGGAAACGATTTAGTATCTAAATTACAATCTTACACAGATGGTTATTATCAATTGGCAATCTATGCATTAATTGCTGGTGTGGTACTAATTTTGATATCTCCGTTGGTGAAAAAGTTAATGCAGGAAGTAAAATAATACTTCCTGATTATTCCATTCAAATATCAGTCATGAAAAAAATAATAAGCATCATTTGTTTTTTTTTAATCAGTTTAAATTTTGCTCAGGTAAAATGGATGACCATTGAAGAAGCACTTGAAGCTCAAAAAACTCAACCAAAAAAAATACTCATCGATTTTTATGCAGATTGGTGTGGACCATGTAAAATCATGGACAAAAAAACGTATGGTCACGCTGTGATTTCAGAATTTTTAAATGAAAATTATTATCCTGTAAAATTTGATGCAGAAGATAAAAGAACGTTTGAAATTTTCGGAAGAAAGTTCTCCAACGAAAATACATCACATAAAAGAGGAAAAAACTCTTTACACGAATTCACTCAATTCATGAATGTAAATGCAGTTCCTACAACAGTTTTCTTGGATGAAACAGGTCGTCCCATTACGATGTTGCAAGGCGAATTGTCGGCTAAAGAACTTGAGCCTTATTTGGTTTTTATCTCAAACGATTTGCACAAAAAATTTAAGTCTCGAGAAGATTGGGAAGATTATCAGAAAAAATTTAAGTCTAAAATAAAAGAGTAGTTTACTAACGGCTTTTGGCTTTATAATGCCACGAATAAACGAATACACTTCACAAGAAATTTCATTCGTTTATTCGTGCCAAATTAATTAGTATTTATCTTTATTTAATTTATAAAATCTGCTACATCCGCACAATTTGCGAGAGCAAAAACCAAATACAAGGGCTTTCAAATCTGAAAGCTTTTTTTATTGCTGAAATTTCACGAAATTCGTGTTTCAAAAATTTAAATTCTGACTTTAGAAACTCCCATAGAATTCGTAAAAGGAATTGGTTCCGAACGTTCCAAACTCATCAAAAATGTGTTGGGAATTTCTGTGGTTGAAGATTTCCTTAATTTTTATCCGATTCGATATTTAGATAAAAGTAAAATTCTCACAGTCTCAACACTTCAGGAAACAAGTATTGAAGTTCAACTGAAAGGAAAAATCACCTCCATCCAAGAAATTCAAAACGGAAAAACAAAAAGGCTTTCGGCAAAATTTAATGACCACACCGGAACGATGGATTTGGTTTGGTTTCAGTATTCAAAATGGTTAAAAGAACAAATTCCGGTCAATCGGGAAGTTTTTATTTTCGGGAAGATTAATGTTTTTAACAACCAATTTTCGATGCCTCATCCGGAGATTGAATCTGAAGAAGATAAGGAAACCGAAACAAGGCTAAAACCCATTTATTCAAGTTCAGAAAAACTCAGCAAGAGAGGTTTAAACCAGAAGTTTTTTCAAAATGTTTTAAGAAATATCTGCAGAGAAATCCCAAATATGATTCAGGAAAATTTCCCTGAATATATGATGAAACATTATCAATTTCTGTCGAGACAACAGACTTTTCTGAATATTCATTTCCCGAAGGACCAGCAACATTTCGAAAAAGCAGATAACAGATTGAAATTTGAAGAATCCTTCTTTTTTCAGTTAGGTTATGCCTTAAAAAAACTTCATCATAAAACACAATCGATTGGAAATCCGTTCCCGATTGTAGGTGATTTTTTTACAGGATTTTATGAAAATCATCTTCCTTTTGATTTGACAGGCGCTCAAAAAAGAGTTTTGAAAGAAATCAGAATGGATATGAAAAAGCCCATTCAAATGAACCGACTTTTGCAGGGCGATGTTGGTTCCGGAAAAACAATGGTTGCTTTATTAACAATGTTGATTGCTTTAGATAATGGCTTTCAAAGCTGTTTAATGGCTCCTACGGAAATTCTCGCTCAACAACATTACAACGGAATTAAAGATTTATTAAAAGACACTGAAATTAAAGTCAGTCTTTTGACGGGTTCGGTAAAAGCTTCCGCCAGAAAAATCATTCATGAAGAACTTGAAAATGGTGAACTTTCGATTTTAATAGGAACTCACGCTGTTTTGGAAGATAAAGTGAAATTTAAAAATCTTGGATTGGCTATTATCGATGAACAACATCGGTTTGGTGTTGCTCAAAGAGCTAAACTTTGGGCTAAAAATAAAATTCCACCCCATATTTTGGTAATGACAGCAACGCCGATTCCGAGAACTTTAGCAATGAGTTTTTATTCTGACCTCGATGTTTCGGTCATTGATGAAATGCCGGTTGGAAGAAAAGCAATTATCACTGCGCATCGAAGAGAAAAAGACAGAGCTTATGTGTATCACTTCTGTCATGAAGAAATAAGAAAGGGGAGACAAATTTATTTCGTTTATCCCTTAATTGAAGAATCTGAAACTTTAGATTACAAAAATCTGATGGAGGGTTTGGAGAGCGTGATGGATAATTTTTCAAATTACAATGTAACGATGCTTCACGGAAAAATGAAACCTGCCGAAAAAGATGCTGCCATGAATTATTTCGCATCCGGACAATCGCAAATTATGGTTGCTACAACCGTAATTGAAGTTGGCGTAAATGTTCCAAATGCTTCTGTAATGGTAATTGAAAGCTCTGAAAGATTTGGATTATCACAACTTCATCAGTTGAGGGGTCGTGTTGGAAGAGGTGCTGAACAGAGCTATTGTATTTTGATGACTTCAGATAAATTATCGAGTGACAGCAGAACCCGAATTAAAACAATGGTGGAAACCAATGACGGCTTCAAAATTTCCGAAGTTGATATGCAGTTGCGTGGTCCGGGAGATATTTTGGGAACTCAGCAAAGTGGTGTAGTTGATTTTAAAAGACTTGATTTGGTAAACGATGCGCAGATCATTAAAACTACAAAAAGTTTAGTCGAAAAAATCCTTGAAACCGACCCGCATCTGTCACGAAATGAGCATCAAACTATTAAGAATTATTATCTGCAGAATTATAAAGGAAAGAATAAGTGGAGTAAAATTTCATAACTATTTATCCTTTCAACCCAATTTTGTCGTTCCGTAGGAATCTAAACAGACTTTGTAGAGATGCTTACAGCATGACAAACACGATGTTTGATAATTATGGATTATAGCGATTTCTCCATCAAATAATCATCCATCACATATCCGTTCCCAATATCAAAAACGCCTTCATCATACACTTTATAGCCTTGAGATTCGTAGAATTTTTTCGCTGAATTGTGTTTATTGACATTTAAAATAATCCTGTTATCTCCATTTTCTTTCACTTTTTCATTTAAAAACTCAAGCGTTTTTTTACCTAAACCTTTTCCTTTGCTTTCCGGAACAAGATAAATACGGTGAAGCTTGGTTGTATTGTCTTCGTAGTGATTTTCAAAACCGATAAAACCGTCGTATTCATTTGAATTTTCATCAAAAACAAGATAATAATGATAGTTCGAATTTTTCAGATGTGTTGAAATTTCGGCTTTCGAATACATGGTTTCTAGCATATATTTCATCTGCTCTTCCGAAAGAATTTCTGTGTAAGCATTTTCCCAAGATCTTTTAGCTAAATCCTGAATTAAGGGAATATCTTTTTCTGTTGCTTTGATTAATTTCATATTTGATATTTATTTTAACGCTAAGTCCGCTATTTTATTTAAAACCAAATGCATATTTTTCGTTCGCAAAGGCGTTTCATTCAGCAAAGGCTTGAGATTAAAAAAGTGAAAAGTATATACCTTTCACTCTCAAATATTATATTATAGATTGAACACAAAGTTTGTCATTCCGTAGGAACCTAGACTAAGTTGTTTAGATGCTTTCAGCATGACAAACTAAGTTATTAAATCAGTTTTAAAATATTAAATTTTCGCCATTTCAGCCTTAATCTTCGCATAAAGTCCTTCTGAAGCAGGAACTAAAGGAAGTCTCAGATAATTTTTAATCAAACCTTTTTCTGCTAAAACTACTTTAATTCCGCAAGGATTTCCTTCAGCAAAAATCAATCTTGTGATTTCAACCAATTTGTTGTGAATTTTGTAAGCTTCATCTACTTTTTTATCAAAAGCCAATTGAACCATTGTTGAAAATTCTTTCGGATAACCTTGTCCGATAACAGAAATCACTCCTGCTCCACCCGCTAAAGTTACAGGAAGCGTATATTCATCATCTCCTGAAACTAAGTTGAAACCTTCAGGCTTTTTTCTTAAAATATCAAAATACTGAAGAATATTTGGCGCAGCTTCTTTGATTAAAAATAAATTTGGAAATTCATTTGCTAAACGTAAAGTCGTTTCTGCCTCAACATTTTGTCCGGTTCTTGACGGAACGTTGTAAATAATAATATTTTTTCCGGTAGAAGCCAACATTTTATAATGTTGGTAAAGCCCTTCCTGATTAGGTTTGTTGTAATAAGGAGAAACCGATAAAACAGCCGTGAAATCTGAAAGATCTGTTTCTTCAATCTGTTTTTTAACTTCAAGCGTATTATTCCCACCGATTCCTAAAACCAATGGAAGACGTTTATTATTTACCTTAATGATGTGATCTACAACCTGTTTCTTCTCTTCAGCTGAAAGTGTTGCAGCTTCTGCTGTAGTTCCCAAAACAACTAAATAATTGGTTCCGTTTTCGATATTGTACTCAACAAGTTTTGTTAAACTGTCAAAATCAACGGATAAATCTTCATTAAAGGGCGTAACCAATGCTACACCAACTCCTTTTAAAATGCTCATCTGTTAAAATTATTTTCTCCAAATTTAATAATTTAAGATAAGAATTTATAATAATTACTGATGTTTTATTATACATATAATTATATTTGCATATACTAAAAGATATTATGCAAAATAAATTCTTATTACTAGGAATTGCTTTGATTTCGCTTACTGCCTGCAAAACGACTTCGTTACAGGTAGCCAATGTGGAAACTCAAAAAAACATTTCCATTAATAATGAGCTGAAGAATGACGAGGAATTTGCCAAATTTATCGAACCTTACACGTTGAAACTCAATAAAGAGATGAATCAGAAAATCTCTCATACTCAGGTAGATTTAACAAAAGAGGGCGATAATAGTAATTTGGGAAATCTTTTAGCCGACTTTACATTCGAAGGAGCTGATGTTTGGGCAAAAGCAAATCTGAACAAAAATGTAGATGCCGCTTTGATTAACATTGGAGGAATCCGTACTACAATCGGGAAAGGAGATATCATGCTGAAAAATGTGTTTGAAGTAATGCCTTTCGAAAATGAAGTGATTATTGTAAAATTTAAAGGTTCAGATTTACAGGGACTTTTTGATTATTACGCAAATAATGAAACGAATAATCCTGTGTCTCATTTATACATTGAAACTCAAAACAAGCAGGTTGCTAAAACTTTAATCAACGGAAAGCCGGTAAATCCGAACCAAGATTATTATGTGGCAACTTCCGATTATTTGGCTTTAGGAGGTGACAATATGAAATTTTTCAGCAAAGGAGAATCCATTCCTACAGGAATTAAATTAAGAGATTTATTTATTGATTATTTCAAAAAAAATGCTGAAATCAATCCTAAAGAAGAGGTTCGTTTAAATTTTATTGGGAAGAAATAATGAATAGAAAAAAATTTTTAAAAACGATAACAGGTGGAACTTTAGCCATGTCTTTAGCTCCCAATTTGTTGATGGCAGAAGAATTAAATCTAAATTCTTTTAAACCCGCAACCAAACTTACGATTCTTCATACCAATGATCAACACAGTAGAATTGAACCTTTTGATTCAAGTTATACAAAAAACCCGAACCAAGGTGGTTTTGCGAGAAGAGCTACTTTAATTCAGAAAATCAGGAGTGAAGAAAGTAATGTTTTATTGCTGGATTCTGGAGATATTTTTCAGGGAACCCCATATTTTAATTTTTTTGGAGGCGAACTGGAGTTTAAACTGATGTCGATGATGAAATATGATGCTTCCACAATGGGAAATCATGATTTTGACAATGGTTTGGATGGATTTTTAAAAGTGTTACCCAATGCTAAATTTCCATTTATCTGTTCGAATTACGACTTTAAAAATACTATTTTAGACGGAAAAACTTCACAATATAAAATTTTCAACAAAAACGGAATCAAAGTAGGAATTTTCGCAGTGGGAATTCAGCTTGAAGGTTTAGTTGGAAAAAAACAATACGGTGAAACTATTTGGAACAATCCGATTGATATTGCACAGCATTATTCAAACTTTTTAAAAAATGAAGAGAAATGTGACTTGGTTATTTGCCTTTCACACATTGGATATGCTTACAAAGGTGAGCCTGATAAAATTAGTGATAAAATGTTAGCCGCTCAAACTGAAAATATTGACATCATTTTAGGTGGTCACACGCATACTTTTATGCCCGAACCTGAAACTTTCACTAACAGACAAGGTAAAAAAGTTTTGGTAAACCAAGTTGGTTGGGCCGGACTTCTTTTAGGCAGAATAGATTTCTTTTTTGATTCAAATAAAAACGTAAAACAGATTTCCTGGAACAATCAGGCAATTGACAGCAGTATAATAGCATAATAGATAATATGAAAAAAATCTCACTACTTTCTTTTGGTATTTTCGCAGCTTTACAATTTGTAAATGCGCAGAATATTTCTTCAAAAAAATGGGCAGACTTGTTTTCTTACAACAACGTTTTGGCGATGAAAGAAGATAACGGAAAAATCGTTGCTGCCACAGAAAACGGGATTTTTTATTATACAATTTCCACAGGAGAAATCACCAAACTTTCAAAAGCAAATGGGCTTCACGATGTGAAGATTTCAGCTTTTGACTATAATCCGCAGACAAAAATTGGTTTGGTGGGTTATCAAAACGGATCTTTAGATGTAATTACACCACAAGGTGTGGTTTATGTTGTGGATATTCCAATTGCAACTGGTTATAATGGAAGCAAAAAAATCAATCATATTTCTATAACAGGAGACAGAGCTGCTGTTTCCGTAGGTTATGGCGTTTCTATTTTCGATTTAAAAAAGAAAGAATTTGGTGATTCTGCATTTTTTATCACCGGAGGAGTTTTCCAAGCAAGTAACGAGGCAACTATTTTAGGAAATAAAGTTTTTTCTGTAACCAATACAGGACTAAAAACTCATGAATTGAATACTACTTTCCCTGTATTTTCAACATGGACGACAGAAATGGCAGGAAATTTCATCGATATTGATTCTGAATCTACTTTATCCTTTTCATCTGCAAATACTGCTTATGTTTACAATAATGGTGTAATAACTCCGATAACTCAAACTTTTGGAGGTATTAAAGATGTTGTTGTCAATTCAAGTAATATTATTGTTACTGATGGCGCAAGAATTTACACTTACAATACAAACGGAAACCCCACAGGAACCGCTACAGTAGGAGAAGAATGCAATACAGCCACAACAATTGGCTCGAAAGTTTATGGCGGAACTGTGCTTTCAGGAGTAAAAACTGAAGACAATGTTGTTTATAAACCTGATGGTCCGTATTTCAATTATGCTTATAAAATTAGATTATTTAATGAGAATCAACTTTTAGTTTCTACTGGAGTAAGAGCAAATGGTTATAATGAATCACAAGCGAACCCAAAAAACCCAGGATTTTATTATTTCACAGGTACAGAATGGGTTTATCCTTCAATTTTCGTAGGTAGTACTACAAACTTCAATGTCATTGATGCTTTTCCAGATCCCGCAAATACTTCTGATGTATTTTTTACTAATTATTTTACATCACCATATGGAGGACACGGTATTTACAAAATGAAATACAATAACACCTCTAAGAACTTTGATTTTGTAAAACGTTACGATTTAGGAGCACCGGATGGATATAATAAAAGACCTGTAGGTTTTACTTCGGACGACCAAAATAATCTTTTTGCAACAATTGCTTATTCTAGTCCATCAGCAGCTTTAGCATTTTATGACAGAACTACAGACAGTTTTTTATTGAAAGACCTCAATACAAGTGCAGGAGTACAATTTCCCGTATTTAGTAATGATTTACTTTGGATTCCTATACCTAGAACAACTAATTTCCTAGTGTATGACACAAAGAAGACAGCAAGTCTTTCTGATGACACCCAATATTTACTAGATCAGTCGAATGGTCTTCCAGATGCCTCAATTTCTTTTGCTATGGATAAATCAGGTGACGCTTGGATTGGTGCTCAAACCGGATTAAGGATTCTTCCAAATGCTGCAAGTGAAGTAAAAAATGATCCACAGTTAGAACCTATTGTTATAGAACAAGGTAATCTTGCTGAAGAACTTTTCAGAGATTCTGCTATTTTACATATCGAAGTTGATGGTGGAAATCAAAAATGGGTATCTGTAGAAGATGGTGGTGTTTATTATCTATCAGCTTCAGGAGAACAAACCATAATGCATTTTACAAAAGACAACTCTCCTCTTCCGACCAATACTGTAACAGATATTAAAGTAGATAAGAAAACAGGAAAAGTTTATTTTGTAACTTTTGATGGGATTGTAACCTACCAAGGAAATGTTGCAGATGTAACTTCAAATTTCGGGAACGTTTTAGTATATCCGAATCCTGTCGTTTATTCTCAGTTTAAAGGGAATGTTACAATTAAAGGTTTAGCTGAAAAAACAAATATTAGAATTACCGATGCTGCAGGTAATCTTGTGCATTCTGCGATTGCAAGAACCGGATATTACGAATGGAATCTTAATAACCAAAAAGGAAAAAGAGTTGCTTCAGGAATTTATTTTGTTTTAATGACCAATGAAGACGGTTCAGATAAAGCTACAGCGAAAATAGCGGTAGTGAATTAATGACTTCTCAAAACGGATTTTTACTCTCATTTATAAAATATGGCGAAAACGATGCGGTTCTTCATTGTTTTACCGAAGAAGATGGTTTTCAAACGTATTTTTTGAAAGGAATTTACAGCAAAAAGAACAAGAAAAAAGCTTTTTTACTGCCACTGAATAAACTCAATTTTTCAGTTAACTCAGGCAGAAGTACTGGAATTCAAACTGTTTCAAAATTTGAAATGGTGGAAATAAATGATGTCTACACAGATATTAAAGCCAATACAGTGATATTTTTTATTGCAGATTTTCTGAATCAGGTTTTGAGACATGAAAATAAAAATCTGGCAATATTTAATGCAATCGATGAGTTTATTCACCAATTGAGTTTGGAAAATTATCGTTCACATCTTATTTTTTTTATTAAAATTTTAAAAATTCAGGGTGTAGCGCCACTTTTAGGAGACGGAAATTATCTTGATCCTGAAACCGGAACTTTTTCCAATCTTGGAACTCATCACTTTTTTGACAGCGAAAACTCGATGCTTTGGAAATTGATTTTATCGTCGTCAAATCCTTATGAAATTAAAATTCCACAGGTTTTAAGGAAAAACTTTTTAGACAGTTTACTGGTTTATTATCATTATCACATCACGGATTTCAAAACGCCCAATTCACTTGAAATTATTCAGCAGATTTTTGAATAGATTATCCACCGTTTGAGAAACTTTCAAGACTCGTCATTCCGCCATCGATAAAAATACTGGTTCCTGAAATATAATCAGCCAAATCACTCGCCAAGAAAGCCACCAGATTTCCAACATCTTCAGGTTGACCGATTCGGTTGTACGGAATCAATTTCATCAAATCATTCATCGCTTCAGGAGTTTCCCACGCATCTTTATTAATTGGGGTTTGAATTGCTCCCGGACAAATAGAATTCACACGAATTTTATCTGCACCATGTTCCTGAGCTAAAGTTTGCATCAGCATTTTTATTGCCCCTTTACTTGCCGCATAATTCGCATGACCTGCCCAAGGAATAATTTCGTGAACCGAACTGATGTGAATAATTTTTCCGCAGGCAATAGAGCGTGTTTTATCAATTCCACGGCGGAGAAATTCTTTGACGGCTTCTCTCGAGCATAAAAACTGTCCACGAAGATTTACTCCCATTACAGCATCCCATTCTTCGACTGTCATATCGATAAATTTAGCATCTTTTTGAATTCCTGCATTATTAATTAAAATATCAACCGTTCCGTAAGTAGAAATTACGTCTGCAAACATTTTCACAACCTCATCTTCTTTGGAAACATCGCATTGGTAAACCATTCCGTTTCCATCGTTTTCCTGAATTTCGTCTAAAACTTTTTGGGCTTCATCTGTAGATTTTTCAGATGAATGATTGATAATGACCGTTGCTCCGGCTGAAGCGATAGATTTTGCAATTCCGGTTCCGATTCCGCTTGATGCACCTGTAATAATGGCGACTTGATTTCTTAATGAAACTTCCATATTTTGATTTTATGATGTTTAAAATCAATTGAAAGTATCACGCCAAACTTATTGTTTAATTTTAATTTAATCTAAAATTTTTGACATCACAAACTGCGGTCCACTTCTACCGTCTATTTTTTTGCCATTATAAACGTATCCTTGTTTTAAGTAAATTTGAAAAGCCAAATCATTTCTTTCATTGACGGATAAAACTATTTCATTACAATCTTTATCATGTTGCTTAACAAAATCATCCATTGCAATCATGGCAGATTTCCCGATTCCTTTTCCCTGAAAATCAGGATTTATTGACAAAGAACGAAGCAAAACAGCATCAGCATTATCCGTCAGCTGAAGTTTATCATCACCAAAATCTAAAACACAAAATCCCGCTACCTTTTCATTATAAAAAATTGTAATCGGATAAGCAAAAAAGTCTTCGTTTTGATTTCTTGCTTCAATTCTTTCCAAAGCTTGTTTAGGCAAAGATGAATATTGCGCCTGAATTTCATCTAAGTTATAATTTAATTCAGATAAATCTTTTGGTTCAAAAAATTGTAATTCTACCATAATTTAATGATGATAAATATCGTCGTACATTACTCCTGCTCTTATTTCCACTGGAAGTTTATTTTCTTCCGGAACAATCGGGCAATTGTAATCATAGGCATTATAAGCGCAGAAAGGTTGATACGACTGATTAAAATCCAGCACAATCGTATTGCTTTTCGGGATTGTTAAATCCATATATTTTCCGCCGCCGTAGGTTTCTTTTTGATTGGTTTCGTCACGGAACGGAAGAAAAAGATGGTCTTTATACTTTTCCATTTTCATTAAATCTAAACTTTGATAAATCGTTAAAGTATAAGATTTTCCGTCTAATAAAAATGTGGCTTTACCAAATTCCTGGTAAGATTTTGATTTTCCTGAAGAAGTTGGTAAATCAAAAGGTTCAGGGTTTTCATTTTTAACAAATTTCGCAGTTACACGATATTTCAAATCGATTGGAAAGAATGGATGTTGCTTGAAATTTGTATAATTATCTCCACGTAAAGGTGTTTCTTTTTTATCGAGATATTCTTTATTTAAATCAACTTGAAACTTTTCAATTTCTTTAATTTCTTTTGAATTACCTGTTTTTTTCTTTTGAGAAAACATAAACAATGGAAAAACAGCCAAAAGAATCAATATAATTTTCTTCATTTTAGTTTAAATTAAATTTACTCTGAAATTTTAATTCTATAAATATCAGATGAATTTCTTTTGATTGATTTCACAAAAAATCCGCCTTCTTCGGGGATTTCTTCTTTAAAATCAAAGCTTTTACAATCTTTCGGCAAACCTGAAAAAACCAAGGTAAACCAAAAATCTTTCATAAAAGGAACGGGAGTCCAGTTTGGAAAAATACTGATATTTTCAGCATGAATCAATTTGCTTTTATGAGAAGAATTCTGATCAATAAGCACTGTTGTATTCCAAATTCTAATTAAATTCCCTAAAAACGGTGACGCCGGAAAACAGCAATGCACAATCACCTGTTTCTCTTCTTCAATTTTTGTCTGAAGAGATTCTAAGATTTCCTGTGCAATAATAGGTTTTGTAAGTACGTCCATCTAATATCAGTAATTGGTAATAAGAAATTTTAATACAAATATATTACTTATTGCTCATTACTTATTACCAATGTTTTAATGTTTAAGTTCTAATTTTTCTTTGCTGTTTGCTCTCACTTGCTTGGTGAGTTCAGGATTTTCAGATAATTTTTGACCATAAGACGGAATCATTTCTAATAATTTATCTTTCCATTCACCGTGAAGTTTTTCAGGGAAACATTTTTCCAAAACATTTAACATCGCAAAAACTGCAGTGGAAGCTCCTGGAGAAGCTCCTAAAAGAGAAGCAATTGTTCCTTTATCGTTTACAACGACTTCAGTTCCGAATTCTAATTTTCCGCCTAACTTATCGTCTTTTTTGATAATCTGAACACGTTGTCCCGCAACTTTCAATTCCCAATCTTCTTCTTTCGCATCTTTTACAAACTCTCTTAAATGTTGAATTCTCTGAGCTTTTGTCATCGCAACCTGCTGCACCAAATATTTCGTCAGCGGAATATTGTGCCACCAAGCTCCAAATAATGAACGAAGATTTTTTGTATTTACACTTTCAGGTAAATCAAGATAACTTCCTTCTTTCAAAAATTTAGTGGAAAAACCTGCAAAAGGTCCGAAAAGTAATGCTTTTTGACCATCAATAATTCTTAAATCCAAATGTGGAACCGACATTGGAGGCGCATCAACGGTTGCCTGAGTATAAACTTTCGCCTGATGTTGCTCTACCAATTCCTGATTGTGCGTTACCAACCATTCTCCAGAAACCGGAAAACCGCCGTAACCCTCACTTTCTTTAATATCCGAACTGTCCAATAACGGCAATGCATAACCTCCCGCTCCGATGAAAACAAAATCGGCTACAACCTCCTGTTTATGTCTGTTAATACGGTCTTTCACTTTCATTTCCCATTTTCCGTCTTCTCTTGGGTCGATGTCTTTTACCTCGTGATACAGGAAAACTTCCACGTGAGAATCTTCCAAAAGATGGCGTCCCATTTTTCTTGTGAGAGTTCCGAAATTTACATCAGTTCCTAAATCCATTTTTGTGGCAGCTAAAACTTCAGATTGATTTCTTTTGCTCATTACCAAAGGAATCCATTCTCTTAGTTTATCATGGTCATTTGAAAATTCCATATCTGAAAACAATGGTGAATTTTTCATCGCTTCATGCCTTTTCTGAAGATATCCTGCATCTTTTTCGCCAAAAACCAAACTCATGTGAGCGCAAGAATTAATAAATTCCTGTGGATTTTGAATATATTTTTTATCAATTAAATAAGACCAAAACTGTTTTGAAATTTCAAATTGTTCGGCAATTTTTTCAGCCTTTGAAATATCTACCGTTCCGTCTTCTTTTTCGGGAGTATAATTGAGTTCACAAAATGCGGAATGCCCTGTTCCGGCGTTATTCCAAGCTGCGGTACTTTCTTTGGCAAATCTTCCAAGCCTTTCGAAAATAGCAATATCTAAATTAGGATCAAATTCGTGAAGTAAAGTGGCTAAAGTAACACTCATAATTCCACCTCCGATAAGCACAACATCATATTTTGGCTTTGGAGTTCTATTCGTAATTCTATGTGGCATTTCTATGAAATTTTATACTAATTTCGGGAAAAGTTTTAGATTAACAGGAATGTTTAATGATTTTTAACTCTTTGAATTTGCTTTATTTTAAATGCAAAATTTGCTAAAAAAGTAATGCTATTAATTTCTAAAAGAATACACATATTTGCTAAGTAATAAAATTTTTATATTTTTAACCCTTTAAAAACAAATGATCTATGAAGAAAAATTTATTTCTCAGGCTCTGCCTGATTCTTGTGGTCGGTTTCTCTATGTTCTCATGTAGAACAGACCAGTTTCCCGAAAACGAAACCTACAGTAACAGCTCAAAATTCCAGCTTACCTCGAAAAGGATTTCTTTAAATGATGCGAAGCACAAAGCCAAACTTTTACTCGAACTGCAAAAAGCGGAAAAAGAAGTAGAGAAACAAAAGTTGAATATTCATGGAAAACTCGTAAATGTAGGAAACGGAATCAATATTGACACTGATAACGTGATCTATATGGAAAACGGCCCCGATTTTCATACTTATACTTTTAGTGTTATTAGAGACAATGCTGCTCCCAATTCTCCGGTAGAAAACCTTTTAATGGCTCCTCAGGCGGATGGCAGCTACAGAGTTTTCCATATTGCACTCAATCTTACAGAAGCAGATAAAACGAAAATAGCAAATAGGCAATATGTAGATTACAAAAATAAAGAGCAGGTAACCGAATTGGCTAATATTAATCTTTCTTCGCTCAATCAAAAACAAATGTGTATTCCGCATTACTATTCAATTCCTGTTTCATGTACCGGCCCTGAACATCATATGCCGGGAGAGGCAAGGCTGTCCGCTTGAAGGTAATGACAGAGCTTATTGGGCATCAATTGTTACTTATGATTGCTTTGGAGAACAGCCTGCGACAATCATGCCTACACCAACTCCTATTAACGGAGGTGGAGGAGGTGGTGGTGAATGCCCGGATTGCCCTGATAACAGCACCCCTGAACCATGCATACAAATAGCCACAGATCCTACACAAGTGGGAATTGTAGACCTGAATGGCTGTATTGTTGGGATGCCTACAGATCCGAATTTGCCTTTACCTACTGTTGATCCCTGCAGAAAAACAAAAGCATCCATCACTGCTGCCAATAATATTTTGAAAAATCCTACTGTACATACTAAAATGGATTCGATTTTGAAAGGGAAAACTCAGGCTGCTAATGAGTGGGCTGTTGCTGTTGAACAAAAACCTGATGGCACATATGATGCGTCAATAGCAAAAGAGGGGACTAAATTTGAATCAAGCGCTCCTCCAGTGCAAGTACCAAACATTTTCATTGGTGATGGGCACTCTCATGCAGGGGCTCCAGGTAAACCTTCTGGTGGAGATCTTTACGAAATGTTAAAAGCGTTACTTACAAATGCTAACTTTAAATATAGGTATGTATATGGTAACTACTTTGGAGTACCGGAAAACTATGCATTAATTGTTAGCGATAGAGATGCTGCAATTGCTTTTCTTGGACAGTTTCCTAGAAGTGAAAATTATGATGAATTACAACACTCTATCAGAAGAGATAGTCCATTAGGATTAGAATTTTACAAAGCTGTAAAGCATTATTCTGAGGGAAGATCAGAAAACAGTGCTGGTGAAGATTATGATGCTAATGCTATTGCTATGGCATATATTCTTGAAAAACTCAGTGCAGGTATAAATATTGCTAAAACCGATCTAAATGGAGACTTAAAAAAAATTGTCGTTAATATTCAAAAAATTACAATTCCTGCTAGTGGTGGTATTGTAAAAGAAGGAGTAAAAGTTTCAAAATGTCCTTAACACTTAATATATATATTATGAATAATTTTTTTAAAATACTTTTTATAGTAATACTTTTTTTACAACTTAATAGCTATAAAGCTCAAACAAATAATGATTATATTGCATTCTACAACGGGGTAGTTCCAACACTTAATACAATTGCTGTAAATAAAACGCAATTTTATGGGCACAATTTCTCAACCTTTTATAATGAACTTTTAACTAAAAATGTAAATGTGGTAAGCTTAAGTTATGGAACAAAAATAGATCCGAGCAGTGAATATTTTATTTTAGATTTATTTTTTGAAGATTCAGATATGTGGTCTATTGCAACACAAAATAAATATCAATACCCATGGATATCGATCACTTTTGAACACGAAATTCCTAATCAAATAAAAAATATGGTATTGCAAAATCAAGGACAATGGAATAACACTTTTGTGCAGTTTTTCGCTAACATGAAAATTGAAAAAATAAAATTCGTTGGTATTAACGGGTATGATAATATAGATTGGCAAGGTAAATAAGAGATGAAAAAATTACTTTTCTTTATTATAATGCTCAGTGCACTCACAAGCTGTAATGTCAGAAAAAAAAGATTTGTGCATTTTCTTTCAACTTTAGAGAATGTAAAATTTATAGCATCTAAAGAAGATTCCATAAAAATAGATAGTGTAAAACTAGATTTAAAGAAAACTCAGAAAACAATAGATAAAGAAAAAAGTGGCGCATGGATATGTTTTGACTCAGAAAATCATACAGAGTTCAGAGGAGGTGTTACATTATTCAGAGAATTAATCTATAAAAAATTCAAAGTTTCTAAAGATTCGAAAGAAGGAGAAAATCTTATCAGAGTAACAATTGGCAAAACTAACACTCTTGAAGCCATAGAATTTTTAAAATATTCCGACGAGAGCAGTAAAAAGCAAATAGAAGATATTTTTAAACTTAAAGAATTGAATCATTGGTCGTCGGCAAGACTGTTCCAGATTCCGGTTAAACAACAGTTTGAAATAAGTATTTTTATTGAAAAAAGATAATAATCTTACTATTCAACTAAAAACCCACAAAACTCTCTGCGGTTTTTTAGTTTGATCTAATGCTTATTCCAAAATCCTTTCGACGATTATACCAAAAGCTCCCGTGGATTTGTGTAAATCCACGGGAGCTTTTGGAAAATGCAGGCGGGGAGTTACCAAAGTTCTCGCCTGTATTTTGATGAATGCTCGGTAAGGAGTTTAAAATTACTGGCGAGGAATTTATTTTTCCTTACTTAGCTTTTGCACCTTTGATAATAGTAAGTAAAATATCTTATCATTCATAAACAAAAAACCGAAGAAAAATCTTCGGTTTTTTGTTATTCTTTATTTAGTTTTTCTAGCAACTTCTCTACCAGTATCACGAGTTTTTCGGCAGAGTCTTTATCTGAAATATTTATCACAAAACTGTTACCACCACTAGAACTATCATAATTTGTAGAATTATTAACAATATTTATCCTCTCTTTATCTTCGAACAAATCCTGAATTTCTACGTTGAAGATTTTAGAAAGCTTAGGAAGGTAATCAGATTTTATATCATTTGTTTCGTTTTCCCAATTAGCATATGTATTTCGTTCTACACCTAGTAAATCTGCAATTTCCTGCTGAGATTTTTTAGATTGTTCTCATTCTCCTGATATTGTTACCTATGCTCATTGGTTTTTATTTTTATCAAATATAATCATTCCTGTTTTACTAATCAAGCGTTTAATTCAGCTTAGTCGTCAATTTTTTAAATTGCTTTTCGGCATTCTTTCCTTCATACAAAATTCCGTAAATGGTATCAATGATGGGAAGTTTTAAGCCTTTATCTTTGGATGTTTTATAAATGGAATCTGCTGCGTAATATCCTTCTGCAATCATATTCATCGACTGAATAGCTGATTTTACAGTATATCCTTTTCCAATAAGATTACCTAAATTTCTGTTTCTTGAGAATAATGAATATGCCGTAACGAGTAAATCCCCTAAATAAGCACTTTCGTTGACATCTCTCGGTGCTTCATAAATGGCTTCAAGGAAAATTTCCATCTCACGAATGGCATTCGAAACAAAAACTGCCGTAAAGTTATCTCCATAGCCTAAACCGCTTGCAATTCCGGCTCCTATGGCAAAGATATTTTTAAGAATCGCACTGTATTCATTTCCCAGAATGTCTTTACTTGAATGTACTTTAATAAAATCAGAATTAAAAATATCGACCAATTTCTGAGAAGTCTCATCTTCCACAGTTGCAACTGTAAGATAAGAAAGTCTTTCCATCGCAACCTCTTCTGCGTGACAAGGTCCTGCAATAACCGCCTGATTTCTAAAACCTATCTGGAATTCTTCTTTCAGATAATGTGCAACCACATCGTTTACTTTAGGAATAATCCCTTTAATTGCAGAAACGAAAATTTTATCTTTATAATCACAATTCATTTTATCTAAAGTATCTGAAAGATAAATAGATGGTGTCGCCAAAACAACAATATCACAAGCCGTAACGAGCTCGTTAACATCTGTTGTCAGTTTTAAATTTTTAAGATTAAAATTTACCGCAGTCAAATAGGTAGGATTGTGTCCTCGAAGTTCAATTGCTCCTTTCACAAACTCATTTCTAACGCACCAATGTACGGTTTTGCAATTTTCAACAAGCATTTTTACGATTGCCGTTGCAAAACTTCCGCTACCTACAACGCCAACTGTGACATCATTTTTGGTGTTTTTTGTAGTTGAAGAATCTGAGTTGATTTTCTTTTTCGCCATAATTGAAATTGATGTGCAAATATATTAAAACAAAGAAATATCAGAAATTATGCCATCAAATTATTAACCTAATTCTTAAAATTTAACATTCTCACACAATTAAATAATTAAAACACCGTTTAATAGAAGTATTTATAAATTTTCGTTAAGAATAATGCCAAAAGTTTATTTTTAACTAGATTTGCACCCTTAAAACCTTTTTTAAATTCTAAGAGAAAGAAAAATGAAGAAATTTTTAGGAAGCAAAAAGAAAGTAACAGTCCTAATTGGCGGACTTTCACTTGTCGTTTTTGCACAAAGTATTTTCATTGCCAAATTGTTTTCGGAAAAAGATAACAGAAACTATGAAGTAAATTTGGTAAAAATCAATACAGAAAAAGACAGCGTTGATTATCTGAAAATGAAAACAGATCTAGGTTTAGTAGATCAAACAGTTTCACAACTCAATTCTTTTTTGAAATCAAAAGATATTAAGAACGAAAAACTAATGGTTCTTGATAACGACAGTATCTCAAACTCAATTTATCTGGCAAAACAATCAAACAGATACAGTGAATATCTGATGAATCTTCAGCAAAAACTAATGCAGGTTCCTTTGGGAATGCCGACTGAAGGTTATATTTCATCAAATTTCGGAATCAGAAAAAATCCTATTCCTTTTAAAACGGTTTTTGCTTCTGTAAAACCAATTGCAGAATCAAATACAAATGTTGTAGCTGCAACTCCGAAGTCTGAAGTAAAAGCTGTACCGGTAGAAAAAATCATTGAAGTAACAGACAGCTACGGAAATAAAAGAGAAGTAAAAGTAATGGTGACTCCAAAAACTGCGAGTACACCAGTTGCTGCTCCGGTAAATTCAACTGCAAAAAATGCAGTGGCGTCTAAAGTTCCAACCGAAAAGAACAATGCTCCTGCAGAAGCAGATCAAATGCAGTTTCACAAAGGTTTGGATATTGCAGTAGCTTTCGGATCTGATGTTGTTGCCACTGCAGCCGGAACTGTAATTTTTTCAGGACAGAAAGGCGGTTATGGAAATTGTGTAATCATTTCTCACGGAAATGGATTAGCTACGCTTTACGGACATCTTTCACAATTGGTAGCAAAAACCAATGAGAAAGTGAAAGTTGGGCAAGTTATCGCAAAA
The DNA here is from genome assembly GCF_026460885.1 of Chryseobacterium formosum. Lineage (GTDB taxonomy): Bacteria > Bacteroidota > Bacteroidia > Flavobacteriales > Weeksellaceae > Chryseobacterium > Chryseobacterium formosus. Next base: position 193,447 of record NZ_JAOVZW010000010.1, read on the forward strand.
TCAGGAAACTCAGGACGTTCTACAGGACCGCATTTGCATTATGAAGTGCATAAAAATAATGCGCCTGTGAATCCTAAATTATTTATGAATTTATAATTTAATTGTTAGTAAAAAGTTTCGGGGGGGGGGGGGGGGGGGG
>NZ_JAOVZW010000011.1 GCF_026460885.1 Chryseobacterium formosum
CGGCGGCACCTTTGGTGCCGCCGAAACTTCTTTTGACTTTATTATTTGAACCATTTTTCATCGGGTTTTACCCAATGCTTTAGAAGATCGCCACTTCGTGGCTCTTTACAAATTCAGAGAAGAATTACAAATTTAATAAGCTGCAGTGAATCTTTCACGAATGTGATTATTTTGCTCTAATTCATCAACCAAAACAACAGCAACATCTTCTACAGAAAGTATACTTCTTCCTTCTTCATTGAAAACAGGATTTTCAAGAGCGGTTCTGTATTTTCCGGTTCTGATTCCTGCAGTTCCCTGATGCATTTCGATTGCGGGGCTGAAGAAAGTCCAGTCTAATGTGGTATTTTCTTTAATTTTATTTAAATAATCTCTCGCTGCCGTTGCTCCCGGTTTTATATCTGCTGGAAAATCCGGCCCGTCAACCAATTGATTTCCGTCGATGAACAAACTTCCTGCTCCACCAACCGTAATAAATCTTTTAACGCCCGATTTTTCAACTGCTTTTTCAATATTGATTGATCCGTTTAAGAAATCATCATAAAGATTAGGATTCGTCCATCCTGCGTTGAACGTGTTGATTACCGCATCGTTTCCTTTTAGAGCTTCTGCTAAATCTTCAACATTATTTACGTCGATGCTTTTTGCTTTTACATTTTCCGTTTCATTTACTTTTGAAGCGTCTCTTACAATTGCTTCTACCTCAAAACCTCTGTTTGATAATTCTTTTACAACTTGTGTTCCCACAAAACCAGTTGCTCCGATTACTGCTACTTTTTTGTTCATACTTTTTTTTATTTATTTTTAAAGGAATTCACGAACCTTTCGGTTTCATTTGATATTATTTTATTTAAACTGTAATAAATTTTGTTACATTTTAGGTTAAAAAATTTTTAAGCAAATTGTTCCGTAAACTCTTTTAAAGTTTTATTTCCTAAAAATTTTAAAACCAATTGATCTGTTTCGCCAAACAAAACATTAAGATGACTGTTGATATTTCTTCCTACAGTACAAATAGGATTCGGGTTATTATTTCTTTTACCTAAAACTTCGGTATTTTTCACCGCTAAATAAATATCAGAAATAGTTATTAAATCTGCGCTTTTTGCCAACTGAGTTCCTCCTACTTTCCCTTGTCTGCTAATAATTAAACCCGCTTCTTTTAAAACACCAATTTCTTTACGAACAATCACAGGATTAATATTAATGCTTCCCGCCATCCATTCGGAAGTGAGCCAATCTTGCGGACTTTCCGCCAATAAAGTCATAATATGTATTGCCGTGGCAAATCTTGTATTGTTCATCGTAATTACAGTACAAATATACAAATATTTTAATTGTAATAAAATTAATTACAATTAAATTTCATCAAACTTATTTTGTTTCTATATCAACAATCTTTTTACCTATACTTCCAAAATAATGATTGACAATAGTTTCATAAATTTTGTATCCATCCTCAACATTGGTAAAAATGATGAGTCCTTTTTTTGTCTTAGGTAAAAGAAAAACAATTGTATTCATTCCTTTATCAGAACCACCATGAGACAAAGCTATTTCATCATTTCCAAGATTGTAAATTTCAAATCCTAACCCGAAAAACTTGTTTTTCTTAACTTCAACTTGCTTAGTTTTCATTTCTTCGACAATCTTTGGTGTCAACAAATCATGATTTAAAACAGCAACTAAAAATTTACCGTAATCTTCTACAGAGGTAATTAAATCATCTGCTGCATTTGGAGTTTTATTTTTTATAATATCATACGATTTTCCTGATTTATCATAACCCACAATCATTCTACTTGAATCTTTCTTTTCATTCCAAACATAACTTGTATCTTTCATGTCTAAAGGTTGAAAGACAAGTTCTTCTGCAAGTTCTTCTAAACTTTTATGAAATTTATTTTCAAGAGCTTTTCTGAGATACTCAAAACCCTCTCCGGAATATTGATATTTTGTTCCTGGCTCAAAATCAAAACGAAGTTTGTTATCTTGATTCATCCATCTCCAATTGGGAAATCCTGATTGATGACTTAAAATCAATCTCGTTGTTAACTTTTTATGTCTTGGGTCTTTTGCAATATCTGAATCAATAAAATATTTATCAAGTGGCTCATCAAGATTCCATTTTCCAAGACTTACCAAACGTAAAACGGTCATTGCAGTTACAGGCTTGGTTAAAGAAGCAACATTAAAAAGACTGCTATATGATGCATAAGCTTTGTCATTTAATTTTCCATAGACTTTTATTTCTTTTAAATTTCCATCTTCAATAATTCCTAAACCTAAAGTTGGAATATTATTATCTTTAAGTAGTTGTTCTAAATTATCCGTCAATTTTACATTATTTGGTTTTCCATGAGCATAGCTTAGAATATCGCTCATTGTCCAGCGACTATCTTTCTTTGTCCAAACTGTTGTGAATTTTGCCCGACCGCCCAAAACATCTTGTTTATTTTTTTCACGAATAAAAAATTGATGTTCTCCAGTTTGTATTGCTCCATACAAAACATCGTTATCGTACAAAGGAAAAACTTCCAAACTACTTTCAATAACTTTACGAATTGGTTTTTGATTCGGATTTGAGCAAATATTTTGTTTTGTTCTTTCCATGAATAATTTTTTATCCTGAAAACCTCCGTTGTCATGATAGAATTTCAAATTATCATCCATTTTCTTTTCTAAAAAAGCAATATCACAATTATTGAATCCACGTTCGAAAAAGATGCTATCTTCCTTTTTCAATTCTAAAAATAATGGGGAATTTTTCTCTACTTGAGCACTTACGTTTCCGAAGAAAAAGAAGAGAATAAAAATACTGATGTTAAGATTTTTTGTCATTGAATTATTTTTGACAAAGATTCACAATAAATCAAATTTAATTCAAAAAATAAGCACAACAAAAACCCGACAATTAACTTTTAAATTTATATAATATTGAAATTCAACTTATAACAAAGACATTGTTTCTTATCAATTTCATAAGCATTTCTCAAAATAATAAAAACATTTATCAAAGTTAATGCAATCATCGTTAACATAACGGAGGTTGAACCTAACTTTAATAAAGCCACAATCATGAAGATTATCGGAGAAATAATGGCTAAAAATATCTGGAGAGAAATAATCTGTTTTACAATTTGAGATTTCTGTTTTGTAAATAACATGATTAATAATGGCAACAAAAAATTAACAATTGGAAACCAAGCAAAAGGTATCGATGAGAGATTAATAATTTTAACTAAACTATAATTAATATCATCTTTATTTTTTACTTCCTGAACTTGTTCGTCAAAACTATTATCTATTTCTTCGACTGGAAGAATCGGAGTTAATAAATCTTTTTCAGTAATCCCCAGAGTTGTAGCCAGAGTTTTTAGTGTATAACCTTTGGGGTTTGTTCCTGCTTCAATTCTTTGAATTGTTCTTACAGAAATACCAGATTTTTCGGCTAGTTCTTCCTGAGTCAGATTTTGTTGTTCTCTGATTTTTTTTAATTCCGACATTCTTTAAAATAGATTAAGCAAAATTACAGATTCAAACGTACTTATTTTTTAAAATTATAAAATCAATTTATCTAAATCTAAGAGCAGATAATTAATAGTCTGATTAATTGTACGAGTTGCCGACTGCATCTGATTGAGCATCGCAGCTCGATTATGAAGATCATCAGCTCTGTAGAGACCTCCATCTTTGAAAATTACCGATTGATCTGCAGCATTTTTATCATCGTCAAACTGGTAATGCAGCCATCTTTCTTTCATACTCGAAATAATGGAATGTTTTTCTTTGTTGGAAAACCTTATCTCACTGTACATATACCAAATAAAAGGTGGAAAATTGGGAGATTCTAACTTTTCATGCCAAATGTCTCTCAATAAATTTCTTTGATGAATAAATTCTACTTTTTTACCTTTCGGGTTTAAAGTTGCCAAACCAAAACCAGCTCCTAAAGCACCTCCGGTAATATCAATCGCACTGCTCCAAGCATCATCTTTCACAATTCCGCCTGCAATTGAAGCAACGGCTCCGGCTGCAATTGAATATAAAATAAGCTTGTTATTTCGGGAATCATTTAAATTATCAACATAATTTCCGATTTGAGCAACACGTTCTCCTTCACAGTCAAATTCTGCAGCAACGGCATCCAATTCAGTCAAAGCAATGGTAATTTTGCTGTTGATTTTCATTTTCAGCTGCAAAACTTTAACCTGAGAACTTAAAGAAGAATCTTTTTTAAGCTTCATAATTTCATTCACTTCATCCAAATTATCCAAAGCATTTAAAACCAAAATACTCTGATCAGAAAAAATAGTTTTTAATTGTTGATTAGCCGAAATAATAGAATCTGAATTGTATGAAGGCAATTTTTCTTCATAATTGTACTTGAAAGGCGCTTTACAATAGCTGTCTCTCAAAGTCAAAATATTTTGTTTGATGGTCTGATTTTTCTTTGAAACACATGAAGTCATCAGAATAAAAACAGTACAAAAAAAATATATTTTTTTCATTTAAACCTAATTAAAAAATTACCAACCAAATACTAAGATAGCACAAATAAAAAAATTCACCTGAAAACAGATGAATTTTAATTTATTTTTAAGGATCAAATTATTTAATTTCCAACAATTCCACTTGGAAAACCAACGTAGAATTTGGTCCGATTTCTTTGCTGATTTGCTGATCTCCGTAAGCTAAATGTGGTGGGATAATTAATCTCCACTTACTTCCAACAGGCATTAATTGTAAAGCTTCTGTCCAACCCTTAATCACTTTATTTAAAGGAAATGAAGCCGGAGTTCCTCTTTTCACAGAGCTGTCGAAAACTTTTCCGGCAATTGTAGTTCCATGATAATGGCATTTTACAGTTGATTTCGGACCTGGTTTTGCACCGTCTCCTTCAGTGATAATTTCATACTGCAATCCGCTTGGTAACTGAACTACACTTTCTCTTTTACCATATTCAAACATATATTCCTGACCATCTTTCAGGTTTTTCTCTGCCAATTCCTTCTTTTTCTTAAATAACAAATCTGCTACTCCCATAATTTTTTTTACAAAGATAAGATTTACATTATTATGAGCAATTAGTAATGGAATATAGGGAATTAAATTCTAAAACTAGGTTTACAAACAATTAATATGTCTTAAATGTTATTTTCAATTATCAGACTTTCAGATTTTTACAAAGCTTCTACTTACAATACAATAAATCTTAAAAAATGTTTAATATTCTCGTAACCTAGAATTAAAAACTTGGCGTTATCATTGACTTTTAAAAACTATATGCCGAATCCGCTAAGATATAATAAGAACTTTGAAAAATTGAGCTATGAAGAGAAACAACTTCTAGAAGAAACAAAAAAGAGCATTGCCGATTTTGTAGAGTATTCATCTTCAATAAGTGACGTTAATTATGCAACGAGAAATGTGCACGCCAGAACTTATGCAGTTTTAAAAGGTGAATTTATCATTAATAAAGATATTCCGGGATATTTAAAATATGTTTTCGATAGCGAGAAATACGAAATCATTGCAAGATTGTCTAATGCTCATTTAAAAATAAACAAAAACAAAAGAGATATTCCGGCGTATGGTTTTTCAATTAAAATAAAAGATGAATCAGGAAGAACGATTTCCAATTACCCATTGGTAAACTTTCCTTTGTTTCCTATCAATTCTGTTTCGGTTTTTTTAAAGCTTTTCACTTCTGTCAATCGGTTTTTCCTGAAAAAATGGAGCAATTGGTTTTCTATTTTAAAACAGATTTATAAGATTATTCCGTCAACCTTGAATCCTTCATTTCTGAAAAATGTCTGGAAGTTTATTTTAAACAAGAACAACTTTATGCTTTCTTTTGATTATCATTCTGTTGGAGCGTATCGTTTTGATGATAAAATGATTAAAATTAAAATTAGTCCGAGAAACGTTCAGAAAAATTTTGGCAGAAGAAATTCTGTAAAAGAATCGGTGGAAAATTTTTGTCGAACTCAGGATTATTTAGCAGATGTTTTCATTCAGTTTTGTTATGATTTAAAAGATCAGCCTATTAATAAACTCAATGTAGAATGGAAAAATTCACCTTTCATTAAAATCGGAGAAATAAAAATTGACAAGAATTCATTGCTTAATCCAAGTAATTGTGAGAATGAATTATTGTCATTTAACCCTTTCGAAAGTGCAGATATCTTTCAGCCTGTAGGAAAAATTCAGAAATTGAGAGATGAAGCTTATAAAGTTTCGCTTCAGACAAGAAAGAAGATTAATAAATTGTTGAAATATAAGTAATGCTGCCGGTTTTTGGTTGATGGTTTTTAGAAATGTGAATGGTTAATTTTGCTTCGCAAGTGAATTGTCAATTTATGATATCAATTTCAAATGTAAGATATAAAAAAGGCTTTACGATTTGTAAAGCCTTTCTATATTGATTTTTATTTTATTTATTCTTTTACTTCGTCATCTTTCTTATCCGGAAACATGATTGAAATAAGTACCGAAAGCACCAAAACTCCACCTACAATTCCTAATGAAACTGGCGATGTGATGTGATACCAAGGTGCAATTAACATTTTAACACCGATAAATGCTAAAATAATTGCCAAACCATAAGGTAATTTGCTGAACATGTGAATGAAATTCGCCAACAAGAAATACAAAGATCTTAATCCTAAAATCGCAAAAATATTTGATGTGTAAAGGATAAACGGATCATTTGAAATCGCAAATATTGCCGGAATAGAATCTACTGCAAAAAGTACATCTGTAAATTCAATTACTGCTACAACTACCAAAAGTGGTGTTGCCATTCTGATTCCGTTTTGTACCGTAAAAAATTTATCTCCAACGTAATTATCAGAAACTTTCCAAAAGCTTTTAATCAATTTCGCACCTGCTGTATCGCTATAATCCTCGTCATCATCGTCTCCGCCGTCACCCCAAGATTTAATTCCTGCATAAATTAGGAATAAGCCAAAAAGCGTCATCACAACGTTGATTCTTACTGAGTGACCAAAGATATTCATCTCAGGTAAATACGTTAAATCAATCAATTCAACTCCTGCAAAAATAAAGATTGCTCTGAAGATTAAAGCTCCTATAATTCCCCAAAACAACACTTTATGATGTAGGAATTTTGGCACTTTAAAGAAACCAAAAACCAAGATAAATACAAAGAGATTATCCACGGAAAGTGCTTTCTCAATCCAATAAGCCGCTTGATATTGCGTGAATTTTTCTACAGCTAAACTATGACTTTCTGGAGTTCCGTCTGTATTGAAAACCCAATACACAACTCCCGAAAAAATCATCGATAAAGAAATCCATACCACAGACCAAATCGTAGCTTCTTTTGAAGAAACTTCATGGCTTTTTTTATTGAAAACTCCTAAATCGAGAAGTAACATGATCACAACCGTGACCGCAAATCCCCACACCAAACCAGGGTGCAGCTCTAAAATACTTTGATGTTGTTCCACTTTAATTTTGTTTATTATATGATAAAAGCAATAGCCGTAAATATACAGCTATTGCTTATTTAAATCTAATTTTCATTTCAATAAAATAAAGCATTCAAATAAATAAGTTTTGGCTAAAGCCAAAGATGAATTTATCTTAGTCTAAATGGGCTAAAGCCTTTTCTATTGAATGAACTACATTATTCTACAAGTATTTTTCCTGAACAGTCTTTACCGTCTGTTCTAATTTTTTATCTGAAGTAGGATCTCCGATTGCGTTGAATTTCCATTCACCGTTTCTTTTATAGAAAACTCCCATCACCATTGAAACATGACCACTGAAAGATTTATCATTCGCAATATCATATTTAGCAAAAACTTCTTTTACACTCGTTGGAGTTCCTTCATAAATTCTGATTGATGCAAAAGGAATAGTTCCAAAATCTTGACCTTTGTAGCTATGTAAAACCATCGCTACATGTTCTACATTAGAATCAAGATTAGAAAAATCTACCGTGATCACTTCATTATCCAAACCATCATCTCCGTTTACATCTCCCGTTAAATCATCACCGCTGTGTCTTACAGAAGCATTTTTAGATTTTAGGTTTCCGAAATAAATAACTTCAGTCATATTTTTGTTGGAATCGTATAAAATACAGCTTCCATCTAAATCTACTGCTTCTTTTGAAGTTCCACCGAAGAAACTTTTCTTTTCGATTGCACCCCAATTGATTCCTACGCAAGCCTGGGAAAGTGTAGTTCCGTTTTCTTTCGTAAGGTTTATTCTTTGTCCTTTTTGTAAGTTAATAGCCATTATTATATTTTGTTTTTTGTTATTATTTGAATCTTTAATCCTGTGTTTAATTTAAACGCAAAGCCCGCAAAGATTTTTTTTAATCTGTTCTGCATATTTTTCGTTCGCAAAGGCGTTTCACTCAGCAAAGGGAAATTGCATACTTAAATATTTTTTACTTTAATTTAAAGAATGATCGTAAAATTCACATTTCACAATTGAACATTCACTTTTTTAATTATTTATATTCAAATTAAGCATTGCGCGAAGAATATTCGTTTCTTCGTTTACATCAAATATTTTGCTCATAATATCAATGCTTTCGAGATTTCTGAGATAATCTTTTAAAACCAATTCAACATCTTCAGAAAGTGATTTTTTCCTGAACTCCATCGTTTCTTCCAAATCTTCATTCTTTCTTTTTAGTTGATTGATAATTGAAAGCTGATTCGATTCATTTTCATCAGTATTTAATGATTCTAAATCTTCATCATCTATCAAATACATTTTCTTTTCTTCAACATTAAAGACAAAATGCTCATCTGACTGAAAAATCTTAAACAATTCATACTCATCTCTTTCAACTCGATAACCGCAAACAAAACGAACTTTAAAATTCTGAATATTAAGCTTCCCCAACAATTTTCTTTCAACACAGTAATCCTGATATTGATAAAACGGAACAGATTGAGGTTTCAATTTATCTTCTTCAAAATTTGTCCTGTAGAATTCTGCAGCATATTTTTTATGGAAATACAACACATCATTCCAGTTCAACATTGCTCTGTCTTCTGTAAGATCTTTGTAGAGATTTCTTAAATGTTCAGAAAAAATTCCGCTATAAATTTTTCTGTCGGTTTCAAAGCTATCGTTCTTTTTTTCTTCGAAAGACGCAATATATCGGTTGTTGATATTAATTTCATTGATGACGGCCAACAAATCGTTTTCCTTTTTCTTTTTTATTTTGGTCAACAATTCGATTAAACTGTCAGTATATTGAAGATGAAAAAGCTCAAGTTTATTGAAATCTAATGTCTGATTTTCATTAAATAAATTATGGATGATATCTGTTTTGATATAAATCGCAATGATATCAACATTTTCAAAGAAATTAGCGAGAAGTTTAAGCCTTGTTAATCTTCTTTTGCTTTGAGACATTATGATTGCAACCTCCTCATTCACCTTTTTACCTTCTTATTAACCTCTGATGTTTGCTTTTAATTCTGATTCTAAAGTCTGAAGATCCTGATCCAGTTTTCTTCTGCTTTCTGTACCTTGTTTTTGAATCTGTTTTACTTCATTCAACGTGTTGATCAACATTGCAGTCGTTTCTTTCAACGTTTCAGCCGACACAATAGTCTGTTCGTTTGCTCTCGCTACATTTCTTGAATTTTGACCCAAACGCTCCGCATTTTTTCTTAAAATATCTTCAGTTGTTTGCGAAACTTTCTGCTGAATCTCAATATTCTGCTGTTGTCTGTGCATTGCAACCGCCAAAGAAAGCTGATTTTTCCAAACCGGTAAAGTTGTTGTCAAAATAGTTTGCGCTTTTTCAGCAATCGAAACGTTGTTATTCTGTACCAATCTGATTTGCGGAAGAGACTGCATCATAATCAAACGCACAACCTTCAAATCTGCCAATCTTCTGTCTAATCTATTGATAAAATCTCTTTTATCAGCGATTTGATAATCAGCAAAATTCTGAACATTCGCTTCCATTTGAGCCAGTTCCACAGCCGCTTTTTCCATTCTTAAATTTCCGGCAATCACCAAATCTTCAATTGCTTTAATTGAATTGACGTTACTGTCGAAAATAGTCTGCAAAACTGCGTTATCTTTCGTTGAAGTAATGATTCCTGCGTTTACTTTATGCGAAATCTGGTCGATATTGCTTGTAATTTTATCGTATTTAGCGAAAAGATTATCAACCTGAGTCAACATTTTTTTCATAAAAGGAATTTTACTTAAGAATCCTTTTACTCCGCCATTATTGATTTCGTCAACGTCAACATAATTTAATTCAATCAATAAATTATTAATCAACTCTCCTACTTCACCAGAATTTGATCTTCTTACATTTCCTAAAAAACTATCACTTTGATTGGCAAGAGTTTTCTGTAATTCTGAACCAAAATTGACAATAGATCCAGGATTTGTTTCGTCAATTGCATTAGCAACCATCTCATATTTTGCACGATCAGCATCTTGAATTTGATTTAAATTCACATTCCCGTCTCTATCCATCAAAACTGCGGGAGCTGCAGGATCGGGTTGAAGAGATTGACTCATAGATGGTGTCGGATCAAAACTTTTCAGTGGTTCAATTGATCCCAACGGATCGTTTGGGTTATTTTGATTATCCATACTATTGATTATTGATACATTGATACAAATTTCTCAAGACCATCTCTTTGTCCGCTTCCTACCGCTTCAAATTTCCATTCTCCGTTTCTGTTATAGATTCTTCCGAATTCTACAGCAGTTTCGATAGAAAAATCTTCGTCTAGTTCATATTTCAAAATCTCTTCATTAGTCTCAGTATTAAAAATTCTGATGAAAGAATTTCTTACTTGTCCAAAGTTTTGTCTTCTTGTTTCAGCATCATGAATGGTTACTACAACCGAAATTTCTTTGATTGCAGCATCAATTTTAGTTAAATCAATTTTTATTTGCTCATCATCTCCATCACCGTCTCCTGTTAAATTATCACCAGAGTGAATTACCGCTTTGTCCGGAGATTCAAGATTGTTGTAAAAGATAAAGTGACTGTCTGAAACCAATCTTTTGTTATCACCCAATAAAAAAAGTGATGCATCAAGATCGAAAGCTCCTCCTGTTGAAGTGTTGTTAATGTCCCAACCTAAACCAACAGTGAATTTCGGTGCGTTTATATTTTCTCTTTGTCCTTTCTGTAAGTTAATTGCCATAATAGATTTCTGTTTGTGTTAAAGTGTTTATGTTATTTTTATATTCTTTTATTAAATGATAATTGTTGCTTATTGCAAGCTCAATTAAGTCATCAGTATGTTGTTTTTTTATTTTAGACGTAAGATAATCAAAATTACTTGAATCTAAGCCCAAAATATACTTTACGATTCTTGTATTGAACTGAAAACTTTCCTTAGACATTACTTCTGCAACGTCTTTCACATCTTTTACGGTGTAATAATTGAAGAAATTTTCAATCTTCGGATCAATGTCAAAATTCGTTAATTCAGCATAATACATGAAAAGAAAATCTGCATTTACAGCATACTGATTCAATATTTTATTCACCGTAAATTCATGACTTCCCGTGATTTTAATATCATCGATAAAAATGCAAAGTTTTTCTCTTAAAAAATCTTTATCAAGATAATACGTATCATTGGCAATCAGATTTTTGCGGTCTTCAAAACTTAGATTTCCGTAGTCTGTTGTGTAAGTATGATTTCTGTTGATTTTTGAAATAATACTCGATTTTTTTCCTTTTTGAAAAAGATAAAAATCAAGATGTTTTTTGAAATAAAAACAAAGAAAATTCGAAGCTGTCGGGATCGCCATGTAAGGGCTCGGCAAAACAACAATTTCTTTTTCTGTATCTAAAATTTCAGGATGACTCAAAATAAAACCGTCGAAAAGTTCTTTCGCAAACTTCTCAGCGTAAAACTTGTCACCATATTTGAAATAGCTATATTCTGCAGGCGAAAATGTAAACTCGTCTGCGGAATCTATCTTATGTAAACTGTAACGTTTGTTCATAAATTATATTTTGTGTTTTAAGAGGTGTGCACTGAATCCGAAATCTTTTGCGCCTTTATAATCAGCAATCGGATTATCACCGATATGCAAAATCTTTTCCAATTTTAAATCTTTATTTTTAATTTGATTTTTCACTTCCTGAAAAACAAAAGGATTAGGTTTTGAACATTTTAATTCATCAGAATAAATATGGAAATCGATGTATTGCTCAAGATTTTCGTTAATAAGGAATTTACGCATCGTTTTACCTTTAATAAAACCGGTATTGCTGAGAATATTGATGGTTTTCCCCTGATTTTTAATTTCATCAAAAAACTGATGCAATTCATTAAAAATAACCACAGGTTTATATTCTAAAAACAAATCTTCACTTTTTTGATAAAATTCATTTAAAATATCTTTATTTAATTGTTTTAAATCAATATTTAATGAACCTAAAATCAATAAATAAATCTCGAAAGTGTCAACATTTCCGCCAATTACTTCGTTAATAGTATTACAAAGATCATCATAATATTTCACTGTTTTAGCAACATCTTCAATCGGTTTTTTAACATCAAAAAATGATGAGAAAAGCTCAACTCTTTTTGTCTTAAATTCAGGATGAGACCTTATTAAAGTAAGCCATAGATCAAAAGAAAAATGATCATGGTTTTGAATATCGATATCTGTTTTCAAAATAATTTAAGTTAATAGTTTAAGCTTTTATTGAAAAAGATTTGTTTTAAGGTTACACTTTTTTTTGTCATAAGTTGTGTTTTAAAATCAATTATTCTCAAAGATAAAATTTTTCATTCAATCTTGATTTTTTTTAAGATTTTTTAAGATTTTATTAAACATGAAACAAAAATATCTTTAACATTAAAAAATTCTCCAATAAACATTATTGTCAGACTTTTAACAACCCACATTAAATAATTTTAATAGATAATATTTTTATAAGAATATTATTAAACAATTCTTCTTTCAATCATTATAAATTCCTCGTAAATCATTCATAATGAAAATTATTTTTCAACAAAATACAATATATTAAATGTTTTTAACTTAAAATAAATAACCAAACACCAATTATCAATAAAACAACACATAAATAAACTAAAATAATTATTAAATATTTAAAACTAATAGCTATATTTGAAAAACCATTAAAAATTAATACTTATGAAAAGAATCTTTCTACTATCTTCAGTTTTATTTTCTTTATTCTCAAAAGCACAAACACCAACCTATGTTCCTGCTTCAGGATTAGTAGCATGGTGGGGTTTTACAGGTAGTGCAATCGATTACAGTGGCAACTCAAATGATTTAACCGTAACTGGAGCAACACTTACTGCAGACAGGAATGGTACTGCAAACGCAGCATATTCCTTTAATGGAACAAGTGCTTTTCTTACAAAATCATCATTATCTTATAATTTTGCACAAGCCGGAACTTATTCTATTTCATTTTGGATGAAAAAAACCGGAAATTCTGAAGGCGTCGCTATGATGAGCGGTTCCAACACGTCAGGAAATTTCATTTGGCTTCTTCAATGCGATGCTACAAAAACTATTTTCGGAACCAATAAACAGGGAGAATCTTGGACTTGGGCAAACGGACCAAACTATTCTACAACAGCATGGGAACATTTCGTTGCAGTCTACAATAATCAAACAATGCAGCTTTACAAAAATGGAACTTTGGTGTCGACATCAACTAATACCTATACCGGTTCCACATCAGCAGCGATGCCTTTCTATATCGGAAGAGCAATTGGTGGTGGCTATATTGCAGCAAGTATCGATGATGTAGGAATTTGGAGCAGAGTTCTTACCGCAACAGAAATCAGTCAATTATATAATGGTACGCTTTCAACTAATGACATAAAATCTACAAAATCAAATGTAAGTATCGCACCCAATCCTGTGAGTGATATTTTATCTGTAAACATTCCTTTGAAAGGGAAAAACACTTATAAAATCATTGACATTAACGGAAGAATTGTACTTACCGGAGAATTAAATGATTCAAAAATTAATGTTTCTTCATTAAATAGAGGATCTTATTTCCTTGATATTGAAGGAATTTCTAGCTTTAAATTTATTAAAAAATAATACTTTCTAAAAGCAATACTGTCTCCTTTAATCTGAGATGGTATTGCTTTTCAGAATATTAAATAACAAATTATTTTTCCGGCATTACTTTATAAGTCGGGTCTTCCTGAATATTTACATCAATTACCGCTTCAGCATTTTTCAACATTTTTATTGAATCTTCACTTAGATGTTTTAAATGAAGTTTTTTATCAAGTTCTGCATATTTTTTTGATAATTTATTTACAGCGTCGATTGCGCTCATATCTACAATTCGGCTTTCTTTGAAATCTATGACGACTTCTTTAGGATCATTTGCAGGATCAAATTTATCTGTAAAAGTTGTTACTGAACCGAAAAATAACGGACCAGAAATTTCATAATATTTAATTCCATTCACATCTGTATATTTTTTTGCACGAATCCTTTTCGCATTATCCCAGGCAAAAACTAGGGCAGAAATAATGACTCCAACCAAAACAGCCAATGCTAAATTATGAAGAACAATCGTAATTAAAGCAACCGTAATCCCAACAAAAATATCAGATTTCGGCATTTTGTTTACGATTCGAATCGAAACCCACTGAAAAGTACTTATTGCAACCATCATCATTACGCCGACCAAAGCAGCCATCGGAATTTTTTCAATAAATGGTGCTCCAACTAAAATTATAATTAGAATAGTAAGAGATGCAATAATTCCTGAAAGTCTGGCTCTTGAACCCGCATTTAAATTAACCAAGGTTTGGGCAACCATTGCGCAACCTCCCATTCCACCGAAAAATCCATTGGTAATATTAGCTAAACCTTGAGCGACAGACTCTTTATTTGCACTTCCTTTTGAATTTGTGATTTCATCAACCATCGATAAAGTTAAAAGTGATTCAATCAAACCAACTCCAGCCATAATTAAAGCATAAGGAAAAATAATTATTAAAGTTTCCAACGAAAAAGGAATGCTTGGAATATGAAAATCAGGCAAGCTTCCACTGATGTGAGCAATATCTGCAACTGTTTTTGTATTAATCCCAAAACCTAAAACAACAACGAAAATAATAACAATAGCAACCAAAGAAGCGGGAATAACTTTTGTGATTTTAGGAAAAAAGTAAACAATTGCAATCGTCAAAGCAGTAAGTCCAGCCATTATATACAAGGAAGAACCTTGCAACCAACTTATCGCTCCATTTGCATCAATAATCTTAAATTGTTCAACTTGTGCCATAAAAATAATAACAGCCAAACCATTTAAGAAACCATACATTACGGGTTGAGGAATTAATCTTACAAATTTCCCCAATTTAAAAACTCCGACCAATAATTGAAAAATCCCTGCGAGAACGACTGTTGCAAAAAGATATTCTACACCGTGAGTTTTTATTAATGCAATTAAAACAACAATTGTCGCTCCTGCTCCACCAGAAACCATTCCGGGACGACCACCTAAAATAGCCGTAACCAATCCCATCATAAAAGCAGCATATAAACCCGTTAATGGTGAAAGTCCGGCAAGAATTGCAAACGACAATGACTCCGGAATCATAGTCATTGCGACCGTTAATCCGGCTAAAATTTCGTTTTTATAATTTATTTTTTTTGGTAGATCGAATAAAGCTATTGGACGCATAAGAGATATTATAATATTATCAAAAAAAACATAAATTAATTATTAAAACAAAATATAGTTTATTAATATACTATTAGCTTATTTGCTAAAACTAGTTTTTTTGATCAAGCAAAAATAAGACTTAGGATTCACTAACCAATTTTCTTTTAAAAAATTTCAATATTACAATAATTGTATATCATTGAAAATCTATAAGAAAGATAACATTGCTATTATTATTTTCCTTTATTCATGGTATTTTAACAATCAGTCTTCAACATAAATTAAATATTATTAATGTTTGTCAAATAAATAAATAGTGATTAATTCATTATTTTTTTCTATTTTTGACGTATAAACAAGACGATAATTAACTATAATTTCAAATTAGAGTAAAAATATTATGTTAAATAACGTAGGATAATAGGCAATGATGTAGATTTATAAAACAAAGTATATAAAATCCCTCATTAAATCACGCATTTGAGCATTATTATTATTTTAAAGTTATTATTTGAGACAATAAGCCAATTTTAAATCTTGTTTCACCATCTAATCACAAAACACAAATTGCTGAAAATCATATTTTTACAGTTAATAATTTATTTAATCTTGTAAAGTAATGAGACAGCTGGGTTTAAAAACCTATCACAATGCCATAGAAATAAATCCCTCCTATTTCTTACAAGGCGCTCATAATCATTCCTTTACTTTATTAAATACGATTAATTTAAAAAAAATTAGCTTTTAATAAATGTTATACAAAAATATACATATAGGGAAATATATTAAGGAAATGGTAGAGAATAAGAATATTTCTCTCGAAAGAATCTGTAATTTCCTTGGTAAAGATGAAGATTTTGTGGAAAATGTATATGAAAGTCAATCGGTAGATACTGATGTACTTTTGAGATGGAGTAAATTGCTGGAGTTTGATTTTTTCAGATTATACAGTTCGCATCTTATTTTATATGCTCCGCCTTCTGCCGTTAACAAATCGGAGAAAAAGAGCGAAACAACCCCACAGTTCAGAAAAAATATTTACACTCAGGAAATCAAAGATTTTATCCTGAGCAGAATAGAATCCGGAGAAATGACTCAGGCTGATGTAATTAAAGAATATTCTATTCCAAAGAGTACATTACATCGCTGGATTCAGAAAAAGAGATAACACACCAAGAAAACATTATATTTTATGAGGCCGAATTACAACAGGATCTATGAAGATCTACTGAAGATGAAGCATCCCGAAAAACTGGAATGCCCAAAAGTAAAAGAACAGCTTGGAAAGCTTAATTCTACAGATGAAATTCTGAAACTGAATGAAAGACTTTTTAAACCAAGTAAAGAAACTGCGAAAACAAATCAGCAGTTGAAAACTTATGACAAAAAGACGATGATGAAACTTTTAAGTTATCAGAAAAAGCACAGTTTGTCGACAAGTTTTATGTCTAGAAAGTACAACATCAGCCGAACAACTTTTTCTAAATGGAAAAAAATTTTGGAAGAAGAATTGGTTGAAACTTCAAAAAAATAACAAAAAAATACTATGCAAAATGCGTAGTATTTTTTTTTAGAATAATATTTTAATCTCTTTTCAAAACATCTTTAATCCCATCCAAACCTTCACTGAACTGTGCCAGCAAAGCCACAATCTGAGTCATTCTGTCATTTTCGCCCAAACCTTTGATCATTTTATTTTTGACAAAGGTTTTTTTGATATCTTCCCAACGACTTTTTTCATCTTCAGAAATCAGATTCATCAGCTCTTTCAGTTTCAACATATTTGATTCTGCTCCGGTAGTCAGCGTCTGAGACTCGTTTTGGTAATGATTCAGAACAATTTGCGTCACTTCTTCTTCTTTTAAAATAGGTTGAATTTGCGAAATCAACTTATTCATATTCCGGTAGGAACCCTGCAGTTTGAAAGACGGCTCGTTTCTGTAGTCATCAGACATTGCAGCGGATGAAATATACTGTTTATTCACTTTTAAAACGATATCACGTATTTTCAACGTATTTTCCAACACTTTTCTGAAATCGGAAATTTCATTAGAACTGAAGTTGCCAGCCAGATCCACATTCGGAGAATTGGTTTGGATACTTTTGTACAAACTGTAAAGATTCTCCATTCCTTGATTGGTTAATCTTGTAAGATAATCGTTTGACATCAAGGCGTTTTCGATTAAGCTTAAATCAAATAATTCTGTTTTGCTTCCTGAAATTTCACCCAAATTATAAGTATCAGAACGGTTCGCCAACATATCCGGAATCTTAAATTTCTCGCCACTTTCCGTGTACGGATTTCCAGCCATGACGAGACAGAAACGTTTTGATCTCAAATCATAGGTTTTGCTTTCACCGTTGTAAATTCCTTCAATTTTTCTTTGTCCGTCTGCTAAAGAGATAAATTTCTGCAAAAACTCAGGGTTACAATGCTGAATATCGTCGAGATACAACATCACATTATCACCCATTTCCAAAGCCAAATTCAGTTTTTCCAATTCCTGTTTTGCTCCGGCATTTTTAGCTTCATTTGGATCGGTGGAAACAATATCGTGACCGATTGACGGACCGTTGATTTTCATGAAAACCAATCCCATCCGGTCTGCCATGTATTCCATCAAGGTTGTTTTTCCGTAACCCGGCGGTGAAACGAGGAGCAACATTCCCATTCTGTCAGTTCGTTTGTCGTTTCCGACTGTCCCTAATTGTTTGGCCAGATTTGCTCCGATCAAAGGGAAATAGACATCGCTGATCAATTTATTTCTGACAAAAGAACTCAAAACCTGAGATTTGAACGTATCGATTTTCAGACTTTTCTTTTTATCATTCACCCATTTTGCTTTCAACTCCTGCAACTGCTTATATTTCGGAACAACAACTTCATTGAAATCAGATAAACGGGAATTAAATTCATAATAATTTAAATGATAATCCAAATCTTTTTCCAGTGATTTCAACCCTTTTAAATCCGCTTCATACGTGACATGCAGAATATTCTCAGTATTGAACTGTTGGGTCACAAAAAACACGGCGGTTTCTTTTTTAATCTCATCTTCAAAGTTCATCTCTGAATTTATTAAAAAGGCATTCAAAGCACTTTCAGCAATGGAGAAGCAGGCTGAAGGATAATTTTTTAATGCATTCAGCTGATCGATAAATTCAAGATCTTTTCCTTTCTCTTTTAAATTTTTTAAAAATGATTCGTAGAGCACAGCAGCCTTTTCAGAAACCACAAACGCTGATTTATTTTCTCTTTTTAGGTAAACAGCAGCATTAAAGTCATTAACCTCAGCAAAAAGATGATGGGTTTGGGCAAACGATTTTATTTCATTTGAAAGTTCTTCGTTGAGATATTGAAAACCCTTATCGGTGACAAAAGATTTTGAAATTAAATTGGCTGCTTCAAACTGTTTCTGATAATATTCTTTTCTTTCATTATTCAAAAAATACCAGAACAGTTGAGCCAGCGCTCTTTCAGAAGGCGTAAACTGCATCAATCCCAATTCATTGTGGATCTGCTGAAGTTTTGAAACAATTGTCAGCGCATCTTCATCGTGAATTCCTTTTACCAAACCTTCACCAAAATGCTCAGTCATAAATTGCTGGATCGCATTTCTGTTCTGCTCTTCAGTATTAATATTTTTATTTTTTGAGAAAATATTCCAAGCTAAATATTCAAAACGTTTTGCATTTGAATTTTCTGAAATATATTCCTGATTCCAGACATCTTTGTACTCTGAAATTGCTTCAAAATTCAGAGGCTCATAAAATCCGGTTCCTGTTAAATGATAATAATATTGAGCATTTCGAAGCACCAAAGTCAGATCTAATTTCTGACGGTTCACGGCAAATTTATATTCACCCAAAGCGATCACATTGTCACCATCTGCATAAATTTCTTTTTTATCTTTGAGCTTTCTGACCGCTTCCTGCTGAGAAGTTTTCAGCAAGGTCTGAATTTCTTCAGCTTTGGCAGAATCTTCCATTTCCATTAACTGTCGGGAAATATCACGAACTTTTTCAACCATTAAATCGGTCGCAAAATAGCCGTTGATTTCGTTTTCAGCATCGAAAGATTCCGTCTTTGTTTTGACAGACTGTAAAATCCTTTTTGCAGAATCATATAAATTCTGTGTTCTTTTATTGCGGGATTCCGTAAGCTGAACTCGTTTGTTTTGAAAATGACCGTAGGCCTCTTCTCTTTTTTCGCCAATTTTTTGGATAAACTCATCAAAATCAATGAATTTCGTTTCCATTTCTTCCAGCTGAATGGAAAGTTTGGTTAAATATTCATCACATTTTTCGGGAGTCTGAGAAAGTTCAAGAAAATTAATGACCGACTGATCAAACAAAGTCATCTGCGCCTGAAAATCAGCAGAAAGTTCTTTACCGGAAATTTCTCTTTTCCTTTTTGATAATTCTAAACGCTCCTGATTTAACCTTGCAAAAATCACCGAAATATTTTCAATAATCTGAGTGGATTGCGAAGTGTCTTCAATTTTTAAATTATTGACGATATCCACCAAAAGCTCGAGTTGTGAAGATAAATTGGTGATTTCTTCTTCAATCGTTTTAGCATCAATCGCCTTCTGCAAATTGATAATATTTTCAGAAATGGACTGCGCTCTGGTTTCGTAAGGCGACAGAGAATTTTCCTGAAGAAGAAAGTTGACGCAGGCATTGGAAAGTTCTTCTGAACGCGCTGCCAGAGACTGATCTAAGGCGTCGAGAATTTTCAAATCCACATATTTCAGATCTCTTGCACCAGTAATTTCACCACGCAATGCTCTGATTTGCGAAAGCATGTCGATATACTCCGTCAGTTCAGAATAATGAATCCGTTTCGTATCATCCAGAATTTTTTCGCAGGAAATTTTGATTTTCTCAACTGCTTCAGCGGTATTTTTCTTCTGCTCAACCACTTTTTCAAACTCATTAATCGCCGAATGGGCAATGCTTCTGATTTCCTTTAATGGCTGATCAAGATTTTCAACCTCATCATCGCCAAGAAAATAATATGCATCTAAAATCGTCGTGGAAAGTTTGACAATATCATCATACAATCCGCTGTAGGAATCTTCTTTGTTCAGCAAAGTAATCAGCTCCTGACTTTCAGCCATTACGCGAACGATATCCTTGTTCCCGATTTTATAAATCAGCGTGTCTGATTTTTCGGTATTCGGTAACAATTCTTTTGCGTACGGCGTCTGCCAGATCTGAGCTAAATGATGTTTGGTGGTTTCAACACTTTCTCTCAGATAAATAAGTTTCCCTTCATCTAAAATTGAATATCCGCTGCAACGAATCGGTGTTTCGATGGTTTGCGTGATGATATTGTACGAAATCAGCTGATAATTATTGGTTTTATCATCGTAAAAAACATACATGAAATTTTCACCGTTCGGCTCCTGAATCGTTTTCAGATAATGAAGCCTATTGACATCCTGAGAAATCACCTTTAAACCTCCCGTCTGCAAAGCATAGCCGTTCGAGAACAAGACACCCTGATTTTCCGGAAGCAAAACCGCCGAATGTTTCAAGGTATCAACACGCGAAACGATTTTTTCTTTATGATTGTAAATGAAATATCTTTCCGTTTCCTGATATGGTTTAATTTTAAATAAAACCAAATTATCAAGATCACAGAAGTGAATTTCAGCATCATCGAGATTCTGATCTTTGTGAATGACATCCTCGGAGTAAATTCCTTTTCCGGTGTCGGTATTGTCCTCGATTTTAATGGTAATATCACCACCAATCGATTCCACAAAAACTTTATCTGCCAGAGAAACGTGCGGAAATTTTCCGCTTCGCTGCATATCCCGGGTCGCTTTTGTCCATGCAAAACCATGTTGCGGCGGATACGTTACCTCCGATGCACTTCTGGAATCCACATACACCAACTGATCTTCTTTGATCAGCCATTTGAAAGACTTGATATCTGACGTACTTTCAGACAGCTGGAAAACCATGTACAGATAGTTTTCGGTAAAATGAAAACGTGCAAAGAAGGTGTTTCTGTAATATTTATACAAATTTTTGAACTCTTCAACGAAGATTTCATCATTAATCAAAGACGAATCACGAGGTTCAAAACGGTCGTTATTGATCGTGTAAATCGAGAAAACATCCGTGATATTAATTTCACTCTGTAAACCCAAATGCGCATTTGATCCGAAGATCAAAGTATTTTTCAGCGAAAAAATATCTTTGGCGACGCAGTTGTGCTCCGTAGAAATTCTTTCGTTGGAGATGAGTGAAAAATCAACTCCGCCGAAAATTTCTTTACGGTTTTCGTTCAGCTTCTGAAGCCTTTGAATGAGGTCGTTTTTCTGCTCATTCAGACGGCTTTGAATTATTTCGTATGTCCCTGAATTTAATTTTTCTGACATATTTTTTGAGATATTAGATGTTAGATGCTAGATTTTAGACTACCATCATACTATTAAAAACATTTATTTTTTTAACCATTAAGGTTTATTAAGTAATTAAGAGTCATTAAGTTTAGCTTCGCTTTAAGTTTCACGCTTATAAAAAATCTATTGATTTTCTTAACTAAGCTTAACCCCTTAATAATTCTTAATGGTAAAGTTTTTAAAATTTATATTGAGAAAAAAACTCTCAAAGCATCATTGAAAAATCACACAATGAGAGTCTTACAATATAATTAGTTAGTGTTTTTACCTGATTGGTTTTTGATCTACACCTAGATGTTTTGCCATATCCATTACTCTTGCAAGAAGACCTTTTTCCTGTTGGTCGGCAACGCCATTGAGTTTGAAAATCAGGCTTGCGATGCTCATGTTTTTAATGTCTTCTGAGGAAACATTGTATTTTTCAACCATTCCCATCACTTTACCGATGATATTTTCGCCGTCTCCCAAAAGATTTTCTTTGACCAAAGTTGCGTTTTCGCTGTGGCTGATGAATTTATCCAAACCTTTTCCTGCTGAAACCTGACGAACCACGTTATCAAAGAAAGTATTGTCACCTCCCACGATATCAATTTTTGCAGACTTGAACGCTTCCGCTAAAACTCCAGCCTGAGCCTGTGCAATATCTTTCTGAATTGAAATTTGAGCCAATTCCACTTCTTTTTCTTTCGCTAAAGTCAATCTGAACTCTTCGTGATCTTTTCCTGCATCGTTCAGTTTTTTCATTGCTTCCGCTTTTTCTGTAATTCCTGCAGCTTCTGCAAATGCTTTTTCCTTGATAACTTCCGCCTGAGCAATACCTTCTTTTCTTTCCGCTTCTGCTTTTTTCTCAATAACGATTGACTCAACGATTCCCTGTCTTTCGGCTGCATCGGCTTTTGCATGAAGAACCTGAGCTTCAGACAAACCTACCGTCGCTTCTTCTTTTGCTTTTGCATCAGCGATGATTTTGCGGGCTTCCGCTTCTTTTTCGGCAGCATCTCTCTTCGCCTGAGCTTCAATAACGTATTTCTGAGCATCTTTTTCAGCAGATAATTTTCTTGATTCTGCAGCTCTCGTTTCCTGAATTAATTTCTTTTCAGCTTCCTGCGTTGCCAGAGTAATTTCAACCTGCTTGGTTCTGTCGGCTGTTTTGAAAGCTTCCAAATCCTTAATGGTCTGCTGCTCTTCAACTACCGTTTTCTCCATCGTCAAACGCTCACGGATCGCATCCTGAATATTTTTCTTTTCCAGTTCGATGGCTTTTTCTTTTTCGATTTGAGCCAAAGAAACAATTCTTTCTCTTTCGGTTGCTTCCAACATCTGATCTTTTTGCACCCTTTCAGTTTCCACCAAATCGGCACGTTCTTTATTTTTAGCAGCGATAACAACCTGTCTTTGCTTATTTTCTTCTGCGATCTGAAGCTTTTCTTCTGTTGCGATACGAACAGTTTCATATTTCAATCGTTCTTCTTCATCAACTTTCAATATCTCAGCATTTTCACGGGCTTTGATATTGGCAACTTCTCTTTTTTGAGATTCTTCTTTTTCAGCCAACTGTTTTTCCAGTTCTAAAATTGCTTCACGGGCTTCAACATTTTGTTTCGTGATTGTTTTTTCCTCATCTCTGCGAACCTGATTGGCTTTAATATTTTGTGTAGCCGTTAATTCGGTAATCTTTTTAATACCTTCAGAATCTAAGATGTTGTCTTTATCTAAATTCTCAATTTTAGTCTGCTCCAGATAATCGATCGCACAGTCATCCAAAACATAACCGTTTAAATCTGTTCCGATGATATCCAAAATTTCCTGACGGAATTCACTTCTTGCTTCATACAATTCGATAAATTCAAATTTTTTACCGACCGTTTTCAAAGCTTCGGAAAATTTAGCTTCAAATAATTCTCTCAAAGTATTGATATCCGAAGCTCTCTGACATCCGATGGTCTGACCAACATTCACAATATCATCAACCGATTTATTGACTCTGATAAAGAAAGCCACCTGAATATCGGCTCTCATGTTGTCTTTACAGATCAAACCCGCTCTTCCTTCTCTTGCAATTTCCAGTTTTTTCACAGAAATATCCATTGATTCCATTCTGTGAATGACCGGAATCACAATTCCTGCATTGAAGAAAACCTTGGTTCCTCCATAACCTGTTCTCAAAACCACAATTCCCTGAACCGTCTTTTTATACATTGATAAAATCCAGAAAATTAATCCGATAGTTGCCACTACGATGACAACAATTCCTACAATTAAAGGTGTATTCATATTTTTATAGTTTATTTATTTTAATTTTTGTGTTTAATTTTTTAATGCAAAGTCCGCAAAGATTTTTTTAAAAATTACTCTGTATATTTTTCGTTCGCAAGGGCGTTTGACTCAGCCAAGACCGCAATCCTTTTCATTTGTTTTGTGTATTTACCTCCTTTATTTGATTCCAAAACCTTTTACTCCAACCCTAATGAGTATCATTTTAAAATCTGAACAACTCCGCTCTTTTTAGGGAAAAGATTGGAAGTTCTTCCGCTTATTTCGTTTTTACTTTATCATCCTAAAGAAACAATTCGAATAAATAATTGAAAATCGTAAGAAAAAATATAATCATTATTTTATTTTAAAATTTAATTTCTTCTGCTACATAATAATATTTCCTATTCAAATCTTCATCAACAATAAACACTGTCGTTCCGTGCTCGATTTTTTCGCCATCTTTACTTTTCACCATTAAGGTCATCGGGTCGCTTCCGATAAAAACTTCGAGAATTCCGATTTTATTTCCGTGAATCGTTGATTTCATTCTTCCTTGTCTTCCTAAAAAATCATGTGAAATTTCACCTTTGTGATTGATTTCCCTGAAAAAAGGGTTGAGTGGTTTTAAAATCAACTTTGTCAATAACATACTGATTATAAACATCGGAATAACTAGAAGTGCAGAGATCCAAATTTCAAATGATGCGAAAACTTCCAGATAAATCGAACCCAACCAAGTGAAGAAAAGCGATATCGTCAGAAAATAAGTCATCGGAACAATATCTAAATTCAGAAATTTCAAAAACTGAATCCACGCAGAAGGGTCGTCGGGAATATGAACGTGACCATCCGGCGCACTGGTGTCAATATCCAGATCTGCATCGAGCCCAATATCAATATCCAAACCCGTAACAATCGTAAAAAGCCAATAAATAACAGCCAAAACCAACAGCACACTCAAAACTGTGTTAACCGGAGAAAAAGCTGTTGCTAAAAATTCCTGATAGGTCATATATAATGTGTTTTTAAAATTTAAATTATCGACAACGAATATTCAGTTTTCATTAAATATTGATTGTATTTCAACCTTAATTACCAACATTAATAGCCAATTGTTTTCGGTTGTACACAAATATAATAATTTTTTCTCAAAATGCAAATATCATTAGCAAATTAATTAAAATTAATCTTACATTTGCAAAAAATATTAGTAATTATGAGTTTTTTCGGAGCTAACATTAAAACAGTAAGACAGGCAAAAGGATTAAGCCAACAGGCATTTGCCGAATTATTTGATCTGAACAGAGGTGTTATCGGAGCCTATGAAGAAGGACGATCTGAACCAAAAATATCAACTTTACTTACTGTAGTTCATTATTTTAATCTTGATTTGGATAAATTTTTAACCGTCCCTTTAACTGTTGATGATTTAAATAAACCTGAAAATTATGAGAAGTTTCAACTTTCATTAAATTCAGATTTACCTTATCAGGAAAATAATTTTGAAAATAATATCAAATATAATTCACTGCAAAAAGCATTGGCAGATATTGATTTAATCTATGAATTTAACGAAAACGCATTGCTTTTATCGAATTATAATTTAGGAGATTTTTTATTTCTAATGAAATCAAATATTGCCGAAGAAAATCCTGAGACTTTATTATTTACCGAAAACGGAAATCTTAAATACCTTTCTACTATTAGTAAAGAATTGCATTCTGAAAAAGAGGTTTATAAAATCGCAGGCTATCTTTCTTTTGAGCAAAAAAATATCCTCTCCAGTATTTTGGAAAGGATTGAGATTTTGGAGAGAAAGGGAAAATAACCAAGTATTAAATCATTTTTTTCTCTAATTCTGATTGCGGTTTCTAAGATTTCTGACTAAAAAGAAAACTGCAAATAAAAACGTGCAGAGATAGAGAATGCTCAGTCCAATTTTGTCTACGGTCATGGTTTTAAAATCGATCTGCTTCCACAAAGCAGTTCCTACAATGATTGCTATAATGGCAAAGAAAAATATTCCTCCTTTTTTGTTTTCCATGGTTTTTGGTTTTTATTCCGTTAGAATTAAAGCCGAAAACTAATTTTCGACAATCACAAAACTAAAAATAAATTTCACTTCAATAAGATAAATTTTAAAAAACCTAAAATTAAAAAATCCCTTCCGAATACCGGAAAGGATTAAAACTATAAAAGGTTAAAGCGAAAAAAGAAGAGCGGGGCATGTCCTGCCGGAGTCGAACCGGATAGCCTTGCCGGAGTTACCGACTTCGCTATTCCTCCCTTAAAATGGCGACGAAGTATCTTTTCTCTACGACACTTTTATTTTTTAAAACAAGGCAACAGTCAAAAAGCGTATCGTGCTCTATCCATCTGAGCTACTCTCCCAATAGAAATTTTGTTTTATGTGTGGAAGAGACGGGACTTGAACCCGCGACCCCGTCGTGATATCGAAGTAACACTATTCTACGGCACTTGTTTTTTATTTTTAAATTTCTTCTTCAGCGATATATGTTTTCACAATTGGACGAATTTTCGCATTTTCAGGATGATAATTCATATCAAAGCTTGACCATCCAGAGGACCAATACAGCATGATTTCTTTAAGATAAGGAACGTCTTTTGTTTCATCATATTTAAAATTCTGATCAAAAATCTCCTGCACTTCTGGCAATAATTCAGGATAAAACATTTGGTCTTCGTCATCAAAAACCTGAATATGAATATCGAGATGATTTTTTAGTTCATTTAACAGATAAGTTCTAAAATCCCAACCCATTACAATAATATCAGTATCCCACATAGAAAGTATAGGTTTCCATTTCAAATTAGAATCACTTACAACAAAACGATGACCCAACATTGGGATAAGCTGAGGAATTTTAGAAAACCATTCATCAAAAATTTCTTTTCTTTTTGCTTCAGATTTTGGTTTTACTCCCCATGATTTTAACCAAACTTTATTACCTCCTTCCACATCAAAAAACAGCCAATCTGATAAACCATGAAACCTATGCTGAATTTCTTCTTCATCATCCAACCAATTATAAAATAACATATGTTCCTCCAAAACTACCTCCCCATTTTCATCCTCATATTCAAAAATTTCTTTTTTATCAATAGCATGGAGAACCTTTAAAAACTCCCGATGCTCAGTAATAAATTTGATGGAATATTTTAATTCAATGGAATCAATCTGTTCTTCAGTAAGTGGTTGCCATTTCGCACCATATAATCCTTGAACACAATCATCTTCATTTGACCATAAAGTTTCTGTACGTTTCTTAATCCAATACAAAAATTCAGTGAAATTTTCTGGTATATTCATATTCTTATATTTAAATTTAAAAAGAGGTAAAATTCGAAAAAACTACATTTAACAGGACTTTTACAGACATGCTTTTTGGAGTTGAACCAAGATCGTTAGATTTACCGAAGTAAGTCTTTTCTACGACACTCTTTATTTTTAAAATCAAGGTAAAAAGTATAGAATCTTTCAGTGCTTTTGCTCTACCAACTGAGCTACTTTTCCCGAAGAAAAGACAGGGCTCGAACCTGTGACCCAAAGTTTGGATATCGAAGTATGATTCTAAAACGACACTTGATTATTTTTATTTTTTAAAATCGAGCAACTGATAAAAAGAGTTTTTGTTCAATGAAATTCGAAGGAACTCTTTTTTACGGCATCGGATATTTTTAGAGTAAGGTCAAAAATCAAACAGAGACTTACTGAAAGAGTGTCACCATTACACTATCTCGATTTAACGAGAACAGGAGTCGAACCTGTATTGCTGTCCCTTAAACGAAGAAATTCTGTTTTACGACACTTACTTTTTATTTTAAATTTTAATGATTATTGTTTTTTGTTGTTGCAAAATTAATTTGTTAGTGCGCATTCTTTTTACGCAGTTGAAATTATTTAAATTAAAAACCAAGTAACAGGTTATAGGAGTTTTTGAATGTTGTTCAAATTTTAAGTTTGACGATGGAACTCTTATTTTACGACATTGGATAGTTTAAACCGAGCGATATAGCGAAAAGACTCTGTGTCAATTGGAAGTCGAAGGATTTCTTTTCTTACGGCATCGGTTTGTCCTTGTTATTTTATTCCAGTCATTAATGCTGAAATTTTTTCTGCATTTTCGATATTCAGTTTTTGCAAAATTTCTGTAATTCTATTTTTAAATTTTATTTGATGTTTTCTTATTTTACCTAATTCATTTTTCAATTCAAATTCCT
Organism: Chryseobacterium formosum; assembly: GCF_026460885.1. Taxonomy (GTDB): domain Bacteria; phylum Bacteroidota; class Bacteroidia; order Flavobacteriales; family Weeksellaceae; genus Chryseobacterium; species Chryseobacterium formosus. The sequence continues at coordinate 28,594 of NZ_JAOVZW010000011.1, forward strand.
CAACTTCGAAGATTGCTTTTATATCTGTAAATTCCTCTAAGCTTACATCTGAATAATCTGAAAATTGCACTTTTCCGTTTTGTTTTCTGTAAAAAATCCACGGATGACCAATCCATAAATCTGACCAATCGGAAGTTGTACTATCTAATATCCTTTGCCACTCATCTATATTTCCGATATCTCCGCAACAATTTGGTTCGATAAGTATTTTATCCTTGTCGGTCAAAACAATTCCTCCATCAAAAATAGAAACTTCATCCTCGAACTTATTTAAATCAATTTCCTGAAGATCTGTTTCCAAAATCATTTGCAGATTATCATCGTCAATAGTTTCTATATCAACTAAATTAGAATCTTTGCTAATCCTGCTAAAATCATAATTTAATGCAGAAACTACTTCTTCCCATTTTCTAAACCATTCATCAGGATCTGGATAGTCAGAACTTTCCGGTAATTCGTATTCTTCTTGAGAATATTTTAAAGAATTGATTTCTATTGTATTAATAAGCTTCATCATAACTATACAGTTTTTATTCCTAGCCCCGATTGCAGCGGCATCCTTTTTTGTTATTGCGGTTGCGAAATAGTTCAACAAATTACTGTACTTCTATCGCAATAACAAAAAAGATACAGCGGAAAGCGGGTAACAGCTCCTAAAAATTAAAATAGTTATTCATTCCGAACATTACTCATTATTTATTACTCATTACTTATGATTTAAAAGCAGTGCCTTTTACAGCACTACTTTTTTAATCATTTCCACTGCAGATTTTCGGTCTTCCAAAGCGTTCAGTACATCGAAGATTTTGTCGGACCAGCCTGCGATGAGATAGACATCATTTTTTCTGACATCCAACGGTGGTTTTCCGTAACCTGCCAAATCAAAAATATACAATTTTGCGTTTGGATTGATCTTTTTGTATCGGCTCCACGAGTTTTCGAAAGCGTTGGTAAATCCACCGGTATCCCACATTTGAGTATCAGTAAACAGCATAATTTTGTCGGCAATTTCCCGCTTGTTGATCAAATCTTCAAGCACGAGATGACCGTTTGTGGCATAGCCAACTTCGCCTTCCCTTTTGTAGAACGCATCTACGTTTCTCAGAATACCGTTTTTCGGCATCGGAACTCTTTTCCAACGGTCACCAAACATACCTGTGATCACGTTTTTGCACTGCGACTGCAACATCATCGACATTAGCAGACCGATATCGTACAGCAAAACTTTAGATTTCGGAGAAACAGGCTGTTGCATCGAACCTGAAACGTCTGCCGCAATCACGACCGAAGTTTCAAAGCCAAAACCTTTGATGTTTTTTGCACTCACCATCACCGCACCTTCCAATGCTTCCAGAATTGATGAGATGTATTTTGAATCGATGTTTTTCAATTCTCTGTACGCCGACAAAAATCTGAATGGCAATTGTTTTGAGTTTCTTACCGCTTTTTCATCTGACAAATAGCTGCACACTTTGTACATCGCATCCGAAGAAACGTTGGCTTCCAGGATATTTCTAAGGTTTCTCAAAGTTGCCATATAACCTAGTTTGTTACTCAAAATCAGTTCTTCCCATTTGTTTTTGAAAGCTGATTTTCTTTCTGCATCATCAGCAAATTTTGTCTGACCCAAAACTGAAAGTTCAACTTCCCACGTGTAAGGCGTTTCCAAAGAGTCGTTTACGATTTTGTTGAAAATTGCCTGCTGATTTTCATCTTTTGCTTTTGGGTGAACCAAAAACAAAGCATCTTTCAAAGTCACTTCTGCTTTTCTGTTGTATTTTGCGAACTGGTATTCATCAAATTTATTGAAAGATTTCACCAGACCTTTCTGGATTTGCTTTGAAAGTCGGTTCAGTTTTTTAACATCAGTTCTTTCGTTTGCCAATTGGTAATACGCCAATAGTTCTGTGATTTCATCGGCTCTTTGGATTACGCCGTCTACGGTTTTGCTTACTAGGTCCGTACCTGAAGTTTGTTTCGCCAATTCGGTTGTCAAAACCAATGGAATCGAACGCAGATACATATCGTTTCTTGCATAAACCGCCAGTTTTGCAACAAATTCCGGATCGTTTTTCTGAATCAGAGATTGGATTCTCGCCAATCTGTCATTTCCTTTTTCATAGGTTGCGTTGGATAATCCTGTTGTAACAACAGCACTGTATAGTTCTTCTGCAGGTGTCATTTTGTAAGCTTTTGCACCTTCGTAGTTGGTTACTACGTTATTTGATTTTCTTAAAAAATTAAATTTCATAATTACTGTTTTTTTGTTAAACATTTGGAAGATTATCACTTCCACTCTGATTTCTGATGCAAAGTAAGGATGGTATTACGCAGTCTTTTTGCGTAGTATATTTTTTTTTGTGAAAAGTTTTTATTTTTTGTTGGAAAATCGCAAAGACGCAAAGTTTTATTTTGTTATAAACTGCTTTTAAGGCGCAAGGATTTTATCTTCGATAAAATTGATTGTGTTGTAGTTGTGAGGAATAATACAATGATTTTTCAAATAAATATTCACAAAGTTTGTCATTCCGGAGGAATCTAAGTGTGGTAGGGATAAACAAGATTCCACGCTCCACTTCGTTTCGCTCTGAATGACAAACGACCGTTGAATGTTTTCGCTTTTGAATTAATTAAAACAACTATCAACCAAAATAAAATCTATCTATCATTCATTTTGCATAAAGGAATTGCTAATTGGAAGCTTTTAGAAATTCGTTGTCTAGCTTTGTGTACATTAAAATGTAAGCTATGATAAAAGGATTATATGAAACTCACGTACAGGTTAGTAATTTAGAAAACTCAATACAATTTTATACTGAAGTTTTAGGTTTGGAGTTTGCTCATCATGATGGAAACCGCCCGATTGCATTTTTATGGATTGGAAAAAATAAAGAAGCAATGCTTGGTTTGTGGGAGCAAAAGGAAAATTTACAAACTAGACATTTTGCTTTTTCTGCGGATAAAGAAGATATTCTAAATTACTCTGTTGAGTTTTTGAAAAATAAAAATTTAAAGCCTTACAACTTTTTAAAAGACGGAATTGATGAACCCATGGTTTTTGCCTGGATGCCCGCGTTGGCGATTTATTTTAATGATCCGGACGGAAATCAATTAGAATTTATCTCTATTTTGGAAGGCGATGGGAAACCTGAATTGGGTGTGATTTCTTATGAGGAATGGCTGGAAAATAAATAGAAAAAAACAAGTCTACAATGTAAACTTGTCTTTCTTCTGTAGCCTCGATGAGATTCGAACTCACATTCCCTATTGGCATTGCGGCTGTAAATACGCTTCCCTACTTCTCCTGAGATTTTCGGTGCTTCTGTAAACTCTACCCATTAGTCCGCACAGGTCTAACCGGAATATCCGCAAACTCTACGGTAAGCAATATTTTGCCGTAGGCTTTTCCTTTTAAGCTACAAGGCTGTTTGTAAAGCAGGCTTCTTTTTACAGAAACCCGCCTTTATAAAAATGGTTATTAGTTTTATTTTGCGAAGATCTCTTTCAGCTGAGAAAGAATATTACTGTTTCCGGAAACGGTGATATCTCCAATTTTGTCGGCGATTTTCTCCATATATTCCATTTCTTTCAGCTTCCAAAGGGTTTCGTTTTCTTCCATCAGTTTTGCAGTGTTTAACAAACTTCTTGTGGAAGCAGTTTCTTCACGTCTCATGATGCTGTTTGCCTGAGCTTTTTTCTCAGCAATCAAAACCTGATTCATGATTTCCTTCATTTCGCCTGTCAAAATCACGTCACGGATTCCGGCATCAGAAGCTGTTAAACCAAGGTCTTCGGCTTTGTTTCCGAGATTTTCAAGGATTTCTTTTCCTACAGAATCTTTTTTCACAAGTAATTCATCCAACGTCAAGGCTCCTACAAATTCACGCAAAGCCAATTGCATCAAAATATATAATTGCTTATCATACTCTTTATTTTCCATCAACGCTTTTTCGATGTTTTCCACCTGAAAACGTACATAAAAATTGATACGAAGCATCGCTTTATCCTTTGTCAAAAGTTCCTGACCAGCAATTTCCATTTGCTGCATACGCATATCGATGGCTTTTACTTCAACAGAAATTTCGTTGTTCCAGAAGTAGTAAGTCCCGGCTTCCAGAACTTTGGTTAATTTCCCGTCAATTAACAATAATCCTTTATATTGATTCGTCACAACAAACTTTCTGGTGAAATTTTTCAATTTCATGTTTTCCAAAATCGTTTTGGAAATTTTTTCTGTAATCTCAACTTTGGTTAAGTCTATTTTTTGAAACTCTCTGTTCAAAATTCCTTTCCAGAAGGCATATTGACCAACGTTTAATACTTCTTTGAAAATTCCGTTTTCGTACATCAAAACGATTTCGCCGTCTTTTACTTCAATTATTTCAAGTAAGCTTTTTAAATTTTCATTTTTCAATAAAAGATTTAAATCTTCACCTGTTTTAAACTGATCCTTTGTTTCAAAAATCTCTACAGATTTGTTTCCTAAAATCCAGAAGTTACCTTCTTTCAAAATATCAATCAAGTTTCTGTTTTTGAAAACCAAACCAATCTGACAAGCTTTAATTTGTACATTCTTTATCATCGTTTTATATTTTATAATGGTTATTAATTTCAATTAAAAAAGGAAAATCCGAGGTTCTTGCTTCCAAAAACGGCGGAAGGAAAGGAGTTCAGAAAAATTCTTTGAGTTGGGAACAATATTTTTAAACTTATTTCAAAAATTCTGACTTTAAATATTTCATTTAACTTCTATTATTTGCGAGCAAAAAACATCTGTCATTTATATTAAAATTTTAACTTTAGAAAATCCATCTAAGAATTATTGATTCTTTACTTAAATTTCATTTTTCAGAAAACATCTTTTCTTGCAGGCTTTTTCAAAATGTTGATTCAACAACTTAAAAAATCCCAGACTTTCCTATGGTGAATATTTTTTATGAGATATTCAAACTCGGTGATAAAATAGATTTTGAGTCTATTTTCAAACTACATTAAAAGTGTAGTGCTCTAACCAACTGAGCTACTTCACCCGAAGTGAAGACAGGATTCGAACCTGTGCTAAAAATCTATTGTTCTACCACTTGAACTATATTCCCATTTTGGAAATAGAAGGACTTGAACCTTCAACCTATAGAGCCTTGTGAAATTTTTTGGAAAATTCCTAAACCTTCAGTTCAAGCTGAACAGAACGAAATCATGTTTCTCAACAATTTCTTCTGCAATGGTGATATACAGAAACACTCAACTGGACCTGCCTGATATTTTTACAGAAATACTTTTAAAATATTTCTTTGATTATTGTATGTTCTAAACTAAAATGTAAATATGTTGAAGTACAGCAATCTGAAGTTTCGGTTGCAACTTCATGTCCATTCTTACACAGTTTATTTATTCCATTTGATCCTGAACTTCCGCAGCAACCTGAAAACCTTCTAAAATCAGAATGATCAATTAATTTTTCATCATCAAGATTGGTTAAAACGGAATTTTTGTGATCTAAATAAACAACAGCTTCTTTTTCTTCTAAAATGTCATATCCCCAATTCCATTTCAATTGAGATTCTGGAACCACATTTAAAATGTCAGTCAGTTCTACTCTACAAGATTTACATAAAAGCTGAATATTTTTCATATCGTTTAGTTTGATGATGCAAAGTAAAAACCTGATTACGCAATCATTCTGCGTAGTAAAATTAATTACTAAAATTTTTATATTTTTTTCAATCAAGCTGTCTGCAGACACCAAAAAAGAATCTTTGCGATGTTCTTCACATCATCAACTCCTCTGTGATGAGTACCTTCTAAAGGGAATTTCAGTTCTTTCAGAGCTCTGTCCATTCCTACACTTTTTCTGATTGGATGCAATTGAGCAAATAATGTTTTTACGTTAATGTGGTCATCACTCAAAGGATAATCAACATTGAATTTTCTTGTCTGTTCTTTAAGCATACTCAAATCGTAGTTTCCGTAACTTGCCCAGGTCAAATCTTCAGGACTGTATTTTTCCCTCAGAATATCCAGAGCATTTTCCAGCAAGATTCCTTCATCATCAAGCATTTCCTGCGTAATGGAAGTCAGTTTCGTACAAAACGGACTCACTTTTGAGTATTGAGGTTTTACTAAAATTCCCTCATTTTGCGAAATCTTACCGGTTTTTGCATCCATAATACAAACTCCGATTTCTATGATTTCATTTTCCTGTCCTCTCGGCGGGTGGTCATCCCAACACGTGGCTTCGAGGTCAATAATTAATATACTGTCTGTTGTTTTCACTTTTTTAAATTGTTTATTGTTAAAAATTTACTGCAAAATTTCTCTCAAAATTTTGGCAGCATTGTAAGCATCATCTGCTCCGCTGTGATGATTTCCTTCAAAATCCATATTCATAGCTTTAAGAGCCCTTTTTAAACCCATCATTTTGTAAAGTCCATTATAGGCTTTGAACTGATGCATAATGTTAAGATAATTTTCGGAAAAAGGATTTTCGATACCGAGATAATCACATTGTTCCATGATCTGTTCTCTATCAAAATTTCCAAAACCTGCCCAGGTAAGCGAAGTTGAATCATATTCATCCCTGATTTTCTCGCAGGCTTCTTCGAAATGAATTCCTTTTTCTTCTATCAGTTGTGGAGTAATTCCTGTCAGTTCTGTACAAAATTTGTTGATTTTAGACCTTTCCGGAATGACGTAAATGCTTTGTTTCTTGGAAATTGCTTTTGTTGTTTTGTTTAATTCGCAAATTCCTATTTCTATAATATCGACTTTTTGACCAACGGGAATTCTGTCGTTTTCCCAACAAGTCGCTTCTAAGTCGACGATTAATATTTGATTTGTTGTTTTCATTTTAATTATTTTATTCTACATATTTTTCATTCATCTGCATTCGGTTTTAAAAGTTGGAGGAGAAAGCGGGAAGAAATACCCAAAAGAAGAATTGCTGCTAAAGCTCTGCAAAGATAAAACCACCAGTACGCATTCTATTTACGTAGTAAAAAATAAATTTAAAAAAGCTCCCCGAAAGGAGCATTTTTAGTTTCTCGGAGCAAAAGGTGGCGTCCATTTTTTTGTTTTCATCAATTCCTTGACTTCCTCGTAAGAAATCGGATAAAAATTGTGACAATCGACTCCAACGTCAATGCTTAAAGCCATTTCATCATCGGATAAAGTTCCGTGTGAATGACCGTAGAGCTGCCAAACTCCGTGATGAGACGCATTCCAGGTACGCATTGCGTAATGAAAAAGAATGATTTTCTGCTTGCCATGAGTTGCTTCTTCATCTTCAATGGAAAGCTCATGATAATCTTTAATCCATTCGAATCTATCCGAAACCCGAAGTGCGGAATATTCGTGATTGCCTTTTATCAAATGGATTTTACCATTCAATCTCTCCAAAATATCCTTTGTAACATCCAGTTTTCCTAAACTCACATCGCCTAAATGGTAAACAATGTCATTTTCTCCGATTTTCTCGTTCCATCTTTTGATGAGTTCTTCATTCATCTCTTCCAAAGATTCAAAAGGTCTTTTGGAGAATTTTATAATATTTTCGTGACCAAAATGATGGTCTGCTGTGAAAAATATATTGGGTTTCATTTTTTCTAATTTTTAATTGTTTGTTTTTAAATTAATAAGCTTTGCTTGTTGCTTTTGATAGATAGTCAGACAAATATTGCTTTGTTAAATACATATTGCAGATTATTTAAATCGCAATTATTTTAAGGTTTAATCACCATCCACAGATCTTTCAAATCTGGAATGTGAGTTGTAATCAGTGATGAATTTTGTCCGGAATTTCCTTGCACTTCCTGAGAACCCCACTCACCACGCTTTCGGTAAGGAATAACTTCTGCCCAAATTGCTTTTGAAGGATCTATAGCCAATAACGCTGCCACAGTATCATGGAGTGCTTTTTCTTTAAGCTCCACAGCTTTAAGAAACAAGTCCAATCCTTTATTGTTATTTCGAAATGGAATCAATATTTCTGCGTCTTTTTTAGTGAAAATAGCAGCGTGACATACATTTTTACTGATCAACCGTCTTTCAGTCATTGGTATTGAGAGCAACTTTTCCGCAGCTAATGGATTTCCATTCAGGTTAAATGTCGCACAGGTAAGTTTCCCATCAAATTTTTCCAGTCGATTTTCTTTTGGAACAATATTATCCCCCGCAAAACCGCCTTGACAAAACCAACGATCAAAGAAAACTCCAGTTTCCACCAAAGCATGCGGATTTGTAAGCGCTGCTCCGGTTAATAAAGTACAATCGGGAAATTGATGAAGTGTTTCAGCCATAATACTTGCTGCAGTATCATCTGCTTCTGAGTCCTCAAATTTCCCAACCCAACTTCGGTAAAAACTCGAAACACGACTAGCCGAAGATTTTGGAGTTCCAGATCCAATGCGGACATCTTCCCTATCCAAAATTTGCAACACCCGTCTTACAAAACCTATCTGATCTTTTCCTCCCGGATGTATAGAAACGCTTGCCAGATGAACTTTCGGATGTGTTGCCAAAATAGCCAACGTCATCGAATCATCAGGATCAGCAGTTTCCATATCGAAATGAAAAGGTATTTTAAATTGCATGATTATTTTTAGTTTTTTAATTTTAGTTTGATAAATATTTTTAATTAATTTCCTCGAAACGCTTTATAAAAAGCCGTTTCTATTTCCAGTTTATCGCTTTCAACATATCTTCTTGAAAAGTGAATCGGGATTGCTTCTTTTACTTCACATTCATTCATGATTTTTCCGGATGCAGAAGCGAAACTGTGATAATTAATTTTTGCAAACTCCTGATCTTCATCTTTATAAAATGTTTCGATATAAACCATATCTGCATTTTTGAAAACCGTTTTGATTTTTTCATAATTGTCTTCACAAACGGCATGATCCATAATTACACCTAATTTATACCCTTCATTTTTAGTCAAAAAATGAAATAAATCTGAAGCTTTGTAAACTGTTTCTTCAATCTGAATTTCTTTGTCTAAATCATTGTTTTCAAAAGCTGTTTTCAATTCGCTGATCCATTTTCCTTTTTTAAATTCAGAACCGTTTTCATTAAAAGTAACTGAATCTTTTTCTTTGAATAAATAAGCGATGGAATCTGTTTTGTGATCGAGAATGGCAAAATCAACATTCACATATTCATCTTCAAAAAGGAAATTCTGAGTTTTAACAAATTCAAGATTCCAATGTGGCGGACGAATTTTATAGATATTGATTTCTTCTTTTGAAATAATCTCACGAATTTCATATTGAATTGCATTTTCATCAATTAAATTCCAAGTGTAAGATTTTAATCTTGCTTCAACTTGTTGATGAATATTTTTCGGACCGCAAATCACAATTTTCTCTCCGCTTCCAATTTGATGTCTGAAAATTCCATCGAAATTTGAAAAGTGATCAATGTGAGTATGACTGATGAATATAGCAGAAACCGACTGAACTTCTTTTACCGTCAATAAACTTGCTTCACCACAATCACATAAATAATGCTTTGCCGAATTTGGAACTTTTATTAATATGCTTATGTCTTCATTTAAAAGACTTTTTATTTCTGCCTGTAACATTTTTTATAACCACAAATTTTTTCCACCTAGTTTGTCATTCCGTAGGAATCTAAGCGTATATTTTTTTATTATTTTACAAACTTTGCTTAGATTCCTACGGAATGACAAACAGAGCGTTTAAATAATAAATCTTTTCACTTTTATGGTTTAAATTTAACACATAAAAAGTTTCGATAATAAATTACCGAAACTATACTTTCAGAGTCATCAACTCTTCTTTTACAACGTCAATGACTAAAGAATTCAACTTTTTGTTGATCCTTTTTTGCTCATCTTTTGCTATGGTTGTAAAAACTTTCGGGAAATCTTTTTCAAAATCCACTAAAATATCCTGTGAGAAAAGACCAATGACTTTTCCAATCATTTTGGGCTCAAATTCACCAATTTTGCTAACAACATTATCCAACCTGTTTACAGTTGCATACTTTTGGATTTCTTCCCAGATATCCTGAGCATTTTCACTGAAACGAACTTCTTTTTGAATTGGTCTGTCTTTCCTAACCATTTTAGATTTCTCAGTCCATTTTTCATTTTTATTTTTTAAAATGACTCTTGAGCCATTTCCAAAATATTTGGTTTTCAAAGTTTTAACGATCGTTCCTTCACACATATTATTTTTGATTTCCGGTAATCCCAACCAAGCCGGAATTTTAGAATCGAAAACATTTGGGAACTTCAAAGCCTCATCCAAAGTCCCTTGAAATAAGATTTTTGCATAGAAAAATCCGGTTTCTTTGAAAATTTGATTGACCAAATCTGTATCTAAATATGTAGTACCGTTTAACTTAATGTCGAATCCGTAAAATTCATTGTGAGGTGCATATTCAACACCTTTTTGAACTTTTATTGAAGCTTTTACGGGCTCAACTTCTTTATGTTTGTAACCGCCGCCGAACAATTCACCGTAAATAACTACGGTTTCTAAATCCGGGTAAATAGTTTTCACTTTTTCGAAGACATCAATTACGTTTTTTCTGTAATGTTCTAAAATTTGATGTGCATTGTAGAATTTTTCATCCTTCTCGATAAAAGCGGTTCTTTTTGCAATTTTAATCTCCTTTCCATCGGTAAAGAAAGAGAAATTAGCACCGTGAACCTTTTCCTGTACAATGAAAACCTCATCCCCAAAACCCTGCAACTTGATCTGATCGATCACGCGGGTTTGGTAAGCATTTTCTATAGAGTTATATGTTTTGAAAATCATTTTTTTAGTTTTTAATATTTTCTAATTCGTTATTCTTCATTTGAGTAACGTGTCTTTGCGTGTGAAGTGAAAGGAAATAAATGTACTCATATACATTGATTTTCACCAGTTCATTCACTGTCATTGTTGTTTTACAAAGAAGACCTTCGCCATTTTTCATCAAGTCTAAATAATTTAAGCATTCATGATATTGCCGAGAAATTAAATTTCTGATTTCACTTAAATTTAATTCTCCTTTCGGCTCCATGTGTTCTGGTCTGATCCAATCAAAAGCACCGTATTCACCTACTTTTTCAAATTTTTCTTTGTTGAAACTATAACATTGTATCTCAAGATTTAAATCAAGATTAAGATAATTTCGCATTGCTTTTTTTGAACCTTTTTCAATGAGAATCAACAAATAGAAGTTCGTCAAATAAATATGTTCTAAAATCTGTTGAACCGTCCAACCTCCATTTGAAGGCTGAAAATTCAACGTTCCATTATCTTTATCAAACCACCCGTCAACCTCATCAAAACTGAATTTCAAATGCCTTCTTATATCTTGAATTAATCTAAAAATGTCCATTACAATTTTTTAAAGTTATTTAAAAGGCTTTCAATATTTTCCTTTCCAACAGGATTCATTGAGTGGGAGTAGAATTTTGGTAAATCCAAATAGTTATCCATACAATATTCTACCAACCATTTTGCACAATCGTAACCTGTTTTTTCAACAAATTCCTGAGAATCTGGTTCTAAATAATGTTCATCTGCAAGGTCATGGTCAAAAGAAATCATTTCCGGAAGTCCTTTTTCCAAAATCCTGTTGACAAACTGTTCGTAATTACGAACGATATGCCAGTCTTTTCTGAGGAAAATATCTTGTCTTGTATAATGATAAGCCTCAATCGGATATCTTATATCATCCAGAAACAATAATCTTTTTGTTATTTCCATTGCTTTATTTACTTTTTACAATACTCGCCAATTCCAATTTTGCATCTTCAGGGAATCCTGAAAGACCGGGAATATCATTGTATTCCAAAATCACTTTTTCTCCGTTTTCTGTTTCCAGAACATCAATGGCAACAATATCTGCTTTGATATTTTCCTGTAACAGCTTTACTTTTTCAATCCATTCTATTTCCGGCTCGATGATTTGATATTCTTGGATTAAAGAATTGGCTTTCAAATATTTGCCTTTTCTTTTCATTGCCCAAACTTTATCATTTATAGCCAGATAACGAATGTCATATTTATAGTTAATAAATTTCTCTGTCGTCACATAATCCTGATGAATAAACAGTAAATCTTTAAGTTCTTCCCATTGTTCTTCGGTCGAAACCAAACTTTTCCCGTATCCACCGTGATGATTTCCAACTTTAACCACAAAAGGAAACTGCATTTCCAGATTTTTCAATTGAGTGATATTGGTTGCTATATTAAAATCAATAACAGGTAATCCCAATTTTTTCAATCTATTTAACATTGATAATCTTTCGTAACCCATTAATAATGTTGAAGCTGAATTCACGCAAGGAACTCCTGAATATTCAATCAATTCTAAAATATTTCTGTGTTTTGCTTCAGGGTTTACAGCTCCTAATCTCCAAAAAATCACATCCGGTTTACACACTCCATTTACATCAATCACATACAATGAAGAATCTTTCACAATAAATTCGGATGTCTGAACTTTCTTTTGAACTACATTAAATCCTGCAAAATAATCTTTCCAATATTTTTCTCCGTTAATGATTAAAATTGTTTTCATTTTTTATTTTTTGAATTGTAGTTAGAGGCTGGATGCAGGAAGTTTATATGCATTTCAAAAACTTCCTTCTTCCTACATCCTGCTTCCTTCTTTATTACACCATCATATCAGCACAATTTGAACTTGCGAATGCGTAAGGTTTTGCCTTAAACACATATCCCATTCCGAGAATATATCCCATTGCGTCTTTCAAAGCAACGTTAGATTTAAAATCAGGATCGGTGTTAATGTCTGCGTGTACCTCCATTTCCACATCATAAGTTTCCAGAATAGAGCAAATTGCATAGGCGATTTCTACGGATTTGTTGACCTCGTTCAACATTCGCTCTTTGATACTGATCTTCTGTATTTCTCTTTCTTTTCTGATAAAGGTAAACGCTCCTTTTCCCTCACGAATAAAGACAACTGCCGTAGCATAATTAATGGCATCACCATAAACGTGGGAGTCTGAACCCACACACACTTTTAGTCGGTGTCCATTTGCCTGTTCACGGATGATGGCTTCTTCTACCAACTGTGTGATAGAGTGTTGGAAAAATTTTCCGGTCATATTTTGCCATGTTTGTTGTTGCGTTTCCATTTTTTCTACATGTTTTGTTTAAATTTTTATTAATTATTATGTCAATGGTGAATCGTCAATTCGTTTTACTGTCAATTTATTGACTATTCACTTTTTGCACTCCGAACTGGACTCGAACCAATACCATCAGTTTTGGAGACTGAGATGCTACCATTACACTATCGAAGCAATTTTTGCTGATTCATCAGGACTCGAACCTGAACAACAAGAGTCAAAGTCTTGTGTGCTGACCAATTACACTATAAATCAGTTTTAATTATAATTGATAAATGATAAGCGATAATTGATTTTACTTTCTGGATTAATCATTTATCATTAATGACTTATCAACTATATTTCTGTGGAACAGACAGGAATCGAATCTGTACCTTTAGTTTTTCAGACTAACGTGCAGACCTACTACACTACTCTTCCATGTTTATGAATAATAATTGATAAGTTATAAATGATACCATTGTTGCTTTTATCATTTATCATTGATGATTTATCAATTATGCTTTTTGTACGGAAAGAGGGACTCGAACCCCCAAAACCTTGAGCCTAAATCAAGTGTGTCTACCATTTCCACCATTCCCGCAGATTTTCTATAAATGATAATTGATGAGAGATAAATGATTTAAAGCATAATGTTTTCATCAATTATAATTTATCTTTTATCATTTATAAAAATTAGGTCTGAGAAAAGCTTGTCTATATTTATAAACTATGCCTGTTATATTTTGTAAAGAACTTCTGCGCTCGACAAACTTTTCCCTTTCCATTTAAACCTATTTCTTTGTGAATTGCGAATCATCAATTTGTTTTACATTCAATTTTTAAAATTCACTTGAGCAGCAAAATTCACCATTCACTTATTCACTTTTCTGTACTCTATAAGGGAATCGAACCCTTGTTTTCTGCTCGAAAGGCAGGCGTCCTGAACCGTTAGACGAATAGAGCGTTTTACTTGAGAATTGTTAATAGTCAATTTACTTCGTAGTCAATTTTTATATTCACTTGCGCAGCAAAATTCATTATTCACATTTCACTTTTTTTGACCATCTGACCAGGAGTCGAACCTAAACAACAAGAGTATATTTCCTGCATGTTGCCATTACATTATCAGCGGTTTTTGTGGAAGTAGTAGGATTCGAACCTACTCAGCAATGAAGCAACAGATTTACAGTCTGCCCCGACTCTCCAACTTCGGCGTACTTCCCTTTTTTATAAATGATAATTGATAAGAGATAAATGATTTTCATTCTACTTCTAATCTCTAACATCTAACTTATTTTTTGTGAAGAAAAACAAAGCCTGTCTTTAATTTTTAGTTTGATATAGGAACTTCTGCGCTCGACAAACTTTTATTTTTTCTTCGGAACTAATCTCATTTAGTTATTTGAGATGGTTATGGGATTGTTCATAACCATTTTTATTTTTTTATTTGAATTCACGAATGTTTCACATTTCAAAACCCACTCAGCTCACGCAACGGTTTTGCAGACCGCCCCGACTCTTCCACTTCGGCGAACCATCAAGTTTATAAATGATCATTGATGAATGATAATCGATTTTCATTTAAATTTCAATTTCGAGTTAAGAAAAAGTCCGTCTATTGTAATTTGTGTTTTGTATAAAGAACTCCTGCTCTCGACAAACCTTTTCTTTCTCTCTTTGAAACAATTAACATTAATTAATTGTGATTTCGACAGGATTCGAACCTGTAACTTTAGGTTTAGAAAACCTATACTCTATCCGTTGAGTTACGAAATCTATTGCACTCCATAAGGGAATCGAACCCTTGTCGTTCGGTAGAAAGCCGAATGCACTAACCTCTATGCTAATGGAGCAAATTGTCTGGAAAATAGGATTCGAACCTATGACCTCCCGCGTCCAAGGCGGGTAAACAACCACCGTTATCTTTCCAGTTTTCAGATTCACTTCAAAATTCTTTTCCGAGAGACAGTCGAAGCTAAATTTTTTCCGTGAATCTTTTGTAATCCCAGAAGGACTCGAACCTTCAACCTTCGGTGTCGTAAACCGATGCTCTATCCAATTGAGCCATGAGATTTTCACATTGGGTATCTCCGGGGATCGAACCCTGTTCTCCGGTTCCACAGACCGACGCTTTACCAAATAAGCTAAAGAAACCATAAAAAAAAGCGCCTCTTTTTGGGAGGCGCTCTATATTTTGACATGTCAGTTCATTAACTGACGCATTTATATAAGCACCTTTTATCCACAAATTCACTATCAAGAATACACGCAAGTCCCATCGGCTCTTGTCCGTGTCGTCTTGAATACTGATTAGATATGTTATGTAATTGTTTCATTATATTCTTGTTGTTTAAAATTGTTTTTTGAAAAGATTAAAAACGTGTTGCTTTTAATTTTCGGTTGCAAAGTAAATGTGATTTTTTTTAACTCGCAAATTTATTTTCAATTCAACTAATTGAAAATCAATTAGTTATATTCCATTTTCAGCATAGAGAATTTCTGTCCGTAATATTTTACAGATATCTTAATTACCTAAATGACTGTCTCTCATCGGGTTACTTATCACGCTTTATTTTCTTATTAATTGTTCATTGTTGATTAAATAATTTTCACTTTTATGGTTATTTTTTTTCATTCTAAATAATTTCCGCCCTAAAAACACAAAAAACGCCCCGATCATCGAGGCGTTTCTGCAGTATTTTGATTAAATTTTTACGAGTTTACAGTAAATAATTTTCAAAGCAAGCACATTTCGCCTCATCCAAGATCATCCATTCATATCCAAACGATCCCTTTAGTACAGGGCGATCGCATAGATTTAAACTGATATGTGCTCTTTGTATTGTCATAATTATATTGGTGCAAAGATAATTTTTTTTCTCTTATTGTTGATAATTACAGATTTAAGTCACGCATTTTGATATAGAGAAGTCATACAAATATCTCTTGTATTTTTTAATTTTGTTTGAATTTTATCACTTTACACTTTATGGAATCTATGCTAAATTATTATTCAATTGTCATTCATCCTCAAGATTCTATTATTGAGCTTTTTAAAACGTACAAAGGCATATTATTTAATAAAATTGGAAGTTTTGGAAGTCGAAATTCAATTGCGCACATTACAATTTTAGAATTTGCAGCAACGGATGAAGAATTGAAATTTGTTATTGAGAAACTTATTAAAATTACTCAGAAAGAAACCTGTTTTGATGCATTGTTTGATACGGTTATGTGTTCTAGTTCGTCGAAAGCTATCTTTGTTTTGCCCGATAAAGCCGGAAATGAACATTTTAAAAAATTGCTAAAAAATATTCGACAAAAAATTAGAGGCAAGAAAAACACATCAAATGCTCATCTTACAATTGGAAGAAGACTTTCTCCTAAACAGCTAGAGAATTCAAACGAGCTTATTACTAATGTCAATTTTCATTTTCATTGTAACCAAATTGCCTTGAGAAAATTTAATGATACAACAGAGCAATATGACATCATACGAATCTTTCCTCTTTTAGAAAAATCTAATTATAATTTAGAGCAACAAGCAAGTTTTGATTTTGATATTTAGCCAATTCTCGATGAATTAGTAAACAAATTTCATTGATAATCTTTTATAGTTATTTAATCACTTAAAATAAGCGATTCCATTTTCTCCAATGAAGTGTTTTCCAGTTTTGTAGATGGCAAAAGACCAAGAATCTGATACGGGAATGCTTTTAAATTTCTTGATAGGCTCATCAAATTTTGCCTCCATATATTTATAGATCGTATTGGGAATATATAGCCCGAATTTATTATTTTTTTTCAGTAAAACTCCATCTTTATTTTGTTTGATTTCGTCGTATTGTTCACTTAAAATGATTTTCCCGTCAAGATTCAGCAAACCATATTTTCCGTCTTTTTTAGCAGCGAAAAGAATTGTATTATGATCAGCTCCAATCAAATCAAATTTTTCGTATTGTAACGGAAAAAGCTCTTTATCCAAATAAAAATCGTAGAAAGTATGAAGTCCGTTTTGCTCAACTTCACTGTATCTCTGCATAAATGAATATTCCATTCTTGTTTTATACTTCTTTCCTATCGTCTTTTTCTTCTCCTCCAAATTGGGAATTTCTTTTTCAAAAGGAAATTTATAATTGTTATTTCCATACGGTGAATAATTATCATCCTCTTCAGAAATCTTTTCTAAAAGTGTATCGTAGGTATTAATTCTTTTATCACTTGAGTTTCTTGCACTCCATTTTGCTTTGCCGTTTTCTACCCCGTCATATCCAACATATTGATAATTATTTAAAGGTAAAATGGTAGTTCCTTCGCTATTGACAATTGCTTTCTGTACTCCCTGAAGAACTTCAAAAGACAGATTATCCGTCTTTCTAACTTTATCATAAACAGGCTGAATAATTTCTCTGTTTTTGAAAAAAATGCCTTTCTTTCCTCTTTCATAAATAAAAGCAATTCGGCAGTCTTCCGAGTCTAAAACGATCGAATCATATTTATTGGTTGGAGAAATAATCTGCTGATTTTTATAGTCAATCAAAAAATATTTTCCGTTTTGTTTAACAACGAATCGAGAATCGGCAAGTTTTTTATTTTTCTTATCGAAATAATACCCGAAATCTTTTATATCAGAAAACTGAGGCTTTACAATAACTTTTCCCAATGTATCTGATAAACCATATAATTTATTGGATTCATAAGGGATCAAAGCGATATTTTTATTTTGTGAATATGTCAAAACACATTTGCATACCATCAAAAAACAGATTACAATCTGTAGATTTTTTTTCATTTTTATTTTAATTTCTAAACATTTTATTTCTCCCCGTTTTATACCTCGAAATATCCTTTAAAATCACTTCATCATGCGGATTGAAAAGTTTAAGATCATTAACGATCTCGGAACGACCGTTGATATTTTCTGCAATGATGTCGTAAGCAATATTTCTTGTTGCCTTTTGTAGCCGTTGGTCTTTTTTAAATTCGGTTTTCATGGCTTCAAGATAGATCATCTTTTTGTCGGGCGAGGTATTTTCGTATAAATATTTAATTTCATTTTCAAGTTTTCCGATTTCAGGAATATTTGAAAAATAATTATTAAGGCAATTCAGGGATTCTTTATTTTCTTTCCAGCCTTTTAAAAGAGTTTCCTGAGCTTCATTCGGCTTATCCATTTTATTTCGATATACCAAAGATGCTTTCACCATTTGATGAGTTTGTATATAATCATCGACTACCATTTGATAAAAGATAAATGCATTTTCAGGATCATTAATTTCTTTATACAAATCTCCCACTTTTTCTTTTTGCTGAAGTTCTTTATACAAAGTAATGGCTTTATCGTACTGTTTTGCTTTCACATAACAATTGGCTGCATCGGTTTTACTTTGGACTTTTCGTAAATAAACGATGGCTGCTTCACTGTAAAAACCACCTTCTTCCAAAGTTGCCGCAGCACGATAATTATCATTCAGAAGATTCATGTAGACTATGGCTGCTTTTTTATATTCGTTGTCTTCAATATGTTTTCTGGCAATATCTTCATAGATATTTTTTAACTTGTCAAAAAGTGATGTATCTATTGGTGCTCCACCGCCACTATAGATATTTTTTGTTTGTGGTTGAGGATCTTTTTCTTGATTCTGCAAAAAAACAATAACCACAACAGCAATAGCAGCAAAAAACACAAACTTGAACACCGTTTCTGTAACATTTGCCATCTCCGTTTGAGAAAATTGCGCAAAAATGGCAATCACCTTAAAAATCACAAGAACAAAAAAGGCAATCAAAAACTTTTCTAAAAACTTTTGCTTTTTCATTTTTTTCTTGGTTTTAAAATATCAACATCTTGATCAAACAAACGGTAAAGTAAAACAACCACACCAATTATCAATAAGCAAACCAGCCAATTGTAACCAAAAGTGTTAATCAGTGGATAAAAAATATAAAGCAAAGCCACTCCTAATAAAGCAATGAGAAACATTTTTATTCCGTCTGAAACATATTTTCCGCCCATGTACAATGTCTTTTTTCTGATAAAATAAAAATACACTCCTAAAATTCCGGCAAGAGCAAGCAGAAGCCAGACAATTTCCGAGAGGGTAATTTCTTTTTTCTCATCAATTTCTTTATTAACATTAAATGCTTCTTTCCCACCATTATTATTGAATACAATTTTAGGATCAATTTCATGAGAAGTACCATAAATTCTTGCCAGAGAATCTGTAATTACAATCTTTCTCATTTCCAGAATATCGTCTGCAAGAAGTGCTTTAGATTTCTCAGACATCTTATTTGAAGGATCTTTCTGAATAGAATCCAGCATTTTTTTGTAATACGTTTTTGTCTTGAGGTTGACAATATTTTCTATCTTTTTAAGATATTCTTTTTTTAGTAATTCTCTTGCCTGTCGTTCTTTCCTTCTATATTCTTCGATTTTCCATAACATTGTTGATCTTCCATCTTTGGTGCTCATACTTTGTCTGTAATCATTAATCAACCATTGTCTTTCGTTTCCAAACATGGAATCTATTTTCCTGTCGATATCTGTAAGACCAGATTCGAAAACCAGTCCTTCATCAATTTCAGGATAAGGTTTGCTGTTAAAATGACTTTGGGTAAATACATCATCATTTAAAACTTCCTTCTGTTCTTCCTGTTTTTTATCAAAATTAATAGCGAAAAGAATGATGACAACCAATGCAAAAAAGGCTACAAATATTTTTTGCGGGACTGATATTTTTCCGGGAGATTGATTTTCTTTGGAATCACTTCCATTATTTCCGCCAAAACCTCCAAACATCCCAAAATCAAAATTTCCAAAACCACCTCTCAAAGCATCGTGAATATCCAATGGAATGCCTAGATAAACAGCTCTTTCAGGATATTTAGTAATGTATTCAATATATTTTAAAATTTCATCTCTATTTCCAGCCTTTACTTTTTCCAAATCGAAAGGTAAATTTTTTATCCATTCTTCATCAGTCATGGGTTTTAAAAGCTGTTCCAATAGCTCATCATCATTCATATCCACTTTAAAGCTTCGTATTTTTTGTGGAATGAAAACTCCGTTTGACGGCTTCTTAAGTTTAGATTCGGTTTTCGGAGATTCTTCTACTATTGAAACCCAGTCGATGGTTTCATTTAATTTTACCAATCCGAAATCGGGATGCATAATAATATATCGAGCATCAATATTTTTCCAGTCTTCTGAATTTATTTTAGGATAAAAATCTGTATTTTCTGGAATAAATAATTTAGAATCAAAACATTGAAAGTAAGAATTCTTTCCAATTTCATTCGGAGCGTGACCTCCAAAAACGATGAAGCAACCATACAGAATATTGAGTTCAAGAGAAGGTATCGCAAAAGACTGTACAGAATTAAGATCAATTCCCAATGATTCTATCTCACGAAGCCATACCAAAGGTGAAGCGCTTCTGATGAGAACTCCTCTTTTGGGATAATTATTCTTCGGAAATGGTTTAATCTTCAGTTCCATATTCCAATATTTGATCTATAAATGGTTGTAAATAATCCTGGTACATATCTGCAATAGTTTTCACTTTCAGCAATGTATTATCGGGCAAATAAAATTCATATCCTCCAAATTCTGTCTCCGAAGCTAAAGCCATTCCGGTATGCGTTGAGGTCGGCATATAAAACTCCGGAATATTGGCATTAATACTGATGAAAGTAAGCATTCCACGAGAATCTGCAATAATTTCGCTTCCATCTGAAAAAGTAAATTTATTTTTATTCTGATCGGCAACTACTACAATTGGAGATTGGTTTTTATACTGCGCCATTGAACTTCCCCAAAATTTTAATTCATATTTAGAAATCACCAGATTATTATTTTCATTAATTCCAATCATGGTAAAATTGCTGGTGAATTTATAATTGTTATGATTCAGTTTTTCAAGTTCGATTTTTACTTTTTCAAAATTTTTATGAATTTCAGGATCATTTTTCATAGGATCTATCGAAACTTCACCTTCAAGATTAATCATAAAAATAGTTGGTAAGTTTTTTTGATGCAAATAAAAATATCTGTCAAAATAGACCAATTCCATATTTAACGGAATATCAAAACCCGAAACATTCAGTTCAGAATATTCTTTTGTTTCAACATTCAGTTTAGAAAGAAGATTTTTATCCTGTTGATACTGACATAAAATAAATTGTTGCTGCTTGTTTTTAGCCAAAGCAAAAACACCTCTGTCTTTTACAGAAACATTTTCAAACAAAACCTCACAACCACGAAGGATTTTGTAGAGCTCATAATAGTTTTTGTCATAATAATTATTCGAAAGATAGGTTCTCAACAATTGTTTTTTACTGCTCAGAATAAAAAATTCTCCTTCGTACATAAACTTCGCAATCTGCTGTTGCGGAATCGGGAAAAGCAATGGATAATTGAGCGGAACATCCGTTTTTTCTCCTTTAATATTTTGACTGACTGATCTTTTACTTTTTTTATGCGGAGGATCTGCCCAAAGTTCTTTCAATGGAAGTAGAATCTTTTGAATATGTTTTCTGGCTCCTAAATGATGTTTATAAAAATTCAGCTCGCCGTCTGAAGAGGTTGTTACCAAAAACTTAAGTCGGTTTCTATTTTCGTGAATGACTCTTTGCAGATTTTCATTCGTTAAATTTTCATGATTCGTAATAAAAAATACTTCGAGATCCTTTTCTGTACGTTCTTTTTTGAAAAATAAATCTAAGGTTTCAGAAACATCTAAGGTTCCGCTTACCAAATTCAAATTTTCAATCACTTCTTCCACACTATCCAATGTCATGGCAATACTAGATTGTCCCAAAGCATACACTTTACATTCGGAATGTGCTTTCGGATGTTTGATCACAGCAAGAGCAGAAGCAAACGCCAAAACTTTCGGAGTTCCCCAGTTTTTCAGGGAAGTATCAATAAGAATAATTCTTTCAAAAACATTTTCTTCAGGCGGAATTTCTCTCTGAATATAAAGTGCTTCATTATTCGCCACACGGTTCATAAAAACCTCATCTTCATTGGCATATTCAGACAAAAGCATTCTGTGAAGATCGCCTTTATTCGTAATATCCGAAACGCCACCAATCGGTTGTTCTCCCGGGGAAAGATGTTTCATCGGAATTTTAAGTCCGCTCCAGATTCTTTTAATTAAACTTCCAACCTGAAATGTTTTCGGTTCTTCAATAAGCTCCTGAATAAAATCTTTTTCAGAATCTGTTGTACGTTCTTCGGCTACTTCTTCTTTAATTTCCGGTTCATCCGTTAAACCACGCATGGCTTTTATGATAGACTCTGTTGTTGGAAATTTTTGATGAATAAATGATAATGTCTCTATATCTCTATCTATAACATCATCAGGAAGCAGAAGCTTTTCAGCAGCATCGCCAATTTTCTGAGGACTTCTGTAATAACTTTTGAGAATATATTCAGATTCATCTGCAGAAATGAGATGAACTGCATCTTTAAAAATAGTTTGGAAAAGATTGATTCTGTTTTGTCCTCTCTTCATGGAATTCCCAACTTTGCTGAGGTTTTCCAATAACTGACAAGCGTTTTTTATATCTAAATTAAAGTCACTCGTTTCTTCTGTTCTATATTTTCTTAAAAAATAAAAAATTCCATCCAGATTCAGATAACCGTCCTGAGTTGAATATACTGCCAGAAGAAAAGCTCCAAAAGGCGGAAAACCTTGTGGTTGCAGTTCTTTTAAAACCTCCATAACATACGGTCTGTAAGCAATCGCACCAACATTCGGAACAGAAATAAGATTATTCTCAAGATATCCCGAAGAATCACGAACATCCTTATCTGTGATCCATTCCCAGAAATAATTTCCGTATGATTGAAAATAACTTACTACATCCATTCTCTTGCTTTTTGAGTCAAACGGAAAGAACTTACCGAAAGCTTTCGGAAATCATCTTTATTGATTGAAAGATAGCTTCCGTCTTCGTTCCACAATAACCATTTGTCGGAATCTTTATTATATTTTTTTTGTAATAATGAGCTCAGGTTTTTAAATTCAAAATCAAATCCGCTCGGTAAAAGATGATTGTCTTTCATCCAAAATGTTTTTCCTTGGAAACTTAATAATGGTGTTCCCAGAAATAAAGCTTTATCATCTACAATCATCCAATCCAGTTTTTCCAGCTTAAATTTCGGAAGTTCAGCAATTTTATCTTTGATGTCATCAATCAAACATAACAATGCCGCTACGGGAAATTCATTTTCTCCTTTTTTAAGATGAACTTCAATTTTTTCATCAATTCCGAAAAAATTATGGTTTGATGGCGGAAAATTTAATTTTAAAACTTTATCAATTGTATTCCAAAGCAAAGCCGTTCTCACTTTCTTACTTGGAACCAATGCATTTCTTCTGAATAAAAGTCCGTTTTTTAATTCGTATAAAATAAAATTCGGAATCTGCTTTAATTCAGATGAAACGGCTTGTTCTGCTGTAAAACCTTTCAGCCAAATTGTCTCATCATCTCCGGCAATCTGAATATTTTTCCAGTCACGAATTGACCCTAAAGAATATTCATCTTTACGTGGAATTTCAGCCCAGAATTCTTTTAGGCGCTCTGAAGAATCTTCTGCCATAAGCTTTCAATTTCTTTTTGGATAAACTGTTTCTGTTCTGCATTGGTAATCCAGTCGCAACGGGTTTGAAGATATCTCAATTTATCTTTGATTACATTCTGCTCCTCAAAACTCAGTTTTCCGTTTTCCCATTGATCAATTAGTATTTTCACATCCTTCATCACCTCTTCCGGATTCGGAGTTTTATTATGTAAAGCTTGCGGATGAGATTTCGGATTTTCGTCTTTTTCGATAGTTCGATTAATAATTCCTTCTAAAATCTCAATTTGCTCTTCAGTATCCCAAATATATTTTAAAACCCATAAATCTGATAAAATCGCTTCATTTCTTCCACAAATTAAGGCACTTGCAGCAATAAGGTTCTGCATTTTTACCGCTCGACGATCAGAAATAGTAATTCCCGTATTTCGAAGACTGATAATGGTATTGAGATAGACTTCATAAATAGGTTTCAAATCAACATTTTTACACAATGCCTGAAGCTCTTTAATCTCATGAGCCAGAATTTCAGGAATTTCAGCATCTGTTGTATTTTCTAGTTTTCTTCCCGCTAAAAGAACCTGCTGAAGAAGATCGGGATGCACATAATCCACATTAATTCTCACCAAAAAACGATCGAATAATGCATTCAAAGCTTCATCTTCTGGAAGAACATTACTTGCACCCACAAACATTAATGCTGGAAGATTTTTTGTTTCTTTTCCTCTTTTGAAAATCTTTTCGTTCAGAGCCATCAAAAGGGAATTCAGAATAGCCGAGTTTGCGTTGAATATTTCATCAAGAAAAACCATCGAAGCTTCAGGCATCATCCCATCAGTATTGGTGAAAAGTTCTCCCTCTTTTAGTTTTCTAATATCGAAAGGTCCGAAAATTTCGTTTGGTTCTGTAAAACGGGTTAAAAGATATTCGAAATTCTTCCCATCTTTCACTGTTTTTGCAAGCGTTCTTACCAAAGCTGATTTTGCAGTTCCGGGAGGTCCATACAAAAAGGCATTTTCTCTTGCCAATAAACAGATTCCCAATAAATCAACCACATCATTTTTTCCGACGAAAGTAGATTTTACATAATTGAGAACAGTATTTAATTTTTCAATATTTTGAGTCATTAATTTTTGTTTTATTTTTTTAATTCTTTCCAGAAAACCTCTTTGTACCATCCGAACTCTGCATTTAACAATTTGTTGAAATAAGGAATCTCCGCAAGTCGATAAACTTTATTTTCTACAATTCTTTCGAGATATAGTTTCCTGTAGGTTTTATCTTTAAACTCTTCTTCCCAATTGATATTTTCGAGATCAAGTTCTATTTCGATTCCTGAATAATGAAATTGCTTCAGGATATTTTCAAGCAATGTAACCAACGGATCATTTGGATCCACATTTTTCAGGGATACAATTATTTGAGGTAAAAACCTCAACGATAAATCTGCAGATAATTTGGAAGAAAGCGTAAATTGACCTTCAAATTCAGGAATTAACATCTTTAAATCTTTCTCTGTATTTTCACGAATAAGATAAAGCTGTATACTGTGATACAAAATTTTTGCCGCCCAAACCGCCGCTTCTTTATCAAAAAGAATCTGATCAGACAGAAATTCTAATCTTTCTTTTTCAAATTCAGTTTCAAAATAATCTGCAGCTTCCTGTTCTTCTTTTGGAGAAATCTTTTTAATATCCGCAAAAATGGTGATGCATTCATCCTTTCGAAGCAGAAATAATGTGTCTAAAAATGGGGATTTAGTTTCCATCATCTAACAAAAATAGAATTATTTTTCTGAAATTCTAATCGATTAATATAAGTATGAATTTCTCTGGATCAAATATTTTTTACTTGATGATTTCAACAATATTATTCTCAGGATCGAGAATCACACTTTCATAATATCCATCTCCCGATGTACGAGGTTCTCCTGCTATTTTATAACCGTCTTTTCTTAGAGTTTCTGTCAGTTCATCGACTTTTTCTTTACTTCCTGTCGAAAATGCGAGATGTACAATTCCGAATTGCTGAGCATCATAAGAACTATTATTTTCCTGAATATCCGGTTTTCTCATAATTTCAAGTCTTGAAACGTTTTCAAAACTCAGGAAATAAGATTCGAATTTTTTTGTGGGATTGTAATATTTTTCATTTGAAATTGCACCGAAATATTTTTCGTAGAATGCCTTCGTTTTTTCCAAATCCTTTACCCAAATAGCAATATGCTCAATCTTCATTTTATTTTAAATTTTAGATAAAGATAATAAAAAGTGAATTTTGCTTTGCATGTAAGTTGTTAATTATCATTAGAAAATTTAAGACTAAAACTGAAGGTTTTCAATATTCACATATTTGTTATCTTTGCACCATTGAAAATAAAATTATGAGTGTTCACATCAGTGCAAAAAAAGGAGAAATTGCTAAAGTGGTATTGCAACCGGGAGATCCGCTTCGTGCAAAATACATCGCTGAAAATTTTCTTGAAAACGCAAAATTGGTAAGCCAGACAAGAGGTATTTTTTATTATACGGGAATTTATAAAGGTAAAGAAATCACTGTGGGAGCAAGCGGAATGGGTTTCCCAAGCATCGGAATTTATTCTTTTGAGCTGTTCACGGAATATGAAGTTGATACCATCATCAGAATCGGAACTTGTGGAGCTTATACTACTGATCTGAAAGTTTTTGATATTTTGAATGTTGAAAATGCAGCAAGCGAAAGTACCTACGCAAAATTTGCCTGGGAAATTGAAGAAGATGTAATTTCTCATCAGGGAAATATTTTTGAAATCATCAATGCAACTGCTGAAGAATTATCTTTAAAAGCGAAAGCAACAAATATCCATAGCAGCGATATTTTCTACAGAAAAGATCCAAATATTCCGGTAATTGCTACAAAATACGATTGTCCGGCTGTAGAAATGGAAGCTTTCGGATTATTTGCCAATGCAAAACATTTAGGAAAAAATGCTGCGACGATTTTGACGGTTTCAGATATTATTCCGACTCACGAAAACATTTCGGCAGATCAAAGAGAAAAAGCGTTGAAACCGATGATCGAATTGGCTTTAGAATCAGCCTGGAAGAGCATTTAAGCAAATATAAATTTTTAAATTTCATAAAAAAGAGCTTTACATATTCTGTAGAGCTCTTTTTTATATTTTGAAAAATTTTCGGGCGACTTTGGTTGTTTCATCAGCGACTTCAGAAATACTTATTTTCTTAAAATGTGCGATGGTTTGTGCAACATACGGAAGAAAAGATGGTTCGTTTCTGCGGTTTTGCATTCTCGGCATATTTTTCGGAAGCATAAAAGGCGCATCGGTTTCGATCATCATTCGATCGAGCGGAACATATTTGATGACTTCTTCCAAATGTTTAAATCTGGTTGTATCACTTATTGCTCCGGTAAATCCTAAGTAAAACCCTTTATCCAGATAAGTTTTTGCTTCATTTAAAGTTCCCGTAAAACAATGAACCACAGCTTTCGGAAGTTTTGATAAATATCCGTCTGTGATTTCGTTTAACCTTTTAAAAGCTGCTCTTTCATGAAGAAAAAGGGGTTTATTCATTTCAATTGATAATTCGAGTTGAGCGCGATAACATTTTTCCTGAACCGGTCTTGGTGAAAAATCCCTATCGAAATCTAATCCGCATTCTCCGACGGAAATTACGTGGTCTTGTTTTAATAATTTCCTTAATTCATTAATACTTTCGTTATTAAAAGATTTTGCGTCATGCGGATGAATTCCTGCTGTGGAAAATAAAATTTCAGGATAATCTTCTGCGATTTCCGCTGATTCTTTGCTTCCGCGAACGCTCGTTCCTGTAAGAATCATTTGCTCAACGCCATTGTCGAGAGCTTGGTTGATGATTTCTTCTTGCTCATTGTAAAATTGTCTATTGGTCAGGTTAATGCCAATATCGATAAATGTGTTCATTTTTTGTTTGTTTTATTTATTAAAAAATATCTTGCTATGTGTGCTCTGTTTATTGAGTCTTTAAAGGCTTTTTCAGAATAGAAACTTCTGTAATCGGAATGTGTTGTGCCGTAAGATTCACTGGTAATTTTAACCCAGATTAATTTCCGCCTTTTTCTTCTTTGCTTAAAAAATTTAATGGTTTCACTAAGCTGATCTTCGATTTCCAATTTCTCAGTTCTTCTCCATTTTTTATTTCCATGCTTTTTTAAATAAGGTCCGATTTTACCATATTCGAAGCTTCTGAAAGTTCCTTTGTTGTAAATGTTTTTCATCTTTCCTGATTATCAAAAATTTGTTCAAAATTACTCCACTGCTACGCAATCTTTTTACGCATCAAATCATTCATTAATAAAACCCTCCAAAAAACCAATCAAATTTTTTCCGTCATGACTCCAGCGAATTCCGTGACCCTCTTTTTCTCTTACTTCAAAAACCAATTCGTGTTTATAATGAAAGAAAACATTCCACCATGTTTTCTGGTCTAAAATGTAATTGATTTTCTCCATAACGATTTGCTGTTTTTGCTGATTATTTCCTTTTACTTCGCCCCAAAATTCGTCATCCATTCTTCCGACATGCTTTTCCCAGGCCCTTTGTGCAATGATTATTTCATTGTTAAAAGGCTTTTCGCAGGCTTCAATTAATATGCTTTTCACAGGTGGAATTGCATTTTCATCACGCAAACTTGCCGAAGTAAGTCTTTGTCCTAAAATATTCAGCCAATGGTAAAAAGGAATTTGTTCTAATTTTTTGGTTTTAATTTCATCTGAATTTTGCGAATTGAAAACATCGATAAACTGATTAAAACTTTCATCTCGGTCAATTTTGATTTCCTCATTAAAAACAGGAAGATTTAAATCCAAAGTTTTGTCATTAAATTTTTGAATATTCTCATTTAAGCTTTTGAGGTGTTCTTCTTCCAAAATCGCCTGATATTTTTCTTTCCAGTCTTTTGAAAATAATGGAATATAGTCTTCAAATAAATTCATGATTAAAACATTTTCACAAGATTAACAGATAGTTTTTCTTCATTAATTAAATATCCCACAAGATTAAACCAATTTCTGCAGTTATCTAAAATCCAGGCATCCGAAGAAACGATTATTTCTGCATTTTCCGCTAAAAATTTATCCGGACTAAACTCCAGTTCAACATTCCAATTGAGATGATTTTCTTTAGCAAAATCTAAAATAATTTGTTTAATTCTTCCACTGTTAGAAATAGGTTTATCAAAAATCCAAATCAGATTTTCTGCCTTTGATTTCTTGAAAAATGTTGCAACCAATTCAATCGATTTTTGAGTCTGATTGACTCTTTTATAAGTTCCATAAACACCCGAAAGATCACGAAAACAGCCATCGGTTCCTTCAAAAATATAAGCCTCGGAAAGTAAACTTTCCAACAAAATCAGAACATTAAAACCATCCAGATAAATCGTGTTTCCTTTTAAATCTGAAATTCTCAGTTCCTTCGATTTTCTATTCTGAATCTGATTTTCCGAGGCAGAAGCCCCACGCAAAGCCTGAATTTGTCGGATTTTCAAACGATAATGATTTCCTACCAACTCTGAAGAAGCTTTTTCTGCATAATTTCTACTCAACAAATACTGCATATCCCGCACTGCTAATTTCAGTTTATCAATTTGCTTTTGTGAAGAAAATAATGTGTCGTCGCCTGTATTTTTCCCGCGATTTCTGTTGTTCATATTCAAAAATAATATTTTCAGCGTGAATCCTGGAATTTATTTATAAAATATCATTTTGAGCAATCGATTAACCTGATTTATAGATTTACTCATCTTTTTCGGGAAATTCCTTAGAGTAAAAATTACGAAAAGCAAACAACCTTATCATAAAAAATAAGATAACTAAGTTTTGGAAAACATCTATAAAACAGGGATTTAAAACAGGTAATTATCATAAAAATTTACGAATTCAAAATAAAAAATCAATTTATATTATAAAATTATTACATTTAGCCACTAACAAATATTAAATCAAAAAAATGTTTATAGGATACGATGTTGGAAGTTCTTCACTGAAAGCTTCAATTGTTGATGAGCAGGGAAAAGTAATTGCTCATGCCAAATATCCGGAAACAGAAATGTCTATCGATTCACCAAAAATTGGTTGGGCAGAACAAGATCCGGAAGCTTGGTGGCAAAATCTCAGGATTCTGACTCAAAAAATAATTGCAGAAAGCCACATCGATAAAAACGAAATCAAAGGAATCGGAATTTCTTATCAGATGCACGGTTTGGTTTTGGTGGGCAAGGATAAAGAAGTTTTGCGTCCTTCAATCATTTGGTGCGACAGCCGTGCAGTGGAAACTGGTGACAAAGCTTTTGACGATTTGGGTGAAGAAGTCTGTATGAATAAACTTTTAAATTCCCCGGGAAATTTCACCGCTTCAAAACTAAAATGGGTCAAAGAAAATGAGCCGGAAGTCTATGAGAAAATCTGGAAATTTATGCTTCCGGGAGATTTTATTGCTTTAAAATTAAGCGGAGAAGCAACGACAACCGTAACCGGACTTTCTGAAGGAGTACTTTGGGATTTTCAGAAACATCAGGCTTCAAAAACTTTATTGAATCACTGGGGAATTGATGAATCTTTGGTTTCAAAGGTAGTTGATAATTTCAGTGTGCAATGTGTTGTTTCAAAACAGGGCGCAGAAGAAAGCAGCTTACCAGAAGGTATTCCAATTCTCTACAGAGCAGGAGATCAGCCAAATAATGCATTATCATTAAACGTGATGAATCCCGGAGAAATTGCTGCTACAGGCGGAACTTCTGGCGTTGTTTACGGTGTTACAGATAATATTCATTCTAAAGAATCTGTGCGAGTAAACAATTTTGCACACATTAATCATACAAAAGAACAACCGCGAATCGGGAAAATGCTTTGTTTAAATGGTGCCGGAATTCAGTACAGCTGGTTACGTCATCAGGTAGACCAGAAAAGACATTCTTACCAGGAACTGAATGACTTAGCTTCACAAATCCAAATTGGTTCTGACGGAATTATCGTTTTGCCATTCGGAAACGGTGCGGAAAGAGTTTTAAGAAATAAAGACATCGGTTCATCAACATATAATGTGAATTTTAACCGTCACAAAAGCGTTCATCTATTCAGAGCGGGACTGGAAGGTATCGCCTACTCATTCGTGTACGGAACCGAAATATTGATGAATGACGGACTTCAAAAAGGCATCATCAAAGCCGGTGGTGACAACCTATTCCGTTCTTCTTTGTTTGCGCAATCGATTGCAACATTATTGGATACGGAAATCAGAATATTTGACACCACAGGTTCAACGGGCGCAGCAAGAGCAGCGGCAATCGGAGCGGGAGCATTTGATACCTTAACTGATATTTTAACCGAAAAAGATATTACTACGACCTACATTCCTGATTTTAAAAATATGGATCAGTATAAAGAAAGTTATGGGAAATGGAAAAATAAATTAGAACAAGTTTTAATTAATTCTTAAAAAAATATCTCGCAGATCCAGCAGATCCAGCAGATTAACAGCTAAAATAAATCTGCAAAATTTGCTCAATCTGCGAGAAATTAATTCAAACATATTATTAAATAAATCAAAAAATAAAATCAAAATAATGGCAATTACAACAGGAAACAAAGAGTATTTTAAAGGGATAGATAAAATTCAGTTTGAAGGAAGAGAATCAGACAATCCGCTGGCATTCAAATTTTACGATGAGAATTTGGTTGTTCGTGGAAAAACGATGAAAGAATATTTCAAGTTTGCGTCTGCTTACTGGCACACATTTTGCGCAACTGGTGGAGATCCGTTTGGTGCAGGAACTCAGCAATTTGACTGGTTAATTGCTTCTGATGCAAAGCAAAGAGCAACAGAAAAAATGGATGCGGCTTTTGAATTTTTCACCAAACTGGGCGTTCCTTATTACTGTTTCCACGATTATGATTTGATTGACGAAGCAGATAACTTTTTAGAATCTACCAAAAGATTAGAATTCATCACCGATTACGCTAAAGAAAAGCAGGCTGCTTCAGGCGTGAAATTGCTTTGGGGAACTTCGAACTGTTTCTCAAACCCTAGATTTATGAACGGTGCAGCAACCAATCCTTCTTTTGACGTTTTGGCTTACGCTGGCGGACAGGTGAAAAATGCTTTGGATGCAACGATCAAGTTAGGTGGAGAAAATTACGTATTCTGGGGCGGCCGTGAAGGTTATATGTCTCTTCTTAACACGAACATGAAGCGTGAGCAGGAGCACATGGCGAAATTTTTACATTTGGCTAAAGATTATGCAAGAGCTCAGGGATTCAAAGGAACTTTCTTCATCGAGCCAAAACCGATGGAGCCGACAAAACACCAATATGATTTCGATGCCGCGACTTGCTTAAACTTCCTTCGTCAGTATGATTTATTGAATGATTTTAAATTAAATCTTGAAGTCAACCATGCTACTTTGGCTCAACATACTTTCGAGCACGAACTTCAAGTGGCTGCTGACAACAATGTTTTGGGAAGCATCGATGCAAACAGAGGAGATTACCAAAACGGTTGGGATACAGACCAATTCCCGGTTGATTTGTACGAAATGACTCAGGCGATGTTGGTGATCATCCAAGCTGGAGGTTTCCAAGGCGGAGGTGTCAATTTTGATGCAAAAATCAGAAGAAACTCTACAGATTTGGAAGATATTTTCATTGCACACATCAGTGGAATGGACAATTTTGCAAGATCTTTCTTAGCCGCTGATAAAATTTTAGAAAAATCAAAATATTCTGAAATAAGAACCAACAGATATTCTTCTTTCGATAGCGGAAAAGGTAAAGATTTCGAAAACGGAAGCTTATCTTTAACTGATCTTGCAACTTACGCTCAAGGATTGGGTGAAGTTGGTAGAGAAAGCGGAAAGCAGGAATATCTTGAGAGTATTATCAATCAGTATTTATAATTTAATGTGAATACATGATAACAATTGACTATTTTCTTTTACCGCAAAAGGTTCAAAAGAAATAATCGAAAAAAACAGCTATTCAAAAGTCTGCAAAATATTAGAAACTTTTAAAAAAATTCGTTTTGTCATCTTTTGAATAGCTAAAATGCCACAAATTCTTTTGATTCTTTTGCGGTTAAAAAAAATATCATGTTTCAAAAACTTTTAACAATTAAAACTAAATCAAACTATGCAAATAATAGATTCCGGTCCTAAATATTCTTCAGGAACAAAGGCGCAGATCAATATGCTGTACGTTACTGTACTTACGTTGGTCGCCACTTTGGGAGGACTTTTGTTTGGATACGACACGGCAGTGATTTCCGGAGCCGAAAAATCGATTCAGGAATATTTAATTATTCCTTTAGGTTTAAGTTCATTAGCTCACGGAGCGACCATTTCGAGCGCATTGATCGGATGCATCATCGGTGGCGCGATTTCCGGAATGATTTCCACAAAGCTGGGAAGAAAAAAATCATTGATGCTTTCGGCATTTTTGTTCTTCATCAGTGCTTTGGGAGCGGCGTATCCTGAGTTTTTATTCTTCAAACATGGCGAACATTCAATGGGTGTTTTGCTGGCATTTAATTTTTATAGGATCATCGGTGGAATCGGTGTGGGCTTGGCTTCGGCGGTCTGCCCGATGTACATTGGTGAGATTGCACCTGCCGAAATACGTGGTAAACTGGTTTCTCTGAATCAGTTTGCCATTATTTTCGGGATGCTCGTGGTTTACTTCGTGAACTGGGGAATTGCAAGCGGACAAACCGTAGAATGGATCAACGAAATCGGATGGAGATATATGTTTTTGTCTTTGACGATTCCTTCTGCCTTGTTCGGTATTCTTTTATTTTTCGTTCCTGAAACACCGCGTTATCTGACATTCGTAAACAAAGACGCAGAAGCGCTGAAAATTTTAACTAAAATCAATGGTGAAGCCCGTGGAAAAGAAATTTTCTCTGAGATAAAAAGCACTGTCGTAGAACATAAAAGTGAAATTTTCGCTTTCGGGAAAACCGTGATTGTGATTGGAATTTTGCTTTCTGTTTTCCAGCAGTTTGTGGGAATTAATGTTGCTTTATATTATGCTCCAAGAATCTTCGAAAGCATGGGTGTTCATAAAGATTCATCGATGCTGCAGACCGTTGTGATGGGATTGGTGAATGTAATCTTTACCGTTATCGCTATTTTCACAGTGGATAAATGGGGAAGAAAACCTTTGTTAATAGTTGGTTCTGTTGGGATGGCAATTGGTATGTTTGCGATTGCAATTTTATCGTATTATCAAATCATCGGAATTGCCACTTTGGTATTCATCATCGTTTATACGGCTTCATTTATGATGTCTTGGGGACCGATTTGCTGGGTTTTGATCTCAGAAATTTTCCCTAATAAAATCAGAGGAAGTGCGATTGCGATTGCAGTTGCAGCTCAATGGGCAGCCAACTATTTAATTTCATCAACTTATCCTTTTATGATGGAATTCAGTGGAGCATTTACTTATGGATTTTACGGAGTGATGAGTGTTCTGTCCTTGTTCTTCGTATGGAAATGGGTACCTGAAACGAAAGGCAAATCTCTCGAGGAAATCGAAAAGGTTTGGGAAAAATAAATATACTTTAGTTTTATAATTAGTTTGTAGGGCATCGAATTTTTTCGGTGCTCTTTTTTATAACTTTGGCAGATTGAAATCAAGTTTATGAATATTTTTAAATCCATCATTAATAATTTAAAAGCTATTAAAGCAAGTTATAATTTAGAAAAAATTAAAGATGATTTTATTGCAAAACAGATTCAAATATATCAGCTTCCAAAGGAGTTAAAATTATTTTTAGAGAATAAAACTGATTTTGATTTTATCGGAATCTATTCTAAAGGGTATGACTGTATTTATTTTGCTAAAAATGGAAATAATTTAAATATTGAATATGAAGCTACAGAAGAATTTCAAATTCCTTATTATGAAAAAGTGAAACAATTTGCATCAGAAAATAATTTTAAAATTGAAGAAGAAGCAAACAAAAATGTTCCATATCTAAAGATAAATACTAACACCTCTTTAGATGAAACATTTCGTCTGGCGAGAGAAATTCAACACAATATTTTCGGAAATAGTGATGATACGAAATATGATATTGTTCCTTAAATATTTGAAATTTTAGTCTTCATTTTTTCATAAATTTCTTTAGTTAAACCATTGTTTCAAAAAGACTTTTATAATAATAAATTTTAATTAAATTTATCGCTGTAATTTGTCATTTAAAAAAGCTTAGAAAATATTCATATCTAAAATATATTTCTACGTTAAATGATTAAATTCACATCAATAATGATGAAGAAACATTCATTGTTTTAAACAATAGAAAACGAGGTATGACAAAGAAAAACGCCACTATTTATGATATTTCCAGAAAGCTGAACGTAAGTGTGGCAACTGTTTCCAGAGCACTAAATAATCATCCGAGAATCAGCCAGGCAACCAAAGAACTTGTAGTAAAAACCGCAAAGGAAATGAACTATAAGCAAAATAATCTTGCCAAAGCCCTTAAAAGTGGGGAAACAAAAAACATTGGAATCATTGTTCCTTACATCAACACCAATTTTTTCTCGTCTGTCATCCGTGGAATTGAAGAAGAACTTTCTGTGCAGGGTTACCACGTTATTATTTGTCAAAGTCATGAAGATGTTAATATTGAAAAAAAGCATTTAAATACCTTATTAAACGCTCAGGTTGACGGAATTTTCATGTCGGTTTCTAGAACTACAATTGACACAGAGCACATTCAGCATATTTTAGATACTTCAAACACTCCGATTATATTCTTTGATAGAAAAAAAGATATTCCGGGAATCAGTACGGTAACGGTTGATGATTATCGTGGGGGTTATATGGCTACAGAACATTTGATTTCGGAAGGCTATAAAAACATCTGTCATTTTGCCGGAGATCTCAATCTTGAGATTTACCAGAATCGTCTTAACGGTTACAAACAGGCTCTAATTGACCACAAATTTCAGGTAAAAGAAGAAAATATAATCTCTACAGGAAGTTCAATTGATGCCGGAATTGAAGCCATCAAAACTTTGTGGGAGAGTAAATCTATTCCCGATGCAATATTTTCTGCCAGTGATTTTGCAGCTCTTGGTGCTTGTCAGGAACTTAAAAAACGTAAGATAAAAATTCCTCAGGAAGTTGCTGTAATTGGTTTCTCAAACGAACCTTTCACTCAATTTATGGAACTTCCGATGAGTTCGATGGATCAAACTCCAGTAATTATGGGAAATATGGCTGGACAAGTTTTTCTAGACCGAATTAAAGATAATTCTACAGGTGTTTCTATCGAGAAGAAAGTGGTTTTGACACCGCAGATTTGTATTAGAAAGTCTTCAAAGAGGAAGTAGTTTTTTCGATTTAAACACTTTGCTTTAGCACTTTTTTAACCACCCCGTCTTTTTCCTTCCGAATTTTCGCCACTCCTCCGAGTGAGGGGGATTGTAGTAGCGAATAAGTGTTGACTTGTAATCCAAATTTAGAAAATACTTACAAATTTTCAACAAAAAACTATGTGTGAAAATTCCCCCTCCCTTGGAGGGGTGTCTCAATTTTCATGAAAATTGAGACAGGGTGGTTTAATACGCATAATTCTCAACAATAAAATCCTCCAAGCTTTTCATTACAACCCCTAAATTATTCTTCACATCAAAATCAGTTACTCTAAAAATCTTCAATCCTAAAGATTCCAAATATTTCTGCCTAATTTCATCATAATCTTCTTTTGTACAATGACTCCAACCATCAATTTCAATAACCAATCCTAAATTTTTAATATAAAAATCAACGATGTAATTTCCTATAATTCTCTGTCTGTCAAAATCTATATTGTGAAAACTTTTTGCCCGAACTTGCTTCCAGAAAATTACTTCACTTAAAATTCCAGCTTTTCGTTTTCCATTTATTAAAGGTTTTAATTTAGGATTGTATGGGAGATTTTCCACGAAGTTTTCACGGATGGGAATTCCGTTGATTTGGGTTAAAACCTCTTTCATTGTGTTTTTGTTTTGTGTTGTTTCTAACCACCCCGTCTTTTTTCTTCGAAAAAATCCACCCCTCCAAGGGAGGGGAATTTTGCTCCGTATAAGGAGGTGAGTCCTAATTCAAATTTAGAAAATTTATTGATAATATTCAATCAAGTCAAGACTTGAGAAATTCCCCTCCTTTGGATGTATGGCGAAAATTCGTAAGAATTTTTGACGGGGTGGTTTAAAAGTTATATTTCTCTTTTTCAAAAAATCTTACAATTATTTTTTTCTTTTCTGTATTAATTTTTTTTCTACCTTAGTTTTCCCAAGATAAAAACACACGATTTTACATAAATAGTACTAACCTTTAAAATCAAAAATGATGGGATTAACAAATTTGAACTCTACCCATTTGAGCAGTGCAAAAATCACTGCAGCACAGGATGCCATTGCGGCATTGGAAAGCGCAATCGCTGAAATCACAATTAACCTTTCACCAGAAGACCGTAAGCGTTACGGAAGCATCAATGAGCAAAACAAGCTTTTCGTCAACAAAGTCTACGATTACAACCAGAGTCAAGCAAATTTGAGCTCTCCTGAAGTGGACTGGGAAGAATTTAATAAAGATCACAGCTCCCGTAACAAAATGGAAACCATGATCAGCAGACTTGAAAGCGTGATCACAAGATTGAATAATGCTAAAACACTTCATGATTACGACAATTATCAATCGGCATTAGTAGATTATTCTTACAGTACTTACAAAGCGGGTACAGCGTCACCGGGATTTGAAGACAAATACAAGGATCTGAAACAGTTCTTTGTGAAAAATTCAACCTCTACTGCTCCACCCGAGGAGAAAAAGTAAAACAGTAAAAACCCAAAAACCCCTCCATTAATACGGAGGGGTATTTTTATGCAAATCATCTTTTAATAGCTTTGATACGTTATTGAATATTCGGAAGACGTTGTGTACTACTTCCGATACGTTTCAGATAGGTTCAGAAACGTCATTCAGCCATCTGGAGACGTTTTTTAATGAGCGGGAGCGGTTGCTGACTCCTCGGGATACGTTCAGTATAGATCGGGAGTGGTATTTTACCTATCCGGACCTATCTTTTACCTGTTTGGATAGGTGGTATAACGTGTCTGGATGTATATACGACCCCATCGGAGGCGTGAACAACTTCGCCAGACTTCTGATGAACGTATCGGAACCTTTACTGAACGTGTTGCGACATCTTCTCAACGTATTGAGATAGGTTTGGAACGTGTCGGTTGGGGTTCGGAATGTGGAGCGAAGGAGATTTTTTAAATTAAAATTTGCTAAAATTTTTTATTTCATTAGTTTTAGAGAAATTATAGTTTGGATTGACATAATACGTAAAGCCAAACATCAGCAGAAATTTTAAACAAACACTCGTCACAAATGAAATTTATAATATTTTTTCTTGTTTTTTCTACCTTTTGCTTCTCGCAAAAAATAAGTTTTATTTACGAAACAAAATACAAACTGAATTCAGAAAATCCAGATGATGTTAATTCTGAGAATATGATTTTGGATTTAAAAAATAATATTTCAATTTTTAGAGATTCAGTAGAAAAAAAAGCAGATTCATTAAAGTTGAATAATGGAAGAGAAATATTTAAAATGGGCGTTGAAAACAAATTCTATGTCAAAAAGAATCTTGCTCAAAAAAGAATTGAAAAAGTAATAACTTATTTGGAAAGAGATTATCTTCTTCCAATTGAGGAAATATTAAACTGGAAAATAACTTCCGAACAAAAAATGATTGGAAAATATAAATCTCAAAAAGCAGAAACCAATTATGGAGGAAGAAACTGGATTGCTTGGTTTACAACAGAATTACCTTTCAGTGATGGTCCATATATTTTCAATGGTTTACCCGGATTGATTGTTTCTATTCAAGATTCAAACAACGAATATTTATTTAATTTGATAGAAGTCAAAAAAGGTGGGAATATTTTTGACGCACGGACAAAAACAATAAAAATTGATTGGAAAAAATATGAAACACTTGCAAAATCATATTTTAATGACCCATTTAATATAAATTCAAAAGGGTGGAAAACAGCTACATTTACCGATCCGAATGGTAAAACAGTGGATATTTCTGTAAAAAATAAAGAAATACAGAATGATATTTTACAAGAAAATAATCCAATTGAATTAAATCACAAAATAAACTACAAATAAACGCCTGATGTCGTGCATTTGCAATCCATGACTTTTTACAAACAAAATATTCTAAATAAGATTATGAAATATGACAACAGATTTGGAAAAGAGATTCCTAAAAGTTATTTAAGTTTTCTAAATGAAAACCCTGATGGTTGTTATTTAGATTTTAGAATTGATCCAGAATATAATTCGGAAACAAAGTTGTTTGGCGAATCTGAACTAATGAACAATATTGATATGAATTTTATAGGCAATGCATTTCAGTTTGAAAGTCTGAAATTAAATATTAA
Organism: Chryseobacterium formosum; assembly: GCF_026460885.1. Taxonomy (GTDB): domain Bacteria; phylum Bacteroidota; class Bacteroidia; order Flavobacteriales; family Weeksellaceae; genus Chryseobacterium; species Chryseobacterium formosus. The sequence continues at coordinate 67,763 of NZ_JAOVZW010000011.1, forward strand.
GTTTCAACGAGATTTTGGGTTTGCAGACCTCGATCAACCAAATCTAAATGAGGAAGAGATGAAGCGTGTTGAGAATGGATTTGTTATTGGATTTGGAGAAAATTTCGGAGGATATGGTTATCTTTATTTTGATGCATCGGAAAATCATTCGGTTTGGCTTTACTATGATAATGATGGACGTATATCAAAGATTGCAAATTCATTTGAAGAGTTCATAAATAATACAAAGATGTTATAATCAAATATTTTCCCAATATTGCGGATTTGCAATCCTGACACTTGCTATTATTTTTTATTTAATTTTTTTAACAAAATTAATATTTGGCTTTACAGATCACGTAAAAGCCAAATCTAGTGGTTATTGAAGAATAGACTAAAAGACCAGAAAATTATGAACGAAACAGTAACAGTTGACGAAGCAATTTCAAAAGGACATAGAATGATGAGTTATCCTGCATTAGCAATTGCGTTAGGAACTTTTGGACTTACTACCTATTTTGTTATACAAAAAATTATTCCGTCGTGGAGCATTCTTCCTGTTGGTTTTGTATTTACATTCCTTTTTGTCTGGCTTTGGTGTAGTTATATGATTACCAGATGGAAACTTTGGACTTATGAAAATGTAAGAAATGTTCACGAACTTAAAAAACGAGCACTTCAGGAAAAAGTAATCTGGCCTGACAGTAGCTTCTTAGCAGAGACGGAATTTCGCACAAAAAAGGATAAAGAAAAATTAAATTTCTTAGAAAATAAATTCAAAAAAGATGATGCTTTTCAAAATGATTTAATGGTTCCTTTTGAAACTATCATTTACTATTCAAAAGGTAAAAGTTTTTTACAAATGTTTATTATGCTCTGCGTTTTAGGTATTGGTATTAATTTCGTTTTTAATATGGATGATTATTTTTTTTCGTATTCTGGTTGCCACTCTTTCAATTATCGGAGCCTTTTTCTTTTATAAAAAATATAAAGAAGCGACTAGTAAAGAACCCCAAATAATAATTAATGACAAAGGAATTAAAACAATCACAACAGACTTTTACCTTTGGAAAGAAATTGAAAACGAAGAAGTAATTAGTGAGGGTACAGGAAAACATACTCATTATTATTTAATATATAACTATCCAAACGGAGCAGAACGTTTGCAAATTGACGGCTATAATATTAATAAAGGAAAGCTAAATAAATTGTTAATATTATATCGTGGAAGAAGTAAAACGAAAACAATGAACCGTTAAAATTTCTACTGACAAATAATAAAGAAAATGCTCCCTACCGAAGCAAGAAGCATTTTCAACCCTAATATTTAATATAATTAACCATTACAGAGAGACACCGCGTCTCCATGGAATGAAATCATTCTGATTAAGAACGTCCGCTTTGGTTTTTACTTCGCCGCTGGCTACGTTGATGATGAGTTCCAGAAGTTCGTCTGCGGCTTCGGGAATTGTTTTTTCTCCGCTGATTACGGTACCTGCATTGAAATCAATAATGTCTGACATTTTTTCTGCCAAAATAGTATTGGAAGAAATCTTCACAACCGGTGTAATTGGATTTCCCATCGGAGTTCCTAAACCTGTTGTAAAAAGAACAACTGTTGCACCTGAACCGACTAAAGCGGTTGTACATTCTGCATCATTTCCGGGAGTGCACAAAAGATTCAGACCTGGTTTTGTGGCGTATTCTGTAAAATCGAGAACTTCCACGATGGGGGCAGCTCCACCTTTTTTGGATGCTCCTGCAGATTTCATGGCATCGGTAATTAAACCGTCTTTGATGTTTCCGGGAGACGGATTCATATCAAATCCTGAACCTGCCGCAACCACAGAGGCTTCAAAATCTTTCATCAGTTTCAGGAATTTTACGCCGTCTTCATCGTTGATGCAACGGTTGACCAACTCCTGCTCTACTCCACACAATTCAGGAAATTCGGCAAGCATGGTTGTTCCGCCCACTGCCGCCATAATATCGGAAACTTCGCCCAAAACTGGGTTTGCAGAAATTCCTGAGAAACCGTCTGAGCCGCCACATTCCAAACCAATGTTCAGTTTGGTGATGGAAGCTGGTTTTCTTTCTATTTCGTTGGCTTTTTTAATACCTTCGTATGAATCTTTGATAACACCGGTCAGCATTTCATCGATGGTACCCGATTTTTGCTGTTCATAAACAACAATCGGTTTTTTGTTATCTGGAGCCAATGCATGCAGTGAATCCATGAAAATCTGTACCTGAAGATTCTGACAGCCTAAGCTGAGAACTGTAGCTCCCGCCACATTCGGGTTGTTGACATATCCTGCAAACAGTCTTCCCAACGCCTCAGCATCCTGACGGATTCCGCCACAACCACCCTGGTGCGTGATGAATCTTGCATCGATATTTTTAAATACTCTTGTATCCGCTTGTTCTTCTTCCTCCTCAACAGCTGCACCGCCGTTCAATAAAGAACGCAGTAATAACTGATGTTTGCTGGCTTTATCGTGAAGCAATTCCTTTTCAAAAATATCCTTCAGTGTTTCGATATTCTTGTTTTCGCAGAATACCAACGGGAAAAACAGCCAGATGTTTTCAGTACCTACCTGTCCGTCTTCACGGTGGTAGCCCATAAAAGTACGGTCTTTCCACTTGTCTACATTGGGTGGCGTCCATCCTAAAGTTTCGGTTTTCCCGACTACTTTTGCACTTTGGTGCTTTACGTTTTCGGTGGTAATCACTTCGCCCTGTCTGATGGATTGGTTGGCTTTTCCAACAATTACGCCATACATGATGATATGGTCGCCATCCTCAAAATCTACGGCAGCGAATTTATGTTTTGCTTTAATATCTTTAAGAATCGTATAATCTGTACCGTCTAAGTGCACCGATTCTCCGGCAGGCAAATCCAACAGCGCTACAATAACGTTGTCTTTGGGATTTACTTTCAGTACTTTCTTTTGCATGATTTCTAAGAATAAAATTGAATAAAATTTTTGTAAGCAGTTTCCATGTCATTGTGGTCGATTTCGTACAATGCTTTTGCTACTGCGGCTTTCAGGCCTTCCACCTGTGTAAGGTCGGTATCCCAGAACAGTTTTTCGCTCAATGCCTGTTCTGAAACTACTTTGTAATCTTCGTTTTTCCAGATTTCCCTGAATCTGTTTACAATGGCTTCTTCATCATTCAGAGGAAGAGATTTTTCGCCAAAACTTCCCTGATAGAATCTGATTAAACTTGCCAGAGAGAACGTTAAGTTCAACGGAAGTTTGTTATTTCTTTCAACATAAGTCAGCAAACTCGGAACGACTCTTACTTTAAATTTAGATACAAAATATAAAGCGATGCTCGCCAAATGATGCTTGATGAAAGGATTTCTGAATCTGTCGAACACTTCTTCCGCAAATTCCTTCAGTTCAGTTTCATCTAAACCTAAAGTCTGATTGACTTCATTAAATATCGATTCGCTTAAAAAAGTTCCGATAAACTGGTCGTCAATCGCCTCTTTTACCAATTCTTTTCCTGATAAAATTGCCGGAGCTAACATCAAAATATGTCCGCCATTCAGGATTCTCACTTTTCTCAAACGGTATGGCTGAATATCATCCACCACCAAAATCTGTTCGTTGATTTTATCGAAAGGAATTCTCTGTTTTAAATCTTCACCTCCCTGAATCACCCACAAAAGGAATGTTTCAGAAACCACCATCATCGGATCTTCATAATCCAACTGGTCTTCATACATCGCCGCATCATCTTTCGGATAACCCGGAACAATTCTGTCGACCAACGTATTGTGGAAGTGATTGCTCTGTTCAACCCATTGCGCAAAACCTTCTTCTAAATTCCAAAGTTTAGCATATTTGATGATGATGTCTCTTAAAACAAAAGCGTTTTCTTCGATCAATTCACAAGGGATAATTCTTAAACCTTTATCCGCTGCACCATTGAAGTGCTTATATCTTTCGTGAAGCAAAACCGCTACTTTCGCTGGGAAATTTTTGTGCGGACCTTCGTAGGTATTTTCAGTTTCGTCGTAGGCAATTCCGGTTTCGGTTGTATTTGAAAACACAAATTCAAGTTCTTCTTCTTTAGCCAACTCCAAAAAGCTGTTGTAATCTGCATAAGGATTAACCGATTTCTGAATCGCCGAAATCACACATTTTTCATCGATGATTTCGCCTTTTTTGATTCCTCTTGAAAATAAAGTGTACAAATTCCCCTGTTCTTCAAGTTTGTGAACTGAACCGTTGGGTGTCGGCTGAATGTTGACAATTCCTGCGTTGAAATTTGCTTCTTTGTTTAATTTATCAATCACATAATCTGTAAATCCACGCATGAAGTTTCCTCCCCCGAACTGTACGATTTTGATTGGTAATTTTGTATCTATACCGCTGTTTTGACGGTTTAACTGTTGTTTTGTCTGATTTTCCATTTTTCTAATTTGAATTAAATTGTGTTTTTAATTCTGTTAAATCTTGGAGCTTTTTAAACGCAAAGTCCGCAAAGATTTTTTTATAGCTTGATGTATATTTTTAAGTTCGCAAAGGCGTTCTACTTAGCTAAGAGCGCTGTAAAATTGCTTTGCTTCTTATTTATTTTGTTCCCAAAATTTCATCAAAATTAATTTACCCCAACCCTAAAGGGAGTTAATTCTGATGAAATTTTCAAGGCATTTTTCTTCCCTTTAGGGTCGGGGTAAAGAAAAATGTCTTGAAAATTTCTACTTACTAATCACTTTATATTTAGGAACCAACATTTTCATTACCGTCCATGCGATCAAATAAGCGACTGCGCAGATCGAGAAAATAATCATGTATCCTTTGTCGATTCCGTCTGAAACTACGGCTCCTGATTTTTCTAACTGCTCAAAGAATCCATCCGGTAAACGGTCGTTTACGTATTGAGGATATTTTTCCAATAAAGGAACTCCGTCAACAGTCGACCAGGCTTTGTGTGCGTGATCAAATAAAACTCCTGAAGATTTATTGATGATGAAAGATCCGATTCCTCCTGCCATTCCGCCAATTCCTGTGATGGTTGCGATGGCTTTTTTAGGGAACATATCGCCTACGGTTGAAAAAATGTTTGCTGACCAAGCCTGATGCGCTGCTCCTGCTACACCGATGATTAAAACCGGAATCCAGTAAGTTGCAGTTCCTAAAGGTTGTGCTAAAAGTGCCAACAGTGGGAAAAATGCGAAGATCAACATCGCTTTCATTCTTCCTGAATAGGCGTTCATTCCTTTCTTTTCAACAAAATATTTTGGAAGCCATCCGCCGATGATTGATAATAAAGTAATCATATAAAGTACGAATAGCGGCAAGGCACTTTCTGTGGAATCCATTCCGTAAACCGAACTTAAATAAGCCGGAGTCCAGAATAAAAAGAACCACCAAACGCCGTCTGTCATAAACTTTCCGAAAGCAAAAGCCCAGGTCTGTCTGTAGCTGAAACATTCTTTGAACGTGAATACTTTTTCCGGAACGGAAGTATCTTCATTCGGAAGATCATCCTGATCCTGATTGATATACGTTAATTCGTGCTCGTTAACTCTTTTGTGTAAATGTGGTTTTTTGTAAACAAATACCCAAAGTCCCATCCATACAAATCCTAAAGCACCAATGATGATGAATGCCCATTCCCAACCCATTGATTTTGCAATAAACGGAATTGTAAGCGGTGCTGCCAAAGCTCCAACTGTTGCTCCGGCATTCCAGATGCTTGTAGAAAATGCTCTGTCTTTTTTAGGGAAATATTCTGCCGTAGTTTTGATTGCTGCAGGGAAATTTCCTGCCTCACCAATTGCCAATACGAAACGTGCAAAAATAAATAACGTTACACTCGTACTGATGATCGCTGATGTATTTGAAACTGTTCCAATCAATTCTTTCGAACCATGAAAACCTGCAAACCAGTTCCCAGTAAGAATTCCCGAAGTAGCAATTCCACAGAATGCATGTAAAACTGCACCCACAGACCAAACTCCGATTGCCCAGAGGAAACCTTTTTTGGTATCCATAAAATCCACGAACTTTCCTGCGAAAAGCATTCCCACTGCATAAAATATGGAGAATAATGCGGTGATGTTTCCGTAGTCGTTGTTATTCCAGTGAAATTCCGGTGCTATAAAATCTTTCCACGTCAAAGATAAAACCTGACGATCCAGATAATTGATCGTGGTGGCGAGAAATAACAGCAGACAAATCGTCCATCTGTATTGCGTCGGCTTAAGAGATTTAACTGAACTCATAGTCATTTATTTATTTTAAAGTCTGAATAATATCCAGCACTTTTTTGGTTTCATTTTCTATCGTTGCGTAGTCTTTCGTAAGCATCAATTCTTTGCTTACCAGCTTGCTTCCCATTCCAACTGCGGAAACTCCTGCCTTGAACCAGCTTTCGATGCTTTCTTTTGTAGTATCAACTCCTCCGGTTGGCATAAACTTCAGATTTGGAAAAACATCTTTGATGGCACTCATAAATCCTGGCCCCAAAGCATTTCCTGGGAATAATTTAATGAAAGTTACACCAGCAGCTTCAGCTGCAATGATTTCGGTCGGAGTCATACAACCCGGACTGTATAACAAATCTTTTGGAATTAGAAATGCTGCAACTTCCGCTACAAAACCCGGACTGATAAAGAAATCAGCACCTGCCTTGTAATATTCTTCTGCTTGTTTTACATTTTTGATGGTTCCGATTCCGAGAAGCATTTCAGACATTTCTGCATTACGGACTTCCACCATTTTTGTGAAATTGCTCAACGCAGCTTCTCCACGGCTGGTATATTCTACCGCACGGATTCCTGCTTTGTAAAGCGATTTTAATATTTCTAAAGTTACCGTTTCATCAGCATTGTAATACAGAGGCAAAGCTCCCTGATTGATGATGGTATTTGTAACCAATTGAATTTTTGTCATTTTGTTTTAATTATTTTGTTAAAATAATCTTTGATGGGGTTTTATCCATCCTTTGGTATGCTGTCCCCTTTGAAGAGGTTATCAGCTTGAATTTTTGAACACAGAGTTCACAAAGTTTTTTTTTACTACTAACTGTTTTTTAGTTTCACAAAGCCGCTTCGCTTATATAAGACCAAAACTTATTAGTTATATTTCATTTGAAATGATGAACATTTTAAAGCCAATTGCCAAAAGCTAACAGCCAAAAGCAAGAATTACCTTTTGATTCTTCCTCCTGAATTTCCGGCCATTACTTCGAGGATATCTTCTGCGCTGCAGTAATTGATATCACCTAAAATGGTGTGTTTGATGGCGCAGGCTGCGTTGGCAAAATTTAAAGCTTTTTCGTCATCGAAATTCAATAAACCATAAATTAAACCTGCGGCAAAGGCATCTCCCGTTCCGATTCTGTCGACTACGTTGTCTATTTCTAAAAATTTAGTTTCAAAATAATTTCCGTTGATCAAAGCTCTTCCCTGTGTTTGCTGAGAACTCGCCGTAACGCCTATTCTTATTTTGTCGAAAATTTTATGAATGGAAGGACATTGCTTTTTTAATTCTTCACAAGCTTCCATGAAACCTTGTTGGTCTGATGAAAACTGAGTTCCCAATATTTCATTAATCTCATTTACACCACCGATGAAAATAGTCGAGTAAGAAACCAATTCTTTTAAAACTTCGTTTCCGTTTTTACCGTACTTCCAAAGGTTAGAACGGTAAGCAGGATCGGTTGTCACTTCAATTCCCATTTCACGGGCGGTGATCAAACCTTCTTTCAAAGTTTCGTAAGCACCTTCAGAAATTCCAGGACTGATGCCTGTCCAGTGGAAATAGTCGCAACCTTCCAAAGCTTTTTTCCAGTCAACCTGTTCGGGTTTAATGTTGGCGAAAGATCCGTTCAGTCTGTTGTACGCAATTCTGCTCGCACGAACGGATGCACCCACTTCAAGGAAATATAAACCTAAAGGATGTTCGTTTTTATTGATGAAAGTCGTATCGATCCCAAAACTTTTGATGAAAGACAGTGCAGATTCTCCCACAAAATCATCAGAAACATTGCTGATGTGCGTCACGTCGCAACCCATTGTTGCCAGTGAGGAAGCTACGTTGAGCTCAGTTCCGCCGAAAAAGAATTCCATTTCGTGGCTCTGTTTCATTGTTTTGTTCCCTGGAGGTGAAAGCCTCATGATTACTTCACCGAAAGTAAGTATTTTACTAGCCATATTAATTAACGCTCTTTATTTAACCACAAAAGGCACAAAAGTTTTTGATGCTTTATTTTTTGAAGTTTAAAATATTGAAAATATGAAGATCACATAAGTTTAAAAATCAAAGATTTTTGTTGACGTTTGACCTTTTAAATATTAAAAATTTACTTTTTTTTAAACCATTAAGATTTATTAAGAAGTTTAGAATAGTTAAGATGAGCTTAGCTTTCAGCGTTGTGCTTCTTAATAAAATCTTGGATTTTAAGCTTAACTTCTTAATTCTCCTTAATGGTTCAAATTTTATTCATTTAATTCGAATTTAAAAATCGAAATAATTTTTAGCATTATGATAACAGATATCGGAGATGGTTTTTCCGATCAGTTCCATATCATCCGGCAGTTCGCCGTTTTTCATTTCTTCTCCGAAAAGATTACACAATACTCTTCTGAAGTATTCGTGTCTCGGGTAAGATAAGAAACTTCTGGAATCTGTCAACATTCCAACGAAACAGCTAATCAACCCCATGTTTGAAAGGGCATTCATCTGCTTGATCATTCCGTCTTTCTGATCCAAAAACCACCAGCCCGAACCGAACTGTACCTTTCCTTTGATACTGCCGTCATTAAAATTCCCGATCATAGTCGCGAAAATTTCGTTGTCGGCAGGATTCAAGTTATATAGAATTGTTTTGGTCAGTTTATCTTTTCCGTCTAAAGCGTTTAACAATTTAGACAAAGTTTCAGCCTGCACGAAGTCACCGATAGAATCCCATCCTGTATCAGGACCTAAGATTCTGTGCATTCTTTCGTTGTTGTTTCTCAATGCTCCCAAGTGGAACTGCTGAACCCATCCGAATTTATGATACGTTTCGCCTAAGAAAAGTAAAATGGCAGTTTTAAACTGATTTACCTGCTTTTCAGCGATTACTTTTCCTGAAATTTTATCATTGAAGATTGCGCTCACTTCTGCTTCTGAAGCTTCTTCGAAAGAAATATTGTTTAATCCATGGTCGCATAATCTGCATCCGTTTTCGTGGAAATATTCTACTCTTTTTAATAAAGCATCGCACAAAGTCTGGTAAGAGTTGATTTCAATTCCAGCTGACTCGCCCAATTTAGAAATATAGTCTGCGAAGTTGTGGTTTTCAATCAAAATCGCTTTATCCGGACGGAAAGCTGTACTTACTTTAATGCTGAAATCGCTTTTCGCCAAATCCTGATGATAATTTAAAACATCAATTGGATCTTCTGTTGTACACAAAGATTCTACGTTCATCATTTTCAGCAAACCTCTTGTCGACTTTTCAGGAGTCTGAAGCTTTGCTGTGATGTTGTCGTAAATATCTGATGCGTTTTTTTCATTCAATAATTCATCAATTCCGAAATAACGCTTTAATTCTAAATGCGTCCAGTGGTACAGAGGATTTCTCAAAGTATAAGGAACCGTTTTTGCCCAAGCCTCGAATTTTTCTTTGTCTGAAGCGTCGCCCGTGATGAATCTTTCACTCACACCCATCGTACGCATTGCACGCCATTTGTAATGATCGCCAGCAATCCAGACTTTAGAAATATTTTCGAAAACCGTATCCTCAGCGATATCTTTTGGAATCAAATGATTGTGATAATCGATGATCGGCTGTTTTTCTGCGAAATTGAAGTATAATTCTTCCGCGTATTTATTTTGTAATAAAAAGTTATCTGTAATAAAAGATTTCATTTCTGTAAAATTCTTGTGTTATTCATTAGCAGGTTTCCCAATGGTCGCCAAAATACCTCCATCCACATAAATAATGTGTCCGTTGACAAATTTACTCGCGTCTGAAGCTAAGAAAATAGCCGTTCCTGCAAGATCTTCCGGGTTCCCCCATCTACCTTCCGGAGTTCTGCTGATGATAAAATCGTTAAACGGATGCCCGTCTACTCTGATTGGTTCTGTTTGGGTCGTCGCAAAATATCCGGGACCGATACCGTTCACCTGAATATTGTGTTTTGCCCATTCTGTTGCTAAATTTTTGGTCAGCATTTTAAGTCCGCCTTTCGCAGAAGCATACGCCACTACATTGTCACGGCCAAGCTCACTCATCATTGAGCAAATATTGATGATTTTACCGGACTGTCTTTTGATCATGTGTTTCCCAACCAGTTGAGACATGATGAAAGGACCGGTAAGATCTACATCGATTACTTTTCTAAAGTCTGCAACATCCATCTCTAAAGCCGGAACACGTTTGATGATTCCTGCATTATTGACTAAGATGTCTATTTTCCCATGTGTAGCAAGCATTAATGCTACTTTCTGAGCGGCTTCCAGTTCGTCTGTCACATCAAAAAGATAACCTGTAGCGTTATATCCTTTACTGCGATAATATTCTAAGGCTTCATCTAATTTTGAGGGAGTTGTACTTGTGATTGCCAGTTCAGCACCTGCAGAGGCAAGACCTTCAGCCATTGCCATTCCTAATCCGTGAGTACCGCCGGTTACAACGGCTACTTTTCCGGATAAATCGAATAAATTCATGTAGAAAAAATTACTTTAGTTCGTTAGTTTTAACAGCGTCCATGTCGCCATAATCCATATTTTCTCCTGCCATTCCCCAGATAAAAGTGTAGTTGGAAGTACCAACCCCTGAGTGAATAGACCATTCCGGAGACAAGACTGCTTCATTGTTTTTCATAAAGATATGACGGGTCTCATTCGGCTGGCCGAGAAAATGACTTACCGCCTGCCCTTCTTCAAGATCAAAATAAAAATAAGCTTCCATTCTACGGGTATGTGTATGAGAAGGCATTGTGTTCCAAACACTTCCTTCGTGCAACTCGGTCATTCCCATTTGTAATTGGCATGTTTCCAATACGCTGTTAACAATAAGTTTGTTGATTGTTCTTCTATTCGCATATTTTGCTTCACCCAATTCTACAATTTCGGCTTCATTTTTTGTTATTTTCTTCGTAGGGAAAGTACGATGAGCTGGTGCAGAATTGAAATAGAATAAAGTCTGACCTTCATTTCCGTTTTCAAAAACAACATCTTTTGCTCCTTTTCCGATGTATAATGCTTCCTTATTACCAAGTTCGAAAACCTCTCCGTCTACGGTTACTTTTCCGGCAGCGCCAACGTTGATAATTCCCAATTCTCTTCTCTCAAGGAAGCTCTCTGCCTTCAGATCATCAGTAGGCTCCAGTTTCAATGCACTTTTTACAGGCATTGCACCACCCACGATCATTCTGTCGTACATAGAATACACTACATTGATTTGATCTTCATTAAATAAATCATTGATTAGAAACTCCCTTCTCAGGTCTTCAGTTGTATATTTTTTTACATCTTCAGGATGATGGGCGTAACGAAATTCTGATTTTGTCATACTCTAGATTTTAATCTTAAAATTGTGGTTTTAAAAAACCTGTTAAACATTGCGTAATCGATTGCATTAAATTACACTAAAATTGTACAGAAATACTTGTGGTTAAATATATAAATTATATGTATTCGGTTAACAAAAAATTAATTTTAATTTATAATCAATTGATAAACAATGAAATAAAATTTAAAAATAAATTGTAAGTTGCCGATTTAATATTGAAAACAGTTAGTTTTTTTAACGAAATGCAAGACTAACTAGTATAAAAAATAAAAATCGTGCCATTAATTTAACACAAATCTATTCAAATGTGTTATATATAAGAATAAAAGCTATTCTATATATATATGATGTTAAATTAACCCAATTTTTTACTATTTATAAAATACTTAAAATTCAACAGTAAAAAAACTGATAAAAATCACTTTATTTTTTTGAAATTGGTCTCTGACTACCAAAAATGGGAATTTATTTTAACTGAAAATGTAATGAATTTGCTATATTTTCCTGCATTTCAAAACTTAAACAGTATAAAATTCAATATTTTTTAATTAACATAACCAACAAAGTTAATACGTTTCAATAAATTGATTTACAGATAATTAAATTAAATTAAATCGTACAAATTTTTCTATTATTAACAAATTAAACACTGAAATTAATAAAAAAATAACATTTTTTTCTTTGCATAATGAAAAATAATATTAGTTTAGAAGCCAAGATATTTTACTATAAAAAATTACGCAATCGATTGCACTCTAAATATGCGTAAGAATAAATAAAGTATTACTAAAAAACAGAAAACTTAAAAATCCAAAAAAACTTGAGAGGTTTTAATGCTTCTCAAACCACAATTAAACTATATAAGGATACAATAAATGGATAAAAAGGTACAATCAGTAAAGTGGTTATATTTAACTGTCTTCCTTCTTCCTGTACTGGCTATGGCTCAGGAAAAAGATAAAGAAACCAAAATTGACGAGGTCGTTTTGGTAGGATATAATAAAGTTTCTAAAAAAGATGTTACCAACGCTGTATCATCTATTAAAGGAGAAGCCTTGAAAGATATGCCCGTGAACTCTGCAGCTGAAGCAATTCAGGGTAGACTTGCCGGAGTACAGGTTCAGGCTAGTGAAGGAAAACCGGGAGGTGATGTAGACATTACCATCAGAGGTGGAACTTCAATTACAGGAAGTAATGCTCCATTATATATCGTTGATGGTATACAAATGGATAATGCAATGACGATTCTTTCGCCAAAAGAAATTGAATCTATTGAAGTTTTGAAAGATGCTTCATCTACATCAATTTACGGTTCTCGAGGTGCAAACGGGGTTGTTTTGATTACCACTAAAAGTGGACGTAAAAAAGCAATCACAACAATCAATTACAACGGTTTTACAGGGGTAAGAAAGATCATGAATACGCTTGATGTATTAGATCCTTATGAGTTTGTTCTTTACCAGTATGAATTATACAAAAAGAATGGTGTAATAGGTGATGCTGATGATATTGCTTTTAACACTAGATATGGTAGCACTTATCAGGAATTGGAGAAGTATAAATCTGTTCAGAAAAGAGATTGGCAGGACGAACTTTTCGGTAAAGAAGCGTTCAACTTCACTCATAACCTTAGTGTAAACGGAGGATCTGAAAAGTCTGCTTTTTCATTTACTTTAAATCATGTGGATGAGGATGGAATTATGCTTAATTCCGGATTTAAAAGAAGCATGGCAAACTTTAAGTATGATTACGACATCAGTAAAAAACTTAAATTCGGGGTCAACGCAAGATACGGTAGATCTTTAACTACCGGAGTAGGAACTTCAAGCACCGGTTCTCAAAGTAATAACAGATTGAGAAACTCAGTAAGATATCAACCTTTTGAAGGAGGTTCATCTGTTCCTGTTGATGATTTTGATCCAAGCTATGCAACTAATACCAACTTGGTAAATCCGTTACTTTTAAATGATAGCGAAATAAGAGATAATAGAGTTAATGACTTGTTATTGAATGCTTATATTAACTATAATATTACGAAAGATTTCACATTCCGAAGTGTTGTAGGTTATGTACAAAGAGATATTTCAACTAATCAGTTTTGGGGTACGGTAACTTCTCAGGCAAGAGCAAACGCAGATATGCCAATTGTACAGCTTGACAGATCACAGACGAGAAGAATTACCAATACAAACACTTTAAACTATACCAAGAAATTTGGTCAACATAAAGTAGATGTTTTATTGGGTCAGGAAATTATTCAAACAGATGGAGAATCAAGCAATAACTATGTAAAATGGTTCCCAAAATCCATCCTTCCTAATGAGGCATTTGCCAATATTGCAGCGGCAACTCCACCTGCAGGATTAATACAGGATGCAGCAAGAACGGCTGTAGTAGCACCGGATCGTTTAGCTTCATTCTTCGGACGTGTAAATTATATTTTTGCTAATAAATATATCCTTACTGCATCAGTAAGAGCCGATGGATCCAACGTTTTCATGAAAGGAAATCAGTGGGGATATTTCCCTGCTGCTTCATTAGCATGGAAAGTGAAAGAAGAAAAATTCTTGAAAGATGTTGATTGGTTAAATGAATTAAAACTTCGTGTAGGTTACGGTCTATCGGGGAACAACAGAATTACATCTTACCTTTGGGCAAACTTCTACAACATCAATGCAAACAACGGATATGTATTCGGAACTTCCGTTACACCGGGAGCTGCAGTTTCTACAACACAGGCAAATCCTAATGTAAAATGGGAAGCTACAGTATCTAAAAACGCAGGTATTGATTATGAATTTTTCAAAGGAAGACTTTACGGTAGTGTAGACGGATATATTACAGATACGAAAGATCTATTGGTATTGGCAAAAGTACCATTCCCAGGATATGCAAACCAATTCCAAAATTCAGGAAAAACAAGAAACAAAGGTCTTGAATTTACCGTAGGAGGAGTTATCGTAAACAACGAAAACTTCAACTGGAAAATGGATGCCAACATTTCTACCAATAAAAATACAATTTTAAGCTTAGGAAGCGGTACAGCGAGAGGTCAAGATTATTACTTGGTTCAGTCTGGAGGAATCGGAGGTTTCGATTTTATTGCTAAAGTAGGAAGCTCAGTAGGAACTTATTACGGATATGTAACTGAAGGAAGATACGAGATTTCAGACTTCGATTACAATGCAGCAACTAAGGTTTATACATTGAAAGCGGGAGTTCCAAGCAGTAGTGCAATTGCTTTAGGAGCAAAAGCTGTACAACCTGGAGATCTTAAACTAAGAGATTTGAATGGTGACGGACAAATTACCGACGCTGACAGACAAGAATTAGGAAGTGCACTTCCAAAATTCTACGGAGGTTTCAACCAAACATTTAGATATAAAAATTTCGATATGAGTTTATTCTTTAATTTCTCTGTAGGAAATAAAGTTTATAATGCTAACAAAATCGAAAATACAACTCAATATTTGTACAGAGACAACAACATGGATGCTGCTGTTGCTGACAGATGGAGATGGTTTGACAATGCTGGTGTGAAAGTTACAGACCCTACTCAATTAGCTGCTTTGAATGCTAATACAACAATGTGGACTCCACCAACAGGACAATATATTCTTCACTCTTACGGAATTGAAGACGGATCTTTCTTAAGATTAAACAACGTAACTTTAGGGTACACATTACCAAAAGGTTCTTTAGAAATGATTGGAGTGAAAAACTTCAGATTATATGCAACAGTAAACAACTTATTTGTAATTACTGGGTACTCAGGTTACGATCCTGAAGCAAGTACAAGAAGAAATCCTTTAACTCCGGGGGTAGATTACGCAGCTTATCCTAGAAGCCGTTTCTTTGTAACAGGAGTAGATATCACTTTCTAAAAAATTTAAAAATGAAAAAAAGCAAATCAATACTTATTTTATCTTGTCTTGCGGGAGCGTTATTCTTTACAAATTCCTGCAGTGATTTCCTTAATCCTGAAAACCTTTCAAGTATTTCTGAGGCTCAGCAATTCGACAGTACTGCAGATACATTCGCAGCGTTGGTTGGAGTTTATTCTCAACTTGGAGGTGACGACGGATATGGACAAAGATTATCTTTGATTATTCCTCAGTCTGGTGACGATTTCAGAACTTCTGGAAGCTATAACTGTAATGACAGAAGAGGTGTAGCAACTTTTGGAGCTTGTGCAACAAATACAGAACTGAACAATCCATTTGGAAAACTATATACAGGCATCGAACGTGCCAATTTAGTGATTAAAAACATCCCATTATCGCCTGTCTATCAGAGCGGTACTACAGATGATAAAAAACTAATGGACAGATATTTAGGAGAAGCATTAACTCTTAGAGCTCAATATTATTATGAATTAATCAGAAACTGGGGTGACGTTCCTTTCTATCTTGTACCCGCTTCTGATGTTCCAGATCAAAATGTACCAAAAACAGATCGTGATATAATCTATGATCAGATGATTGATGATTTAGCAAAAGCTGCAACTTTGGTTCCATGGAGATCTGAAGGGGGAACTACCAGCAACAGAATTTCTAAAGGTTTTGTGAAAGGTCTTAGAGCAAGAATTGCATTGGCAAGAGCTGGATATTCTTTAAGAAGAAACCCTCAAGTGATGGCTCAAGGATCAAATCCTCAGAAATATTATCAAATTGCTTTCGACGAGTGTAAAGATATCATGAACCATGCCGGAGAGCATTCATTAAATCCAAGCTACGAAAACGTTTTCAGAGCTCTTCATACTAATGCTCAAGATGCAACTAATGAAGTTATTTTCTCAGTTGGAGCTTTCGGAGGTGGTACAAGAACCGACTCTAAAATTGGATATTACAACGGTCTTAAACATCACGATAACTCAAACTGGAAAGGTGGTGGCGGTATTAATGCATTACCAACTTACTTCTACGAGTTTACAAAATATGATTTGAGAAGAGATATGAATGTTGGAATTTTCACAGTTAATGCTGCAAATCAGGCAGAATTAGTTGCTGCGAACTCATTTACCGATTCAAAATACAGAAAGTCTTGGACAAGTATTACAGGACCTTCTCAAACATTAGCGGTTGATTGGCCATTATTGAGAGTTTCTGATGTAATGTTGATGTTTGCTGAAGCTGATAACGAACTTCACGGTGCCCCTTCTGCAGATGCTATTAATGCTGTGAAAGCTGTAAGAAACAGAGCTTATACAGGTAACCTTACTCAAGTGGGAACAATTCCTACAGACAAAGTTGGTTTCTTTAATTATATCGTTAAAGAAAGAATGTTAGAACTAGGTTCTGAAGGAATCAGAAAATATGACTTAATCAGATGGAATCTTTTAGCAACAAAAATTGCTGAAACAAAGCAGAAGTTAACAGACTTCATCAACGGAGTTGGTGCTTATGCAAACGTTCCTTTAGATATTTACTATAAAGTTTCTGCGTTTGATCCTACAAAAACAGCTCAGCAAAATATTACTACAATTGATGTCTTTACAAATACCGGAGTAGCCAAAGCAGACGTATTTTATTTACCAAGTCAATCAACTACAATTCCTACAGGATATAAGAAAATTGCTTGGAGATCTGGAGTTTTACCAACATATGTAAATGACCCTTCAGCCGGATATGCACAATATTTCCAGGTGAATAAAAGAGAGCTTTTACCAATCTATTTCGAATTTATTCAAAATAATCCTGCTCTTACCCAAGATTATGGTTATTAGTAAAAATATACATTCATATTAATTAATTTTCAGTACAGACTTCCTCCTTTACGGGAGAAGGTCTGTACTTTTCTTCAAGAAAAATTCGGCAATATGCAGATTTCAGGTTTAAAAAATAGTATCAAATTCTTATTAATTTTTTCAGCAGTCATTATCAGTCTTCTTTCTTTCAAAATTAATGATGATAAAACCATCATAGTTTCGAAAGACGGAAAAGGTAACTTTACGACTATTCAACAGGCAATTGATGCAGTTGAAGAAGGAAAAACAGTAAGAACAAAAATTATTGTAAAACCGGGAACTTACAGAGAAAAAATAACTGTTTCTGAAACAAAAAGCCCGATAATTTTAATAGGAGAAAATCCTGAAAACACCATTTTGGTTTATGGAGATCATGCTTCAAAGCAAAACGCAGAAGGTAAAAATATAGGAACAACAGGTTCATCTTCAATTTTTATTTTTTCTAATGATTTTTCAGCTAAAAACATCACTTTTCAAAATGATGCAGGACCAGTCGGACAAGCTGTTGCCGTTTTAACAACAGGCGACAGAATCGCTTTTGAAAATTGCAAATTCTTAGGATTTCAGGATACTTTATATACTAAAGGAGCACAGGACGCTTTAGATAAAACCAAAATTTCAAGAAACTATTTTAAAAACTGCTACATCGAAGGAACTACCGATTATATTTTCGGAGCCGGAACAGCTGTTTTTGAAGACTGTACGATTTACTCCAAAAAAAATGCTTCTTATGTGACAGCAGCTTCCACAATTGAAGGAAACGAATTCGGTTATGTATTTATTAACTGTAATTTAACAGGCGATGCAGATGCAAATTCTGTATATTTGGGTCGTCCGTGGAGACCATTTGCTAAAACTGTCTACATCAGTTGTGCAATCGATTCCACAATAAAAAAAGAAGGATGGCACAATTGGTCTAAACCTGATGCTGAAAAAACAACTTTCTACGCAGAATATAATTCTAAAGGTTCAGGAGCAGATATTTCAAAAAGAGTTTTCTGGTCGCATCAATTAACAAAAGAACAAAGCAAAAAATATACTGCCAAAAATGTACTTTCCGGAAAAGATCAATGGAATTACAAAAAAGCACTTAAATAATACATCGGATTATGAAAAATACTTTTTTTGCAGCTTCAATACTCGGAATTTTCACTTTACAAAACTGTACTTCTCAGTCTAAAGTTTTAAGTGAAAACGAAACCGTGATTTCAGGAAAAACAATCAGTTTTCCCGGAGCAGAAGGTTTCGGAAGATTCACAACGGGAGGAAGAGGCGGAAAAGTTTTATTTGTCACCAAATTGACGGACGACGGCTCAGAAGGAACTTTAAGATATGTTTTGGAACAAAAAGGAGCGAGATATATTGTTTTTAAAACAGCAGGAACCATTTATTTGGAATCTCCTTTAAGAATAAAAGAAGGCGATGTGACAATTGCCGGACAAACCGCTCCCGGAGATGGAATCACAGTGGCAAACTACGAAACTTTCGTAGCAGCAGATAATGTGATTATCCGTTACATGAGGTTCAGAATGGGAGATCAGAAAAAAGTGGAAGGTGACGCTTTAGGCGCAAGATTCATCAAAAATCTGATAGTCGATCACTGTTCGATGAGTTGGTCTACCGACGAAACGGTTTCTATCTATGTGAATGAAAATACAACGCTTCAATGGTGTGTGATTGCAGAAAGTTTAAGAAATTCTGCCCATCAAAAAGGAGCTCATGGTTATGGTGGAATTGCAGGTGGAAAATTCGCATCTTTCCATCATAATATTTACGCAAATCACGACAGCAGAAATCCTAGATTGGGAGAATATGCAGGAAGTAAATTTGCGTTGACCGATTTGACGGATATGCGAAACAATGTCGTGTACAATTGGGGACATAATAACGTTTACGGCGGCGAAGGAATGAATGTAAACATCGTTAATTCATACTACAAACCCGGTCCTGCAACATTGACAAAGAAAAGAATTGTGGCTATTGATAAAAACGAAAAACCAACAACTGAAGTTTACAATATTTGGGGAAAGTATTATATCAGCGGAAACGTGGTTGAAGGAAGTCCTGAAGTAACAGAAGATAACTGGAACTTCGGAGTTTTCAATCAAATGAAACCTGCTTATAATTTAACGGAAGCTGATAAAAATTCAATTAAAATTAATCAGCCTCACGATATTCAGAACAATGTAAGAAAACATACAGCCAAAGAAGCTTATGAAAAAATCTTACAAATTGGTGGGGCAAGTTTGGTGAGAGATGCTGTAGATTTACGAGTTTTGAAAGATGTAAAAAACGGAAATTTCACTTACGAAGGCTCTCTAGGAAGCAAAAACGGAATCATCGATTCTCAAAATGATGTAGGCGGTTTTCCAAATTTAAAAATGGGAAAAATCCCTTTGGATTCAGACAACGACGGAATGCCCGATGAATGGGAAATCAAACATCATCTCAATCCTAATAAATACGACGCAAACGGAAGAGATTTAGATAAAAACTACGACAACATAGAGGTTTATACTCACAGTATTGTGCAGGATATTACTAAAAAACAATAATAGTATTTTTACTAAAATTAAATTTAAAAACAGAAAAATCAACTTTAAAACTATATATAAAATGAATTTCATTAATCATAAAATTAAAGTTTGGGCATTCGCCGCTCTAGGTTCGGGAATGTTTCTGGCTTGTGCACAGACTAAAACTGCAGCAGTTTCAAAGCCTTCAAAAGTAGCATCTCAATCAGGAAAAGTAGTTCCTACAAATCTGAAATGGTCTGAAAGAATGATGCTTTCAGAAATGCAGCGTTTCCCTGAAGCATGGATGCTTGATTTCAGCAAAAGCCCAAAATGGACGTATCCTTCAGCAATTGTTTTAGATGGTGCAGAGCAGCTTTACATTAAAACAGGTAAAAAAGAATATTACGATTACATAAGCAATTTTGGTAAAGATTTGATTCAAGAAGATGGAACGATTCTTACTTATGACCTTTCAAAATACAATATCGACCTTTTGAATAGCGGAAACGTATTACTTTATCTTTACGAAAAAGAGAAAAATGAAAAATATCTAAAAGCTCTTCAAACTTTACGCTTGCAAATTGACGGGCAACCGAGAACAAATGAAGGTTCTTTCTGGCACAAAAAAATCTATCCTTACCAAGTCTGGTTAGATGGTTTGTATATGGGAATGCCTTTTTATACGCACTACACAAAAGATTTCGTGAAAGGAGCAGATGCTACAAAAGCGTATGACGATATTGTTTTCCAGTTCGATTCGGTTCAAAAAAATCTTTTAGATAAAAAAACTGGTTTATTGTATCATGCTTGGGATGAAAGTAAAAAAGAAGCTTGGGCAAATAAAGAAACCGGACTTTCTCCAAATTTCTGGGGAAGAGCCATGGGTTGGTACGGAATGGCGATGGTAGACGTTTTGGATTATTTACCGAAAGACCATCCGGGAAGAGCGAGAATTATTTCTTACATCAAATCCTATTCTGACGCAGTTATCAAATATCAGGATAAAAAATCAGGACTTTGGTATCAGGTTTTAGATAAGCCTTTGGCGAACAAAAATTATGAAGAAGCAACGGCTTCAGCGATGTTTGTTTACACGATGATTAAATCTGTGAACAAAGGTTACCTGCCAAAATCTTATAAAGCTGCAGCAAAAAAAGGCTATGACGGAATCATCAAAAATTTAATTACAGTTGATGAAAACGGTGTAGTGAATCTAAATAAATGTTGTGCTGTTGCCGGTTTGGGAGGAAAACCTTACAGAGACGGTTCTTACGAATATTACGTAAATGAAGAAATCCGTTCGAATGACGGAAAAGGAACAGGACCATTTATTTTGGCGAGTTTGGAATTTGAAAAATAATTTTTAAAACCATTAAACCATTAAGGAGATTTAAGAAATTAAGATTTATTAAGGCTAAAATCTGAGATTTTATTAAGCTACTTGCTTAAAGCGAAGCTCAGCTTAATTTTTCTAAACTTCTTAATAAAAACTTAATGGTTAAAATATTATTTTAAAACATAAAGCCTTTGCTAAGCAGAACGCTTTTGCGAACTAAAAATATGCAGAGCAACTTTAAAAAAATCTTTGTCCCAAAATTTCGGGATTAAAAATCTAAACAGATCAAAAATCTGATTTTATGACAAACAAAATTTTTAATATACTTTCGATCACCGCATTTTCCGTTGCATCTTCTTATCTGAATGCACAGGAAAAACCATACGTTTCAGAAGTCTGGACTGCCGATCAGGGTAAAAATTACAGAAACCCAATTTTGTACGCAGATTACTCAGATCCGGACGTTACTCGTGTTGGTGATGATTATTATATGACTGCTTCAAGTTTCAACGAAGCTCCTGGATTGCCGATCTTGCATTCAAAAGATATGGTCAACTGGAAATTGGTGAACTACGCTATTCAGGATGTTTTGCCTAAAGAACATTTCTCCGTTCCAAGAAGAGGTGACGCCGTTTGGGCTCCCGCAATCCGTTTCCACAAAGGTGAATTTTACATTTACTGGGGCGATCCTGATTTCGGAATTTATATGGTAAAAACCAAAGATCCGCTTGGAAAATGGGACGAACCAGTTATGGTAATGGAAGGAAAAGGCTTGATCGATTCTTGTCCATTCTGGGACGAGGACGGACAGGCCTATTTGGTTCACGGTTGGGCAGGAAGCCGAGCCGGAGTGAAAAGTATTTTGTCATTAAATAAGATGAATCCTGATGGAACAAAAGTTTTGGATAAAGGAGTTCATATTTTCGATGGTCACGATGCACATCCTACCGTTGAAGGTCCAAAAATGTACAAAAGAAACGGTTACTACTATATTTTTGCTCCGGCGGGAGGTGTGGCTACAGGTTGGCAATTGGTTTTAAGATCAAAAAATATTTACGGTCCTTACGAAGAAAAAATTGTTCTCGAGCAGGGAAAAACAAAAATCAACGGTCCGCATCAGGGAGCGTGGGTGGATACGCCTTCGGGAGAAGATTGGTTTTATCATTTCCAGGATGTGGATGCAGGAGGAAGAATCGTGCATTTGCAACCAATGAAATGGGAAAAAGACTGGCCTGTAATGGGGATCGACAACGATAAAAATGGTATTGGCGAGCCGGTACTTACTTATAAAAAACCAAACGTCGGGAAAACTTATCCTGTCGTAACTCCAGCTGAAACAGATGAATTTGATGGTGAAAAATTAGGTTTGCAGTGGCAATGGAGTGCCAACGAAAACATCGTTTGGTCTTCCAAACTTCCCGGACAAAAATTCCTGAGATTATTCTCCATGAAAATGGCTGAAAACGATAAAAACCTTTGGAACGTTCCTAATCTTTTGACTCAAAAATTTCCCGCTCCGAATTTTGTAGCTTCCACGAAAGTTAAATTAACTCCCGAAGATGCAAAAGAAGGAAAAACTGCCGGACTTTTGGTCATGGGAATGGATCACGCATCGATTGTCATCACCAATAAAACTGACGGATATTATGTTCAGTTGAGAAAAGCGGAAAAGTCTGAAAAAGGCGGCGAAGAAAAAGTTTTATTTGAAACAAAATTAAAAGGAAACGAAGCTTATTTTAAAGTCAACGTCAGCGAACCGAACGGAATTTGCACGTTCAGTTACAGCGAAAACGGTAAAAATTTCATCAAAGCAGGTGAACCGTTTCAGGCAAAACCCGGAAAATGGATTGGTGCCAAAGTGGGACTATATTCCGTAAGCACACAGAAGGCAAACCGCGGTGGCTACGCAGATTTTGAATATTTTAGAGTAACAAAAAATTAAATATTTCACACAGATTTCATAGATTTTCACAGATGATTGCACATCAATTGAAATTTAAATTTCAATAAAATTTTTGAAAGTCGCTGAAATCGTTGGGAAACAAAAAATAAAATACCAAATCAAACGGGTTTTCGAACACGTTAGGTTTAAACACAATCATCAACAGAAAAATAAATAAGAATATATATAATGAAGAAATCAATAAAAATAATAGGTCTTGTCGCGGCAATGATGTTTTCGGGACAATTCTACGCTCAAAATACAGATATTTACAAAGGCATTGAGTTTAAAATGCCAAAGGTTGTGGAAACTTCTTTCGCAGCAAATACCGTATCGATCAAGGATTTTGGAGGTGTTGCGGGCGGAAGTGTAAAAAACACAGAAGCTTTCAAAAAAGCAATCGACGCTTTGGTAAAAAAAGGTGGCGGTAAACTGGTTGTACCGAGAGGGCTTTGGTTGACCGGACCCATCGTTTTACAAAGCAACATCAACCTTCATGTGGAAGACGGTGCCATGATTATTTTCAGCACAGACAAAAGCGATTATCCTTTGGTAGACGTAAGTTTTGAAGGTTTAAATACCATCCGTTGCCAATCCCCAATTTCTGCAAGAAATGCTAAAAACGTTGCCATTACCGGAAAAGGAGTAATCGACGGAAGTGGCGACGCTTGGAGAGCCGTAAAAAAATCAAAATTATCTGAAGTGGAATGGAAAAAATTCGTTGCTTCAGGCGGAATTGTTTCCAAAGATGGAAAAACCTGGTACCCTTCAGAAAGCTATAAAAAAGGATTTGAAGGCAGTTCAAGCTTCAACGTTCCCGATAAAATCAACAAATCTGAACTGGAATCTGTGAAAGATTTCCTTCGTCCAGTAATGGTGAGCATCGTTGGTTGTGATCAGGTTCTTTTGGACGGACCGACTTTCCAGAATTCTCCGGCATGGAACCTTCATCCATTGATGACTTCCAATTTAATTTTAAGAAATCTAACCGTTAGAAACCCTTGGTATTCTCAAAACGGTGACGGTGTAGATTTGGAATCATGCAAAAATGTTCTGATCTACGATAATACTTTTGACGTTGGTGATGATGCGATCTGCATTAAATCAGGGAAAAATGAAGACGGAAGAAAAAGAGGAATGCCGACTGAAAACGTCATCATCAAAAATAATATGGTGTACCACGGTCACGGAGGATTCGTAATCGGAAGTGAAATGTCTGGTGGAGCAAGAAATATGCACGTTTCAGACTGTACTTTCATCGGGACGGATATTGGTCTCCGTTTCAAAACTACCCGTGGAAGAGGTGGTGTAGTTGAAAATATTTATATCAAAAACATCGACATGATCAACATTCCAACGCAGACAATTGGTTTCAATATGTTCTACGAAGGTGCTTCTCCGGTTTTGGAAGACGGACAAAAAGCGGAAGGAAACAAAGCTCCGGAAAAAACATATCCGGTGACTGAAGAAACGCCTGTTTTCAGAAATATCTACTTTAAAAATATCACTGCAACCAATTCTGATGAAGCGATTACTTTATTCGGTCTGGCAGAAATGAATCTTAAAAATATCGTGATTGAAGATTCTCAGTTTGAAACTAAAAAAGGTCTAACCATCGTTGACGCAGACGGAATTCAGCTGAAGAATGTAAAATTAAAATACTCTGAAGGAACCGGTACAACGATTTTAAACAGTAAAAATATTGACCTTTCCACTTTAAAACTGGAATCAGATCAAAAACCAACCATCAAAGTTCTGGGAGCAAAAACCACATCGGTAAAACTTCCGAAAGATGTAAAAGGTGAGCAACTGAGCATTTCGAAAGAGATTGCGAAGAATGCAGTGAAGTAATTTGAGATTTGACGTTTGAGATTTGAGATGCGGGATTCACCATTCAAGATTCAAAATTTAAGATCTAAGATTTAAGATTGATAATTTAGTGCACGGGAAAAATTTTAATTTTCAACTTATGTGTTCTAAAATATTCTCAAACTTGTAAACTTTAAGTTAACTAATGTGTCAAAAAACTTTTGTGGTTAGATCAAAACTTTTTTGAACTTGTATTTTCAAAGTTTTAAACTTAAAAACTGCAAGAATCTTTTGTGACTTTTGACTTCGTCGAATCTGGCGATTTGTGGTTAAAAATTAATTTAAAAATGAGTTTTTACAAACTATATTTTCTTTTTGTTTTTTTTGTAGGAGCAACAGCATTCGGTCAGACAAAGCCGAATGCTACTCCTTACACAAACGAAGCAACTTATGAAAAACTAAAGAAAAAACATCCGTTCATCACTCCGCTGAACAGACCTGTTCCGGATAATATTATTGTTGAAAAAGATGTAGAATATTCCAACGTCAAAGGAATTTCTCTGAAAGCCGATATTTATTATCCCAAAGATCAATCCAAAAAACATCCGGCAATCGCACTGGTTCACGGTGGCGGCTGGATTTCGGGGAGCAAGGAAAATGAGAAGTACATGGCTCAGGAATTGGCTTCCAAAGGTTATGTTGCTATAGCTGTCGGTTATCGTTTAAGTGAAGTCGCAAAATATCCTGCTGCAATAGATGATGTCAACAATGCGATTGAATATTTAAAGAAAAACAGAAAAAAATATGCTGTGGATACCAAAAAGATTGCTGTTTTAGGTGAATCTGCAGGAGCTCAAATCGCCACTTTGGTTGGAGTTCAGCAAAAAAATAAAATCAAAGCTATCGTAAATGTAGACGGAATTGTTTCCTTCATCCATCCCGAAGCTGAGGAAAGCACTTATGCAGCATTTTGGTTGGGTGGCGACAGAAATGTCAATCTAAAAAACTGGAAAGAAGCTTCCCCATTGGAATACGTTGACAAAAACACAGCTCCTACCCTGTTCATCAATTCTTCTCAACCCCGCTTCCATGCAGGACGGGATGACATGATGAAAAAATTAAAAAGCTACGGAACTTTCACAGAATATCACGAAATCAAAGACACACCGCACTCCTTCTGGTCTGCTGAACCTTGGTTCACAGAAACTTTGAATTTAACAGTGGATTTTTTAGATAAAACGTTGAAGTAAATTTAGGTTAAGGTTTAGGCTAAGTGCAACCTTAAATCGGCTTAGGAGTTTGGAACGTTAAGAAAATTTAAAATAAAGCCGTTAAGAAATTCCCACTGTTTGAGTGCGGCAAAAATCATCTTAACAAATGAAATTTTCAATCCGCACGAGTTTTGGGAATTTTAGGATTTATTTTAAATTTTTAGTGGAAAAATCCAGCCTTGAATTTTTGGTTCTTTTGTTTTAAGACAAAAGAACATTAAATCAAATAATTTTTATGAAAAAACTACTTTTAATTCTCATCATTTCAGCAACCAATTTTGTATTGGCTCAAAGCAATCCTTACATCACCGTAACCGTGGCGCAGGACGGCAGCGGCCAGTTCAAATCCATTCAACAGGCCATTACATCCATCAGAGATTTCGGGCCCGCTGAAGCTTTGGTTAAAATTAAAGCAGGAACGTATCACGAGAAGATCGTTATTCCATCCTCAAAACATAAAATCACTTTACAGGGTGAGAGTAAAGAAAACACAATCATCACCAACGATGATTATTCAGGCAAAATGGATCCTTTAAACCAGAAAATGACGACCTTCAACTCGTACACGCTTTTGGTAATGTCTGATGATGTGAAAATTTCAAACCTCACCATAAAAAATTCTTCATGCAATCAGGGACAGGCTGTTGCACTTCATGTGGAAGGTGACCGTTTTATCGTCAAAAATTCTAATATTCTGGGATGTCAGGACACAGTTTATACCTGCGGAAATCACAGCAGACAATACTATGAAAACTGCTTTATTGAAGGAACAACCGACTTTATTTTTGGTTCGGCAACGGTAGTTTTCAAAAACTGTACGATAAAAAGTTTGGCCAATTCTTACATTACAGCGGCATCAACAGACAAAAGCAAAGAATTTGGTTATGTCTTTTTTGACTGTAAATTAATTGCAAAAGAGGGTATCGACAAAGTATTTTTAGGCAGACCTTGGAGACCGTATGCAAGAACCGTTTTCATCAACACCGAAATGGGCAGCCACATCCTTCCCGAAGGCTGGAACCCGTGGAAAGGCGACAAAATGTTCCCCGATAAAGACAAAACCGCTTATTACGCAGAATACAACAGCAAAGGTGAAGGCGGAAAAATTGAAAACCGTGTAGCTTGGTCACATCAGCTGACAAAAAAAGAAGCAAAAAAATACAGCATCAAAAATATTTTCGGAGACTGGAAACCGAATATGGGTAATAAGTAATTGGTAATGTGTAATCTCAAAGCTATTTAAATATAACTGCTAGTATTAGCGCTGTCATGCTGAGCTTGTCGAAGCATTTTCAGAAAAAATAAAACCATACAATGAAAAGTTATTTACCGCAAAAGAAACAAAAGACGTTCGAGAATGATAGATAATCAAAAGTCTGCAAAATGGAACTTTTACATTTTGTAAACTTTTGAAATTCTTTTTTTTTAATTATTTCTTTTGATTCTTTTGCGGTTTAAAATTTTCCACATTAAATAAAAAATTAAAATGAAAAAAATACTTTTAATTCTAAGCATTGTAATTTCAACATTCACATTTGCTCAAAAGAAACCGACTTTATTCCTTATTGGCGATTCTACAATGTCTAACAAAGACAATCCCGAAAAAAATCCGGAACACGGTTGGGGACAGGTGTTGGGACAGTTTTTAACTCCAAATATCGAGCTTCAAAATCATGCGATGAACGGACGAAGTTCAAAAAGTTTCAGAACAGAAGGAAGATGGGACAAGGTTGAAAAACAATTGAAAAAAGGTGATTTTGTAATCATCCAGTTCGGCCACAATGATCAGAAACTGAAAGATTCAACGAAATTCACCAATCCACACACACAGTACAGAGCCAATCTGGAAAGATATGTAAATGAGACCAGAGCAAAAGGTGCAACACCCATTCTGATGACCTCGATTGCCAGAAGAAATTTTAACGAAAACGGAGTTCTCATCGACACCCATACCGATTATCCTTTGGTAGTAAGAATGGTGGCAAATGACATGAAAGTTGCTTTCGTCGATATGCAGTTATTGACCGAACAAATGGAAATTGCAGCAGGTCCGGAAAAATCGAAATTACTGCATCTGCATTTTAAGGCTGGAGAAAATCCGTATTACGATAAAGAGAAAGCAGATGACACACACTTATCAAGATTAGGTGCCGAAACTGTTGCTAAACTTGCAGTAAAATCTTTGAAAGATTTGAAAACAGGTTTGGAAAAATATATTAAGTAAATCTCCCACAGATTGCACAGATTTTCACAGATTTGATACAAAAATGATCTGTTCAATCTGGAAAATCTGCGAGGGAAAGTTTCCTCTTAGTTTGTCATCCTGAAACCTTTAGGCTCGAAGAAGTCAAAGGATATATGCTTGCTTTTCGAAGTTTAGATGCTTACAGCATGACAAAGCGAGAATAACATTGATTAAAAAAATAAAAAATGAATTTCAAAAAAGAACCTTTTTTCGACGGCAATTCCGAATGGGAAGATTTAGGAAACGGTGTTTCCAGACAATTTGTAGGATACAATTCTCAGGTCATGATGGTCATCGTTCAATTTGAGAAAGATGCGATTGGAACATTGCACCAACATTTTCATTCGCAAATCACCTACGTTGCCGAAGGAAAGTTTGAAGTAACCGTCGACGGCGAAACCAAAATTTTACAAAAAGGCGACGGTTTCTTTGCCCAGCCTAATATTTTCCACGGTGTAAAATGTTTGGAAGCAGGAAAACTGATTGATGCTTTCACACCGTTTAGAGAAGATTTTCTGAAAGATTAAATTTTATAAAATCAAATCTCATAGGTTTCGAAAACCTATGAAGTTTCTTATTTTAACACCAATGAAAAAAGTATTTTTTTTAACCATTATTTTGTTTTTCACTCAGTTTTCAGCTCAGGAAAAAATATCGTTTTGGCCAAAAGGCGAAATGCCCAATTCTAAAATTCTGGCTTCAAAAACCAAGAAAAAGAAAATCCTTGCAGAACTGAAAGAACCCGCACTTTTTGCTTTTCTTCCTCCCGAAAAAGAGAGAAACCAAAAGTCGGTCATCATCATTCCTGGCGGCGGTTATTCCAAGCTGACTTACGATGAAGGTGCCTTTCAGATTGCAAAATGGATGAACACTTTGGGAATTTCCTCATTTGTTTTAAACTACAGATTGCCTACCTCAACCGATTTAATTCGGAGAGAAATTGCTCCGTTGCAGGACATTCAGGCTTCCATAAAATACATCAGAAAAAATGCAGACCAATGGGGAATTTCTGCCGATCAGGTAGGCGTTGTGGGAACTTCAGCAGGTGGACATCTGGCGACAATGGCAAGCAATATTTCTAAAGATTATACCGAATTAAAAGGCGATTGGTCAACCATTTCCACCATCCCGAATTTTGCGGTTCTTTTTTGTCCGGTCATCGACTTTGGGGAATTTGCCCATAAAGGAAGTCGGGAAAGTCTGCTCGGAGAAAACGCTTCTTCAGATAAAATTGCAGAATTTTCGATGCAAAATAGAGTAACAGAAAAGACGCCACCCACAATTTTATTTCACAATCAGGATGATACTGCCGTTCCGCCGATGAACAGTATTTTGTATTTCAAGGCAATGACAAAAAATAAACTGAAAGGTGCTATGTTTATTTTTCCGAAAGGTGGGCACCGTTTTTTTGTGACTGATAAAGATCCGATGAACGAAAACTGGAAAAAACTGTGTGCAGACTGGCTTTTTAGTATGGGTAATAAGTGATGGGTAATGAGTAATTTAAAAATTGATTTGTGAAGAGTTTGTTTGGGCAGCTATTCCGCCTTCCACTCCCGCTTTTTTGCTCGTCGTTCCTCCTCGCAAAAAGAGCTCCGTTCAAGTCGGGCTGCGGGTTTGTCATCAAAACAAATTTTTCATTAACTAAAAAAGTGTCAGTAATTCAGATTTAAATAAATTTTACCAATGAAAAACTTCATCCTTACATTCAGCATTTTTATTGGAATTCAAATTTCAGCTCAACAGAAAATTGCAGTTTGGGAAAAAGGTACAATGCCCAATTCCAAAGGTTTAAAATTAAGCATTGTGGAAGAAAAAGAAGGCAGAATTACCCAGATTCAGGAGGCTGAACTGTTTGCCTTTCTCCCTGCAAAAGAAGAACGAAAAAAGATGGCCATCATCGTCATTCCTGGCGGTGGTTACAGACATTTAACTTACGATTTAGGCGGATATTCCTATGCAAAATGGCTGAACACTTTAGGCATTTCAGCATTTGTTTTAAATTATAGATTACCAACTTCTCCGGATTTAAAACAAAGAGAAATCGGGCCTTTACAGGATATTCAGGCTGCGATCAAATTAATCAGAAAAAATGCCGCTCAATATGGAATTTCTCCCGACCAAATAGGAGTTTTGGGAACTTCCGCAGGTGGTCATTTAGCTGCAATGGCAAGCAATATTTCAACCGATTATACAGAATTGAAAGGTGATTGGGCAACAATTTCCACAGTACCAAATTTTGCTATTTTAGTTTCTCCCGTTATCGATTTAGGTGAATTTGCACATAAAGGAAGTCGCGACAATTTGTTGGGATTGAATGCTTCAGCAGAAATAATTAAAGAATACTCTATGCAGAACCGTGTGACAGAGAAAACGCCTCCAACGATTCTGTTTCATGCTCAAAACGACAATGCCGTGCCTGTCATCAACTCTATTTTATACTACGAATCGATGATTAAAAATAAAGTGAAAGGTGCGATGTTTATTTTCCCCGAAGGCGAACACAACATCGGGATTTCCAACAAAACTGTGCTGACGGATAACTGGAAAAAAGTTTGTGCAGACTGGCTGGGGAATATGGGTAATAAGTGATGGGTAATGAGTAATCAATGTAGAAGTATTATAAACGCAAAGATTTATTTTAAACATTTTGAATTTAAGGTGCAAAGGTTGCGATAGATCGCTGATGAAGCTTGAAACATATTCTTTGCAAAACTTTTTCATTTTAATTAAAAGAAATTATACATAAGCTTAAAATCAATTTATTGATTATTTTTTGCTCCTTAAAATAATGCCCACTAAAACAAAATCTTTGCGTTTAAAAACATAAAATAAATCACATCATCAAAATAATAAAATGCTAAAAATCATTCAACATAAAATTTTTTTACTGGCTTGCGGAACGGTTATTTCGGTTTCGGCATTTGCGCAACAAAATTTAAAATTAACCTATAATAAACCCGCGGAAAACTGGAACGAAGCTTTACCCATCGGAAACGGAAGATTGGGAGCCATGGTTTTTGGGGGCGCGATTCAGGAACATCTTCAGCTGAATGAAGAAACAATTTGGGCAGGCGAGCCGGGGAATAATGTTCCGAAAAATACGTTTGACAGCATTCAGAAAGTCCGTCGTTTGATCAATGAAGGTCAGTTTGAAAAAGCACAGGATTTAACCAACAAAACCTATCCGAGACAGGCTCCAAAAGATTTGAACTACGGAATGCCGTACCAGACGATGGGTGATTTGTTTCTGGATTTTAAAGGTCATGACAATTTTAAGAATTACAACCGTACTTTAGATATTGATAAAGCAATCAGCACGGTTTCTTATGAAGTAAACGGCGTGACTTTCAAGCGTGAAATATTCTCTTCTTTTGCCGATAACGTGATTATGATTAAGTTGACTTCCAGCAAAAAAGGAAGTTTAAATTTCAATATCAACGCTTCTACTCCACATCTCATCAATTCAATTTTTACAGAGAAAAACCAATTGGTAATCAACGGAACAAGCGGTTCTGTAGACAATAAAGCCGGAAAAATTAAATTTAAAACTGTTGCTTTTCCTGTTTTAAAAGGCGGAAAACTAACCTCAACAAAAGACAAACTTGAAATTGTAAATGCCGATGAAGTCATAATTTATGTTTCCATTGCTACGAATTTTAAAAAGTACAATGACCTTTCCGGAAATCCCGATACAAGAATTTCGGAATATTTAAATAAAGCTTTAAGCAAAAAATACAATGATGAATTAAAAGCTCACGTTGCGAAATATCAGAAATATTTCAAGCGTGTCAGTTTAGATTTAGGAACAACCGATCAGGCGAAGAAACCAACGGACATCAGAATTAAAGAGTTCGGAAATTCGCAGGAACCGGATTTGGTGGCTTTGTATTTCCAGTTTGGACGTTATCTTTTGATTTCTTCGTCACAACAGGGAACTCAGCCTGCCAATCTTCAGGGAATCTGGAATTATCAGCTGAATCCGGCCTGGGACAGCAAATACACGGTGAACATCAATACCGAAATGAATTACTGGCCAGCAGAAAATACCAACCTCAGCGAAATGCACGAGCCTTTGTTTGATATGATTCAGGATCTCTCGGTGACCGGACAGGAATCTGCCAAGGAAATGTATAAAGCACGCGGCTGGAACATGCATCACAACACCGATTTGTGGCGAATCACAGGAATCGTTGACGGCGGTTTCTACGGGATGTGGCCGATGGGTGGAGCATGGCTGACGCAGCACGTTTGGAATCATTATTTATACACCGGAGACAAAGAATTTCTAAAGAAAAATTATGAAGCTTTAAAAGGTTGCGCTTTGTTTTATCTGGATGTTCTTCAACAGGATCCTTCCAAAAAATATCTCGTGGTGTCGCCATCGATGTCACCAGAAAACAAATATTTTAAAAATGTAAGCATTACCGCGGGAACCACGATGGATAATCAGTTGGTTTTTGATGTGTTTAATAATTTTATTAATGCTTCAAAAATTTTAGATAAGGATAAAAATCTTTCCGATGAAGTGAAATCGGCTTTGTCAAAACTTCCTCCAATGCAGATTGGGCAACACGCTCAGCTGCAGGAATGGCTCACCGATATGGACAAAACTGATGATAAACACAGACATATTTCGCATCTGTACGGTTTATTTCCTTCGGGACAGATTTCGCCTTTCAGAAATCCTGATTTAACGGAAGCCGCAAAAAATTCAATGATTTTCAGAGGCGATAAATCCACAGGCTGGTCGATGGGCTGGAAAGTGAACTGGTGGGCAAGATTGCTGGATGGAAACCGTGCTTTTAAACTCATTTCAGACCAGTTAACTCCTGCTCCACTCGAAACAAAAGGCCAGTCGGGAGGAACTTATCCGAATCTTCTGGATGCACATCCGCCGTTTCAGATTGATGGAAATTTTGGCTGTACTTCGGGAATTGCTGAAATGCTGTTGCAAAGTTATGATGGATACATTTACCTGTTGCCCGCACTTCCCGACGCATTGCCAAACGGCTCTGTGAAAGGTCTGAAAGCAAGAGGCGGTTTTGAAATCGATATGGACTGGAAAAATTCCAAGCTGACGAAACTGGTTGTAAAATCGGCTTTGGGTGGAAATGCAAGAATCAGAGTGGAAAAAGGTTTAAATTTAAAATCCAAAACAAATTTAACCTCAGCAAAAGAATCAAATTCCAACGAATATTATCAGGTGGATGTGATTAAAACGCCTTTAAAATCGGCTAAAGCAGAGCTGAAAGGTTTTGCAGTTCCGGAAACGGAAACGTTTGATTTTAAAACTGAAAAAGGCGGAGTTTATAGTTTTGAAGTGAAGTAGTTTTGCCACGAATGCACGAATCTATGATCTTTTAATTTTTTTCAATGCAAACTGCAGAAACTAAATGATTTTTTATTTTATCTCCAACAGATCGAGGGAAACAAAATAACTTTTACTTTAGTCTTAAAACAAGTCTGGGGAACAAAATAACTTTTTATTTAATCTCAAACAAAGTGTGGGAAATAAAATAAATTTTCCTTTAGTCACAAAACAAGTGTGGGAAACAAAACTACTTTTTTATTCATCCAAATCTTAGGGACACTATTACAAAAAAAATCCTGAAACAATTATGCTTCAGGATTTTTGTTATATCACACCTTCAATTTTATATTAAACCTCATAGGTTTTCAAAACCTGTGAGGTTTCTTTAATTATTTCGAAATTTTGTTTTTCTTCAGCCACTTCGGGAAATCGTTCTCAATGAGTTTTGTTCCCGCTTCATTGTACCAGCTGTAGCCCATTCTACGCTCTTCGGAAACCTCTTCGTAATTGAATTTTACACTTCCGTCACGGTCACCGAAAACAGGTTTGTTTGTTGGAATGTCATAAAATCTTGCCCAAACCGATGATCCTTCTTTCTTGCTTAAAGTACGGATTGCTTTCTCGCCTTCTCTTGAAACCTGATACGTGTAATCTTTGATTCTGCTTTCATCAAACCACTGAATGGCGAAACGGATTGATTTTTCAATTTCCGGAGTTACGGGTTGCATCATTAGAAATTTCAAAATTCCGACTGATTCACCTGTCGCAAGAGACATCGGTTCAAAAGCTCTCGCTTTTTCAGGAACTAAAGTCACTTCGTTGTACTGGTCTGCCCAGATGGAAAGTTTTCCGTTTTGCATGACCTGAGTTTTTAGAATACAGTCAAGCCCTTTCTGAACGGCAATTTTTGATTTTTCTTTTAATTTTTGACCTACCGCATCAAAACCCTCTTTTCCTTCAGCAACATTGTACAAAATAGTTAAGGCGTTGATCATCGCATTATCATTGTACGTCACCTGCTTTCTGTAAATCGCCGAGTTTGGAAAATACTGCGGAAATCCACCGTTTTCATACTGCATCGACAGCAAATACTCAATTCCTTTTTCAGCAGATTTCAGGTATGCCGGATTTTTTGTAGTACCGTAAGCTTTTACCAAACCATTAATCTCCTTCGAAGTCGCATTGTTGTCAATCGTCGCAAGATCATTATCGTTGGCTTTGATTATTTTTAAAAGTTTCGCATCTATCTTTTTTGTGTAGTCTACATTTTTTTTATCGCTGTTATGTTTTCCCCAACCGCCGTTCGGAAGCTGATACACCATCATTTTTTCGGCTAAAGTATCTTTTACCTGCGCAGAAAATGCTGATGTTATCAGACAAAATGAAGCTACAGTCAGTTTTAAATTGATCATTTTTTTAAATTATTTAAGAGTAATAATAAGCGGATTGGCAACAATTTTCGCCTGCTTCTGCAGCAGATTTTCCCAATCTTTCTGGGTCTGAATCTGTCCGCTTTTCTGCCATGCAAATCCTGCGTAATAAGTCAGTTTTTTCTGAGGTTTCGTTACAACCAACAAATTGCTCTGGTCAGGAATTTCAGATTTGTGAGCCATAGATTTCTGAACAATTTTAGGATCTATAACAATTCCCTCGCCTACAAAAGCATCATCGATTTTTTCCCAGTGCAGATAATATCCAGCCTGATCATTGAGTTTAGATTCGCCTTCATTTTTATGTAAAGTAATTCCTACCGTGTAATTGGGAACTTGTTTTTCAGTTTCGAAAGTAGATTCAAACTTAGAGAAATTAGAACCTAAATCAAGAGAAATTCTTTTTGTTTCTTTCACTCCAAATTCGCTCCACGGTGCATACGTCAGTTCAAAAACCGTTCTCAACGGACCTTCAGCAATCGTTTTTGACGTTACAAAGTTTTGGGAAACCTGAAGCTTTTCATCTTTCCAGATTCCAATTCCTCCCGTTCCGCGGCTGTCTCCGACGTGATAAGGATCATAACCTTCACCTCTCGTGTCTTTGTGATAATACATTGGATCCGTCAGATACCCTTTGTACCATTCGTTGATAACCGATTTTTCAGTTCTTTTAAACCAAATATCGACACCGCTGGAAAGTGTGCTTCCTTTCACTTTTGCCAACGCTTCAGCCTGACCTTTCGGGCCATACACTCTGAACGCAATTTTATCATTTTCCCACGTGTAATCGTCGACTCTTTCCGGAACCAGTCTGGAATACGTTGTCACCGGACTCTCAGGAATTGGTGTATTTGCATCTGCAATGATTGTGTACGAATTTGTTTTTTTCGCATCCAGTTTTGCCTGAAAAAGAAGTTCATCATTCTTCCCATCGCCGTCATTATCGATCCACTGAATCGGCAAATACTGGTTTTGGGCATCTTTTATTCTTAAATCTTCCCCTTTATTTTTCCCTAAAAATGCTTTCAATTGCTTGATTGAAACAGAAACGACTTCATTTCTTGCAAAATCCTGAGTATTTTTGACCTGAACTGAAGTCTGCGCATTCATAAAATCCGCAGCAATGCAAACGATTGCACAACTCAAACCCAGTTTCAATATTTTTTGTCTGAACATAAAATGTAGTTTTATCAAAAGTAAAAATATTCTGAATATAATCTGATTTTTAAACCTTAAATGTTTCTTAAAAACCGTTTTGAGGTAAAAATGGTTAATCGCTAAAACGCAATTTTAATTTTACAATCTCAAACTCTAAGGCACAAGGATTTTATCTTTGAAAAAATTTAAAAACTTTTTGCTGATTTTGTTGATCACTTAGGAAATGGAGGCGTGAAGAAATTTTAAATTATTTTAGTTAAAAAATTTCCACTGTTTGAGTGGCGAAAACAATATTCCTTTGAGATTTCAAGTCGTTCTTTCCGCCGAGTTTGGAAATTTTAGAAAATCATTTGAAATTTTAGCCAGAATTTCCAGTCTTTATTTTTTGTTTCTTTTGCAGCAAGGCAAAAGAAAAATATTTACCTTTATAATAAATTAATCCAATGGCCGAGAAAACCGAATTCTACGAAATACAGCGCTTCAGACAATGGTGGCTTTGGCTGATTATCCTATTTGTCGTAGGTTTTTCTTTCTATAATTTAATCGAAAATACTGCGTATTTTTCCACCACAGAATTGATTATCACTTCATCAGTATCTGTATTCATTTTCCTGCTCTTTTACTTCACTAAATTAGAAACAAAAATCGACGAATTGGGGATAAGAGTTCGCTTATTTCCGTTCCATTTACAGTTCAAATATTTCCCATGGAAAAATATTGATAAAGCTTACATAAGAGAATATTCTCCGTTAATGGATTACGGCGGTTGGGGCTTAAGATTTGGATTTTTCGGACGCGGTAGAGCCTATAATATTTCAGGAAATTTAGGACTTCAACTCGTTTTTAAAGATGGTAAAAAACTGTTGATTGGTACGCAGAAGTCGGATGAAATAAAGCAATTTTTAAAGCAGCTTAATAAGGTTTAAATTGAAATTCTTAAATGAAATACTTACAAAAATACTTTCTTGTTTGGTGGATTCCCATTGTTGCTTATTTAATTCCTTACACGATTTTCGAATTGGGAATGCTTCTGAAAAAAGACGATATTGTTGATCTTTCATTAGCCATTTTCTATCTCAATGTTTTGGGTAACATAATTTCTGCAATTGTTCAAATCGTTATTAATAAATGGTATCTGCTGTTTCCTCAAATTATTGTTTCTGCTTTTTTGTTCTTTTCCGTTTCTCTATATTTTACGTTTTCTCCGCCCGATTTTTATGGCGCAGACAAAACAATTCCAAAAAATATAAAATTTGAAACACCTGTTGACAAAGAAATTACTGCACAAGATTTAAAGCAAAACGATTTTAGATTAGCGGAAATTTCTCAGCCTGGAATTTATCATTTTTACACAAATCATCAACCAAAAGTTGCAGGATACTTTTTCATCAAAGCATTTGAAATAACTTCAAACGAGAGGTTGTCAGCAGAACAGATAAACGAACGTTCGAAAATTGTTGTGGGGAAACCTTCAGAAACGATTTACACCGGACAATTTACAATTTATGAAGGTTCCTGGGGAGATAAATACGGTGCGAGAATTGAACTTTGGTACACGCCAAATAACGATAAAGAATATAAAGTGAATCAGAAAAATTACATTGTTGAAGGCTGGATGAGATAAGGTTTGAGTTTAATTCTAAATTCCCAACTCTTTCCAGAATCATTCTCTACATTTGTTGCATGAAAATCCTTGTTGTTGAAGACGAAAAAGAGCTTTTAAAATCGATTTGTGATTCGCTGGTTCAGGAGCAGTATCTTATTGAAACTGCCGAAGATTTTGATACCGCAAGTGAAAAAATAGGTTTGTATAATTACGACTGTATCCTTCTAGACATCATGCTTCCCGGTGGAAACGGACTTCAGCTTTTACAGCAATTGAAAGATTTAGGGAAATCTGAAAACGTCATTATTATTTCTGCAAAAGATTCTTTGGATGATAAGTTGAAAGGTCTTGAACTCGGAGCTGATGATTATTTAACCAAACCTTTCCACAATGCCGAACTCAACGCAAGAATAAAAGCCGTTCTGCGCAGAAAAAACCTCGATGGCAAAGATTCAATCGTAATTTCCAATCTTGAAATGGATCTTACAGAACGGACGTTGACGGTAAAAGGAGAAAATCTTGCACTCAACAGAAAAGAATTTGATATTCTGAATTATTTCCTGCTCAATAAAAACCGTTTGGTAACGAAAACTGCTTTGGCAGAGCACGTTTGGGGCGACAATATCGATCAGGCAGATAATTTTGATTTTATTTATTATCAGATTAAAAATTTAAGAAAAAAACTTCAGCAAAGCGACGCTGAAATAGAAATCGAAGCCATCTACGGAATCGGCTACAAACTGAAAGAAAAATGAAACTCCTCAACCGATCTCTTCTCCACCTCATGTCTTGGCTATTGCTTATCATAAGTCTTTGGTCGGTCGTGTTTTATTTTAATATGCTCGACGAAATTAAAGACAGTGTAGATGAAGAGCTAGAAAATTACAAACGACAGATTGTTTCCAGAGCCGAAAAAGACTCTACGATTTTGCATCAGAAAACGTTTGATGAAGGTTTTTTTTCGGTAAATCCTATCAGTAAAAAAGAAGCGCTGCATTTTAAAGATACCTACGAAGACACAGAAATTTACGCCCAGGATGCCGATGACGAAGCTCCTGAACTGGAACCTGTGCGGGTTTTAACGACAGTTTTTGAACAGAATGAAAATTTTTATGAGCTGAAAATTTTCAACAATATGGTGGAAGAAGATGACCTTGTAAAAGAGTTGCTTTGGGATGCCGCAGGTTTGTATGTACTTTTGATTTTCAGCATTTTAGTCATCAACAATTTGGTGCTTCAAAAATTGTGGAAACCATTCTACGATTTACTTTATGACTTAAAAAATTACCGTCTTGGAGCTGGAAAAAACTTCCCGAAAGCAGAGACAAAAACCAAAGAATTTTCAGATTTGCAGGATGCCGTGACCACGCTTTTGGATTACAGTGAAAAAACGTACGAGCAACAAAAAGAATTCATCGGAAACGCTTCTCACGAACTTCAAACACCTTTAGCAATTGCCATCAGTAAGCTCGAACTGTTGATGGAAAGGGAAAATTTCACCGACAATCAGGCAGAAAAAATTGCGGAAATTTTAGAAATTATAGAAAGACTGGTTCGTCTCAATAAATCACTTTTACTATTAACAAAAATTGAAAATAAACAGTTTTTTGACAATAAAGAAGTTTCAGTAAACGAAATCGTCACTAAAAACATCACCGATCTTGAAGATATTGCCGATTTCAAAGAGGTTAAAATTTCATCTAAAGAAAATGCAAAACTTTCAGTAAATGCCGATTCAGCTTTGATTAATATCATAGTTTCCAATCTTCTGCGAAACGCTATTTTCCACAACATCAAAAACGGAAAAGTGGAAGTTGAAATTTCTGAACATTATTTAATAGTAAGAAACACAGGAGTTCCGAAAACTTTAGAGCAGGAAAAAATCTTCACAAGATTCCAGAAAAATCAACAAAATCAATCAGGAACAGGTTTGGGATTGGCGATTGTAAAAGCGATTGCTGAGTTGTATGGATTTTCTGTTTCATATGAATTTAAAAATGAAATGCACGAATTTAAAGTGAAGTTTTAGAAGTTGGAAGCTAGAAGCTAGAAGCTAGAAGCTAGAAGCTAGAAGCTAGAAGCTAGTAGCTAGAAGCTAGAAGCTAGAAGCTAGTAGCTAGAAGCTAGAAGCTAGAAGCTAGAAGCTAGAAGCTAGAAGCTAGGCAAAATTACTTTTTACTTTTTACTTTTTACCAAAAAATCCAAATTCCCACTTCTTTCCAGATTTCTTCCCAAAATTTTCCCGATTCGTGCTGTTGATTTGCAGTATGAAAACACTGAAACAGATTTTAATACTCGGAACTATTCAATTTTTGGGATGCTTTTTAGCAATGTCACAAACTTCATCTAAACCCGTAAAGGTTTCTCATGCAGAACCCATTTTTCAGGATTTGGTGAGAGATCTCGGAGCCAGAAAAGGTGAAAAAGAATTCAACATAGGAGCCGATTTTTCAAACACAAAAAATTACAGAGAAAACGGATATTTGGCGGAATACGAATTTGCTCCCATCAACCGATTAGGTCTTGAAGTAGAAACCGATTTTTCATTTTTCAGTCCAAAAAACGGAACAGCAAAAGAACAAATTCCCGGAAACCGTTTAGATGGAATCCGGTTTTCTGCGCAGTATTCTTTTTTTGTTTCAGAAAAGGCTAAAACTTCTCTAGCAATTGGTTATACACAGGTTTTAGAATTTAATGATTTTAAAAATTATGGTAAAGGAAAATTCATTACGGGATTAACGTACAGTCCGTTTTTTGTGGCGGCGAAAAGATGGGGTTCAAGTATTCATACTTTGGTTTATACTTATCCTGCCATTCAGCACGAGTTTGGAGAAAATGGAACTTCGGTAGATTGGGAAATCAACAGTTCTGTGATGTATACACTTCCTAATACAAGTCATTTTATTGGCGTGGAAGTGAATAAGGAAATCAGTCACGGAAAAATGGCTGTGACTTTACGACCACAGGTTAAAATCAAGCTGGATTCTCATTTTGCGGTAGGCGTTGTCACATGAATTCCTTTGAATCATGATCATGAGAACAATTCTTCTTTTTTTAGATTGGTGTATGAGCCTTGATTTTTTTAATACATTTTTGGTTAGACGCAAGGGCGCAAGTGTTTTTTTTATCACATCAAAATTTAAGTCGCAAGGATTTTATCAGAGATAAAATTTGAACTCTCGCAGATTTTGTTGATAAAGCTGATCTAAATAATTTGCTAAATCTGTATTATGATTGTCAGAATGTAAAATAAGCAGCCACTTTGTCATTCCGTAGGAATCTATACGGTTTTATTCTCAGTGTGTTGAGATTCCTACGGAATGACAAACAAACTGTAAAACAAGGTTATTTTAAGTAAGGAAATTCATTAATTGTTTAATCAGTATGAAAAATTACTTTAAGTCTTTTTTTATCACCAAATATTTCAAATCAGTTGTTCCTGCATTACTGATTCCATGCTCTGAGTTGGGCGGACAATACAAACTTGTATTCGGACCGACTGTTTTTGTTTTTCCATCAAGATAAAAAGTTGCTTTTCCTTCCAGAATGTAAAAAAATTCTTCTTCGGGATGACGGTGTGGAGCGTGTGTAGATTTTCCGGGCTCTACAATACTCATTTTCAAAGTGTTTTCTTCGGTAAAATTTTTATCTCCAAAATAATATTGATATCCAACTTTTGTCTTTGTGGCTTTTGAAACATCAAATTCATTGACACAATTTTCAATGGTGTAATTGATTGGTTCTTTGGTTTTCTGTGCATTTATCATCTGTTGAAACAGAATGCATATTAGTATTGCGGTAATTAATTTTAGTCTTTCCATAGTATGTAATGATATGAAAAATATTGGTTAAACGCAATGGCGCAAAATTTTTCTTTATAACTTCAAACTGTAAGGCGCAAGGATTTTATCAGAGATAAAATTTATACTCTCGCTTATTTTATTAATCTGCTAAATCTGTCTGATCAGCGAGAGACAAATTCTGAAGAAATTTATTTCTCTTAATTAAAATTCACAACTTAATAAATCTTAATGGTTTAAAAATACAAATGCTCGATTTAAAATCCTGTTCCCAAATGTTTCCAGAATCATGTCGGAAATTAGCTGTATAAAATTTACATTATGAAAAATTTAATTGTAGCCATCAGCATTTTAGGTTTAAGTTTTAACCAGCTTTCAGCACAGGATATTCATCAGAATGAAGTTCCGTCGGTTATTTTAAACCATTTTCAAAAGTCCTTCCCAAAAGCTTCAGACATTGATTGGGAAATTAAAGGTAATCTTTATGAAGTGGAATTTGAAACCGGATTTTTAGGAGATGATCATAAAATTCTTTATTCAAGAGATGGGAAAATGGTCTTTCATGAAGAAGAGATTGCCAAAAACAATCTTCCGAAATCGGTTTTAGCCACCATCAATAAGTATTATTCAGGATACAGAGTGGATGATGTAAAACGAATTTCCGACAATGGAAAAATAATGTACAAAGCCGAACTGAAAAATTATTCTACAGAATGGAAAGTTGTTTTTGACGCTCAGGGAAGAATTCTGCAGAAAAAAGAAGATTAAGATGAGGAGATTTTCCAGTGTTTTAGTATTACTTTTTTTAGGGTTAAATCTTTCTGCACAGATCAGTCCGCCGGGTTTGGGACATTCCAAAACGGCGAGCTGGTTTGCTGCGGGATTTAAACAAAAACAGAATAAAAAATAGCAGTCGATGACGTATTTGGGAATGGGAAGAACGAGTGGAAATTCTTTAAACCCAATTGAAAAACCAGCCATTTTTGCTCTCAATCAGGAATTTTACCATCAGTTGAAGAACAATCTTAAATATTCTTTTGCTTTAAGTTTGAGAGATCAAAAAGAAATAATTCCTTCCAACGGAAAAACGGTTGATCAACAGGAAATCAGGTTGTACGGAAGATTATCTTATGCTTTTAAAAGTAAAAAATTCAAAATAACACCGACTTTCAGACAGGAATTCAGAAAATTTTTCGCTCCAAAAAGTCTCGAAGATGCAGAATCTTTTGCCTTAAGAACCCGACTTCGGTTGCAGTTAAGTATCGGTTTAAACCAAGATGCTTCCAAAAAACTGATTTTAAGTTCTGAACAATTATTTTCAACAGAAAAAGACGCGCTTTCAAAAGAATGGAGTGATTTGCAATATCATGAAAGCCGGTTTTAGCCTATTATTCTGTAACGCCAAAAAATTCTTCAGTGACTTTTGATATTGGTTATATGAATAATCTTGTGGGAGGAAATCATCCGTATGATGTGAACTATCTTGCGCTTGATTTGATGTTTAATGGGAGGAGAAGGGAATGAAATTTTGTATATTTGGAATAATTGAAGATTCTAAAAAAAATTACCATGAAAGAAATATTAATTGCTATTTCACTTTTAGCTATAAAAAACGGGGAGCAAAATCACTTTCTCACAAAAATACAGATTCAAAACCAATGGCTAGGATTTGATTCTGCGAATAGCGAGAA
Source organism: Chryseobacterium formosum (assembly GCF_026460885.1). Classification (GTDB taxonomy): domain Bacteria; phylum Bacteroidota; class Bacteroidia; order Flavobacteriales; family Weeksellaceae; genus Chryseobacterium; species Chryseobacterium formosus. Next base: position 111,132 of record NZ_JAOVZW010000011.1, read on the forward strand.
TATTACTGAAGCGGAGAAAAAACTAAATATAATTCTGCCAGAAGACTATAAAAATTTTCTTAAAATTACAAATGGATTTTCTGCTCCGGATTCCGTCGAGCCGACCTTTATGAAGATTGAAGAGATCGACTATTTAAAAAACGTAGATGAAGGGGCTATTAATGCATATCAGCTACCCGAACTTAAAAATAGTATCCTAGTTGGAGGAAAAGATGAAGAACAATATTTTCTTTTAATCCCACCCAAAGATAAGGATGCCAAATGGAAATACTGGAAATTTGCAAATTGGATGGCAGGCGAACATGAATTTGAAAATCTTGAGAGTTATTTCAAAAATGTTTTAGATTTTTGTACTAATAATGAATAATTTATGTCGGACAAAACCATTTTGTCAATATCTGTTTTATTTCTAAATTGCATTATCTCCCAAAAAAGAGAGTGACAATCACAAAAAACATTTATGAATCAGATTATTCCCTTTGACTTACAGATACAGCACAGCCCATATTTCAACTATACTTTTTGTTTAAACCAATATCCTTTTCTTCAAAGCATTGCTTTCAGAGACGTGACTGAAGATTTTGAAAATCTCAATCTTCAGATCACTTCATCTTTAGGTTTATTTGAAAAATACGATGTTTATATCGATAAAATCAAGGCAAATGCACTGTACAAAATCTCGCTTTTCAATTTTGTCTTTGATAATGCTTTGCTGAAAAGACTAACGGAAAAAGATTTAGATCAGATAAAAATTCAGGTTTTTAAAGACGGTGAATCGATTTATGAAAAAACTTTCAGCATCGAAGTGCTGCCGATGGATTATTTCGGTGGATTACAGTCGTATCCTCAACTTCTGGCTTCGTATGTTCTTTCAAATAATACTTCGCTGTACAAACTGAAAGCCGATGCGATTGATATTTTAGCGAGAAATAAACTCACGCCGTCGTTTGAAGGCTATCAGCAAAAAAGCAAGGAAAGGGTTTTGCAGATGGTTTCGGCGATTTACAAATCCATTCAGAATCTGGATTTAATTTATAGTGCGATGCCGCCAAGTTTTGAGAAGAACGGACAAAGAATCAGACTTGTAGACACTGTTTTGGAAACAAAATTCGGAAACTGTATTGATATTTCCCTTTTGTTTGCAGCTTGTCTGGAAGCGATTGATCTCAACCCCATTATCGTGGTAACGGAAGGTCACGCCTTTGTCGGAGTATGGTTGGATGATCAGCGGTTTGACGGAATGGTTAACTTTGATCAGGCAGCAATCTCCAAAAGAATTGCTTCGGGAATAAAGGAAATTGCTTTAATTGAATCAACAAGTCTTTGCAGAGGAAGCAACATTTCGTTCAAAGATGCGATGAATTCTGCTGAAACCCAACTGATGGATTCTTCAAGATTTCTGTTGTCTTTAGATATTAAAAACGCACGGTCGGCGGGAATTTCTCCGCTCCCACTTCTGAAAAATGAAACGGTAAATACTCAGGATTTCAGTTCAATTCAACACTCAACGAAACTCGATCAGGATTTTGATTTGGGAACGCAGTACGATGACCTCGAACTGACGGATTTTTCAAATTTAACCAAACAAAAAGTCTGGGAAAGAAAACTGCTCGATCTTTCGCTCAGAAACAACCTTCTGAATCTGCGCTTTACCAAAAGCATGCTCCAGTTGATCGATACGAAAATCAATGTGCTCGAAGACAGCCTCGCCGACGGAAAATCTTTCACCATTCATCCCGACAACAATCAGGCGGTTTTGAGAAAATACAGTTTGTACAGCGAACCTTTACATCAGTCGCAGCCGCTTTTTAAACTCGCTGAAGATGAGTTTAAATACAACCGACTTTTAACGTATTATCATCAGGATGACCTCGACAATATTCTCACCAACCTTTACAGAAGCGCAAAACTTGCCGAAGAAGAGAATGGAAAAAGTACGCTGTATTTAGGAATTGGATTATTAAAATGGTTTGAACCTAAAAATAAAGACGTTCCACGATTGGCTCCGATCTTATTGATTCCTGTGGAGCTGTCGAGAAAATCGGTAAATTCTAAATTTACGCTTCGAAGCCGTGAGGAGGAAACCATGATCAATATTACGCTGCTGGAATATTTAAAACAGGAATTTAAACTCAATATCAACAGCCTCGAAAATCTTCCGATGGACGAATCGGGCGTTGATGTTCCGAAAGTTCTGGCGATTATCAGAAATGCCGTTCTGAACCTAGAAGGTTGGGATGTTTTGGAGCAGTTGGTTTTGGGAATTTTCTCTTTCAATAAATTGATTCTTTGGCAGGATATTTCAAAATATTCCGAAGAAATTCAGAAATCTTCGATTGTGAAAAGTCTGATTGACGGACGTTTGACGGGAACTTTGGAAAGCGTGGAAAATGACGCAGAAAGTCTTGAAAATATATCAGCGTCTGAATTGGTTTTGCCAATTTCGTCCGATAATTCTCAGTTGAATGCCGTAAAAAATGCCAATCTTAACAAAAGTTTCATCCTTCACGGACCTCCGGGAACGGGAAAATCGCAGACGATTACCAACATCATTGCCGATGCTTTGTCGAATGATAAAAAAGTGCTTTTTGTGGCTGCTAAAAAGGCCGCTTTGGATGTGGTTCACCACCGTCTGGAAAACATTGGTTTGGGAGCATTTTGTCTCGAACTGCATTCCAATAAATCTAAAAAGTCGGATGTTCTGAAGCAGTTTGAAAGAACGTTGGAAGTTCCGAAATATAAAATCAATGCCGATTACAACGAAGAAGCAAAACGGCTCGACGAGCGCAGAAAAGAACTTGGAAAATATGTGAATGACCTTCATCAGAAATTCCCTATTGGCTGGAGTTTATTTGATACGATTGCCTTTCTGGAAACCAATCACGTACAGGCCGATGAACGTTTCCACATCAATTTTCCTTTGGAAAGTGCCGATGTGTTCAACTGGAATCAGTGGAAAGACTGGCTCATTCCCTTTGCATCGATTGTGCAGAAAATCGGTCAACCTTCGCTTCATGCTTTACGGCCGATAAAAACTTCAAATCATCAGTTTGAAAATAAAAACCTGATTCTCTCGGCGATTTCTCAGTTTAATGAAAAGAAAAATGCAGCGGAACAGATTAAAAAGCAGTTCCAGCTCGAGGAAGTTTCCAATGCGGACAGTGTGGAAATCCTTGAGTTTTTAAAAGATAATCCTGTAAAATCCGGTTTGGTTGATTTGGTTTTTAACGAAGGTCAATTGAATTTATTTAAGAATTGGATGACGCAGCAAACGCAGTTTCAGCAAATTGAAAGTCAGATAACATCGAATTTTAATTCGTCCATTTTAAATATTGATTTTGCTTCATTAAAATTGTTGTGGAATCAGGCTAAACACACTTGGTTTATTCCGAAATGGCTTAAACAAAGGAAAGTAAAGCAGCAACTGAACGGTTATGCGAAATCAGGAATAGAATCTGATGTGCAGATTGACGGACTTTTTGAGAAGCTTGAAAATTACCAGCATCTTAAAAATCAACTTTCAAATCTTCATTACAACGCAGTTTCACCGGTGACGAATCTTTATTTTAACGGAAATTCGTTTGACGTTTCTGCGATTGAGAAAGATTTAAAAACCATTGAAAATGCGAAAGATTTAGCCCAAAAAATAGCCATCAGAAATTTTCCTGAATGGCTGAAAGATTTTTCATTAAAACAAAACAACAGTCTGAATATTTCTGATCATGTTGATAAGCTGAAAGAACTTTACGCTGCAGAAAATAATTTATTGAAATATGTAGACGAAATCCCTAATGAAGCCGATTTGCAGACGGTTGTACAGAATATTCATCAGCTGGAAGACTGGATTAATTTTAATGGTTTAAAGGAAAAAGCACAGGATTTAAACTTAAACTGGTTCATCGGTTTCCTTGAAAAAGGCTGGCTCGATACAGAATCTCTCGAACTTGAATTTGAAAAAATCATTCATCTGAATTTATTTATAAAAACCATTTACAGCTCCGGAACTTTGAATGGTTTTGATGCCAATATTTACGAATCCCAGATTCAACAATATAAAAATCTACATAAAGAATTTACGGAACTCACGAAAAATCAGCTGACGATGAGACTCAGCGACCGAATCCCGAATTTTTCTCAGGAAGCGGTTCAAAGCTCTGAAATTGGGATTTTGCAGAAAGCGATTCGAAATAGAGGTCGAGGTTTGTCCATCAGAAAATTATTTGATCAGATTCCGACTTTGATTCCGAGGCTGAAACCGTGTATGCTGATGAGTCCGATTTCGGTGGCGCAGTATTTTGATGTGAATGAAGAGCATTTTGACTTGGTGATTTTCGATGAAGCTTCGCAGTTGCCGACTTCTGAGGCGGTCAGTGCTTTGGCGAGGGCAAAGCAGGCAATTATTGTAGGCGATCCGAAACAGATGCCGCCGACGAGTTTCTTTGCTTCCCAAAAAGTGGATGAAGAAAATTTTGAACTGGAAGATCTGGAAAGTATTCTGGATGACTGTTTAGCGCTTTCAATTCCATCGAATTATTTGCTGCGACACTACCGAAGCAAGCATGAAAGTTTAATTTCTTTCTCCAATGCTCATTTTTACGATAATAAATTGCTCACTTTCCCATCTCCGGATGATTTAAACCGAAAGGTGACGTTTGAATTTATCGACGGATTTTATGACAAAGGAAAAACACGAACCAACAAAAATGAGGCGGAAGCGATTATTGAATACATTAAAAATCATCTCGAAAATCAGAATAAAAAATCGATTGGTGTGGTGACATTCAGCCAGACTCAGCAAAGTTTAATTGAAGATTTGCTGCAGAAATTATATCAGGAAAATCCGCATCTGGAAGAATTTGCAATCAATTCTGAAGAACCTATTTTCATTAAAAATCTTGAAAATGTACAGGGTGACGAACGCGATATTATTCTCTTTTCGATTGGCTACGGACCCGATGAAGAGGGAAAAGTTTCAATGAATTTTGGTCCGCTCAACCGTGATGGTGGCTGGAGACGACTGAATGTTGCTGTGACGAGAGCACGTTATGAAATGAAAGTATTTTCTTCGTTAAAAGGCGATCAGATTGACATGAACAGAACCAGCTCGGAAGGTGTTTTAGGATTGAAAAACTTCCTGAACTTTTCTGAAAAAGGATTGGTGTATCAAAACTCAAATCAAACCGTCAGTCAGCAGAAACTGATGGTGAATGCTGTTGCGAAAACGCTTGAAGAACACGGTCTGAAAATCAAAACCAACATCGGAACTTCTGAATATAAAATCGATATCGGAATTATTGATCCTGAAAACGAAAGCGAATATCTTCTGGCGATTTTGCTTGACAGTGAAAATTATTTTAACATCCACACGACCAATGACCGTGAACTGCTCGTTCCGAATGTTCTGAAAGGTCTTGGCTGGAATGTTTTCAGAATATGGACGCTGGACTGGATTAAAAATAAAGAGAAAATTGTTGAAAAAATTCAGGTCGAATTAGAAAAAATCAAAACTCAGGTTAAAGAAAAAAAGGAAGAGATTACCGAACTGAAAACTTCTGAAAAAATCTATCTGAGTGAGGTTTCGGAGGAAGAAAAACCTTCGAAAATGATTTCTTATGTTGCGGCAAATTTGACTCCGAAAGTCAATGCCAATTCAGAATCGATTTATCATTTTGAAAACAGGCAGGCGCTTTTAAGTCAGTTAAAAACCATCATCGATACGGAATCGCCGATCAGTCAGAATGCTTTGTTCAGGAAGATTCTCAAGCTTTGGAATACTTCAAGAGCCGGCGGAAAACTGAATACCTATCTTTTGGAAACTTTAGCAACGATTCCAAATATTCAAACCACGGAAAGTTACCAGAAATTTTATTGGAGTGAAAATTCTCAGCCTGAAAATCTAGATTTTCACAGAGACAATTCCGCAGAAAAAAGGCTGATCGATGAGATTGCACCTGAAGAAATTTCGGTGGCGATGATGGAATTGATGCATTCGAGTTTAAGTCTGAATAAAGAGGAATTGATCCGCGCGGTTTGCAAGACTTTTGGTTTTTCTAAAGTAGGTTCGCAGATTGATGCGGTGGTGAAGTTTTGTGTGGAGGATTTGATTGGGAAAGGTATGCTGAAGGAGGTTGAGGGGAGGATTGTTTTGGGGTGAAACTTCTTTTAATATACTATTAAGTAATATAAAAAATGAATAATATAAATATCGAATTACGTTCTAAAATTTTAGAACTTGCTTTGAATCTTGAGAATAACATAAGTCAGCTCATAATTACTTGTTTAGTAATTGAAAATGAAGAGAGAAAAGCTATATCTAATAAGAGTGGTAATTTATCTTTTAAAAATAAGATTGATTTGCTTTTTGACTTAGAAATTTTAAATAAAGAAGAACACAAATTATTTCTTTTATTAATGGAATATAGAAATCAATTTCTTCACAATATTGATTGCAATAGTTTTGAAAAAGCTTTTGAATTTTTAGGAAATGATAAAAAAAATCAACTAATAAAATATTTAGATGTTGAATCACCTGAAAACTATTATTTGGCTTATCTAAATATTTATGGAAAGGGAATTGATATTATTCTTTCGAAACATAAAGATATTCAGGAAAAAATTGAATTTAAAAAAGATTTTGTAAAAAGCCCACTAAATACAATTTCCTTCTTGGTAGATTCTATATTTGATTTATATCTTACACTAACTGAAAATGATTTTGTCCCTAAAGATGATGATTCCCCAGAAACTATCGAACTAAAAAATAAAATATTTGAGACCCTCAATTCTCATAAAGAACAAACATTTTATTCTGAAAAATATCAAGAATTATCAAATTTCGCAAAAACTACAGAAGAGGATATTAAAAAAATATTTAAGTAGTTTCATATTTTTGAAATTCAGTAATTACATCAGATAAAATACTTGTAAAACATTAATAATGAAAAACTACGACGAATTTGCAGAAGCTGAACTTCAAAAATTAATTCCGCTTCAAGAAAAATTTAAACAAGAATATGACCTTGACTCTTTTGCCAATTGGTTTTATGAAAGTGATGCTTCTATACTCAGATTGTACAACGATGACGAAGATGAAATATTTTTCAAATACATTCCGATAGGATCTTATTCGTTAAGTTCTGAAACGTGGATGTGGAGCTGGTTTAATAATTCTTCAGCTGAGTCTAATAAAAGTGAAACGTTAAAAATCAAACAATTTGGTAAGGAACATAACTACAAAAAACTGATAGACGGAACTTTTGCAAGTGACAAATATGATGGTTGGGAATTTTTAGCTACTGGTTTATCGATTCTCGGTGGAATTGGAGTTTATAAAGTTAATTCAGAAAATCTTGAGAATTATTTTTTATTAACCGAAATTATAGAAGATAAAAGTTCCGAAGAAATTAGAAAGATAAAACAGAAAATTGTTGATTGTGAGAATCACGGGCTTGGAAGACCTGCTTTTGTTTGCCAACATTTAAATAGAGAAACTCCGAATGGTTTTAAGGAAGCTTTTGAAACTTCTCTCGGAATGGAACTTGATGAAGATGATGATTTTCAGGCATGGTGCGATGATTGTGAAAAAGTAAGATCAGAAAACAAAGGCTGGAATGATGAAACAATGGAATTTGCAAAAATCAAATTGGTTTGTGAAGAATGTTATTTTGATTTGAAAGAATTTAATCAAAAATAAAACAATGAAAAAAATACTTTTACTCCCAACTCTCTTACTATTCACAATAGGTTTTTCACAAAAAATAGCAGACCGCTACCAATCTTCCCAACCGCAGGATCAGTCTGTACCGCCACCGCCAAGAGTAGCTTTTCCGGCTCAGTTTCCCAATGGAAATAAAACGTTTTTGAAAATGATTCACCAAAACATCAACAAAAATAATTTGAAAAATTTGGGAAGCACTTTGAATACTGAAATCATTTTAAAGATAGACCAACAGGGAAATGTTCTCAATATTTCTACTTATGGAAAAAATGAAATTTTCAACAAAGAAGTAAAAGCCGCCGCCACAAAATCAATTCAAGATGCAAAATGGACTGCCGGAAAAAATAACAAGGGAGAGAAAGTAATTGATATTGTTAAAATACCTTATCGATTTAAGAACCTCTAATTTATTTTAAATTCAAGTCATCATTGTTGCAACCATGTCTAAGAACGTCATGAAAAATACAATTATCCTAATTTTAGTTTTTCTTTCAATTTCTGTTTTTTCTCAGAGCAAAAATCAGCAAGAAAACTTTATAGATGCCGCAGAATCAAAATGTCTTGATAAAAAGGATATTTCTAATGCTGAAATCCGAAACTGCACCATAAAAGCAACCCAATCCTGGGATAACGAACTGAATAAATATTATAATCTTTTAAAAAGTAAACTCCCTAAAGAAACTTTTGAAGCCTTAAAAGAATCTCAAAAACAATGGATGATTTACAGAGATAAAGAATATTTGTTGATTTCTAAATTTTACTTTGAATTGAAACAAGGAACCATGTGGTACACGATTGCAGAAAATAAGAAAAAAGAAATCGTAAAAAGCAGAGCTTTGGAACTGCAAATGTATTTTGAAAATTTAGAATATTAGTTTTCAAATTTATTTAGCAAAAGCTATAAATTCTATATCTCATGAAAAAAGCAGCAATTATAGTTCTCATTATTCTGATTCTTCTGCCCATGTTATTTTATTTGAATCCTTTTACATGGGGAATGCGAAGAGTTCCTCATTACGAGGCTTCAAGAAAAACCAATGGTTTGCTTTATGATTTAAATAAAAAATACAAATATCAAATAGAAATTGGTGACGTAACCGATACACTTTGGTATTTCAGGGATTTAAAACATAAAAAAGTTACAAAACTTGAAAATTTCAAGCTTATTCTAAATACAAAAAATGACTCTCTTCCTGATTTGAAGAATCTCAAAAATTATGTGACTGATTTCAATTCAAATTTTGAACATAAAAAGTATTTTGATTCTTTAAAAGTTGTTGTCAATTACGATTCAATTATCTATAAAACGAAAATGCAATGAGATTAGAAAATATCTATAAATATCAGCTGATCCTGTTAATCTTCATTATTGTTTTTGGAATTCAGCACTATTATTTTCAAAACTTTAATTTTGAATGGGTGTTTTATGAAAAAATATTGAATTCAGTTTTTCTTCTTTCGATTTTCACGGTTCTCTTTTCTTTAATTTTTTTGATTTTCGGGAGCATAAAAACCATCAACAGAAAAAAGACAATCGAAATTGAGAAAACGTATCTGATTACCAATATTATTCTTTACTATTTTGCTGTCTGGATAAGTTTGTATCTTTTAAGTCAGATAAGAGGTTAAAATTATTTTTTAGTTTATGAAAACAAAATCGTTGCTATTTTTAGAAAGACTGATAATAATTTTTGACCTTACAATTTAAATCATCAAAATGCCTGACAAAACCGAAAAAGAAAGACGCAAACAAATTCAAAAAGAATTGCAGAAAAAAGCTCAGATAGAGTTTGAAAAAAGTCTGCCGATTTCCAAAGAATTATTTCAAAATCTATTCGATTTTTTGGATGAAGGATTAGAGAAAAATGGTTGCGATGACGGTTTAAAATTAACGAAACAGTTTTTAGAAGCAAATCAAATTCAAAATATTGATGAAGTTGAAAATTGGTTAAAAGAAAACGGAGGTTTCTGCGATTGCGAAGTGCTTTATAATGTGGAAGAACTTTTTGAAGACTAAATCAAACTTATAAAATTCTTTAGATACAACACTTTTTCGTAGTTTAGTTCAATTGAAAATGAATTAATCGTTTTGTTTTAATAAAAACTCTTTTAATTCTCATAAAAACAATTGAATGAAAAATATCCAACGTGAAGATATCAAACTGATCTGCCGTCACAGCAATATGACTGAGCTGGAAGTTGAGCGGCTTCTGAAAGAAAATGTGTACAACGATAAAGAAATGTGGCAGAAATTTCTGCGCCTTTTTTTTATCACTCTTGGAGTGGGTTTTGCCACCGCCGGAATTATTTTCTTCTTTGCTTACAACTGGGCAGATTTGCACAAATTTGCTAAAATTGGAATGACTGAAGCACTCGTCATTGCCACAACAATCGTTGCTTTACTTCCGAAAATCAATCAAAATACCCGAAATATTATTCTCACAGGAGCTTCATTTTTAGTTGGAGTTTTATTTGCTGTTTTCGGGCAGATTTATCAAACGGGAGCCAATGCATATGACTTCTTTTTGGCATGGACACTTTTTATTGCGTTGTGGGTTGTCATCTCAAATTTTCCTCCGCTGTGGTTGCTTTTTATTGTTTTAATCAACACTACTTTTATTCTTTATACGCAGCAAGTGGCGAAAGACTGGGACGAAATATTCATTGTAACGATCATTTTCTGCATCAATGCGATTGCGCTTATTTCTTCACTATTATTAAAAAATTCAAAGAAAATCTCTACAATTCCTATTTGGTTGAGTCATATTTTAGCTTTGGGATGCGCAGTTATCGCAACTTTTGGAATGATCATCGTGATTTTTGATAATCATGAAACATTTTCATTGCTGTTTACGATTCTTGTTTTAACAACTTATGCACTCGGAATCTGGCATGGCTTAAACTCAAAAAGCGTCTTTTATCTTTCGATTATATCGCTCAGTATTATTTCTATCATAACATCCCTGTTTATTAATTTTTCGAATGATAGCGGAATATTCCTTCTTGTAAGTCTTTTCGTGATTGCAAGCGTTACTGTGGTTATTATGACTCTTATTAATCTTCAAAAAAAATGGAAAAATGAGAACTAAAGAAGACATAAAACAACTCTTGAATACTCTTCAAGATGCAAGTGCTAAAGATTTAAAATTTAACGAAGAAGAAATTTACAAAGATTACGAAAAAGGTAATAATCATCAGTCTTTACCTATAAAAATCTTGTCTATTTTTGGTGGAATTTTGGCAAGTCTTTTCTTCATGGGATTTCTTTTTATTACCGGAATTTACGACTCAGAACTGGGATTATTAGCACTCGGAATTCCCTTGATTATTTTTGGAGCATTCATTACCAAAGTAACCGACAGTATACTTCTAGACACACTTAGTATTTCGGCATATATCATTGGTTTTGTTCTCTTAGGAGTGGGATTATCGCAAATGGAAACACACGTAAATGTAATAAGTCTCATTTTTATTGCAATTGCTGCTTCAACATTATTTATCGTGCGATCTTATCTCATTTCTTTTGTTTCGGTACTGATTGTTTGCGGAGGATTTTTATTTTTAATTATTTCAAATCATACTTTTGATTCAATTCACGTTTATATTTCTCTTTTAGCTATAGTTTTAACTCTTTTATATCTGAAAGAGGCAAAATTAATAACTTACAGTAAGGCATTTTCACAGCTTTATGATTCAGTTCGTATTGCTCTCGTTTTTTCATTTTTAGCAGGATTATTTTTCTTGGGAAGAAATGATATGGGTGAACATTCCATCGAATATATTTGGATTTCGTCTTTGGTTATTGTTGCGGCAATTTTATACGTCATTTCTTACCTTTTTGAAATGCTGAATATCAAAAAGAACGAACAGAAATATGGAATTTACGCTTTATCAGTGTTGATTTTATTACCGACAATATTTTCACCAGCGATTTCGGGAGCGATTTTAATTATTCTGCTGAGTTTTTTGGTCAACTACAAAACCTCTTTAGTTATCGGCGTGGTGGCTTTCATTTACTTTGTTTCACAATATTATTACGACCTTCATTATACTCTGCTTACCAAATCGATCGTCCTTTTTTGTTCGGGCATTTTGTTTCTTGGTCTGTACTTTTTAACCCATAAAAAACTGTCATCTGATGAAAAAATATAAGTGGTTGATTATCGTCATAAATCTCGTTATACTATTAGTTTATTTTAATTTTTCTGTTGCTAAAAAAGAGACGCTTTTAAAAGACGGAAAACTAATTTTACTATCATTGGCTCCTGTAGATCCGCGTTCTTTGATCCAGGGAGATTACATGACTTTGCGGTACCGTATTTCAGAAGATTTAAACGTAGAATCTCTTCCAAAAAGAGGATATTGTGTGGTAAAATTAGATAAAAACGGCGTCGCAGAAAGACAGAGATTTCAGAAAAATACGACTCCTTTAAAAGAGGGAGAATATTTAATAAATTACACCTCATCCGATAACTGGAACGTAAATATCGGGGCGGAATCTTTCTTTTTCCAGGAAGGACAAGGGGAAAAGTATGAGAAAGCAAAATATGGAGCCGTGAAAGTTGATGACAATGGAAATAGCCTATTGGTAGGACTTTACGATGAAAATCTGAAAAATATTAAGTAATCAAAAAAATTTAATGAAAACAAAACTTTCTTCAATACTCTTTCTGATGATTTTCAATTCAGCTTACACTCAAAACTGTCTTGAAAAAATAAACATTTTACCAATGTATGGCGGAGTTAAAAAATGCAAAGAGCAACTTGATAGTGATAAAGAGTTTTTAAAAGAAATGGATAAACTATTTCCTAACCGCCAAAAAGCGATGCAGGAAAGAATAAAATCTGCTTGGAAATATTTTTATGAAAACGACTTAGATACTGCAATGAAACGATTTAATCAAGCTTGGCTTTTAGATCCTAAATCATATGAAATTTATTGGGGTTTTGGAAATATCGTAGCTATGAAAGGAAATCCAAAACAAGCTGTAAAATATTTTGACGATGCGAAAAAATTGATTCCGTCAAATTCAGATTTTTATGTATCAAGTGCTTTGGCATATTCTCAAATGTTTTTGAATGAAAAAAACAGTAGCTTTCTGAAAATCGCAATAAAAGATCTAGAGGCAGGATTAAAGTTAAATCCAAAAAACGGAAAATTATACTCCATGCTTTCAACATCATATTTTTATCTAAACAATATAAAGGAAGCAAAAAAGTATTTAAAAGAAGCTGAAAAACTTGAACCTTCATCGATAAATCCAGAGTTTAAGAAAATTTTAGATAGTAAATAATTAAGCGGGAAAAATATAGTGTATAAATGCCATTTGAAATAAAAATGAAGAAGATTTTAAGTATTGTATTTTTGTTATTTAGCATTTGTCAACTCTGCGCTCAAGTTCCCGACATCGAAAAAGCAAAGCGAAAGTATTTCAAGGCGAATGTAATAAGTTACAAAACAACCGCTTACTATCCCAATCCGGAAACCAACGCGACTTCTGTTTTTAATATTTTATATACAGTTTATAAACCTCAAAACAAGGATTTTGAGTTCTACAGCAAAAATGAAACTTCAGAAGAATTCTACAAAAACAATTCCTATTACCAGGTAAATCACAGCGAAAAAACAATTTACGAATACGAAAATAAAGACAATCAAAACGCTGCAATTTCATCTTCAAGACTTAGACAATTTGGTCCCACAACGTTGCTAAAAAAGAAATGGAGTTATATTGACGACACCCAAATTGACGGGAAAATTCACAGTCATTATTCAAATGTCGAAAGTGTTAATCATTACGAAGGAAAAGAAATAAAAGTGGAGTTTCATATTTACATTTCTGGAAATTTTACAATCTCAAAATTCGAAAGAAAAAGTTTTGTGGATGGCAAACTTGGGCAAACCGTAACTTATGTATTCAGCAATTATATTTTCTTAGATAAAACCACCAATTTCAAAGTTCTTCTTCCAAAAGATTTTGCTTTAAAATATTACGAAAGACAAGATTCTCTGAAGATTTTAACAAAAAACACAGCAGTTCCAAGTTTCAAAGCAATTGATTTTAATGGAAAATCGGTTTCGTTCGATTCAAAAAAAGAAAAGCAAACGCTTTTCCTCTTCTCTTCGACAAACTGTGGTTATTCAAAAATTATTTCAGATTATATTCTGAGCTCGAGTTTTAAATTAAATCCGCAGATTGAACTCATCAATATTTTTGGTTCAGATTCCAAAGCAAATGTCACCAAATATTTTGTCAATAAAGAAATGAATTTCCCGGTTATTCCTGACGTAAAAGATATTGAGCAACAATTTGGTATTAATGGTTATCCAATTCTTTATTTAGTCAATGAAAACGGAATTATTATCGAAACGCTGGATGGTACGGATCAAATTTTACCTTTTTTGAAAAATTTAAGCAAAAAATAAAATTTTAAAAAATCATATTTGAATTTTCACTAAATTGAGATACATTTTTTCAACTCATGAAATTACATCTAACTCTTCTTTTTATTTTTAGTTTTGCTTTATTTTCTGCGCAGAATAAAGAACTTAACCATGAAAAACAAATCATTTCAGATTCTGTTTCGTTAAAAGATAAAGCTATTTTAGAACGAAATATGAAAGATTTAGAAAATATAAAATCAAATTCCAAAGTAAAATCAGAAACTCAAGAATCTGTAGCGAAAGGAATTACTATCGTTCAAGGAATTGACAGAATATTGAATTACAAAGTCAACCGGGTTTGGCGAGAAGATTTATATTGTTTGGTTTGTTTAAAGAATTTTAGATCAGGAAGAATGGCTTAAATTCTGCAACAGTAAGATAAAATGAATAACTATTTTAAATGTACATTTCTCTGCATTCCATTATTCTTTTTTTTACAGAGTTGTTCAAATCATAAACTGAGATAATTGATTTTGAAAACTTTAAAATTGCAATCCCTAAACAATGGAAAAAAATTCAACTTCAAAACATTGATAGTAATGTTGGTGGATTTATGACAGAAAATAATGATACTATTAGTTTCGATTATGGTTCTTATTCAAATTCTTTAGAAGAAGACATCGTTATTTTTGAAAGAAAATTTTTGAAAGAAATCATAAAAGAACATCCTAAAACCGATACTTCACAAATGATTATTGTTTCAGATATGAGCAAAATAAATCAAGAGGATTTTAAAATCAACAAAAAACATTTTGAAAAAATTTCGGGTTATAATGCCAAAATTATAAGCCCAAAGAAACCAGGGAATGGTATTACAGGAATATACATCGATAGTTTAGGAACTTCATCTTTAGGGAAAATTAAATTTAATCTCTATGCAAAAAACCTAAACATTAAAAATCAAAAAGAGCTTTTAATTGCAATTAAAACAATACAATTTAAAAAATAATCACTTCAATTTCACAATTTCTCCTTTCTTAAAATCAATTTTAAAATGATCTGAAGTATCTCCTGAAGACAATTTTTCTAAGATTGTAAAGAAAGTTTTAAGCTGATTTAAAAACTCATCTTTTGTTTCTAAACTATCAAAATTCTTGATTAAAACTTCATATTGCTCAAGCCGTTTTTTAGAAATATCATTTTTTGCCAATTCATCTGCAGATTGAAATTGATAAAGATTTAAAAGTGCATCTTCAAAACTCCATTTGGCAAATTTCTTTCTGATTTTATTAGATAATTTTTGATTTCCTGAACTCAACTCTAACAAATCTTTTCCAGAAAGTTTTAAAGCTTTTTCAATAAAATCTTTTGGCCAATCAGACGGAATAAACCGTAGTCTTACCAATTCTTTCAGATGAAACAAAGTAAAATCCTGGTAGTTTTTTGTTTTTAAAATCTCCTTATTCCAAATTTCTTTTGAATCTTTAGATCTCAAATTTTCAAATTCCTTTTTATACAACGGAAACAATTCATTAAATCCCGGAACATTTTTAATAGAAACAGTTTCCACTTCAAATTCATCCTGCGATTTCACCGTCAGAATTTTATATCCCGGAATATACGCTGCCAAAGACGGAACCTGAATATTGACAAGCATTTTTCCATTTTCAAACTTTTTTATTCCGATATCATTGATGTGCATATGACCTGCAAAATGTAATTGTAGACCGGCTTTTACAAACAATTCTGCAACCTCATCATTCGGAACTCTGTCCATTTGCCACTTGTCATTTCCTAAAAGTTGTTTGATTTCAGAATTGGCATTATCATTAAAATCAAGAATCGGATAATGGGTAAAAGCAATCAGTATTTTATGATGCTTTTTGGCTTCATTTACCACTTTTTCAACCCAGGAAAATAAATGTTTTTTATTCGTTAAAACATTGTTATAACCGATTGACGCGCCGTGAAAATTATTTTCATCATTCGGATTTCCATTGTTATTTTTCGGTATATAAGTATTTCCATCGATTGCCATCATCCAAATTCCTTCAGTAGGTTCGACCACGTAAGAAAGATCAGGAACCGAAAAACCGGCACTCACTTCATACATTCTGTTGGAATATTCTGAATTTTTTAAAGCATTTTTAAAATTAAATTCTTCATAAGAATCTTTACTGAAGGGTGTTTGCCAAAAAATATCTTTTTCAGAAGGTGTAAATCCGAAATTTTTCATGCTGTTTAAAATTTGCAAATATCCCGACATTGCAATATCTTTTGTGACAACAGCTTTTTCACCCTTTTTAATTAAATTTTGGTCACTGACAATTGAAAGTTCACCTCCATTTTCATCCATAAAATCGGATTTCCCGCCCTGTTTCAAAAACGGACCGACTGGATCGTGATTTCCTGTGGTAATGAAAAATCGCATCTGATATTTATTCTGATATTCGTCTAAAATTTTCTTTAAACCACGAAGATTGTAGGCTTGTCCGTCATCCGTATAATCTCCCGGAAGTGCAACAATTTTGATATTTTTTTTCGCAATATCATCCAAAGCTGCTAGAAAAGCGAAATAATTTTCATTAAAAATTCTGGTAGAATGCAGTTGAGAATCCATCGTTCTGAGAATGGTTTTCTTTCCGGTTTTCGTGTTTTCAATTCCTTTAAAATCGGAATCTGAAAACCCTCCATACAAATCCTGAAAGTGTACATCAGCCAAAAAAGCAATTTCCAAAGGTTTTTGCTGACTTTTTAGATTCAATGAAAAGAAAAAAAGAATGAAAAATAAAATAGAAAATGGTTTATTCAAAGCGAAAAATTTAATTTTGAAAGGTAGATTTTTAGTTTAAATTGAATGTAGATTGTATTTTAAGTTTGATTTAAATTTAAAAATATTAAAGCAATTTTTTGCATTGTCATTCTGAACGGAACAAAGTTTAGTGAAGAATCTAAAATAGATTCCTCCTTTCGTCGGAATGACAAATCCAACGAAAGCATCAAAAAAAGCACCTTCATAAAGAAAGTGCTCAATTTTTAGATAAAATAAATCTGTTGAATTTGCAAAATCTGCGAGAGCAAAAATTAAAATCTATTTCAAATAAGTCTCATACAAATCAGTTCGTCTGTCTTTCAGAATCTGAACGGAGCCGTTGTAATGAAGATCTTTTAACAAGTTTAAATCAACATCAACAATTAAAGTCATTTCAGTATTCGGAGTTGCTTCACCTTTTACAGCATTCGACGGAAATGCAAAATCTGAAGGCGTGAAAACCGCAGCCTGACCAAACTGAATATCCATATTATTGACACCCGGTAAATTTCCTACGCAACCAGCAATCGCTACATAACATTCGTTTTCAATCGCTCTTGCTGCTGCGCAATGACGAACTCTCATATAAGCATTTTGGGTATCAGTCAAATAAGGAACGAATAGAATTTTCATCCCTTGATCGGCAAGAATTCTTGGTAATTCCGGAAATTCTACATCGTAGCAAATCACTAAACCAATTTTTCCACAGTCTGTATCAAAAACTTTGATTTCACTACCGCCTTTCATCCCATAATATTTCCTTTCGTTTGGCGTGATATGAATTTTTCTGTATTCATCAATTCTTCCGTCACGATGAAGAAGATAACTGATATTGTACAACTCGTTATTTTCAAAAATAGGCATACTTCCGGAGATTATATTTACATTATAACTAATCGCCAACTCAGAAATTTTGGTTCTAATTTCTTCCGTAATTTTTGCCAGTTCAATCATACTGTCACGCTCCGAAAGATTATTGAAAGGAGCCAATAAAGGTGTATTAAATAATTCCGGAAATAACACAAAATCTGATTTGTAATCACCCATTACATTCACAAAAAATTCCACCTGCTCGTAAAAAGCATGAATATCTTTGAAATGTCTCATTTGCCACTGTACCAAACCTAAACGTACAACACTATCCTGCATTGTATTTGGTTTTTTGCTGTAATAAATATTGTTCCACTGAAGCAAAACGGCATTTTCACGGGAAGCTTCGTCTTCGGGAAGATATTTTTTAAGGATTTTTATCGGTAAAAAATTATTTGAAAGTTGGAAAGAAAGCACCGGATCGTACATTTCTTTATCTCTTACTTTCCGAATATAATCTCTTGCTGAAAGTTCGTGGCTGTATTTATGATAATGAGGAATTCTTCCGCCTAAAATAATTGATTTCAAGTTTAATAATTCACAAAGCTCTTTTCTTGCATCGTACAATCTTCTTCCCAATCGCAATTCACGATATTCCGGATCAACGAAAATTTCGATTCCATACAGTACATTACCTGTTGAAATATGAGTGTTAAAAGTATAATTTCCAGTAATATCGCTGTAGGTATGATCGTCACCAAATTCTTCATAATTTACGATAATTGAAAGTGCAACTGCGGCTATCACTCCGTCTACAGTGATGCAGATTTGTCCGGCTTCGAAAATTTTATTCAGTTTGGCGATGCTCTTTTTTGACCAGACGTATTCTGACATTTGAGGATACGCTCGGCGCATTGTTTCTACCAATTCGTCGTAATCGTCTACTTTCAGGGTACGTGTTTCTATCTGCATAAGTTTATTTTTACTAAAGTTAAGCATTTATTCAACAAACCTTTTGCCGTTTTTCGTTATGAAAAAATTATTTATTGTTATTATTTAAGTTTTGGCTAAAGCCAATTATTTAGATTATTGCTTTAGAGCGGACTAAAGTCCGCCCCCATTGATTGCTTTCATTAAAATATTCCCACAGATTGCACAGATTTTCATTCTTAGTTATTTGTGAATTCGTGGCATAAACTATTTTACAGGAATTTAAATCAGCCTTTATTGAGATAACCACTTTTAGCATTAAAATATTCTCAATCATCTGTGAAAATCTGTGAAATCCGTGGGAAGCTAAAAAAGCAGCCCTTTTCAGAAACTGCTTTGCATCAAATATAAATCTAATAAGTAAAAGTAATTTTCTATTTCAGTTTTACGGCTTTTAAAATTTTGTGAAAAATCTCATTGTTTTCATATACGCCAGTAAAGTTTTCAGAGCCAGAACCGTAAGAAAAAACGGGAATTAAAGTAGCTGAATGATCATCGGTTGTAAAATCACCTTCAATGTTACTCGTTTTCATATCTCCGTGCGGAATGCTGAAACCTCCCGTTTCATGGTCTGCCGTAATTACCACCAATGTTCCGGGATTCTGATCTGCAAATTGGATTGCTTTTGTAATCGCTCTGTCAAAATCTATCCCTTCAGTAACGATGGTTCCAACATTATTGCTGTGACCTCCGCTGTCGATTTGTGCACCTTCAATCATCATAAAAAATGGTTTTTTCTTATTTTTCAGGAAATTAAGTCCATTTTCAACTACATTTGACAAAAGATTATCACGACCTTTTAAAACTTGCGGAACACCATTTTCAGACATAAAATAAACTAATTTATCCGCTTTGTTTATTCCGATTTCTTCCAGTTGATTGACTACTGAAAACTGATGATTCGTAGAAATTTTAGATTTTCCTCCTGAAGCAAAAAAGGTAAGTTTACTTGTTAATAGATCTTCGGCAATTTCCTTTTCCATTCCACGGTCTTTTTGATGGGCATAAAATGCGGAAGGTGTAGCTCCTACAATTTCATCTGTTGTGATAACTCCTGTGTTGAAGCCTTTTTCAGAAAGAATCTCTGTTATGTTTTGTGTTTTTTTACCTTCAGCATCAACTCCTATAAATCTGTTTTTTGTTTTCTTTCCGGTTGCGAAAGCAGTTGCTCCGGCTGCAGAGTCGGTCGTAAAATTATCTGCTGCAGTAGTTTTAATTAAACCAATATTTTTCAATTGCGTTAAAGTTAATTGCCCTTTATTCGCCAAAACCGATGAGGAGATTTGCGAAAGTCCGTTTCCGTCACCGATCAACAGAATAACGTTTTTAACAGGACTTTTTTTCTTCAGATAAGAAAATTTAGGCTGATAAATTTCTGAAAATATATTGTTTTTAAAAGTTCTTTTTTCCAAAGAATTTACATATTCTACACATTCTTTTGGGTGGTCTGTATTAATAAAATCAACGCCGTTGTGTGCGAAAAATTCCCATGAAGTTTTTCCGTCCGGAATTGCCCAGAATCTGAAAGGTTTTCCCAATGATTTAGCTTTTTTGATGACCTCTGTAACTTTTGGCAAATCATCTTCTGTTAAACCACCTTTTCCGTTCCATTTAGAGTATTGTGGAAAACTTAGACTCAATAAAGCCACTTTTTTCCATTGATCTTCTGTTAGATTTTCTAATTTTTGATAATCAAAAGAAATAAAGTCAGGATATGAATTGTAATCTTCCGGTTTGGGCTGATTTCCGGAAATCACAAAACTTATCTTTTTCTGTGCAGTAATTTTAGGGTATTTCTGAATTGATTTTACAATCTGGTTTAAAGTTGTTTTAGCGTCTGTTTTAATATCAATTAGAATCTGCAGAGACTCTTGATTGATCATATTCATTTCTAAAGCCTTTTCGATTGGATTTAAATATAAATTTTCAAACGTTCTTTCCTTAGTAATATCTTTTTGATTGTGTGCGACGAACAGTTTTTTGTTCTCCAAAAAAACATCAGCTTCAATCGAATTTGCACCTGAACCTAACGCATACCAAAACGGAACTTTTTGTTCGTAATCGTTATGAGAGTGTATCATTGGTTTTTGTGAAAAGGCGAGGCTTGCCACTGAAAAAACGATGGCAAAACTTATTTTTTTTATTGTTGAAATCATTCTTGTTGAGATTAAGATTAAAAAATTAAACAGTTGTAAAAAATGATGATTTTTTGACTGTAAGTTGGTTTGTAATCCCTTCGTCGTCGCTCCGTCATCCCTCCGTCGAAGTAAATTTTCTGTTTTGGATTAAAAAAAACTAAACAGTATTTTTTTCTGTTATTGATTAAGAGAGAACCTTGACAAGGTTGTGTAGCAGAATTTATTTTATACTAACACCAGATTTTTTCAAAGCTTCAACCAATTTGTGATAAATAGCATTGTTGGGATAAACTCCAGAAAAAAGTTCTTGGCCTTTTCCCATCGCAAAAACAGGAACCAGAGCCGCTGAATGTTGATTATCGATAAAATTTACCTGAACTTTATTTCCGATTTCTTTTTCCTTTCCTGTTGCCACATCTTTTTCTGAATATTTTCCGATACTTGCGCCACCAGTTTCGTGGTCTGCTGTAACAACTAATAATGTGTTTGGATTTTTCTTGATAAAATCGATAACTACGCCAATGGTTTTATCGAAATCAAGAACTTCTTTGGTCATCATTTCAGCATCTTTTGCGTGACCTCCCCAATCGATGAAAGAGCCTTCAACCATCAGAAAAAATGGTTTTTTATCTTTAGAAAAATAGTCTAAAGCAGTTTGTGTAGCTTCTGGTAAAAAATCACCTCTTCCCTGAACTTTATTCGGTAATTCATCCTGAGCCAATAAGTACAAATTTTTCTTTCTAGAAATTGGTTTTGATAATGAAATCGTGTCAATTCTGTAGTTTTTATTTAATTGTTCTAATAAATTTTTTCCGTCTTTTCTTTTATTGAAGAACTTTAAACCTCCTCCAGCTGCAAAATCAACATTAGACTTTAAAAATTCCAAAGCAATATCTTCATGAAGGTCGCGGTCTTTCACATGAGCATAATAAGAAGCCGGTGTTGCGTGAGTAATTGAAGTAAGACTTACCAAACCAGTTTGATAATCATTTTTCTGAAGCTGTTCTAAAATTGTAGGAATTGCAATGGAATCTTTATCAACTCCGATTGCTCTTTTATAGGTTTTCTTTCCGGTCGATAACGCCGTTGCTCCTGCTGCAGAATCGGTAATCAAATTACTCGTTGAAGATGTTTCTGAAAGACCGACAACTTTAAATTTGGCAAAATTAGGTTCTGAATTTCCAAAATAAAAAGCCGAAGTTACTTGAGAAACTCCCATCCCATCTCCTATCATAAAAATGACATTAAGAGGTTTTTGTTTTTTTTGAGCCGACAATAATGCCGTAAAAAGAAGCAAAGAAAAAGCCGCAACAGTCCTTAAATTAACGTTTTTGTAACTATAATTCATAATCATTGGATTTTTAATAAATTAATAAATACGAAATAAGGGCACAAAATTAGATATTTTAACTACTCGAAATTCTCATTTAAAAACCACAAACCCAATGTTAACAGGGAAATAATTGAGTTTAAGAACTTTAAAAACATTTGTTTACATAAAGTTTTCACAAATTTAATTTCCGGCAAAAATATTCACGTTTTATTAATTTTAAAAAGCTGTTACTTAATATTAAATTAACAGTTTTCGGCGTTTTACCGACCTAATTTTGCACCAAAATAAAAAAGGAATGAAACGTATTTATCTCGTGCCGACTGTTTTGATGAGTTGTGTCAGCTTAACATTTGCGCAAAAAAAAGAATCCGACACGCTCAAAGATGATAGCAAATTGAAAGATATTGAAGAAGTGGTGATGGTAGGATACGGAAGTCAGAAAAAATCTGATGTAACCGGAGCTGTAGGATCGGTAAAAAGCGAAGATTTTAATAAAGGTATGGTTGCCAATGTTGGACAATTACTTCAGGGAAAAGTTGCCGGAGTAAATGTTTCTAATGTAAGTGGTGAACCCGGAGCCAATCAAAATATTATCATCAGAGGAGTTGGAAGTTTACGTTCAGGAACCACTCCATTGTATGTAGTTGACGGTTTTGTAATCGATAACAGCAATACTGGAACTGCAAACAACCCAATGAATTTCATCAATCCTAATGATATTGAATCACTGGATATTTTGAAAGATGCTTCAGCAGCTGCAATCTACGGAGCAAGAGGAGCCAATGGAGTTATTGTAATTACCACTAAAAAAGGAAAAAAAGGAAGAACTCAGATGAATCTGTCTTCAAATCTTACGATTTCAAATCTTGCTAATAAAATGAATGTCTTCAGTGCAGACGAATTTAGGAGACAGGTAACCGCAGCAGGAGGAAAGTTGGATGATATGGGTGGAAATACAGATTGGCAGGATGAATTAACAAGAACAGGGATTTCTGAAAACGTAAATTTCTCAGCGTCTGGAGCAACAGAAAATTCTAATTACTATGCCGCTTTAGGATACGAAGATCAGGAAGGTATTCTTTACAACAGTAACCTGAAAAGATATTCGGGACGTGTGAATGTTTCGCAGAAAGCTTTTGACGGAAGAGTAAATATCGACTTTAATTTAAACGGAATAAGAACCGAAAACAACAGACCCAACGCAACCAGTGTGGTATCTGAGATGTTGACATGGAACCCTACATTTCCAGCTTATACAAACGGTGCACCAACAACAGTATTTAACAATGGTGGTTTCAACCCGCTGATTCGTCGTCAGATTTACAAAGATTACACAACCAATAACAGGATTTTGGCGAATGTCTCTCCTTCCATAGAAATTATTAAAGGATTAACTTATAAGCTAAATTTAGGGATTGATTATTCTACAGCAGAAAGAATCATTCAAAATATTCCACATGCTATCCCTTTAGAAAACGGCAGCTTAAATCTAAGCAATTACTCAAATAACAATACGCTTGTAGAAAATACATTAACTTATAAGTTTAAAATCAACAGTCATGATTTTAATGTAATGGCGGGGCATTCTTACCAAAAATTACTATTAACTTCAAGAGGATCATATTATCAGAATTTCCCAAACAACGGAATTGAGCCTCAATATCAAATTCCTGCATTATTACCTGCAGATTTACAGAAAGTAACCTCAACAATTATTGCTAATAAAAATGAGCTGCAATCTTGGTTTGGGAGAGTAAACTATGGTTATCAGGATAAATATCTTTTAACTGCAACTTTAAGAGCAGATGGGTCTTCAAAATTTGGAGCGAACAACCGCTACGGGGTTTTCCCTTCTGTTGCTGCAGGATGGAATATCAGCAAAGAGAGTTTTCTTGAAAATGTAGACCCAATCAACAACTTAAAACTAAGAGCAAGCTGGGGTAAAACAGGAAATCAGGAAATTCCGAGTAAAATTACAAAAAGAAGTTATCAGGCAGATTCCAATGGAAGTGCACAGGCAACTTATCCTTTAAATGACAGTGGAAATTATCCTGTCGGAATATATTTGGTAAGAGCAAACAACCCAGATCTTCAATGGGAAGTTACTACCCAAACCAATATCGGTTTAGATTTCGGAATTCTAAACAACAGATTAACGGGTACTATTGATTTTTTTAATAAAGTTTCTGATAATATTCTTTTGGAAATCAATCCTGTAGATCCAATCGAACCAGCTCCAAAAGTTTGGAAGAATATTCCGAATATGAAGATCAACAATACTGGTTTAGAATTATCATTAAACTATAACAGTAATCCGAACAAAGCATTTACTTACAGCGTTGGTTCAAATACTTCATTTATTAAAAACAAAGTAAAAGATTCTCCTTATAAAGTACTTACAACAGGAGAAGCACAAGGACCTGGAACAACGAATGCCGTTATCAATGGTTATGTGAATGGCGAACCAATAGGAACGTTCTACGTAAGAGAATTTTTAGGTTTAGATGAAAAGGGCACCAATATTTTCAGAGATGTAAACGGAGACGGAATTATTACAGACAACGACAGAGTAGCATCTGGGAGTGCATTACCAGATTTCACTTATAATATTTCCCTGAAAGCAGCTTATAAAAATTTCGATTTAGGATTAAATTTTAACGGAGTTGCAGGAAATATGATTTATAACAATACTGCTTCCACACTATTTTCAAGAGGAAGATTAGGAATATCACAAAATACCACAGATGCAGCAACACAGTTCCCTAACGAAAGTTTAAACAATACCAATGTAATTTCTACAAGATATCTTGAAAAAGGAGATTTCTTCAGATTAAACAACGCAACATTAGGATATAGTTTAGACCCTAAAATATTAGGAATTGGAGAACATGTAAGAAACATCAGATTCTCTGTGACAGCTCAAAACTTATTTGTCATCACAAAATATTCAGGTTTCGATCCGGAAATCAATACAGGTTTGTCTCAAGGCGGAATTCAGTCTTTCGGGATTGATTACGCTACCTATCCAAAAGCAAGAAGCTTTGTATTCGGTGTAAACGTAGCATTTTAATTAATTATTTAAAAAGAAAACAATGAAAAATAAATTTTTAATCTCTATTCTTAGTGTAAGCGCTTTAGCACTTGTAGGATGTACAGATCTTGAAGAATTGGTTATTGATGAATCACTGGAAGCACAAACGACGACTCCGGTCGAGTCTTTCATCGCTCCGGCTTACGGTCCGCTTCCCGATGCATTTACCCATGTAAAAAACTATGGACTTCAGCTTATAAGCTCAGATCAGGCAATTCTTCCACCAAGAGGAAGTGGAAATGACTGGTATGACGGCGGAAAATATATAGAACTTCATCAGCATACAACCACAACTACAAATGTTGTTGTACAGCAGACTTGGGATGCCATGAGATTAATGCTTTCAAGAACCGTTACTGCTATCGAAAAACTACAACCACTTGCTGCGACAGATCCAAATGCTGCGAAAGCTGTTGCCGAAATGCGTGCATTGAGAGCTTATTACAACATGTTGATGCTTGATTATTGGGGAATTGCCTTTAAAAAAGACAGCACCGGTCAGAATTCTGAAATTCTAAGAAGACAGGAAGCTATCTCTTACATAGAAAGTGAATTTCTAGCTGTGGTAAATAATCTTGACAATACAAAAGGCCCGGGAAGAATGTCTCAGGCTTCAGTAAACGGATTTTTAGCACAACTTTATCTAAATGCAGCAGTTTATAGAAATCCTTACGGAACTCCGAATTTCGCAGCCGGAGATATGGATAAAGTCATTGAATACACAGACAAAGTTATTAACAGTGGTCTATTTAATTTATCGCCTGAATATTTTGCGATATTTGACGACAATAACCACTCAAACAAAGAATTAATTTTTGCGATTGATCAGCGTCAGGATCTTGCTACATCTCATAACAGATTGGGCTACTGGTCGCTTTCAGGGAGTCAATATCCTTTAGCAGCTTTCCCAAAAGCTAATGGAACAGATGGTCCTGCAATTACTTCAGATTTTTATCAAACTTGGGTTCAAGCTTACGGAAGTACAGATCCTGCGCAAGCCGATGCGAGATTTTACAAAGAAAATTTTACTGTACCTGCAGCTTTAAAGAATTTAACGGGAGTAACTCCTGCCAATGATTCTGATCATTATTTTCTTGTGAATGGTGCAACTTATGAAATCAACAGAGGAATTCAGAGAGGAATTCAATGGGGATTGAGAAATGCGTCAAACGGACAGCCTTTCCAACCTGGAACCATAAGCGGACAGTACAGAATCTACCCGATAATCGAACAGAGAAACGGTTTTGTAAACTATGTAAATCATACCTTAGAAATCGATCTTGAAAATCCAAATAATAAAGATTATACAGACGGCTACAGAGTTTCAAAATACCAATTCAGCAGAACTTCAGATTCTGGAAGAAACAGAGGAAATGCAGATATTGTGCTTTTACGTTTAGCCGATATTTACCTGATGAGAGCAGAAGCACAATTGAGAAAAGGAAATGCAGGAGCAGCTTTACTTGACGTAAACTTAGTAAGGGCTTCAAGAACAGCAAGACCTGCCGTAACTCCACCAGCTTTATCTTCAATCGATTTAAATACTTTATACAGAGAAAGAGGTTTTGAGTTTTACTGGGAATATTCAAGAAGAACAGATATGATCAGATTTGGTCATTACGAAGATCCTTATACCTCAAAAACCAATAGCGATGTAAGAAAAAGACTGTTCCCGATTCCACAATCAGCAATCGACGGAGCATCTGCAGAACCGGGATATTTGGTTCAGAACGAAGGTTACTAATTTTTTTACTATTATATATTACTTTCAAGAAAACTGCCGGCAAATTTTGTCGGCAGTTTTTGATTTTAGAAGTTTTATTTTCTAATTTTTTATCAAGTTAAATTATTTAGACGTCTAAGTTTTAATTATGACCTCTTATCTTTTAAACTTAAATTAACCTATCTCTAAAACTTATTAAGTTCAATCAAATTATTTCAAAAAGAAACACCAACATTTTTGTCGGTGTTTCAAGAGTACGAAAAAAATAATTTATTGTCTTTGAATTTTATATAATCTTCCGCCATCGGTAACTGCGTAAAGCGCACCATCAGTTCCTTGCGTAATATCTCTAAAACGTTGTGACAACCCTGTAAGTAAACGCTCTTCACCCACTACTTTGTTATCTTTAATAACGAGTCTTACAATATGTTCGCCACTTAAAGCACCGATAAACAAACAGTTTTGCCATTCCGGAATACTGTTTCCTCTGTAGAACGTCATTCCACTTGGTGAAATTACAGGATCCCAATAATAAACAGGTTGTTCCATCCCACTTTGCTGCTGAATTCCACCGCCGATTGGTGCACCACCATATTCAATTCCATAAGTAATTGTTGGCCAACCATAATTTTTTGCGGGTTGAACTCTATTGATTTCATCTCCGCCACGAGGTCCGTGTTCACTTTGCCATAATTCTCCTGTTGTAGGATGAATTGCAATTCCTTGTGGATTTCTGTGGCCGATACTATATAATTCCGGTAGAGCTCCCGCTTGGCTGAAAGTAGGATTTCCGGGAGCCGGAGCTCCATCTTTTGTAATTCTCAAAATTTTCCCAATTGCTGCAGTAACCGATTGCGCCAAAGGTCTTGTGGATAAATCTGAACGCTCGCCTACGCTTACCATCAAATTTCCTGTAGAATCAAATAAAATTCTTCCTCCATAATGTAGATTTCCGGCAGATGCAGAAGGATTTGCTCTGTAAATAACCGTTGCGTTTTCAATTGTAGTTTCTGAAGTTGAAAGTTTTCCTTTTGCCACAGAAGTTTGAGTTCCACCTGCAACATTTTCAGAAAAAACCCAATAAACCATCCTGTTTGTAGAAAACTGAGGATCTACACAAATACCCAATAAACCGCCCTGTCCGTTTGAATTTACAGCAGGAATTCCGGTAATAGGATTTCCAACCGATCCTGTATTGGTTACAATTCTCATTGTTCCGCCTTTTTGAGTGATTAATAACCTTCCATCGGGTAAACTTGTAATTCCCCAAGGCGCGCTCAATGCAGATGTTAAAACAGTATTTGTAAAAGGCGTCTGTGTTTTTACACCATTCACTCTTGTTTGCCCTGCAAAAGCGGGTGGATAATTGGTATTGGCTTGTCCGTTTTCAACTGGTGGATAAATGGCTTCATTTCCCGGCTCTTCAGTAATTGTTT
Organism: Chryseobacterium formosum; assembly: GCF_026460885.1. Taxonomy (GTDB): domain Bacteria; phylum Bacteroidota; class Bacteroidia; order Flavobacteriales; family Weeksellaceae; genus Chryseobacterium; species Chryseobacterium formosus. The sequence goes on from NZ_JAOVZW010000011.1 coordinate 139,567, forward strand.
CATCGATATTGTCTGAGCAATTGACTAAAAACATAGCAGAAGCAATCAAAAAGTAATGTGCTTTAAATTTCATATTGTTAAAATTTGGTGTTTGAATTTTGAAAATAACAATTTTCAGTTTCCAAAGCATCAAAGTTTAAGCCAATAATCGGTTATTTTTCAAAATAATTCACTTTTAACACATTCAATTTATAAGAAATATCAAAATACATTCATTGTGTATAATTCACAAAAAAACCTTCCGGCAATCTGAAAGGTTTAATAATTTATGCAAAAACAAAATTTTATTTAATTTAAAATCTCATTCATCTGCGTTAAAATAATTGGTTTTCCGTCGGTAATTAAAATGGTATGTTCATGTTGAGCCATATAACCGCCTTTATTTCCCACCATCGTCCAACCGTCTTTCAATTCAACGGCCATCGTAGAATCTGTAGAAATAAATGTTTCAATCGCTACAACAGAATTTTTCTTAAATCTTCTCGTATCAAAACGGTTTCTGTAGTTCATCAATTCATCCGGTTCCTCGTGAAGACTTCTTCCAACACCGTGACCTCCTAAGTTTTTGATGACTTTAAAGCCTTTTTTCTTTGCTTCAGTTTCCATTAAAAAACCTATGTCTGCAATTCTTACCCCGCCTTTTATATTATTAATAGCTTTTTCTAAAATTGCTTTGGAAGCATCAACCAATTTCTGATGTTGATTGATGTCTTTTCCTACAATAAAAGAACCTCCGTTATCTGCCCAATAACCGTTGAGCTCTGCAGAAACATCAATATTAATTAAATCTCCTTCTTTTAAAACTCTTTCTGAAGTAGGAATTCCGTGGCAGAATTCGTTGTCAACGCTTATGCACGTCCAACCTGGAAATCCATACGTAAGATAAGGCGCCGATTTTGCCCCGAAATCTGAAAGAATTTTCGCTCCATACTCATCAAGATCTTTTGTTGTCATCCCGACTTTAGCATAATTCATCATCTCTTTCAAAGTATAAGCAACTGCTTCGCTCACTTTTTGCATTCCGATTAATTCAGATTCGTTTGTAATAGACATAATTTCTGTTTTGAAAATACAAAGTTAGGGAATAAAATTTTCTATTTTAAACTGGAAATTTTTATGCTTAAATTTTATTTAATAAATTGGTTTATTAGGAACGTCAAAAACATCAGAAGGATTTGAGCAATTGAGATAAACCTTACAATTTGGAATTCTACTTTTTAAAATATTCTCTTTTGCCGAAATCTCATCTTCATTTTCATCTGAATCTATGAAAATTTCTCTCAGACTCTGATTATCTAAACACTCACAAAGATCAGCTAAAGTTATAGCTGTACCGGTAATATTCAACATTTTCAAATTCTCCATTTGATTGAAATATAAAACACTTTCACTTGTAAGAAATCTATTTTTCCTCAAAAAAAGCGATTGTAAATTTTTAAAATTCAGCATATATTTCACGCCCAGATCTGTAATCTGTGAATCTTTTAAATAAATATTTTCAAGAGACAAGAGCCTTAAACTCAGAAAATAAAAAAACTCATCATCGCAATCTGAATCGGCAGAATGAAATCTATACCATTCGGCAGGAATTCTGTCTGCTTTTTCAATCCGATAATGACGTTGCCAGAATTTCTGTTCTTCTTTGGTAAATTTTGGAGGCTTTATCATGTCTTTTTAATGAAAATAATTTAAAATTTTTAGTAATCACAAGGAATTGTATCTTCAGTATCTCTCGCAATGGGAATTCCATCAGGATCAAGAATCATCGCTTCCTGAATATGAGTTTTATGCAAAGTTGCTCCGCTTGCAATCATTTTATACCCATTTTCGTACTCTGTAAAATATCCACTCGGATAAGCAGAATATCCATTAGGCAAAAGCATCTTTTTTTCATGCTGAAAACCCCAACCAATCACTTTTTGATTAAGAATATATTTTTCAAATGCTTCGTAGAAGTTTTCTGTCATTTTTTTTCTTTTTAAAGTTGATTTTTTGTTCTGAATGAATTAAGTCCAACTAAAAACCGGTATTTAAATTTGATTATTTAATTGTTCCAAAACCTGAATAATCTCGACAACTTGGTTTACTTCGATATTTAAATTAGCATTTCCAATAGATTTTATTTTTATTATGCCTTTTTCGTCATACTTAATTAAAAGTTGTGAATCTTCGATTTCCCATACATAAAACCCTTCTTCAGTAATTTTATACAGTCGATCAGTGTAAGGTTTTCGTAAGTAATCAGAATTTTCCCAAATCTGTTTTGCAATCATGGTAAGAATATCAATCACCTCATCGGTATCAGATTTTGTCAACCAGCAAAAGTCTTCGTTTTCACCGTTAAGTTGAAACGTGATATAATTTTCATTTCTATGAATCAGAATATTTCCTTTTTTGACAAACCAACTGTATATCTTTTCTTCCATTATTAAATATTTTGTGGTGACCACATTTTTAAAAATTTAAATTTCTTCGGATATTCTTCTCTCGGACAAAACGCAATACAAACTTCATTATTATCAAGTGAAGATTCAGTTAAAACTATATTATTCTCATCATTTTTTAAGCTTTCAAATTCAGTTTCATTAACTACGCAAACTACTTTTTTAAATATTCCGTTGATCCATCTTATCATATTTTCATTCGTCTCATATTTTTTATAACAAGCCAATGAAGCATGCGCTGTAATGACCGGAACCAGCTTATCGGGAACGTTGTTTTTTACGATGATGTACATTTTCATACTATTGGTCAGTTTGCATATTTTTTAAATTCTCTTCAGCTTCTTTCGCCACTTTTATTTTATCAGGATTTGGTAGATCACACCTAAAATGTTCTCTAATAGCATTTTCACGTTGAATTTTTCTATTAAGATCTTCATCAGGTTCAAAATCTAAGTGATATAATTGTCCGTCATTTTTTGAGATTAACCAAATATTTCTGCCGTCTAAAATAAATTGATGAGGTTGCCAATTATTTAAATAAACATTTCGCAACATTTTTTCTTTTTTTACATCGTAATGAATCAAGTGATTTTGATAAACGAACCATATTTTTTCATTTTCAGAACTCAGAATATCCAACAAAGATTCGTTTTCGTATTCTTCGGGCGAAACTAAGGTTTCAAGATCCAATTGTAGTTTTTTATTACCTTTTTTGCCTAAAACCGTTAAATATCTTTCACTCAGTAAAAATGTATAATTCTGATTTTTTTCAATTTTAAATTCTGAATTTGCGAGTTTATTTTTCTTCAGCCATTCTTTTGTAATGGGTGTTCCGTCGTGACTTAGAAATTGAAACTTTTTCACCGTAGCTTTTTTATCATCTATGGTTGTTATGGTTTCAGACGGATTAATAACGAAATTTCCGTTATAATCGATTTCAAACCACAAATCATCTTCTGCATTGGTTATAATCTTATCCTTTAAATAAACCGGCTCTACATCTGCTCCATGATTGATGTTTTGTTGCCACAAAATTTTATCATTTTCTATATCATAAGCCAATAATTTTCCGCCGTCTGCAATTGCTGTAGCATATAATATTGAATTTTTAAAGTAAGGCTTTGTACTAATCGACTGCAGTTCTAATATTCGAATCGTTTTTCCGGAATTGATGTCGTACTGATGTACTTTCCGACTTTCACCATCATAATTTCCGTAGAAAAAAGAATCATTATATGTAAAAGGAGCTTGATTGGAACGCCATCCTATTTTTCTTTCCCAAAGAATCTTATGATTTCCTTTTTCCAGACAACTCAATAAATAGTTATTAGAATTAAATAAGATTTTACCATCAACCATCACAATTGAACCTAAAGTCGATTGATTTTTAATATCATCTAAACTTAATTCAGACTTATACATCTGAGTCTGTGAAAATAAAGACACAGAAAAAAACACAAAAAAATATCTTAAATAGACAAGAGGTTTCATTACTTTAGTTTTGGATAAAATTAGCTTATAAATAGCTGACTAAAGTAATTAATAAATGATTTGATAAAAATAGCACAAAAGAGGTATTTTACAGAATTTTATTTGAGTTTAAAACCAACAAAAAGCACCTACATTAATGTAAGTGCTTGATTTAAAATGTGGTCCCACTTGGGCTCGAACCAAGGACAACCTGATTATGAGTCAGGGACTCTAACCAACTGAGCTATAGGACCTCAAAAATTTGGTTAAATTTTGTGATTGCAAAAATAGTAAAATTTCTTTGTCTACAAAATTTTTTATTTCTTTTCTTGGCAAAGTTCTACCAAAACACCATTGGTAGATTTTGGGTGTAGAAAGACAACTAATTTATTATCAGCGCCTTCTTTAGGTTCTTCTGAGATAAAAATAAATCCTTCTTTTTTCAGTCTTTGCACTTCCTCAACAATATTTTCTACACCAAAAGCTAAATGATGAATGCCTTCTCCTTTTTTATCGATAAATTTTGAGATGGGGCTTTCGGGATTACTTGCCTCCAAAAGTTCAATTTTACTTTCTCCGGTTTCGTAGAATGAAGTAACTACTCCTTCCCTTTCTACGGTTTCTTTTTTGTAGGACTCTTTTCCTAATAGTTTTGTAAAAAGTTCGTCAGAAAAACCTAAAGATTTTACGGCAATACCGATATGTTCTAATTTCATAAATGTAAAATATAATTTATTTGACCTTTCAATCAAATTTTCAAATTAGCAATTCAAACAAAAGTAGTAAATTTGCATAAATTATGGAAAGTAACAGACAAAGAAAAGTAGCACAGATTATACAGGAAGATTTCGCAGAACTTTTCCGTAAACAGTCATCAGAAAGCAAACAAAACTTTTTGGTTTCGGTATCGGATGTAAAAGTAACACCGGATTTGGGGATTGCAAAAATTTATTTAAGCATTTTTCCTCAAGAATTCCGTTCTTCAATTATGAAAGAAATCGAGATTAATAAAGCTCAATACAGAAATTTCATCGGTCAGAAAATGGCAAAACAGGTTCGTATTATTCCACAATTAAGTTTTTATTTGGATACAACCTTGGATGATGTTGAAAAAATTGAAAAAGAACTAAGAGGCGAAGGCGACAATCCTGTATTGTAAAAAATCTTGAAGAACATTGCATTTTACATAGCTTCACGCTATCTTTTATCTAAAAAAGGAAGTACGGCGGTAACTTTCATCACTTGGCTTGCTGCCGTTGCGATGAGTGTTGCTGTTGCTGCAATGTTTGTCATTATTTCTGTTTTTTCCGGGCTCGAAGATTTTAATAAATCACTTATTTCTAATCTTCATGCAGATTTAACGATAAAAAGCACTTCGGGAAAGACCATCAAAAATTTCGGAAAGATTAATGAAATTTTAAAAAGAAATAAAGAGATTTCAAATTTTTCAAGGTTAATCGAGGAAAAAACGTACATCAATTACAACGGAAAAGGTGATATTGCCTATTTAAGAGGCGTAGATTCTGCTTATACAAAGGTAAATCCTGTTGATAAAACTATCTTTTACGGAACTTATCCTACATTTCAGTACACTAATGAAGTGATTATGGAGCACTCGCTTCAAAACAGATTAGGAATTCCCGTAGATTCAGATAAGGATTTTTCGACGATTTTCATGCCTAAACCAGGAACAGGAATTATCAATAAAGAAGAAGATATTTATAACAAAAAAGAAATTATTGTTACGGGTATTTTCCCTGGAAACGACCAACTCAATGGTTACATTATTGCTCCGATAGAATTGATAGAAGAATTATTAAATCTTCCAAAAAATTCAGCTTATGAAATTGTTATTAAGCTTAAAAATCCTGACAACACAGAATCAGTAAAACAAAATTTACTGAAAACTTTAGGAAAAGATATCGAAATTAAAACCAAAGAAGAAGAAAATGCAGCTTTCTGGAAGATGATTAATACAGAAAAACTATTTATTTATCTGATTTTCGCTTTGGTTATTTTTATTACAACCTTCAATTTGGCAGGCGCAATTATTATTTTACAACTTGATAAAAAACAACAGGCAAAATCTTTAATTTCTTTAGGCTTTCCATTAGCACATTTAAGGATGACCTATTTTTATACAGGAATCTTAATTGTTTTATTAGGCGTAATTGCGGGACTTCTTTTAGGAACAGCATTATGCTATTTCCAGCTTTATACCGAATTATTTAAAGCAGTGGAAGATTTACCGTTTCCTGTGAAAATAGTTGGTAAAAATTATTTAATTGTTGCCACCATCGCTTCAGTCTTTGGTATAACCATTTCTTGGTTCTTCTCAAAAATCAGTAAAGACTACATTACTAAAAATTAATATTTTATATCTTTAATTATTTGTAAATTTGCCGTCCAATTTAGAAAAAATGAGACGAATTTTACATTCATTTTTGCTGACTCTGATTACAATCAGTGCTTTAGCTCAAGTTCCTGCGGGTTATTACAATAATGCTACGGGAACAGGCGCCACTTTAAAATCCCAATTGAAAACCATTATCACAAATGGGCATCAAGATCATGGTTATGATGGTCTTTGGACAGGCTACCAAACTACCGATAGAGATTACTACTATGAAAATGATGGTACTATTTTAGACATTTACTCTGAAAAACCTACAACAGCAGACCCTTACAACTTTATTTACAACACCAACCGATGTGGAAATTACAGCAATGAAGGTGATTGTTATAACAGAGAACATATTGTTCCGCAAAGTCTCTTCAACGAAGCTTCACCGATGAAAAATGACATCCATTTCATCAGAGCGACTGATGGAAAAGTAAATGGAATGAGATCAAATTATCCTTTTGGTAAAGTAGGAACAGCTTCTTTCACATCATTAAACGGTTCAAAACTAGGAAACTCTGTTTCGTCTGGATATTCCGGAACTGTTTTCGAACCAATTGACGAATTCAAAGGTGACGTTGCAAGAATGATTTTCTATTTTGTTACAAGATATGAAACACAACTATCTGGATTTAGTTCAGGAGATATGTTGGGAGGTTCTGCTTATCCGGGGCTTCAGTCTTGGGAGCTTAATCAACTTATTGCTTGGCACAATGCAGATCCCGTTTCTCCAGCCGAAATTGGAAGAAACAACGCTTCATACATTTATCAGGGAAACAGAAATCCTTACATTGATAATCCCGGTTATGTAAATCAAGTTTGGGGAACTCCAACAACAGACACACAACCTCCGACTGTTCCAACAAATTTAGTGGCAAACAATCCTACTTCAAGCACTGTTGCATTAAGCTGGACTGCTTCTACAGACAACGTCGGAGTTACAGGATATGATGTTTATGCAAATAATGTTTTAAAAGCTACCGTTACAGGAACTTCTACAACAGTACAGGCTTTAGCATCTTCTACATTGTATAATTTTTATGTTGTTGCGAAAGATGCAGCAGGAAACTTATCTGCTCAAAGCAATATCGCTACCGAAACTACACTTGCAGGAACAGGTGGCGGAACCGGAACTTGTGGAACTGAAGATTTCTCAAACATTCCGGCATCTTCTTCAAGCTATTCAACAAGAACATGGACAAATAATGGTATTACATGGTCTGCAACTGATGCAAGAACGGATGATACTGTTAATGGTAAGGCAATTACTTTAAGAATTGGAAATTTAACAAGTTCTACTCTTTCAGGAGGAATTCAGGATTTAACTGTTAAAACTTCTCTAAAATACGGAAGCGGAGCAGGTGTTTTAAATGTAGAAATAAACGGAGTTCAGGTAGGCACGATTCCTTATACTGCAACAACTAATGCAATAACGACAACAACTCTCAGCAATATTAATGTGAGCGGAGATATTGTTATCAAAATAACCAACCCTATTACAGCTACGAACGGACAAAGAGTTGCCATTGATGACCTATCATGGACTTGTGCAACTTCACTATCAACAGTTGAAAATTTAAAAAACAAAGCATTCAGTATTTACCCGAATCCAGTTAAAAATCACGAGCTATTTGTAAAAGGTGAAAACTTAAACAAAATTGTGAAAGCTGAAATCTATGATCTTGCTGGGAAATTGATTAAAAACATTGTTAATCCTTTCAAAAGTTCAAATAAAATAGATCTACACGGATTGGCAAAAGGTGTTTATATCTTAAAAACAGATAATAACTCTGCAAAATTCATTGTAGATTAAGACTAAAAATATTTTCAATACTAAAGACCGGTTTTTATCGGTCTTTTTTTTATTTTTGATATATGGATTCCAGCAACAAATTAGGATTAATTGGTAAAAATATCTCCTACTCTTTTTCGAAAAAATATTTTGAAGATAAATTCAAAAAGAAGAAACTCAATGATTTTTCTTACGAAATTTTTGATCTTCAGGAAATTAATGAAGTTGAAAATATTTTTTCAAAACCCAATCTTTTAGGTTTTAATGTAACAATTCCTTTTAAAGAAAAAATTATTGATTATCTGGATGAATTGAGTGACGAAGCGCAAAAAATTGGAGCCGTAAATTGTGTTTTAATTGAAAACGGAAAGAAAACAGGCTATAATACAGATGCTTTCGGTTTTGAAAAAACTTTGAAGGCTCATAAAAAACCACATCACGAATCGGCTTTGGTTTTAGGAAACGGTGGAGCTGCAAAAGCAGTGCAATATGTCTTAGATAAAAATCAAATCCCTTACAAAACCATTTCAAGAAAATCTGATTTGAATTTTAACAATTTAGATATAAAAACAGTTGCAGAAAACAAATTAATCATTCAATGTACTCCAGTTGGAACTTTTCCGAATACTGAAGATTGTCTGAACTTCCCTTTTGAAGCACTTTCCGATCAACATCTGGTCATCGATTTGATTTATAATCCGGATTATAGTAAATTCATTTTAAATTCATCACAAAACGGTGCAAAAACTGTCAATGGATATTATATGCTCGAACAACAGGCAGAAAAAGCTTGGGAAATTTGGTCGTTTAAAAAAAAATAACATAAATTAGTAACTTAATTGGCTTACATTAGCACGTTTTAAGAAATTAACGCCAATATATCATAAATGATTTGCTATGACAACAGAAAATAATCTTTCTGAAAACGAAGAAAACAAACCTTCTACAGAACATCAGGAAACAGTTGAAACTATCGAAAACAAAGAAGAAAATCATCAGGAAGAAGATTCTGATGCTTCTCATCATGACACGATTGCCGACCTTTCGCTTGCGGATGTTTTGAAAGAAATGGAAAAAATCATCAATTCTAATAATGCAGGTGAAAGATTCCGAGAATTTAATGCATTAAAGGAAAAAGCAAATCATTCAATTCATGACGAAATTGAAGATAAAAAGCACGAATATACTGATGCAGGAAATGATTTAGAAAATTTCAGCTATGAACATCCTTCTCAGTCTAAACTTTCAGGATTGATTCATATTTTCAGAGAAAAGCATGATCATTTCCAGAAAAATCAGGAAGAAGAGCAGAAAAAAAACCTGGATCAACGTCAGAATATTATTGACAGACTTAAAAATCTTTACACCAATTCTGAGCCTGGAGTTAATCTTTTCAAATCGATCAGAGAAATCAAGGAAGAATGGTCTCATGCAGGTCAGGTCGCAAAATCTGAGTTCAAAATTTTAAATAATAATTATTTCCATCATTTGAATCAGTTTTATCAGATGTTGGATCTTAATAAAGAATTTCTTGAGCAGGAATACAGCCACAACTTAGAAAAAAGACAGCACATTATTGCAAGAGCAAAAGAGCTGGAAAATGAGCCGGTTGTACAAAAAGCTTTGAACGAACTTCAATATCTTCACAAACTTTGGAAAGAAGAAGCTGAACCGGTTTCTGAAGAATTCCGCGAAAAAACCTGGGAAGAATTTAAAGAAATTTCAAATAAAATTCACGAAAGAAAAACCGAACTTTCTGCTGCAATCGAGACAGAACAGAACGCTAATCTTGAGAAGAAAAATGAAATCATCGAAGAAATCAAGAAACTTTCTGAGCCAAAAGACAATCCTAATCACACGTATTGGCAAAACTCAATCAAAAGAGTTGAAGAATTGCGTACGGAGTTTTTGAAAACAGGAAGCGTTCCTAGAAAATTATCCAACAACAACTGGAATGATTTTAAAACGATTCTAAGAACTTTCAACACAACAAAAAACAATTATTATAAATCTCTGAAAGGTTCTCAACAGCAGAATTTGGACGAGAAAATGAAATTGATTCAGACTGCAAAAGACAATATGCATTCTGAAGATTGGGATATTGCCGTTGCACTTTTCAAAAAACTTCAGGAAGACTGGAAAAAAATCGGTCACGTTCCAAAAAGTATGACCAATAAGATTTGGGATGAATTCCGTGAAGCCTGTAACACTTTCTTCAACAATTACAGAGAAAAAAGCAGCGCATCTACCGATAACTGGAAAGAAAACTATAAGCTTAAAAAAGAGATTCTTGAAGAATTGAAAGAAATTTCAAACGACGAAGGAAGCATAGAAAAAATTGAAGCGATTAAAAGTTCTTGGAATAACATTGGAAAAGTCCCTAGAGATAAAATGGCAATCAATTCTGAGTTTAACCGAACGTTGAGAGAAAAATTAAAGCTTAATAAAATCAACGAACTTGAGTTAAAAGAAGAAGGTTTATCTGAAAATCAGTTAACAGACAAAGCAAGAAAAATCAAGAGCCAGATTTCTGATCTTGAAGGCGAAATAGTAAAACTAGAAAACAATTTGGCATTCTTCAAAAATCCAACAAGAGAAAATCTGCTTCTGCGAGATACTTACAATACGATTGATGATAAAAAAGCTCATCTTGAGACTTTAAAACAGAATCTTCACAGTATTATCGCTGGAGAATAAATAAAAATTAAAGTAAAATATAGAGCGAAGCAAAGAAATTTGTATTCGCTTTTTTTATCTTATGCAAGACGAATTTTACATCAGAAGATGCATTGAGCTCGCTCAGAAAGCCATCGGAAACACTTATCCAAACCCTTTGGTGGGAAGCGTGATTGTTCACAACGGAAAAATAATCGGTGAAGGTTATCATCACAAAGCTGGAGAAAATCACGCTGAAATTAACGCTATCAATTCCGTTGAAGATAAAAGTTTGATTCCGGAATCCACCATTTACGTTTCTTTGGAACCTTGTGCCCATTACGGAAAAACTCCGCCTTGCGCTTTAAAAATAGTAGAATTAGGCTTTAAAAAAGTCGTTATCGGGGCCATGGATTCTCATGATAAAGTTAACGGGAAAGGCAAAAAAATAATTCAGGATGCAGGAATTGAAGTCATTTCCGGAGTTTTGGAGAAAGAATGTATTGATTTAAATAAAAGATTTTTCACGTATCACGAAAAGAAAAGACCTTTTATTGTTCTAAAATGGGCAGAATCGGGCGACCGTTTCATGGATAAAGATTTCAAGCCTACTCAAATAAGCAATTCTTTAACGAAACAATTCGTTCATCAACTGAGAAACAACGAACATTCGATTTTAATCGGAACAATGACCGCTTTACGGGATAACCCAAGTCTTACAACGAGGGAAATTGCCGGCAGAAACCCAATCCGCATTTTAATTGATATTGATTTAAAAGTTCCAACTGATTTTAATATTTACAATAACGAAGCTGAAACTTTGGTTTTCAACTCTGTAAAAGAAAGCGAAGAAGGAAATATTAAATTCATTAAAACCTCAAGAGAAAATTTCATTGAGAATATGTTGAAAAAACTATACGAATTTCAAATCCAATCTATCATTGTGGAAGGAGGAAGTTTGGTTTTACAACAGTTTATTGACGCAAATCTGTGGGATGAAACAATTGTAATTAAAAATAAAAATCTGACTTTACAAAACGGAACAAAAGCTCCAAGATTTGAACATACGCCTTTTGAAACTCAAAATTTCAGAGATAATTTGATTGAATTTCACAAAAACTCAAATTAAGGAGTTAAAAAAAAATGCTGCACGAATATAAAACCATAGAAAAGCCAATCGAAAACACTTTGCTTAAAGAGAAAGGAAGTAAGTTCATCGGTTTTGCTTTTCCGGTGAATAATGAAAAGGAACTCAAGAACGCTTTAGATAAAATCAGAACCGAGCATCCGAAAGCAACGCATCATTGTTACGCTTTCAGAATGGGCTTAAATGGTGAAAATTACCGTGCAAATGACGACGGAGAACCTTCCGGAAGTGCAGGTTTGCCAATTTACAACCAACTTTTAGCCAATGAAATTACGAATGTTTTGGTAATAAGCGTTCGTTATTATGGCGGAACAAAACTGGGTGTTTCAGGTTTGGTAAAAGCTTATAAAGAATCTGCAAAACTGACTTTAGAGGAAGCTAATATTATTACCAAAGAATTGGAAACAGAGATTGAAATTCAGTTTCAGTTTAACCAGCAAAATATCATTTTCACTTTGCTCTCAAAGTTTGATGCAAAAGTTTTGAATTTTGATGCGAACGAAAATTGTATCCTTACCGCTGCACTAAAAACTGCACAAAAAGAAAACATCTCAGAAAAACTATCTGAGATGCAAAATATTTCTTTCAATTTTCAAGACTAAATTATCTTCGACTTCCCATTAATAAAGAAGCCCAGTATAAGAGTTGAGCCAAAGATCCGATTGCAGCAACGAGATAAGTTCTTGCAGCCCATTTCAAACTATCCTGTACTCCAACAAATTCTTCAGCAGTTACAGTTCCTGTATCTTTCAGCCATTTCATTGCACGATTACTTGCATCATATTCTACCGGTAAAGTTATAAAAGCAAAAAGCGTAGTTAACGCAAACATAATTACGCCAATTAATAAAATCAATGTATTTCCGTTTGGATTTTCAATAGATCTTGTCGCATACATCACCCCGATGCCTGCAATAATCACAAACTGCATTAAATTTGAACTTATGTTGACAACTGGAACCAATTTCGATCTCAGTTGTAACATTGAATATCCGACAGCATGTTGAACAGCGTGACCACATTCGTGAGCAGCAACTGCGGCAGCTGCAGCATTTCTTTGCATATACACACCTTCTGAAAGATTTACTGTTTTATCTGCAGGATTATAGTGATCTGTTAATTGGCCGGGAACTGAAATAACCTGTACATCGTGAATATTGTTGTCTCTCAACATTTTTTCGGCAACTTCTTTACCAGACATTCCGTTGCTGAGATGTAGATTGGAATAGTACTCGAATTTAGATTTTAATCTTGAGGAAACGAGCCAGCTTATCAGCATCGAAATCCCAATAATAAGATAATAACCTGTCATTTTATTTATAATTTAGATATAATAATTCTATAATATGCTGTAAAAATTGTGCCAAAGTTTACGCTTAAATTAATTATATTTGTGGTTCTATTTACCCGAAAACTATGTCTAAAGTTTCCATTTTTGAAGTAAAAACTCCCGAAGATTTAAAGCAATTTGTGAAGTTCCCGATGGACTTGTACAAAAACAATCCTTATTACGTTCCTTCTTTTATCAAAGATGAATTAAATGTCTGGAATCCGAAAGAAAATCCTGCATTAAGTTATTCGGAAGCGAAACAGTTTTTAGCTAAAAAAGAAGGTAAAATAGTGGGCAGAATTGCTGTTATTATCAATCATAAGGAAGAAAAAGAACTCGACATCAAAAAAGTACGTTTCGGGTGGATTGATTTTATAGATGATAGAGAAGTTTCAAAAGCTTTGATTGACACTGTGATTGATTATGCTAAATCAAATAAGATCGACAAAATTGAAGGACCAATGGGTTTCACCAATCTTGACAAAGCAGGAATGCTGACTTTTGGTTTCGAAAAAATTGCAACCATGATTGGAATTTATAATCATGAATACTATCATCAGCATATTGAAGATTTAGGCCTTGTAAAAGAAAAAGAATGGGTAGAATTTGAGATGAATTTCCCAAAAGTACTGCCTCCGAAAGTTGAAAAATTCAGTTCGCTTATTGCTGAAAAATACAATTTACGAGTTTTAAATTTCCAAAACAAAGAAGAGATTTTACCTTATGTAAAGCCTATGTTTAAATTGCTTGATGAAACTTACAAACATCTTTCAACCTACACTCCTATTTCTGAAGAACAAATTAAAACCTACAAAGAAAAATTCTTCCCGATGATTGCAAAAAATTATGTAATCTGTGTGGTTGATGAGCATGATGAGTTGGTTTCTTTTGCTGTAACAATGCCTTCTTATTCTAAGGCTTTACAAAAATCAAAAGGAAAACTTTTTCCATTTGGATGGTGGCATTTCATGCAGGCTCAAAAGAAAAATGACCGTGCAAATTTCTACCTTATCGGAATTCATCCTGAATATCAAAGACGTGGTGTGACTGCTATTATTTTCAAGGAAATTTTCGTACGTTTCAACAATATGGGAATCGATTTCGCAGAAACTAATCCCGAATTGGAAGAAAACAAAAGTGTACAGGTTTTATGGCAAGACTACAACCCTACCAATCACAAAAGAAGAAGAACCTATTCTTTAAAATTCTAATATGAAAATACACCTTATTATTTTCGCTATTTTAATTGCAGGTTTTGCTGTTTACAATTTCTTTTTTGCTTTAGAAGATGACAGAATGAATACTTTAATAAACATTGTTTATGCAAGTGTACTTTTTGGTTATATTTCTTTTATGGCGTTTACAGTGTTAAAAAAAATGAAAAATTAATATAAACCAATTAATATTAATCATATTTTTGTGAATAAATATCAGAAATTTTTGAGCCACATTGATATGAAAGAAATTTTAAAATTAACCCTTATTAGCTTATTATTTAGTTCAATACACATTTACTGTCAGGAATTTTATGTGAATACCATCGCAGGTCCTCCTTCGACCAATCAAGTATATAAATTTAATATTAGTAATTCTATCGAAGTATCTCAAAACGTCTGCATTCCATCTGCTAGTATGAATTCTTTTACAGATATTGCTATTGACAGCTCTAACAATATATATTACATATCAAACGCTGGTCTATTATACAAAGAAAGTACTACAACTTCCAATTATTGTACTTATCTGGGTGATTTTTCTACAAATCAAGGAGTAACGTATGGTTCTAACTCACTTACAGCTGATTCCGGGAATTTTTTATACGCTTTGGCCGGGAGTAATATGTTGGTCAGATATGACACTAACACAGGTGTTTTCTCTAATTTAGGAACAATACCTAATTCACAAACTGCAGGAGGAGATCTTTTCTTCTATAAAAACAGACTTTTTCTCCTTACTACAACTGGAATACTTGAAATTAATATGGCCAACCCTGCACAAAGTTGCCCTTTCATGGACATAAACTTACCCCAATTATATGCCGGTTTTTCCATCAATTATGGAACACATTCAAAGGCTTATATTTTGAGCAATAGCTTAAATTCCTCTTTTCAAGTAATTTCGACACTTTATGAAGTTGATATGATTAATAAGCAACTAGGAAACGCCATAAGAATCTACAATCACAGTATTTATGGCGCAGCTGCATCTTATAATTTAACTTCCACAAACTCTAGTTGTATACCCATTCTCAGCACGGAGGAAAACAATTTTAACAATGATTATTTAAATGTAATTAATCCCGCAAAAAGTAAAATTATTTGTCAGACAAATTTAAAGAGAAGTGAAATAATTTCAATTCGGCTATATGATAATTTAGGAAGGTTGATAAAAGATTTCTCAAACCACAAAAATATTGAGAGTTTAGACATTTTAGGAATTCCATCAGGTAACTATTTATTAACCCTCAGTACCAAAAACGGAAAGACATACACAAAAAAAATAATTATCGAAAGCTAATTTTTATTAATCGGAATTCACCCTGAATATCAAAGACGTGGTGTGACTGCGATTATTTTCAAAGAAATTTTCGTACGTTTCAATAATATGGGAATCAATTTCGCAGAAACCAATCCTGAATTGGAAGAAAACAAAAGCGTGCAGGTTCTATGGCAAGACTACAACCCTACCAATCATAAAACAAGAAGAACCTATTCTTTAAAATTCTAATATGAAAATACACCTTATTATTTTCGCTATTTTAATTGCAGGTTTTGCTGTTTACAATTTCTTTTTTGCTTTAGAAGATGACAGAATGAATACTTTAATAAACATTGTTTATGCAAGTGTACTTTTTGGTTATATTTCTTTTATGGCATTTACAGTGTTAAAAAAAATGAAAAATTAATATAATCCAATTGATTTTAATCATATTTTTGTGAATAAATAATTAGAAATTTTTGAGCCACATTGATATGAAAGAAATTTTAAAATCAACCCTTATTAGCTTATTATTTAATTCAACACACATTTACTGTCAGGAATTTTATGTGAATACCATCGCAGGTTCTCCTTCAACCAATCAAGTATATAAATTTAATATTAGTAATTCTACTGAAGTATCTCAAAACGTCTGCACTCCAACTGCTAATATGGATTCTTATACAGATATTGCTATTGACAGCTCTAACAATATATATTACATATCACAAGTTGGTCTATTATACAAAGAAAGTACTGCAATTTCCAATTGTACTTATCTGGGTCATTTTTCTACAAATCCAGGAGTAGAATATGGCATTATAAACTCACTTACAGCTGATTCCGGGAATTTTTTATACGCTTTGGGCGGGAATAATATATTGTTCAGATATGACATTAACACAGGTGTTTTCTCTAATTTAGGAACAATACCTAATTCACAAACTGCAGGAGGAGATCTTTTCTTCTATGAAAACAGACTTTTTCTCCTAACTACAACTGGAATACTTGAAATTAATATGGCCAACCCTTCACAAAGCTGCCCTTTCATGGATATATACTTACCCAAATTATATGCCGGCTTTTCTATTAATTATGGGACGCATTCAAAGGCTTATATTTTGAGCAATAGTATAAATTCATCTTTTCAATATATTTCGACACTTTATGAAGTTGACATGGTTAATAAACAACTAGGAAACGCCATAAGAACCTATAATCACAATATTTATGGCGCAGCTGCATCTTATAATTTAACTTCCACAAACTCTAGTTGTATACCTATTCTCAGCACCGAGGAAAACAATTTTGACAATGATTATTTAAATGTAATTAATCCCGCAAAAAGTAAAATTATTTGTCAGACAAATTTAAAGAGAAGTGAAATAATTTCAATTCGGCTATATGATAATTTAGGAAGGTTGATAAAAGATTTCTCAAACCACAAAAATATTGAGAGTTTAGACATTTTAGGAATTCCATCAGGTAACTATTTATTAACCCTCAGTACCAAAAACGGAAAGACATACACAAAAAAAATAATTATCAATCACTAATTTTTATTGATTCTAAATTACCACTTTTCCCTATTTTAAAGAGACTTTTAAGTTGATTAATTTCACCCTTTATTCTTTATTGTCTAAATTTGCAACTTGAGATAATAATGTAAAAATGAATTTACCTGAAAGTTATATTCCGATTCTTATCCAAGCTGGTGTTGCAGTAGGTTTTGTTGCCATTTCTTTGCTTGGAGCTCATTTTTTAGGTCCAAAACAGAAAAAAGGAAATTCTGTAAAAAACCAAAGTTGGGAATGTGGTGTACCTGTTGAAGGGAACGCGAGAACACCATTCTCAATTAAATATTTCTTAACTGCAGTACTTTTTGTACTCTTCGATATCGAAATCGTATTTTTTTATCCCTACGCTGTAAACTTCAGAGAATTTGGTCTTGAAGGCTTCTTTGCTGTACTTACATTCGTTGCAATTTTCTTCCTTGCATTTTTCTATGTTTGGAAACGTGGCGCATTAGACTGGGATAAATAAATCAATCATAATTTTAAATAAGAAATTTAGATTAATACAATTACATCAAAGTTAACATTAACAGCGATTTAGAATCTAAATTAAAATCTTAAAATCAAAAAAATGTCAGATCAAAAACCAATTATAAGAACAGATGCACCAGCTCCGGAAGGATTTGAAGGAGAAGGATTTTTCGCAACGAAATTGAGCAGTGTAATCGGGATGGCGAGAAAGTTTTCACTTTGGCCACTTCCATTCGCTACTTCTTGTTGTGGTATCGAGTTCATGGCTACCCTAAACCCTACGTACGATGCATCAAGATTTGGTATGGAAAGAAACTCTTTCTCGCCAAGACAAGCAGATATGTTGATGGTTTGTGGAACTATTTCTAAAAAATTAGGTCCTGTTTTAAAAGAAGTTTATACGCAAATGGCAGAACCAAAATGGGTTGTTGCTGTTGGAGCTTGTGCTTCGAGCGGTGGTATTTTTGATACGTACTCAGTTTTGCAGGGAATAGACAAAATTATTCCTGTAGACGTTTATGTTCCTGGATGTCCTCCAAGACCGGAACAAATTATTGAAGGCGTAATGCAGGTTCAGGCTTTGGCAGAAAGCGAAAGCATCAGAAGAAGAGATATGCCTGAATATCAGCATTTATTAGATTCTTACAACATCGACAACTAAGGAAAAATGACGAACGAATTTGTACTAGAAGCTATAACTAGAGAGTTTCCAGAATCTGTAATTTCCAATTCAGAGCCTTATGGAATGCTGACTGTTGAAATTAAAAAAGATGATATCAAAAAAGTAATTCATTATCTGAAAGATTCATCATTGGAAATTAATTTCCTTACGGATGTTTGTGGAATCCATTACCCTGAATTTCCAGAGAAGGAAATTGGCGTTGTTTATCACTTACAGAACATGATGACCAACTTCAGATTGCGTTTGAAGATTTTCATGTCAAGAGAAAATATCGAGGTAGATTCTTTGACGGAATTATATGCGGGAGCCAACTGGATGGAAAGAGAAACTTTTGATTTCTTTGGAATTAAATTTAAAGGTCACCCAGATTTAAGACCAATTCTGAATATGGAAGATCTTGGTTATCATCCAATGTTGAAAGAATATCGTCTGGAAGATGGAACAAGAACAGACAAAGACGACGCAATGTTCGGAAGATAAAAATATAAATGATTAATGATGATTGATGAATGATCAATTATCGCTTATCAATTATCAATTATATATTATGAAAGACAACTCATTATCTAATATACTTAACCAGCACAATAGTAACGAACAAATCGACGGGCAATTATACACCCTGAATTTGGGACCTACTCACCCTGCAACGCACGGAATCTTCCAAAACGTTCTTACGATGGACGGTGAGAGAATACTTCATGCAGAGCAAACCGTGGGTTATATCCACAGAGCATTCGAAAAAATTTCTGAAAGAAGAAATTATGCTCAAATCACTACGCTTACTGACCGTATGAACTATTGTTCAGCTCCGATTAACAACATAGGATGGCATATGACCGTAGAAAAGCTGATTGGAGTAAAAGTTCCGAAACGTGTAGATTATATGCGTGTTATACTAATGGAATTGGCAAGAATTGGTGATCACCTGATTTGTAATGGAGTAACCGGAATGGATGCAGGTGCAATTACAGGTCTTACTTATATGTTCATCGAAAGAGAACGTATTTATGATATGTACGAGCAGATTTGTGGAGCTAGAATGACGACAAATATGGGAAGAATAGGAGGTTTTGAAAGAGATTTCACACCAAAATTCCATGAGTTGTTGAAAGATTTCCTTAAAACATTCCCAGCGAGATTCCAGGAATTCTGTAATCTGTTAGAGAGAAACAGAATCTTTATGGACAGAACCATCGGTGCAGGAGCAATTTCAGCAGAAAGAGCTTTAAGCTATGGTTTTACAGGTCCTAATTTACGTGCAACAGGAGTAGATTATGATGTAAGAGTTGCTGAGCCTTATTGTTCCTATGAAGATTTCGATTTCATCATTCCGGTAGGAACTTCAGGCGATACTTACGACCGTTTTATGGTTCGTCAGCAAGAAGTTTGGGAATCCATTAAAATCATCAAACAGGCTTATGAAAATCTTCCTGAAGGACCTTTCCATGCGGATGTTCCAGATTTTTATCTTCCTGAAAAAGCTGATGTTTACAAAAAAATGGAAGCTTTAATTTACCATTTCAAAATTGTAATGGGGGAAACAGATGTTCCTAAAGGAGAAGTTTATCATGCAGTAGAAGGTGGAAACGGAGAATTAGGTTTCTACTTAGTAAGTGATGGAGGAAGAAGCCCTTACAGACTTCACTTCAGAAGACCATGTTTTATCTACTATCAAGCATATCCTGAGATGATTACAGGTTCTGTAATTTCAGATGCGATTGTAACGATGTGTAGTATGAACGTAATTGCGGGAGAATTAGACGCATAAAAGAAATTATAGATTTTGGATTATAAATTTTTAAATTAATCTAAACTCTTTAAATATAAATTAATATCAAAATTGATAGGATTTTTAGAACCAAGATTTTCATCTAAAATCTAAAATCTAAAATCTAAAATCTTTAAATATGAGCGAAACAATAGCTTTTAAACCGGAAAGTTTACAGCAGGTACACAAAATCATGGCAAGATATCCTGAAGGAAGACAAAAGTCTGCCCTTCTTCCTGTGCTTCACATTGCGCAGAAAGAATTTGGAGGATGGCTTGATGTCCCTGTGATGGATTATGTTGCTGAATTATTGAGTATTAAACCAATTGAAGTATATGAAGTTGCTACTTTTTATACCATGTTTAATATGAAACCGGTGGGTAAATATGTTTTGGAAGTTTGCAGAACCGGACCTTGTATGGTTTGTGGAAGCGAAAAAATTCTTGATCATATCAGAACTAAACTAAATATAAAAGACGGACAAACTACCGAAGATGGTATGTTTACTTTAAAACCTGCTGAGTGTCTTGGAGCTTGCGGATACGCACCCATGATGCAGTTAGGAAAGTTCTTTCACGAAAATTTAACGATAGAAAAAGTTGACGAAATTCTTGATCTTTGCAGAGAAGGACAGGTTGATTTGGGCTAAATAAATTTTAAACTAATTAAAAAAGGCGCAAAGCAAATAGCCAAAAGCTAGGAGCCACTCGCTAAAAGCATATAAAAATGAGTAAAAAACTTTTACTTAAAGACGCACACGTAGAAGGAATACGCTACTTCGAAACTTACCGCAAACAAGGAGGTTACGGAGCAGCAGAAAAGGCCTTTAAAATGACACCAGAAGAAATCCTTGAAGAAGTAAAAGTTTCAGGTCTTCGTGGTCGTGGTGGTGCAGGTTTCCCAACAGGGATGAAGTGGAGCTTTCTGGCAAAACCGGAAGGCGTACCAAGACACTTGGTAGTGAATGCGGATGAATCTGAACCGGGAACTTTCAAAGACAGATATTTGATGGAATTCATTCCTCATCTTTTGATCGAGGGAATGTTGATTTCATCTTTTGTTTTAGGTTCAAACGTTTCTTATATCTATATCCGTGGAGAATATTCATGGATTCCTGATATTTTAGAAGAAGCGATTGAAGAAGCTAAAGCTGCAGGATTTTTAGGTAAAAACATTTTAGGAACTGGTTTCGATTGTGAAATTTATGTTCAAAGAGGTGGTGGAGCTTATATCTGTGGTGAAGAAACTGCTTTGCTTGAATCTCTTGAAGGAAAAAGAGGAAACCCAAGATTGAAACCACCTTTCCCTGCTGTAAAAGGACTTTGGGAAAGACCAACGGTTGTAAATAACGTTGAATCTATCGCAGCAATTGTTCCGATCATCGATATTACCGGTGCAGAATATGCAAAAATCGGTGTTGGTAGATCGACTGGTACAAAATTGATTTCTGCTTGCGGAAATATCAATAAGCCCGGAGTTTACGAGATCGATATGACCATTACAGTTGAAGAATTTATTTATTCTGATGAATATTGTGGTGGAATTCCAAACGGTAAAAAGTTGAAAGCTTGTATTCCTGGAGGAAGTTCAGTTCCGATTGTTCCGGCAAATTTATTATTGAAAACGGTAAACGGTGAACCAAGATATATGAATTATGAATCTCTTGCTGACGGTGGTTTTGCTACCGGAACTATGATGGGTTCAGGTGGATTTATCGTTTTGGATGAAGACCAGTGTATCGTAGAACATACCATGACTTTGGCGAGATTTTATAATCACGAAAGTTGCGGACAATGTACTCCTTGCCGTGAAGGAACGGGATGGATGTACAAAATTTTGAAAAAAATTGAGAAAGGAGAAGGAAAAATGGAAGACATCGATTTGCTTTGGGATATCCAGAGAAAAATCGAAGGAAACACTATTTGTCCTTTAGGTGATGCGGCAGCTTGGCCTGTTGCAGCAGCGATCCGTCATTTCAGAGATGAATTCGAATGGCATATTAAAAACCCTGAATTGTGTTTAACACAAAACTATGGTTTAGCTCATTATGCAGATCCTATTCCGGCTGCAGCAAGTAATTAATAGAGATTGAAATTTTGAAGAAGTTTATTGCTGTAGGCCTTTTGTTGTCGAATTTTGTTTTTGGACAGGCTACTACGGAAAAAAAAGAAGTTAATCCCTTCAAAAAAGGATCTGTAATGATATTCTGGGGTTGGAATAATGCAAAATATTCAAAATCAGATATTCACTTTAAAGGGGATGGCTATGATTTTCAGCTTGATAAAGTTGTAGCTCATGACAGACAGACAAAATTCGACTGGGGAACGTATTTTAACCCTGGAAGTATTACCATTCCACAGGTAAATTATAGAATTACCTATTTCCCGAAAGATAATTTCGGAATTACCATCGGAATGGATCACATGAAATATGTGATGGATCAGGATCAGGTTGTAGATTTCAAAGGACACATTAGTGATCCGAAATATGCAGGAATGGTTAATAATGGTAAAGTAGACTTAAGTGGAAACGATTTTTTAACGTTCGAGCACACTGACGGTCTTAATTATATCAACATTGGAGCACAGAAATATCACAATGTTTTAGACAAAAAAAATATTGATGTTTTTGTAAGTTACGGAGCAGGTTTAGGCGCATTATTGCCGAAATCTAATGTTCAGTTGATGGGAAATGAAAGAAGCGACAGATTCCATCTTGCAGGTTTTGGCTTGGATGCAAGAGCTGCAGTAAGTGTTGTTGCCCTAAGACACATTGTTCTTCAGGCAGAAGGAAAATTGGGTTATATTAATATGCCCGACATAAAAACTACACTGAACAACAAACCTGACAAAGCTTCACAGGATTTTGTGTACGCGCAGTTCAATTTCGGAATCGGCTACACATTTAATACAAAAAAGTATAATTAATATAGAGCTTAAAAGCTTTTTAACAGCATAAGCGAAAAGCATAGAATATGAGCGAAGAGGTTAAAAAATTCAAAATAACGATAGACGGACAAACTGCTGAAGTTTTGCCCGGGACTTCTATTTTGGAAGCTGCAAGACAAATCGGTGGAAAATCTGTTCCTCCAGCAATGTGTTACTACAGCAAATTGGAAACCAGCGGTGGAAGATGTAGAACATGTTTGGTAGAAGTTTCAAAAGGTTCAGAAGCAGATCCGCGTCCTATGCCAAAGTTGGTAGCAAGCTGCAGAACCAATGTAATGGACGGAATGGAAGTGAAAAACCTTTCTTCTGAAAAAGCTCAGGAAGGTAGAAAAGCGGTTACTGAATTCTTGTTGGTAAATCACCCATTAGATTGCCCGGTTTGTGATCAGGCAGGTGAATGTCACCTTCAGGATCTAGGTTACGAGCACGGAAATCTTGAAACCAGAACTGAATTTGAAAGAAATACGTACGAAGCAGATGATTTAGGTCCACATATCAAATTGAATATGAACCGTTGTATCTTGTGTGCAAGATGCGTTTTGGCGGCAAATCAATTGACAGGTGAACGTGAGCACGGAATTCTTTTCAGAGGAGATCATGCTGAAATTTCTACTTATTTAAATAAAGCTTTAGATAATGACTTCATCGGAAACGTAATTGACGTTTGTCCGGTTGGAGCATTAACAGACAGAACAGCTCGTTTTACAAGCAGAGTTTGGTTTACAAAACCAATGAACGGTTCTTGCAAATGTGATAAGTGTTCTGGAAAAGCAACAGTTTACTTGAAAGGTGACGAAGTTGTAAGAGTAACTGCTAGAAAAGATCAGTGGGGAGAAGTTGAAGAATTTATCTGTGATACTTGTCGTTTCGAAAGAAAATCTCTTTCAGAATGGAACATTGAAGGACCAAGACACATCGACAGACATTCGGTTATTTCATTAAACCATTATGAGAAACCTAAAGACGAATTGAGAGTTTTAGACAATCCGATGGCTAAAGAAATCAGCGAAAAAGACGAAAAATAATTAATAAGATTTCAGATTTCAGACATTAGATAACAGACTTTTGTAATTCTAATTTCTAAGTTCTAATTTCTAACATCTATAAAAATAAAAATGGATTTAATTACATTTAAATTAATACTTGTACTTGCACTTTTCCTGCTTTCATTAACGATTGCAGCCTACTCAACCTGGGCAGAAAGAAAAGTTGCAGCCATTATGCAGGACAGAATTGGGCCAAACAGATCAGGGCCTTTCGGTTTGCTACAGCCTCTTGCGGATGGTGGTAAATTTTTCTTTAAAGAAGACTTTACTCCTGCCAATGCAGAAAAGTTTCTTTTCGTATTGGGACCCGCATTGGTGATGTTTATTTCATTAATTACCGGAGCAGTTATTCCTTGGGGTAAAACTTTGAACTTGGGAGGAATTTCTTATGATTTGCAGGTTGCTAACATTGATGTTGGTGTACTTTTCATTATCGGAATGGCTTCTATCGGAGTTTACGGAATTATGATCGGAGGTTGGGCTTCAAACAACAAGTATTCATTATTAGGTGCAATCCGTGCTTCTTCGCAGATGATCTCTTACGAATTGGCGATGGGTCTTGCATTACTTTCTATCATTATGATGACAGGAAGTTTAGATTTAAAAGTAATTACTGAAAATCAGACTGAAGGAAAACTTTGGGGAATTATCCCTATCGGTTCTGGGATGAACTGGAATATTTTTTACCAACCATTGGCATTCTTAATTTTCTTTGTTGCAGCTTTAGCAGAAACCAATCGTCACCCTTTTGATTTACCTGAATGTGAATCTGAACTGGTAACAGGTTATACAACTGAATATTCTTCAATGAAGTTAGGTTTATACATGTTCGGTGAATACGTGAATATGTTTATTTCTAATGCTTTCATGGTGGTGCTTTTCTTCGGAGGTTATAATTATCCGGGAATTGAATGGGTAACTGATAATTGGGGAGAAAATACAGCAGGCATATTGAGTATCATAGCATTTTTAACTAAAACGGTAATCGGAATCTTGATCTTTATGTGGATCAGATGGACATTACCAAGATTCAGATATGACCAGTTAATGCACTTAGGATGGAAAACTTTAATTCCTATGGCATTGGTAAACTTAATGATTACAGGAGCTGTGATTTTAGCTTTTGGAAATTAAAAAAATTGAATATAAATGAAGATAACAGACAAGATTGGTCTAAAATCTAATGTCTAACATCTAATATCTATAAAAGAATGAAACTTACAAACAGATCAAAAGTTGTTTCAAATAAAGAGATGACCTTTTCTGAGAAAATCTACTTACCGGCGATTTTCAAAGGAATGGGGATTACTTTTAAACATGCTGTGAGAACCGTTGTAAAACGTGCTCCCAATGTTTATTCTTATCCGGAAGTACAAAAGCCTAGAGCCGATATCTGGAGAGGTCAACATGTTTTGAAAAGAGATGAAGAAGGCAGAGAAAGATGTACAGCTTGTGGATTGTGCGCAGTAGCATGTCCTGCAGAAGCGATTACAATGACGGCTTCTGAAAGAACAAGAGAAGAAAAAGATCTTTACAGAGAAGAAAAATATGCATCGGTATATGAAATCAATATGCTAAGATGTATTTTTTGCGGTATGTGTGAAGAGGCTTGTCCGAAATCTGCAATTTATCTTACAGACAGATTGGTTGATGTTGAGACCAACAGAGGATCTTTCATTTACGGTAAAGATAAATTAGTTGAAAAAATAAACGAAAGGATTGATATCACAGAAAGACAATCCGAGAAACAAAAAAATGCGGTAAAATAATGGATCAGTTTTTATTTTTCTTGGTGGCGTTTTTAGCAGTGGCAAGTGCGGTTTACTTCGTATTTGCAAAAAATCCTTTATATGCTATTTTGTCATTAATTGTTACAATGTTTTCGATTGCGGGAATGTACGTTCTTCTGAATGCACAGTTTCTTGCCATCATCCAGATTATTGTTTACGCCGGAGCCATCATGGTTTTATTCCTTTATATTTTAATGATGCTTAATCTTAATAAAGAAGACGAAAGTAAGAAGAACAATACTTTAAAGTTTGTTGGAGTTTTTACAGCAGGTCTTCTTTTAATTGGAGTTTTAGGTGTTTTCAGAGGAGTACAGGATAACCATGTAGTTGTTGAAAACGTAGACAGAGGTGTAGGTCTTACAAAAAATCTGGGAAGACTTTTATTTAATGAATATGTTTTGCCGTTTGAGCTTGCTTCCATCCTGATTTTGGCAGGTATTGTAGGTGCGGTATTAATCGGTAAAAAAGATTTATAAAATTATGGGAGAAGTAAATACATTTATGCAAAGCATCCCTCTGGAATATTTCATTACTCTTTGTTCAGTTTTATTCTGTCTTGGAGTTTTGGGAGTATTGCTCAGAAAAAATGCGATTGTAATTTTAGGTTGTGTAGAGCTTATGCTTAATTCTGTAAACCTTTTATTGGCTGCATTTGCGGCGTACAACGGGAACAGCGACGGACAGCTTTTGGTATTTTTCATCATGGTAGTTGCAGCAGCCGAAGTAGCGGTTGGTTTGGCAATTATTGCGATGTTATATAGAAACACCCGTTCTGTAGATGTAGGTATATTTAATAAATTAAAAGGATAAGAATGGAGAATTTAATATATGCAATAGTACTTTTACCACTTATAGGCTTTCTTATCAACGGACTTTTCGGAAAAAATCTTCCTAAGATTGTAGTCGGAAGTTTGGCAACAGCTGCAGTTTTTGCATCTTTTTGTATTGCGGTAAGCTTATTTTTAAATTTTGACTCTGAAAGTCCTGCGGTTGTTGTAAAAGCATTCGAATGGTTCAGAGTAAACGGCGTTCAGATCAATTTCGGATTCCAGATCGATCAGCTTTCATTAATGATGGTAATGATTATCACAGGAATCGGATCTTTAATTCACCTCTACTCTATCGGATATATGAGCCACGATAAAGGTTTCTATAAGTTTTTTACTTATTTAAATCTTTTCATCTTCTCGATGTTACTTTTGGTAATGGGAAGCAACTATATGATTTTATTCATAGGTTGGGAAGGTGTAGGTCTTTGTTCTTATCTATTGATCGGATTCTGGTACACCAACGAAGAATACGGTAAAGCAGCAAGAAAAGCCTTCATCATGAACAGAATCGGTGACCTTGGTTTATTGATCGGTATTTTCATGATTGCGTCTCAGACTAACTCTGTAGATTATATTTCAGTAGCACAAAATGCTTCTAAATTTGAATTAGACGGAACCATCATCATCTTTATCACAGCGAGTTTATTTATCGGTGCTGTTGGTAAATCTGCTCAGGTTCCTTTATATACTTGGTTACCCGATGCGATGGCAGGTCCAACTCCTGTTTCAGCATTAATTCACGCAGCAACGATGGTTACTGCAGGTATTTATTTGGTGGTAAGATCAAACTTCTTATTCACTTTAGCTCCAACTGTTCAGGGAGGAATTTTATTGATTGGATTCTTAACTGCTGCTTTGGCTGGTTTCTACGCACTGCGTCAAAACGACATCAAAAAAGTTTTGGCATATTCTACAGTTTCACAGCTTGGTTTTATGTTCATCGCTTTAGGTTTGGGAGCTTATTCTACCGCAATGTTCCACGTAATGACACACGCTTTCTTCAAAGCATTATTATTCTTGGGAGCAGGTTCAGTAATTCACGCAATGAGCAACGAACAAGATATGCGTTTTATGGGAGGTTTAAAAAAATACATTCCTATTACTCATATTACTTTCCTGATTGGAACATTGGCGATTTCAGGTTTCCCTTTACTTTCAGGGATGATCTCTAAAGACGAAATTTTGGTTGCAGCATTTGCTAAAAACCCTATTTACTGGGTAATGTTATTTATTTTAGCAGCAACAACCGCAGCATATATGTTCAGACTGTATTATCTTACTTTCCACGGAGAGTTCAGAGGTACAGATGAGCAAAAACACCATTTACATGAAAGCCCGATGAACATGACGTTACCGTTAATCGTTCTGGCAATTCTTTCAGTAATCGGAGGTTTTATTAATTTACCACACTTTATCGGTCACGGTCATTATGCTAAATTAATGGAATGGCTGAAACCAGTATTGACCCCGGAAAGCTTCAAGCAAATGGAAATGACTCTTTCGGGAGTAGATTTCAATACAGAAATGATTCTTTTGGGAGCAACTATTCTAATGTTCTTCACAGTTTGGTTCATTGTTAAAAACATGTACGTAAACAAGAAGAAAATGGCGAAAGCTGAAGAAGATTATACAGGTTGGGAAAAACTTTCTGCTAAAAAATTATATGTAGACGAACTTTACAATGCTTTAATTGTAAAAACTTTTGAAGGACTTGGACGTGGCGGAAAAATGTTTGACAAAGGCGTTTTAGACCGTTTTGTAGACTACATAGGTGAAGGTGCTGAAGACAGCGGAAAATCTATGAAGCGTATTCAAAACGGAAACGTTGAAAGTTATGTTTTAATCATGACTTTAGCTGTGGGAATTATACTGATTGTTAACTTTATATTACAATAATGTCTTATTTACTATTAACATTATTACTTTTACCTCTTGTAGGTTCGGGATTAGTTTTTGCGTGGAAGAATGCTTCCAGTAAATACTTGGCATTAGGAATTGCTTTGATTCAAATGTTGCTTACATTTTACATCCTTTCGGATTTCAATTTTGAACCGACGGTTGACAGTGTTTTGCAATACGAGATCAATTATCCTTGGTCGCAGTTTATAAAAAGTAACCTTCATTTCGGAATTGACGGGATGAGTTTGCTTCTTTTATTGCTGACCAATATTCTGTCGCCTCTAATTATTTTATCATCATTTAACGAAAACGTAAGCTACAAAAACTCGTTTTACGGACTTATTTTGCTGATGCAGTTTGGTCTTGTAGGAGTATTTACAGCTTTAGACGGTTTGTTATTCTATATTTTCTGGGAAGTAACGCTTATTCCAATCTGGTTTATTGCTGCTCTTTGGGGACAGGAAAACAAAAGAATGGAGTTCACAACAAAATTCTTCGTTTACACTTTCGTAGGATCTTTGTTTATGTTGGCGGGTTTAATCTATGTTTACACGCATTCAGCATCTTTCGCTCTTACAGATTTGTATAATGCAGATTTAGGTGAAACGCAGCAGACTGTTGTATTCTGGTTTATTTTCTTTGCATTTGCAGTGAAACTTCCGGTTTTCCCATTCCATACTTGGCAACCGGATACTTATACCTACTCTCCTACTCAGGGATCGATGCTTTTATCAGGTATTATGCTGAAAATGGCAATCTACGGAGTAATCAGATATTTATTACCAATTACACCAAGCGCTATTCTAGGAATTTCAGGACAGATTGTAATCATCCTTGCTATTATCGGAATTGTTCACGGTGCTTTAATTGCGATTATCCAGACTGATATGAAGAGAATCATCGCTTACTCTTCTTTCTCACACGTTGGATTAATGGTTGCAGGTATTTTCTCATCAGCAGTTCTTACTTTAAATGGAACTTTTACTACTGAAGGAGCTGAAGGAGCTTTAGTTCAAACTTTCGCTCACGGTATCAACGTGGCAGGTTTGTTTTACTGTGCAGATATTTTATACAAAAGATTCAAAACAAGAGATATCAGACAAATGGGCGGTTTGGCAAAAGTAGCGCCTAAGTTTGCGGTACTATTTCTATTGATTGTTTTAGGCTCAATGGGAGTTCCGTTGACGAATGGTTTCATTGGTGAATTTATCCTGATTAAATCTATTTTTGACTTTAACGTACTGGCTTCAATTATTGCTGGTTTAACGATCATTCTTTGTGCGGTTTATCTATTAAGATTTTACGGTAAAGCAATGTTTGGTGAAGGTAATACAGCAGTTTTGAGTACAGCTAAAGATTTATCAGCAGTAGAATTTTCGGTATTGGCAAGTATTGCAGTTTTTGTAATTCTATTGGGAGTTTTCCCTCAACCGATTATCGATATGGTAGGAAGTTCATTGAAGTTTGTTTATTCATCAATGAGTAATTAAAAGATTAAAAAAATTAAAAAATTAAGAGATTAAGAGACAACAGACAAGGATATAAGAGACCAAGAAAATAAGATTATAAAATCCCAACCTTGAATCTCAAATCTCAAATCTCAAATCTCGAATCTCAAAATCTATACTATGAGTGTTTTAATTATTGTTTTCCTGACGGCAGTTGCTGCATTATTCACGGGAGTTTTTGAAAAAGGAAAATTCGCAAGATACATTGGGATTTTCGGGTTAATCGTTGCATTGTATGTAAGCTTTTTACCTGAAGCATCTTTCTTCGAAAAGTACAGATTAATGTATGAGTACGGAGCAAATACGGCTTTGTTTACAAAAATCTCTATTGTAACGACTTTGCTTTTGTTCTTCCTGGGAGGTTTTGCATTCAGCAATCACAGAAACCATCAGTCAGAATTATATGCATTAATGCTTTTTGCATTGTGCGGCGGTTTTGTATTGTTCGGATACCAAAACTTGGTGACTTTGTTCTTAGGAGTTGAGATTTTGTCTATTCCGTTGTATGTAATGGCAGGTTCCAACAAAACTGATCTTAGATCAAACGAAGCTTCATTAAAATATTTCCTGATGGGAGCATTTGCAACAGGTTTCTTATTATTAGGAATTGCATTTATCTATGGAAGCACAGGAACATTTGATTTATACAGAATTCATGATTTCAGCACAGTAAACCCAACCAACGGAATGTTTATTCTTGGAGTGGTGTTAATGCTTTGTGCAATGGCATTTAAAGTTGCTTTAGCGCCTTTCCACATGTGGAGTCCGGATGTTTACCAAGGTTCACCTTCATTAATCACTGCTTTCATGGCGAGCGTGGTGAAAATCTCAGGATTTTATGCACTATTCAGATTAATGACGATTGGATTCTCTGGTGTTACTCACGAATGGATCAATATTTTAGGGGTATTCTTAATCATTACTTTATTGTTGGCAAATGCAATGGGTCTTGCTCAGACAAATGCTAAAAGAATGTTGGCATACTCATCAGTTTCACACGCAGGATATATCGGATTGGTGTTCTTCGGAATGAACGCTCTTTCTACTTATACATTGGCGTTTTACTTATTCGCTTATTCATTGTCTACAGTGGGAGTATTTATGTGTTTAATCTGGGTTGAAAAACTGAAAAGAGAAACTTCTTACGGAGCTTTCAAAGGGTTGGCTAAATCTGAACCGTTATTGGCAGTTTTAGCAACCATCTCTTTATTGTCAATGGCGGGAATTCCTTTAACGGCAGGTTTCATGGGTAAATTCTCATTATTTGCTCAGGCGTTAAGCAAAGATAACAATGCGTTCTTAGTAATTGTAGCAGTGTTAGGTTCAGCAGTATCAATTGCATATTATTTAAGACTGATTATTGCGATGTTCTTCTTTAAAGAAACAACCTTTAAAACATCAGAAAGAGTAACAATTACTTATAATATTGTTGCGGTATTTATTATCATTTCACTTGTTGCATTGGGAGTTTTCCCAGATTTGTTTGCAAAGCAATTCGGATTGTAATCTGAATCACATATAAAAAGTAAAACCTTCCAAAATCTGGAAGGTTTTTTTGTGAAGGATTAGTTCTTTTTGAAATTTTTTGTCATTTTGACATATTATTTTGAGAGGTTATCGCTCCGTCATGTCTCCGTCGTTCCTCCGTCAAAAACAGATTTGCTACATTATAACGTTTCAGACTTTTCTGTCATATTGGCAGGGTAATCAGAAGCAGTAATTGTGATTTTATCTCCTGACAAATCTAAGTTTAAAACTATAGCAGTATAAACCCATTCTGCGCCATTGTTTATCGCATTACCCTCTTCTACAAGAGAACCGTCTGCATTTTCTATTTTCACATTTACTGATACCACTTCAAAATCATCTGTTGCAATGATTCGGATTGTATCACCGGGGTTTCCAGTGTAAGCAGAAAGGTTGATTTCCTGAATTTTAGGTGCATTTAGTAAATCTGCTACCGCTACATTATAGGCACTGATTCCTTTGGAGTCATCAGACATCGTTTCATACATATGCTTTTTATCAGCATCATTCATTACCGTTTTTGCATACAAAACGGCCCGTTGAAATTTAAGCTTCTGAACTTCCTGTTTATCCGAAAGTTCACCAGTTCGTTCTTTCGGAGCTTTTGAAACGATGGTTTTGCCGTTTCTTTGGCTGAATACCAATAAGTCTCCTACTTTTCCACTCAATCCGTGGGTTACAATGTTGTTTTTACTTTCTGCCATTTTTATGTTTTTTAATTGTGAATAATCAAATATAAAAAAATTAAATAATATATAGGTAGGGATATAATACAGTAATTAAAATGTATTCTTATTACTGTATTATTACACTTATTCAACTAAACATAAATTAATCATAATTATTGTTTAATTAAATCACATTATTAAAATTACCGTATTTATACGGTAATTCTCTTTTAAAAAAATTTACTACTTTTGACTCATTATTTTTACGATAACACAGCGTAAGCTATCAACTTGGACAAAGAAAACTGCGAATCTTCATATGTATCCAAAATTGATAGACTTACGCCCGTGTACCTATATGGGCGCGGGCTAAGTCTTTCTGGATACAGGGTTCTTCGCAGTACCTCTTTGTCGGATTGGCTTTAGTTCTGCGCCTTTCGTTTTTTATAATCAACAAAAATCAGTTAATAAAAGTTTAGAATTAAAAATACTACGTCATAGTTTGTCGTATTTGCAATTGATATTTGCATTAAAGAAGTTTAAGACATAAAACAAACAGATGAAATGAGAAAAGAATATTTAAAGTTAAAAAATCATCAATTTTTAATCAACCTTATGGTTTTCCTCATAGAAGGAAATAAATATAGTTTTATATTAGCAAAAATTTAATAATCATAAAAACTCAAATTATGAAAAAGCTCTACATGAGTACATTACTACTATGTACTACCGCTGTATTGTATGCTCAGAATGTGATGTGGCAGAAAGACATTAAATCCTCTACTCAGGATTTTCTTTCGCAGGTTACCACAACAATAGATCAGCAATACCTGATTACAGGAAGCAGCATTCAGGCAAACAACAATCAACCATCAACAAACAACCAAAAACAGAACAACGGCTACGATTTCCATTTGGTAAAACTTGACCAACAAGGGAAGGAAGTTTGGGAAAAATATTTCTCGGGACAGAATCATGATTTTTTATCGGCAACTGTGGCTACGCAGGAAGGAGGTTTTCTTCTGTGTGGAACTTCATTTTCGGGGAAAGGTTTAGATAAAAAAGATGCTTCAAAAGGAGGATCTGATATTTGGCTGATAAGAATCAACGAATTCGGGGATGAACTTTGGCAGAAAACATTGGGAACTTCTCAGGATGAAGAAGCAAAGTCTGTCATTCAAACAACGAATTTTGGATTCATGGTCGCAGGAAATGTTCAGAACTCACGCAACGGTTTTGGCTCTAAAGATGTCACGGTGACCACATTGGATAAAAACGGTAAGGTACTTTCGGAATTAATTTTAGGAGGCAAAGGTTTGGATGAAGTGGAAAAAATGATTCCTACTCCTGATGGCGGTGCGTTACTTGGAATGTACTCAAGAAGTTCCGAATATATTGGAAGCAGGAAGATGGAAGCGGGAAGTTCAACCATCAACTATCAACCAAAAACCACCAACAATTTTGGCGAAGGCGATTTTTGGATTGTAAAGCTCAGCAAAGAAGGAAAAGTAGAATGGGAAAAGAATTTCGGAGGTAAAGGAGATGATCATTTAAGAACGATGGCTTTTACTTCATCAGGATATATCATTGGTGGAGAATCGAGATCTGAAAGATCGGGTAATAAGACCGTTGGAATTGAGGAAGGAACAGATATTTGGTTGATTTCTTTAAATACAAAAGGTGATGAACAGTGGCAGAAATCGTACAACTTCAAGAACCGTGATATTCTGATGGGCATGAACGTCATCAGCGGGAAACCATCAACCAAAGGCGTTTTATTGGGTGGCTACACTCAGGCAGAAGGAAGAATTGAAGCTGATGATGAGACATTCTGGATGCTTTACATTGACAATAACGGAAATGAGCAATGGAGAAAACACATAAAAGGAGAATCGAGAAAGAAAGAGGAAAGGCTTTCTGATCTGAAGATGAATAAAGACGGTTCAATTGTTTTGGCAGGAACGAGCGCTGAAGAATTAGGAAGAGAAAACTGGAAGATTGTGAAATTGGGAGACAGTCAGATTGACCAACTAATCGAAAAGCAGGATATTAAGATTTATCCTAATCCTGTATCAGATTACTGTTATGTAGAAGTGGGATTTGATTTTAAGGAGGCAGATATTATTCTTTACGATATGGGTGGAAGACAATTACAGAGCCTGAAAACTAAGAATAAGGTAACAAAGATGAATACGCAGAATTTGATTCAGGGAGCTTACCTGATTGTTGTGAAAACGGATACCCAAACTGCTAATGCTAAATTGATTAAAAAATAAAAACACATGAAAAAGATTTTAACAATATTACTATTCCTGATAAGTCTTGCCGTTATAGGTCAGGCGTACGAGTCTACCATACCAGGTTTAAATATCACAGCTCCAAGTGCTGCTGGTATTGCCAGCAAAATTAAATCTCCTTCAGCGCTTTCTACAGGTATTCCTGAAATAGGAATACCATTCTTTTCATTGGCTACTCATGATAAAAATGTTTCTTTTAATCTTGGATTAAGCTATCATCCCAACAATACATTTATGGAAAGCAAGGCAAGTGATGTGGGATTAGGATGGAACTTATCAGGAGCCGTTAATTTTATTTACCGGGAAGTAAATCCTGCTAGCGGAGCCCTTACCGATAAGTATCATTTTAGTTTTTTAGGTAAAGCAGGAAGTTTTCAGTTTAGAGATCAGATACTTTCTAAAATTACAGAGAATCAGTATAAGATTTCTGCCACAGAAACGGGAACCAATCTTTATAAATTTAAGATTATTGATGAAAACGGAGTTTCTTATTATTTTGAAACACTCGACAATTCCTATTATTTTTTAGATGCAAACGGGGGAATGAACGTTGAATTTACGGGATGCTATTATCTTACAAAAATTGATGATGTAAACGGTAATGAGCTTGCCGTGTTTGAATATCTGCAAGATAGCTATATGGTGCCCAGACATTTTACCAGTTCTACATTTATGCAAATTCCTGTAAAATCTTTAAAGCTCAGTAAAATAACAGCAGGAAATTTTGGAAGCATTCATTTTGACTATACATTTAATGCAAATGACAGAAAGTCTTATCAGGATCCTTTTCAGTTGAATTCGGTAGAATTAAGAAGCAGCGCCGGTAAAAGAATTGAGAAATATGTAATACAGTCGTATGCCGGATTAATAAATTATCCGTTAGGATTTATAGCTCAAGGCCCTAATTATGGATGCTTTACAGATGAAGGGCAGTCTAAAAGATTATTGAGTAAAGTTCTGAAATATGGTACGGGATCTTCTTATGAAACTACCGAAATAAAATATCCTATGTTTTATCCGGTAAATAATTTTGATTTTTTAGATTATTGGTCAGATTATCCCGGATTTGATCCTTCTTACAGATGTTTCAAAGAAGAATACAAAAATCCTAAATATTTAGGAGTAGGCTTGTTACAGAGTATCAAATATTCTAACGGCACTGAAATAAAGTACACTTTTGAGCCTAATCAATATTTCGTTGATAAGGCCAACCCAGATTATATGTTGTCTATGCCGCCCCATGAAGTTGTTGACAGAGAAGCACAATATTATGAGGACATCCTTATGTATCCTTTTAATGTACAGGCAGGACCAAATACGGTAACATTTACCCTGCCAAACAATACTGATCAACCGGATGGCTACAGTTACCTTTTGTTTCATTTAGCTGTGGGAGAGCTTTACACCAATGGACCATTCCAGCCGGCCGATGGTAATTATTTTATTAATGGTTCGCTAGACGGAGGTGCTGATGACATCAATGGACATAAAAAGTATCCTCCGGGACAGAATACATTTTCAATTGGTGGCACCGGAGGAAAAGGTACAGTTTTTATTAGCAGAGTACGATATCGATCTTTACCGGCAAAAAATTTTTCTACAGGAAAAGGAGTACGTATAAAAAGAATTGAATATCTTGATAACAATGTTGTTGCAGAGGCTTTAACGAGAAGATATGAATATAAAAGCTTTGACGACAACAGCAAAACAAGTGGTTTTTTAAATGATATTGAGAATGTACAGACGGTTGTTTACAAAAACGTAAAAGAAACGGTTGGTGAAAATAAAGGATATGCAAAATATTATTACAGAACGCTGTTTGATAAAACTGAAGCTGCTCAAAATCCTCAGGACTCTCTGGTGGTTGTAGGAAGTGAGATGCGTTATGTAAACATACTGTCTAACGGATTACTTGAAAAGAAAGAAATTTATGACAAAAATAATCATCTGATTCAGAAAGACACCATTATATCAAAGATGAAGTCTCTCAGCAGTTCTTATGTTACAGTAGCAGATTATTATGGTGTAACGGTAGATGCCATCAGAAACGGAATCGTTCAGAATCAAAAAACAATTTCTACGATCTACACTTCGTCAGGTAATTATTCAAGCACCTCAGAAATTACAAGAGACATCAGCGATTATAATATTATACAGCAAAAAAATACAGGTGCAGAGGGTACTGTCACAGAATCTAACATTACCTATCCCAAAGGAAGAGGGAACAGATTTGTGGCCAACAATATCATAACTGTTCCTATCAGTATAGAAACTAAAAAGAACGGTGCCGTGATTTCAAAATCTGAAACGAAGTTTGAGAATACAGCCAACTTCTACCCTACCTCACAAATCAGCTTTTTACCGGATAATCTAAGCCAAACCTTAAAAAGTGCTTCTTATGATATTTACGATGACAAAGGAAACCCTGTGCAGTTTACCGCTTTTCCGGATGCGGGTTCGGGCGGAGTTTCAACAACCATTATTTACGGATATAATAAAACGCTTCCTATTGCCAAAATAGAAGGTGCCAAACTTTCGGATATTCCCGCGAATCTTATAACTGCGATTGTGAACGCATCGAATGAAGATGCAGATGCTGCTCCTGCTCAGGAAGAAGCCAAAGAACAGGCACTTATTGCAGCTCTGAATACATTCAAGAACGATTCTGCTTTACAGAACTTTATGGTAACCTGCTACACTTATAATCCTTTGGTAGGAATTACCACCACAATTCCACCAAACGGGCTTATGGAACTCTACAAATATGACTCTTTCAACAGACTTCTTAAAGTAGTAGACGTAAACGGAAATACGGTAAAAGAGCACTTATACAACTATAAGAATTAGGCAGAATGAATAATGAAGAACTAAAAGAGAAAAATCAAAAGAAGAATTTTCTAAAAGAAAAAAGTCTTCTTTTCAGTATTGATATAGTAAGTCTCTACAAAAAACTAGCAGAAAATAAAGAATTTGTGATGTCTAAACAGATGCTCCGCAGCGGTACTGCAATAGGAGCATTGATACGAAAAGCAGAATTTGCCCAAAGCAAAGCAGATTTTATCAACAAACTGTATATTGCCTTGAAAGAAGCCAATGAAACACACTATTGGCTCGAGCTTTTGTTCAAGACAGATTTTCTTAGTACAAAAGTATTTCATACACACACCACGCATAATGATGAACTTATCAGCATGCTTGTAGCAAGTATTAAAACCTCGAAACAAACACTAAACCGATGAATAGAAATAATAATGAAAAACTAAAAAAGAAAAATGAAGAACCAAGAAAGAAAGATGGGAAAATATTTTTTTCACTTTTCACTCTTCTCTTTTCATTTTTATCGTATGCGCAATTGCCAAGCAACGAAAATTACATCTATACCAAAAATTATCTCTCAGCTGACGGAAGCAAGAAAACAGAAACCGTACAATATTTTGACGGTCTGGGAAGAGCCAAAGAAGTAGTACAGGTAAAAGCAACAGTTTCAGGAAAAGATCTTGTGGTGCCTGTAATTTATGACCAATCCGGAAAACAGTCGAAAACACTCCTGCCGATTCCTGTAACCACTTCAAATTACGGAATACATAATACCACTGAGGGAGATGTCAACAGCTATTATGGCGTTGCCAATGCTTTTTCTCAGCAGGAAATTGAGGCTTCACCTCTAGCCAGAGTCTTTGAAGTTGCCAATCCCGGAACAGAGTGGGCAATGTCTTCAGGGCATACCACCAAAATGCAGTATCTCACCAATATCGAATCTGATCAGGTGAAAAGATATAATACCGAAGTGTCTTGGGCAAATGCGACACTTACGACAACCATAAGTGGTATTACATTTTATATTCCTAATCAGTTATCTAAAAATGTGGTAACCGATGAAGACGGAAAAATAACCACAGAATTTAAAAACTCTGACGGGCAAACCGTATTGCTGAGAAAAGGAACAGGTTCGGGAAAGCTGGACACGTATTATATTTACAATGTTTACAACCAATTAGCATTTGTAATCTCACCCAAAGCAGAACAGCAGATTGCGGCAAACAATAATGTCATCACTTCACAGATTTTAAATGAACTGTGCTATCAGTATGTGTATGACAACCGTTTCAGGCAGGTAGAGAAAAAACTTCCGGGAAAAGGTTGGGAATATATGGTTTATGACCAGCAAAACCGTGTAGTCGCTTCTCAGGATGCCAATATGAAAAACAATACTGAGCAGCCGAACCGATGGCTTTTCACCCGCTATGACAAGTTTGGAAGAGTGGTCTATACAGGGAAATTTATCGGAGGAACAAGGTTACAGGAACAAACCAGTGCCAATGCAAAAGGTTTGAATAACGAAAGCCGAAATACATCATCATTTACCTTAAACGGACAAGAAATTTTCTATACCAATACAGCCTATCCTTCTGCTGCATTTGTGCCTTACACAGTTAATTATTATGATACTTATACTGCCACTGGTCTTGCTTCTACTTTTTATCCGCTTAATACGGATGTTTTGGAGTTTTACATGACCAACGGATCACAAAGTTTTTCCAGCAACGGGGTAAACAGTACAAGAAGTCTGAAATCGATGCCGACAAGCTCGTTTGTGAAAAACCTTGATGATGACAGCTGGTCTGCTTCACACATTTGGTATGATGCATTACTGAGACCTGTAGGAAGCAGGAGCGTTAATCATTTGGGAGGTTATACCAACATCGAAAAACAGCTTGACTTTTCGGGAGCCGTATTAAAAACCAATACCTATCACAAAAAGACCAATGCAGATCCTTCTGAAGTGGTGATTAAAGAAAGATTTGTGTATGATGATCACTTTAGAATGAAGCAGCATTACCATCAGGTAAATGGTAATACCGAAGAGCTTCTATCTGATTATACCTATAATGATCTGGGACAGGTTATCACTAAAAAAGTGGGCAATAATCTACAAAGCATAGATTATACCTACAACATCCGCGGAATGCTTACCAAAGTAAACAATCCTGATAATCTCGGAACCGATCTTTTCGGATACGAATTAAAGTTTGCCTCAACCTCAGACGCTTCTGTAGCACAGGCAAACTACAACGGAAACATCACTGAGATGATTTGGAAAAATTCGTCAGAAGATGTTTTGAAAAAGTACAGTTACCAGTATGACACCTACAACAGACTGACCGCAGCATTATATCAGGAGCCTAATTCTACGCTTCCACAAAATGGGTTGTATAATGAAACCATGGATTATGATTTTAATGGAAATATTACCGACCTGAAAAGAAACCAAAAAGGTTACAATGGCTTTCTGGAAGAAATAGATGAGCTGGTATATAATTATCAGAATACCAACAGAATGATTTCTGTTGTTGACAATAAAAATAACTATAGCGGTTATCCCGATACATCAGGAAATACAATTTCTTATGATGATAACGGCAATATGACCAATCATGTAGACAAAGGTATTTTGGAAATTAAATACAATGATTTTAATCTTTCGAAATATATTAAGTTTAATAATTTTGTACCGAGAGTAAGCGGTGATGTTTATCAAAACATAAGTTATGCTTACCGTGCAGATGGTGTAAAAATTAAAAAGATACATCATTACTTCTCTGGAAGAAACCGTAGAGATGCTTTTGCTACTACAGAATATATCGATGGT
>NZ_JAOVZW010000012.1 GCF_026460885.1 Chryseobacterium formosum
TGGTGTAAAAATTAAAAAGATACATCATTACTTCTCTGGAAGAAACCGTAGAGATGCTTTTGCTACTACAGAATATATCGATGGTTTTCAATATAAAAATGATACAGGTCTTACGGGTGCTTATGGTTTAAAATTTTTTACGACTTCGGAATGTTATTTTGATTTTGTAAATAATAGCTATATTTACCACTACAGCGATCATTTAAGTAACGTAAGAGTAAGTTTTACAAGAGAAGGAAATACAGCGGCTATTGTACAGCAAAATGATTACTATGCATTTGGCTTAAGATACCGTGAAGGAATTAATGCTGGTGGTAGCTATAAGTATGAATACAACGGTAAAGAAATGCAGGAAGAAACGGGTATGTATGCGATGGACTTCCGTCATTACATGCCTGATGTAGGAAGATTCACCGGAATGGATGCGCTTTCAGAATCATACGCAGATCAGACGCCTTTTCATTTTTCATTAAATAATCCTGCAAATTATTCAGATCCTACCGGGATGTATACCAGAAGCGCAGATGGTAATATGATTTCAACGACCAACCAGGGCGAAATCAACGAATTATTCAATTATTTCAGTGGCGGTGGAAGTGTTTCGGGGATGAATAATTTCATGAAAAATAACTCCAGTTTTGCCGTAGATATTGAAGGAGTTGCAATGTCAGGACAAGGCGGCGGAAGCAGTGGTAGAGATTATGTAAAAAGTGACTTCAATAGCGCCGTTTTATTAAGTGGGATTCAAAGCGTGCAAGCAAATTGGAATACTCAACAGGCAATGAGCGAATGGCAAACAGCCATTAATGAAACAAAAATCGGAAAGTCTATTGGAGCGTTAGAAAGAGGATTGTTTCTGGAACTGCCAATTCAGTTTGCAGGTGGAGCATTATTCTCAGCAGGTTGGAAAGCTATCGGTGCAGGAAGATATCTATCCGGAATTGCTAGTAATTTGTATGGAAGAATTGCTCCAAGAATATTAGCAAATTTTAGCGAAAGAGGAACATTTTCTGTTTATCATGGTCTTGATGCAGCAGGTAATATTAGATATGCAGGAATTACAAGCCGTGACCCGGCTCTACGATTTGCAGAACATATGGCAGCAGGTGGTGAAAAAAGTTTGTTAAGATTTGAAGCTATTCAAGGATCTTTAACTAAATCACAAGCTCGTATTATGGAGCAAAATCTAATCAATCAATGGGGATTACAGAGAAACGGAGGTGTTTTATTAAATAAAATCAATTCTATCTCTCCAAAAAAATGGAGTTTTTATGGTGTAACACCTTAGTTAATAAAAAAAATATGGCAAAAAGAATAGCAACAAAAATAGGGGACGTATTTTCAGTTCAAATTAGTGAAACAGAAAAGCGATATATGCAACTAATAGCAATTGATTTAACACAACTAAATAGTGATGTTATCAGAGCATTTAAAAAAAAATATTCTATTAATGATAAACCAAAATTAGAAGAAATAGTGAAAGATGAAGTTTTTTTCTATGCTCATTGTGTGACTAAATTCGGTATTAAATTAAATCTTTGGACACAAATTGGAAATATTGAGGATGTTGGAGATATTCGGCTCCCTTTATTTAGAGGATCTCGAGATTCAGGTAAAAAAATAAATAATGAAGTTATAAAGGTATCTGAAAATTGGTACGTTTGGAGAATTAATGATGAAAATTTCACCCCCGTTGGAAAACTAGAAGGAAATAATAAAAAAGCAGATTTAGGTTTAGTTGTCAATCCTTATGATATTGTTGATAGAATGAAAACTGGTCAATATAATTTTTTCTATCCAAGCTTTGAATAATGCCAAAACGAGTAATAACAAAAATCGGAGATATATTCTCCGTAGAATTAGACAACGGCAATAAAAAATATTTTCAGTATATCGCAAATGATTTAACCCAACTTAATAGCGATGTGATTCGTTCCTATAAAAAGGAATATTCTAAAGATGAACAACCCGATTATGAGAAATTGCTTTCAGGAGAAATCGACTTTCACGCTCATACAATGATAAATGTGGGTGTAAAACAAAATCTTTTTACACAGGAAGGCAAAAGTATTGTTAACCCAAATATTGATAATATTGTTTTTAGGGGGACGTTAGATTACGGACAAAAAGTAAATGGAGAACTAGTAAAAGTTTCTAATAATTGGAGAATCTGGCATATTAACGATGACAATTTTACAAATATTGGAAAATTAGAGGGAAAAAACCGTAATGCAGAAATT
Organism: Chryseobacterium formosum; assembly: GCF_026460885.1. Classification (GTDB taxonomy): domain Bacteria; phylum Bacteroidota; class Bacteroidia; order Flavobacteriales; family Weeksellaceae; genus Chryseobacterium; species Chryseobacterium formosus. The sequence goes on from NZ_JAOVZW010000012.1 coordinate 2,241, forward strand.
GGAATTGTGATGCCACCTTTTGCAATAGTTGAACGAATAAAAACGGGAAAATTTAACTTTGTGTATCCTGATTTCGAATGATGGCAAAAAGATTAAAGACAAAAATAGGTGATATATTTTCTGTTCCTATTAATGAAGAAGAAAAACGATATATGCAGTTGATTGCATTTGACTTAACGCAGCTTAATAGTGATGTTGTTAGGATTTTGGTAATGTTTCAGAACTGTTGGTTTCCTATATGAATGCGGTTTACCAAAGAAATTAAATAAAAATCAATCAAAAAACGAGTAATTTAAATGGTTACTCGTTTTATTTTTATAGATGAAAATAAAAATATGAAAGTAGAAAATTACTCATGTTCCAAATGTGTTGG